>CAYOHP010000139.1:0-16996 GCA_964403795.1 uncultured bacterium | reverse complement strand
TTCTGTGGGAGCCGGGGGCGGGCAACCGCCCCCGGCTACCCGACAAGGCGTAGCCGCCCGCGAGCGAGGGCCTTGGCCCGAGCTGCCAACGAATTAGAGCCGGCGGCGGCGGGCGTCCCGGGCTTCGAGGTACTCGATCGAGACCCGGGCCTCGGTGATGAGTTGCTCCAGGCGGACCGGCTTGTGGTAGATCGCCGAGGCGCCCAGCGAACGGAGCTGCTTCTCGGTCCCCTCGTCGAGGAACCCCGAGACCACCGCCACCCGGATGTCCGGGTGGGTCTGGCGCAGGCTGAGCAGGGCCACGTCCCCGGTGGTGCCCGGCATGTGCAGGTCGAGGACCAGGAAGCCGATCTTCTCCCGGCGCAGCACTTCGAGTCCCTCGGAGACGCTCCGGGCGGAGTGCACCGGGATCTCGGCCTCCCGGAAATACGTCACGTAGATGTCGAGGACATCGGGGTTGTCGTCGACCACCAGGACGCCGTAGCTCGCCTCGGCCATCGCGCCTCCCAGGGAGCGGAGTCCTCCAGGGTCCGTGCGCCCTGCGTTGCAGCGGACCCGATCTTCGGGCCGTGGTACGCTCCCGCCGGTTCGAGAGCAGCACTGCCAAGACCGAGGGAGGTTCCCGTGGGAGCGTACCGCACCTTTCGTCGGGCAATCCAGCCCGGAAGCCCTCGGGCTCGGGTCGGGAGCCTGCTCGGGCTCTTGCTGATCGGCCTCTCCTGCGTCGTGTCGGTCCCGGCCCAGGTGGCCGAGGGACAGCCGCCGGCCGCCTACCTGAAGATCATGGTCGAGAAGCCGGTGAGCGGGGACGCCATGATGAGCCAGGCCTTCCTGCTGCGCAGTCCTCCCAACGTCAAGGAAGAGGCCAAGGGCCTGCTCCGGCAGACCATGGAGAAGGGCAAGGACGAACTGGAGGAGGAAACCAAGGCGCTGCTCATGGGCGCTCTCCTCGGCCTCGGGGATCGATGGCCCATCGAGAACGGGGTCGTCGATCGGCTGCGCACCGCCCCGCCCCTCCAGAAGGTGGCGATCCTCTCGGGTGCCCAGTACGGACCTTCCCAGCCCGAGCTCGAAGCCTTGCTCCCCGAACTCATGGCGTCTCCGGACGCTGGCGTAGCGCCGGCCGCCCAGGCGATGAAGGCGGCCTGGGACCGGGCCGCCGCCGGGGGCGGCAGCGTCCTCACCTTCCTGGTCCTGATCCTGCTCACGGTGGTCGGTGGCCTGGTCTACGCCGCCTCCTTCGCCACCCAGCTCGACCCCTTGAAGGGCAAGATCCAGGACTGGACCAACAAGCCGGCGACCCGGGAGGACATCCTCAAGGAGGTGCGGGCGGTCGAGGACGCGATCGGCAAGCTGCTCGGCTACTTCTCGGACAAGACCCTGGTGAGCGCCGAGATCGCCGGCCTGCTCGACATGCTGAGCCATTTCGACGAGCCGCGGGTGCACGCCAAGCTGCGGGAGATGTCGGGGGCCAAGACCCCCGCGATCCGCTCGGCGGCCATCCAGAGCATGTACCGGTTGGCGGCCCCGGAGTGGGAGGCGGAGCTCCTGAAGTTCCTCACCAACGGCGACGAGATCGCCCAGTACGCCGCCGCCAAGGCGCTCGCCGAGCGCGGCTCGGTCTCGGCCCTCCCGATCCTCCAGGAACGGTTCGACGCCGCCATCCCGGGGAGCGTCAAGGACGGACTCGGGGACGCCATCGAACGACTCCGGATGGTGGCGCAGAGGTAGGCCTGCGACGGGGCGCCTCCACCTCGCTCGGCTCGGAGATCGCTACCGCCGCTTGGAGAGGGGGCTCGCAGGGTCGCAGGGGACGATCGGGTCGCTCCACCCGTAGCGGGCCCTGAGGGCCTTGAGTTCGACGGCCGCTTCGGCCGGCACCGAGCCCCCCCCGAGCTGGAGCACCCGGTGCTGGACCTCGGCGAATTGCTCGACCGCCTCCATCAGGTTGTAGGCGGCCATGAGGTCACGGCCGTAGGTGATCACCCCGTGGCTCCGGAGCAGGATCGCCTGGGTCCGCGGGACCAGGGAGCGAATCGATTCCGCCAGGGCGTCGGTGGAGGGCAAGGCGAGCGGGGCGAGGGGGACGGTTCCCACCAGCGACACGCTCTCGGTCATCAGGCAGCTGTCGAGGGCGATCCCGGCACAGGCGAAGGCCGTGGCCGCCCGGGGGTGGGCGTGGACCACCGCTTCGATCTCGGGGCGCTGGCGGTAGACCTCCAGGTGCATGGCGGTCTCGGAGGAGGGCCGGCCCTGGCCCAGGGGGCGCCCCGTGGCATCCACCATGACCAGTTCCTCGGGTGTGACGAAGCCCTTGTTGCGTCCGCTGGGGGTCACCAGGAACCGTCGCTCGTCGAGTCGTACCGAGACGTTGCCGTCCCCGCCGACCAGGTAGAAGCGCCGGTAGAGGTGGTGGCAGATCTCCACCAGTTCCCGGCGGAGCGCGGCGCTCAAGGGGAGCCGGTCGCGCCTGCGGGCGCCGGGGGGACGACTCCGAGCACGGCCAGGGTCCGCCTGAGGTCGGTGTCGATCCTGGGCCCCTCGAAGTGGGCCAGCGGCGTCCCGGTGGGGTCGAAGATGTAGGTCGCCGGGATCTTGCCGACCCCGAAGGCGGCCGCATGGGTCCTGCCTTCGGGCGTGGCGAGGCTCAGGTGGATCACCTGGATCGTGGGCTCCGTTCTGGCGACCCCATCGACCATGGGGTCATAGAGGCGGCAGGCCCCTCAGCCGGGGGAGCCGTACACCACCACTGCGGCCTTCCCCTCCGGGACCTTGCCCTTGAGGGGGGCGAAGGCCTTCCGGAGTTCGTCGGCGGCTCGCCCGGTCGGGCGGTGGAGGGGCTCCTCGGCGAAGTGCTGGAGCTGGTCCCGGATCTCCTCGATCGGGTCCCGGGGGCCCAGCAGCCGGGGCAGCTGGGTGCCCGCACCGAAAGCCAGGACCAGGATGACGAGGTAGACGGGCTTCTTCATGCGATCGGATCCAGTCTAGCGCACTCCTCGGGTACCGGGCTTCCTGCCGAGCGGGACGAGCTCCACCCGGACGGTCCGCTCGCTCTCGGGCAGCGGCAGCTCGAAGTGGCCGGCGGCGGCGTGGTAACCCGGGGCCGTGACCGTCCAGTGGTACTTCCCGCTGACATCGAAGGTGAGCGGTCGGGACGGATCGAAACGGCCCTGGCTGCGGTCCGGCTCGACCACCACCAGGTTCAGGCCCGGGAGCCCGGGGGGCGAGATCTCGAATCGCAAGTCCGCGGGCGGCAGGTTCCCGGAAGGCACCGGATCCGTCGGCTGCGAGCCGGAGGGCAGGAAGAGCAGGGCCGCCAGCGCCAGGACGAGGAAGCCGGCGAGCAGGGGACGCCGATCGGGAGGGGGCGTCGCGGTCGGGCGGGATCCCCGGCTCACGGGCGGGTCCCGGGGCCGGGCCTATGTCGATGCGGCCCCGGAACCTCGCTCCGCCCCCGATCGTCCCCGGTCACGCGACCGAGATGTCCTTGCAGAGGTAGACGTCCTGGATGGTGTTGAGGATCTCGATGCCTTCCTTCATCGGCCGCTGGAAGGCCTTGCGCCCGGAGATGAGGCCCATGCCGCCGGCCCGCTTGTTGATGACGGCGGTGGCCGCGGCATCCGCGAGGTCGTTGGCACCCGAGGCCCCGCCCGAGTTGATCAGGCCGATCTTCCCCATGTAGCAGTTGGCCACCTGGTAGCGGCAGAGGTCGATGGGGTGGGGCGAGCTCAGCTGCTCGTAGACCTTCTTGTGGGTCTTGCCGAACTTGAGGGCGTTGTAGCCCCCGTTGTTCTCCGGCATCTTCTGCTTGATGATGTCGGCCTCGATGGTGACGCCGAGGTGGTTGGCCTGGCCGGTCAGGTCGGCCGCCACGTGGTAGTCGTTCTCCGCGGTCTTGAAGCCCGAGCTGCGGAGGTAGCACCAGAGCACCGTGAACATTCCGAGCTCGTGGGCCCGTTCGAAGGCCTCCCGGATCTCGACGATCTGGCGGCGCGACTCGGGGCTCCCGAAGTAGATGGTGGCGCCGATCCCCGCGGCTCCCATGTCGAAGGACTGCTCGACGCTGGCGAACAGGGTCTGGTCGTAGGTGTTGGGGTAGGAGATCAGCTCGTTGTGGTTGATCTTCACGATGAAGGGGATCCGGTGGGCGTACTTGCGCGCCACCATCCCCAGCACGCCCAGGGTGGAGGCCACCGCGTTGCAGCCGCCCTCGAGGGCCAGCTTCACGATGTTCTCGGGATCGAAGTAGTCGGGGTTGGGGGCGAAGGAGGCGCCCGCCGAGTGCTCGATCCCCTGGTCGACGGGCAGGATCGAGAGGTAGCCGGTCCCGGCCGCCCTCCCGGTGCCGTAGAGCCACTGGAGGTTCCCGAGGACCCGGTTGGGCCGGTCGGAGGCGGCGAAGACCCGATCCACGAAATCGGGGCCGGGAAGGGTGAGCTTCTCGCGGGGGATGGTCTTCGAGGTATGGCCGAGCAGGCTCTCGGCCTGGTTGCCGAGCAAGCTCTGGATGCGCTGCAGCATGGGGTCTCCCTCCGATTTGTCCGTGGCCCATCCTGCGCCCGTTCCGCCGGGATTTGCAAGGTCGCGGGGAGGCGATGGCCGGGAGGGCGACAAATCCCGGCCCCGGGTCGCCGGCATGCGGCGGGAGTCGCGGTTGCGGTCGGGATGCTTCCCCCTCGGGGGTCCGGGCGGTACAGTGCGGATACCTCGCACCATGACCGGTAGACGCCTCGGCAACGTGGAGAAGTTCGTCCCCACGCCCCTCCCCAGGGGCGGGATGATCATCGTCACCTCGCGCGGCCCGGTCCAGTTCGGGGCCCCGCCCGAGACCATCAAGGACACGATGGGCACGCCCACCGGGGTCGCCAACATCTTCGTCCTGACCCGGGAGTTCTTCAGCTACGACCGCGGCATCAGCTTCGCGGAGATGGAATTCCCGATCTACTTCAATTTCTTCCTGAAGAAGCGCAAGGCCAAGGTCGTCTGCACCGACGAGCAGAAGGACCGGCTCATGCGCTTCATGCAGGAGTCGCTCTTCGGGCCCCACGAGATCGATCTCCGGAGCGAGATCGAGGGGGGCAAGGAGCAGAACGAGTGGTACCCCGAGCTGGAGCGGGAGATGGCCTACTTCCGCCGCCACCCGTTCGATCCCAGCCGCCCCATGGTGATCGAGGACCTGGTCGACTTCTTCCTCTTCGACGAGGTCAACATGGAGACCAGCGTCGACGGGCTCAGGATCGCCCGCAAGGAGGACGGCTCCTTCGAGGTCCATGACCCGGAGGGACCGGGTCGCCCGATCCGTATCCCGGGGAACCTGAGCCTCCCGGCGAGGCTCCCGGAGACCGACAAACGGCGCTCGGTCTTCAAGCCGCCGCTCTTCGGGGTGACGATCCTGGGTTCCGGGCACGGCTTCGACCCCAAGGGCCGGACCACCGGGTTCATCCTGTGGGTCAATCGCCGGGGGATCATGGTGGACCCGCCGGTCGACACCACGGACTGGCTGGCGGAGCGGGAGGTCCCGGCCCGCTGCGTGGACTCCATCATCCTGACCCACTGTCACGCCGACCATGACGGCGGGACCCTCCAGAAGGCGCTCCAGGCCAACCGGATCCGGCTTTACTCCACCCCGACGATCTACGAGAGCTTCCTCCGCAAGGCCGAGGCGATCACCGGGCTCCCCAAGGAGCGGTTCCACGCGGTCCTCGAGTTCCACCCGGTCCCGATCCGCAAGCCGGTCCGCATCAACGGCGCCAAGTTCGTCTTCAACTACAACCTGCACTCGATCCCGACCATCCGGTTCGAGACCTGGCTGGGCGGACGCAGCATGGTGTACTCGTCCGACACCTTGAACGACCCGGAGCAGATCAAGAACCTCGAGGGCCTCGGGGTGATCCATCCCGGTCGCGCCCAGGATCTGATCGAATACCCCTGGCACCATGACCTGATCATCCACGAAGCGGGGATCCCGCCCCTGCACACCTCGCCCGCGGTGCTCTCCAAGCTGCCGCCCAGGGTCAAGAAGCGGCTCTACCTGGTCCACACCACCAAGAAGGCCATCCCTCCCGGCAGCGGCCTGAAGATGGCACCGCTCGGGTTGTCGGGGACCATGCGGCTGAAAGTGGCCCAGGGCGCCCATGTGGAGGCCCTGAACTGGCTGCAGGCGATGCGGGCGGTGGACCACTTCCGGCACCTGCCGGTGGAGAAGGCCATCGAGTTCGCGGAGATCGTGCAGCCCCGGACCTTCCGCCCGGGCGAGCTGGTGATGCGCATGGGCGATCCCGGGGACTACTTCTACATGATCCTGGCGGGCAAGGCCAAGGTGATCCAGGCCCAGACCGAGACCGATACCAAGGTCTACGGGATGTACGACTACTTCGGGGAGACGAGCCTCATCCTCGACATCCCCAGGACCGCCGACGTCCAGGCCATCAGCGAGCTCAAGGTCCTGATGATGGCCAAGGAGGACTTCCTCCAGTTCATCCGCGGCACCGCCATCTTCGACCAGATGGCCCGGCTGTTCGTGAACCGGGGACTCAAGTCCTGGCCGCTGATGGACAAGCACCCGGTGCTCTCCGACATGAACGCCTCCCAGCGCACCGAGCTGCAGTCGTTCATGGACCTGGTGCAGTTCGAACCCGGCGAGACCCTGCTCCGGCAGGGCACCGAGCACTGCGTCGGGTACCTGGTGGCCCAGGGCAAGGTCGAGGAGATCGTCAACGGCCGGGTGGTCCGGGTCCACAACAAGGGCGACCTGGCCGCCAGCGTTTCCAACGTGCTGGAGAGCCGGGCCGCCCCGCACTCGCTCAGGGCCGGCACCCGGGTGAAGGCCTACATGCTGGCCCATGAGCCCTTCAAGCGCTTCCTGGGCGCCTATCCCGGGCTCTACCTGCGCCTGCTCCACCACCGGCGCGACAGCTGATCCGGTCGGGAGGCGACCTTGGCCGCCAGGCACTGGCTCGTGAAGTCCGATCCCGACACCTACTCCTGGCCGGACCTGGTCCGCGACCGGCAGACCCGCTGGGACGGCGTGCGAAACCACCAGGCCAGGCTCCACCTCCTGGCGATGGCCGCCGGTGACTCCGTGTTGGTCTACCACTCCCAGGAGGAGAAGGCCGTGGTCGGGATCGCCGAGGTGACCCGGACCGCCTACCGGGATCCGACCTCCGAGGAGGACCGGTGGGTGGCGGTCGACCTGGCGGCGGGTCCCACCCTGGCCTGCCCGGTGACGCTGGCCGCCATCAAGGCCGACCCGTCGCTGGCGGAGATCGCCCTGGTGAAGCAGTCCCGGCTGTCGGTCATGCCGCTCACCGCAGGGCAGTACCAGCGGATCTTGGCACTCGGAGCCGGGAGCGGGAAGGGCACCGGTGCCGGGAACGATGCCGCGGCCCCGAGGGGCAGGGGCAAGGGAGCCGGGAAGCGTCTCCCCTCCCGGAAGCGGTCGCCATGACCCGCCCGGGCAAGCCGCGCCGCCCCTTCCGGCGGGCCGTCTACGCCGGCAGCTTCGACCCGGTGACCCGGGGCCATGTCTGGGTCATCGAACAGGGCGCCCAGCTCTTCGACGAGCTGGTGGTGGCGGTGGGGGCGAATCCCGAGAAGCAGTCGACCTTCACCGTCGAGGAGCGGATCGAGTTCCTGGAGGAGGCCGCGGCCCCGTTCAGCAACGTCGAGGTCACGAGCTTCTCCCACCGGTTCCTGATCCACTACGCCCAGGAGAAGGAAGCCAACTTCATCCTGCGGGGGATCCGGAATCCCGCCGACTTCGAGAGCGAACAGGTGATGCGGATCATCAACTCCGACATCGACCCCGAGATCACCACGGTGTTCCTGATGCCGCCCCGCAAGTATGCCGAGATCTCGTCCTCGTTCGTGCGGGGGTTGGTGGGGCCCAAGGGCTGGGAGAACGTGGTGCGACCCTACGTCCCGGCTTCGGTCCACCGGGCCTTCGTGCGCCGGTCGAGGGCGCGCAAGCCGGCCCGCTGAGTTCGTGAGCCTGCGGCTCGGCCAGAAGGGCCTCGCCAGCGACGGGCTACGCCTCGCAGTGTCCCCTGGCGGAGCCGGGGGCGCTCCGGCTACGCCGGCGTGATCCTGCGCCTCAGGATCCGGAAGCGGCCTTGCCGGCATCCGGTCCCCGCTCCAGGCTGGCGATCGCGGTCCCGGTGGCAGGGGGCGAGGCGGTTCCCAGCGAGGTCGGCGTCGGAGACGGCGGTGGGATGCCGGCGGCACCGGGGGCTCCGGGCAGGCTGGCAGGACCCGAGGGGGATGGGACGGGAGCCAGGGGCGCGGGCCCGGGAGCGGAGGGCGGGGTCAGGGCCGACTCGGACTCTCCCGGCGAGGGCTCTCCCCGGACCAGGGTCCAGGTGCGGATCCGCTTGGGTAGCTTGCCGGAGGCGAGGGCCTCCTGGACGTCGAAGCGCTCGGCATTCCCCGGCTGCAGGCGCCGGTAGATCCCGTCCGGATCGAGGACCCGGGAACGGGCGTTGTCCCAGAGGCTCGGCTCGAGCACGTCGGCGAGCAGGCGCTCCTTGCACTCGGGATCGGTCACCTCGACGAGGACCTCGATCCGGCGGTCCATGTTGCGGGGCATCCAGTCGGCGGAACCCGTGAACACCCGATGGGCACCCTCGGCGAGGAAGTAATAGGCCCGGCTGTGCTCCAGGAACGGACCCAGGATGGATCGCACCCGGATGTTCTCGGAGAGGCCTGGGATCCCGGGCCTGAGGCAACAGATGCCGCGCACCACCAGGTCGATCCGGACCCCGGCCTGGCTCGCCTTGTAGAGCTCCTCGATCAGCTCCTTGTCCTCCAGGGCGTTCATCTTGGCGACGATCCGGGCCCTGTCTCCCCGGCGGGCCCGGAGCGCCTCGCGCCGGATCAGCTTCACGAGCTTCTTGCGCATGCTCCGGGGAGCCACCAACAGGCGGGTCCAGGCGTCGAAGTTGGAGTACCCGGTCAGCATGTTGAAGAGCTCGCCGACGTCGTCGGTCAGCTTGGGATCGCAGCTCAGGTAGGAGACGTCGGTGTACAGGCGGGCGGTGCGGGCGTGGTAGTTGCCCGAGCCGATGTGGGCGTAGCGGCGCAGCAGGCCCTCGTCCTCCCGCCGCACCACCATCAGCGCCTTGCAGTGGATCTTCAGGCCGAGGAGCCCGTAGATCACGTGCACGCCGGATTCCTCCAGCCGGCGGGCCAGGGCCACGTTGGAGTGCTCGTCGAAGCGGGCCTTCAGCTCCACCACCGCCGTGACCTGCTTGCCGTTCTGGGCGGCCCGGCACAGCCCGTCCACGAACGGGGAGTCGGTCCCGGTGCGGTAGAGGGTCTGCTTGATGGCCAGGACCTTGGGGTCCTCGGCGGCCGAGGTGACCATCTCCAGGACCGGGTCGAACGACTCGTAGGGATGGTGCAGGAGACGGTCGCCGCGGCGGATCCACCGGAAGATGCTCTCGCCCTGGTTCCGGGTGATGGTGCGCGGGAAGTGGTCGGGGCGCCGGAGCCGGGGGACGTCGAGGTTGGCGATCGTCATGAAGGCCCCGATGTCGAGCGGGCCCTCGACCCGGAAGATCTCGGTCTCGGTGAGCTTCAGGTCGGCGGTCAGCAGGCCGACCGGGTCGGGGGCCGCGTCCCGGGGGATCTGGAGCCGCACCGCAGCGCTGGTGGGACGCTTGTCGAGGGCGTCCTCGACGACGTCGATCAGCTTCTGCTCCTCGTCGTCCTCCAGCTCCAGCTCGGCGTTGCGGGTGAGGCGGAACGGGCCGCAGGAGAGGATCTGGGTACCCGGGAAGAGGTCGTCCACGTTGGCCTGCACGAGGTCCTCGAGGAGCACCCACTCATGGCTGCCCCGCTCCCCGCCCAGGGGGAAGAAGCGGGGGACCACCGAGCTCGCCGGCAGCCGGATCACCGCGAAGCACGTCTTCTCGTCCTGGGGATTGCGGCGCAGCTGCAGGATGAGGTTCAGGCCCCGATCCAGCAGGTGCGGGAAGGGATGGCCGGGGTCCAGCGCCATGGGCGTGAGGACCGGCGCGACCTCCCGGCGGAACCTCCGGCGCAGTTCCCGCTGGGTTCCCTCGTCGAGCTCCCGGATCCGGTGGATCACGATGCCCTCGCGTCGCAGGGCGGGCAACACGTCCTGGGTGAAGACCTGTTGGTGGCGGTTGGTCAGTCCCCGGACCCGGTCGCAGATCTGCTGGTAGAGCTCGGAGGGGGAGAGGCCCTCCAGGGTGGTCCGGCGGAGACCCTCGGCCATGTGCTTCCTGAGGCGAGCCACCCTGACCATGAAGAACTCGTCGAGGTTGGTCGAGAAGATGCAGAGGAAGCGGAGGCGGTCGAGCAGGGGGAGCGATGGCTCCTGGGCCTCCTCGAGGACGCGCTCGTTGAAGGCCAGCCAGGAGAGCTCCCGGTTCAGGAAGAGATCCGGGCCGGAGGAGGAGGGAAGCATCTCCACCGAGGATAGCGCGGTCTTCGACCGGGGGCGAACCCGGTCGGCCGGGCGCCGCCGGTCGACCAAACCGGAGCCCTCCGGGGCGGGGACCTGTCGTCAGTCGGCGTAGAGGCGGGTCTGGTACTCCTCGACCATGCGGTGCGAGTCGAAGAAGGGAACCACCGACCTCATGGCCGCGGCCATGGTCGAGGCCCAGCGCTCCCGGTCGGCGAACCGGGGCAGGACCTCGTGTTCCAGGATCCGGCACATCGAGGCGTGGTCCTCGTCGTCGGTCTCCTCGTCGGTGGGCCCGGTCCCGCCGATCGAGAAGGAGTTCACCCCTTCGTCGGCGTACTCCAGGTGCCATCCGTCCTGGGTCGAGACGTGGATCGCCCCGTTCATGGCGGCGGACATCCCGGAGGTGCCGCTGGCCTCCTTGGGCCTGCGGGGAGTGTTCAGCCAGACGTCGGCCGCGAACTTGAGCTGTCGCGAGAGGTTCAGTTCGTAGCCGGTGACCAGGGCCGCGCCCGGAAGGTCGCGTACCTCGGTCTGGACCCAGTTGATGAGTTCGCAGGCGCCGGTGTCGTTGGGATGGGGCTTGCCGGACCAGACGATCTGCATGCGCTTCTCGCGCAGGAGCCGTTCGAGCCACGGCTTGTCCTTGAGCGGCATCCAGGCCCGCTTGTAGTCCGCGAACCTGCGGGCCCACACCACCGTACAGACGTCGGGATCGAAGAGCTTGCCGGACTCGTCGGCGATCCGGCGGAACAGCTCGGTCTTCATCTCGCGCTTCCGGGCCAGCAGGCCGGGCATGTCCTCCCGGGCCAGGGCCGAGGCCAGCGCCGGGTCCTGCCAGTAGCTCCGGCTCTGGGCGTTGGTGATGGCGATGATCGGGCAGCGGTCGTTGACGTGGGCCCACATCTCGTTGGCGACCTCGCCGTGGCGCTGGCTCACGGCGTTGGCCCGCTTCGACATGCGCAGCGCGGCTGCGGTCAGGCTGAAGGCGAAGCCCCCGAGCTCGGAAGCGGCTTCCCGTCCGACGCCGGGTCCGAAGAACCCCATCTCGCTCATGAGGTCGACGTCGTGGACCTCGTTCCCGGCCTTGATGGGGGTGTGGGTGGTGAAGACCAGGCGCTTGCGCACCTCGGGCAGGCTCCCCGTCCGGTTCAGGAGCTCGAAGGCCAGCGGCAGCGCATGACCCTCGTTCATGTGGTAGAGGTCGATGTGCTCCCCGGCGGCCTCCAGGACCCGGCAGCCGCCCCGCCCGAGCACGATCTCCTGGGCCAGCCGGATCACCTCGTCGGCGTCGTAGAGCGAGTGGGTGATGGATCGGGCCGGGGTCGGGTTCTGGGGGATGTCGGTGGTCAGCAGATAGACCGGGACCGCCCCGAAGACCTGGGGCTCGACCAGGAAGGCCTTCACCAGGACCCGCTGGCCGCGGATGGTGACCGGCACCAGGATCCCCGGGTCCTTCAGGAAGTGGTAGTGCTTGCGGATCCGCTTGACGGTGACGTCGCCCTCGTGGCCCAGGACCTGGTCGTAGTAGCCGTAGCTCCACAGGATGGAGACGCCCACCATGGGATGGCCGAGCTCGTGGGCGCTGCGGAGGTGGCTGCCGGCCAGGAAGCCGAGGCCGCCGGCGTAGGTCTTCAGCGCCTGGTCGAGGGCCACTTCCATGGAGAAGTAGGCGACGCGGGGAAACTTCTGGGTCACTTGGCGTTCGGCCTTTCAGGTTTCGGGGGGCGGCAAGGAGAACATCACACCACGTGGAGATGCAAGGCTGCCGACTCGTCGGCCCGGGAATCGCCGAGGGCGGCGAGCTCCGCCGCCACGGCGTCGACCACCCGCTGGGGGATGAGCAGACGCACCTCCCGGAACCGGCGCAGGGAGCCCCGCACCGAGTCGTCGAGGCCGTCCTGCCCGTGGTCGGCCCCGGGTCGGGCCACCAGCCATCCGGATCGGTGGACCAATCGGGCCAGGCCGGCCCGGCTGGAGGGATCGGCGTCGGGGGCCCGGAGCACGGCCGACACCAGCGCTCCCAGGTCGGGGTCGCGGCGGGGCGGGCGTCCCAGCATGGCCAGCGCCATGACCAGGGGACGCTGGCTGGCGGGTACCCGGGCATCCCGGAGCAGTCGCGCCGAGAGCTCGATGCGGTCGGTAGGCTGGAGTTCCGCCTCGCCCTCCTGGAGGCCGACCAGGGCCGCCGGCAGCCATGCCTCCCGCCAATGGTCCCGCCGGAGCGCCGCCAGCAGGAGTCGGGCCCGGGGCCCGATCCCATCGGGGGCGCCTCGCCCCTCGGTGAGGTGGGCGTCGACGATCCCGACCGCGAACTCGGGCGGCGTCTCGGGGTCCTCGACCAGCAGGCCGATCAGGATCCCGATCTGGGCGCCCATGGCCTGGGGGGTGGCGGGCCGGGTCCGACGACCTTCGAACCATCGGCTCCAGGCCCGTTCCCAGGCGCGACGGTGGGACTCGGGGGCGGCGGCGGGCAGCATGGCCCAGATGGGTACCGTGGTCTTCTCCATGGCGAACGGCCGGGCCTACACTACCCCGGAGCGCTCCTGGCTGGGAACCTCTCTCCAGGGAGCCAGGCGAGGGAGACGACGCCATGGCCCGCAAGTCCGATCTGCTCCAGAACCTCCCGCTCTTCCGCAACCTCTCGCCCTCCGATCTGGAGCGTCTGGAGCCCTCGCTCGAGGAGGTCGAGGTCAAGGCGGGACGGCATGTCTTCAAGCGGGGCGACGCCTCGGATTGCTTCTACGCCATCCTGGCGGGGAAGATCTCGGTCGAGATCTCCGCCGAGTCCTCCGAGAACCCCGAGTACCGGGACCTCGGACCGGGGCAGTTCTTCGGCGAGATCGGGATGCTGCGGGGCTCGCGGCGGACCGCCGACGCGGTGGCGGCCGAGTCGAGCCGGCTGCTGAAGGTCGACAAGCTCGGCTTCGACTCCATGATGAGCGAGGATCCCCTCTTCGCCGACACCGTCATGGAAGTGACCCGGGCCCGGCTGGCCGAGCTCGAGGCCAACGCCGTGAAGCTGGACTTCGACCGGGGCCAGGACGAGTCCGGGAGGGTGGTGGTCTTCTTCTCGCCCCGGGGAGGGGCGGGGACGACCTTCCTCGCCGCCAACTTCGCCAAGAAGGTGCGGGACCTCTCGAAGAAACGGGTGGTCCTGTTCGACGCCGATCTCGAGTTCGGGGCCTGCCACGTGCTCGTCGACCAGCGCAGCCAGAACCGGCTGGCCGATGCCATCGCTTCCAGCGGATCCGAGACCGTGAGCCCCATGGACGTGCAGGAGACCCTGATCGACCTGCCCCAGGGGTTCGCCCTCTTCCCGGCCCCGGCCCGTACCGAGGACGCCATGCGTTTCGGTCCGAGCCACGTGCGCTCGATCGTCGAGGAACTGCAACGGGCCTACGACTACGTGGTGGTCGACACCCGCTCCACCCTCTCGGATGCCACCCTCACCGTCTTCGAGATGGCCGACGACGTGCTTTGCGTCATGGAGAACGACATCATCTCCATCACCCGGACCATCCGCTGCCTCGACCTCCTGGGCCGGGCCGGGTTCGATACCGAGCGCTTCCGCATCGTGCTGAACAAGGTCTCGAGCTTCGGCTACAGCCCCGAGGAGATCGAGCGGGACCTGAAGCGCGAGATCTGCTTCCGGGTCGAGGTGGACGTGAAGCCGGTCATGGAGTCCATCAACGCCGGCAAGCTGCTGGTCGACGAGCGGAAGGGTTCGAGGGCCGCCATCGACGTGATGAACGGTGCCCGCGGCTACCTGCTCCCCTACGGCGACGTGAAGGACATCTCCGCCGACCGCCCGGCTCCCGTCACCAAGGAGGAGCGCGGCTTCTCGCTCTGGAACCTATTTTTCCGGGGGTCGAACCCAAGACCCTCGGGCGGGTGACTCCCCGAGCCCCGCGAGGGTAGGGCACCGGGGAGACTCCCAGGCCGAGCCGCTCCCTGGTCACTTCGAGGTGCTCTTCAGCTGCCGGACCCGCGTCCCGATGAGCGCGGCGGAGTCCGGACTCGCGGTTGCCTGCCAGCGTTCCAGGGTCGCCAGGAGCGATCGGGTCCCGGACGGGCCGAGCAGGCCGTGGGCGGGCGGCACAGGCTCCTTCAGGCCCCCCCAGGCCGAGTACCCGGTGAGGAGTCGAGGCGTCACCTCGGACCAGAGCTCCGAGGCCGGGTCGGGAGGCGCCACGGCCAGAGCGGCCTCCAGGTGCTGGATGCCCTTCCACGCGTCCGTCCCGCTCACCCCCGAGGGTTCGTTCCACTTCTCGGCATCGAGATACCACCTGGCGGCGACGACATGGACCTCCGTTTCGCCCGGGCTGTCGGGTTCGGTCTCGCGGGCCAGACGCACCGCCAGGTCGAACTGCTCCCGCCGGGGCGCCATGGGCCCGAGCAAGGCCGCCGCCTGGTAGAGGTACCGGTTGTGGCTGGACCCGAAGTAGTGCTCCGGTGGGGTCACGCCGGCTACCGGGCGAAGGGGCGGGACGAGCCGTTCCGGCAGGGCGGAGTCCCTGGCTCTCGGCCGCTTCTTGTTCCCGTGGATCCGGCACTCCATCCCGTCCCCGGAGAGCCAGTAGTCCCGCCAGCTCCGGGTGGACGGACAGTCGTCATCGCCGCCGTCCAGGTACCCCATCCGATAGAGGTACGTGATCAGGGTGGCGTCGTAGACGAGCGCTTCCCGTGGCACCTCGTGGTCGAGGCTGAACATCTCCAGCGCCCCGTCCAGGGTCTGCACCTTGGCGAGGCAGACTCTCGCGGTGCGCTGCCAGGCGATGTGGTCCGGACTGCCGAGCCAGGACTGGGCGTCGACCGGCAGGCCCGAGGCCCCGAGGACCAGGAGGGCGAGCACCGGAGGAGGTCGGCAGGTAGCCAAGGATCGCTATCCCAGCTCCACCAGCACCAGGCCGTGGTCGGTCAGCGTCGGCTCGTCGTCGGCGTCCTCGAGGAAGTCGTTGTAGACCCGCACCCGGCGGAACCTTGCAGCCAGGTCGTTGGAGACGATCACATGGTCGAGGGCTTCGGGGCGACCCTCGAAGACATGGGTGTAGGCCGTGCGCCGCGGGGTGCGCTTGCGTTGCAGGTCGTGGGTGTTGACGAAGCCCTTGCCGCGCGGGTCGATCGCTGCGGCGTCGGGTCCCGGGGGCTCGGCCAGGATCTGGGTGGTCACCGCCTCGGGACCGTCGTTCAGGTCCCCCATCAGCACCACGCCGCGGCCGGCCGCGGCCAGGGTCTCGTCGAGCACGGCCCGGAGGCCGGCGGCCTCGGCGGACCGGATCGCCAGGCTCCGTCCCATGGCACGGGCGGTGGCGCTGGGATCCCGGGAGGGATCCTCCCCGGCAAGCATCTCGGGGCGCTTGGCCTTGAGGTGGACGGCGTGGACCCGCAGGGTCTCGGCACCGACCTGTACCGTGGCCTGGATCACGGCCCTGCGGAACCGGGTGCGCAGCGGTGGGTCGCCCGCCTCGAAGCCGAAACGACCGGCGGCGGGGATCTCCTGGATGGCGGTGGCCGACTCGATCTTGCCTGCGACCAGGATGCCGACCCGGAGACCGGAGCCCTCGCCGCGGGGCCCCAGGTAGCCGTCGGGCAGGAGGTCGGCCAGCCGCGCCCGGAGGGCCTCGAAGCTCTCGGGATCGCAGATCTCCTGGACCGCCAGCACCTGGGGCCGGACCGCCCGGATCCGCTCCTCGAGGAAGTCGAGCTTGGCGTCGACCCGGGCCTGGTCCATGGAGGGGAGGTCGGGCCATGGGGGAGCCCCGGGACGGTGCAGGGCTCGGACGTTCCAGGTGGCGAGGCGCAGGGACACGGCGGTGCGGGACTCCTTGGACCCGTCCCCCGGACCCGCCGCCTGCGGACCCGGTCGGTATCCCGGGCAGAGTAGCCCGGCAGGTCCTACCGTCGATCGGGTCGAGCCCGGGTCGGACAAGTCCCCGAGGAGGTCTCCCGATCCTGGTCGCCGGTCGCCGGGCGCCGGGTCGCGAAGAGGCCCGGCTCCGGGGAGCCGGGCCTCAGGCCTGGGCAGGGTCCGCCCGGACCCCCGTCAGGAGCTGGCGCGGGTGCCCTTCTTCGAGCTCCGGGTCTCGCTCTCCATCGCCTCGACGGGCGGAGGCGTCGCCCCGTTGCCGCCGGGGGCGGCCTCGGCCGGCCGCCGCGGCGGGAAGAGCCGGGCCCGGAGTTCGCTCTCGAGCTTCTCGGCCACCGCCACGTTCTCGGTGAGGAATTGCATGGCCTGCTCCCGGCCCTGGCCGATGCGGTCGCCTCCGGTCAGGCTGAACCAGGAGCCCGACTTCTCGACCAGGTTGTGCTGGACGCCGAGGTCGAGGAGCTCGGCCTCCCGGCAGATGCCCTGGCCGAACATCATGTCGCACTCGGCCACCCGGAAGGGGGGCGCCATCTTGTTCTTGGCGACCTTGACCTTGACCTTGGAGCCGATGTTCTCCTCGCCCTTCTTGATCGCTCCGGTGCGGCGCACGTCGAGGCGCAGCGAGGCGTAGAACTTGAGGGCGTTGCCGCCGGTGGTGGTCTCGGGATTGCCGAAGAGCACCCCGATCTTCATGCGGATCT
>CAYOHP010000138.1:16134-17186 GCA_964403795.1 uncultured bacterium | reverse complement strand
TTTGCACCGGGGCATCCCGAGACTCCGACCGTGGATGCCTTCACCGACGATCCCTTCCCGGGGCCGACACGGCAGGACAAGCTCGCCAACGCCATCGCGGGCTCGGACGATCTGGTGGCGGGAATCGCCAACATGGGCCGGCTGGTGATCGTCGGCACCTCGGCCCGGGTGGTGATGAATCCGGACGGGGCCCGGCGTGCCGGCCTTCCCGGGAATGCCGGGGCCGACCAGGCGCCCGGGGGAGGTCTCCTGGTCTACGCCTCGGGTCCCAACCTCTGGCGGGATTGGATCGACGAGCAGGGCTCGATCGGCGAGTTCGACCTGAAGACCCAGGAAGCGGTGCCCCCCACCCGGATCTCGACCTGGATCGTCGGCACGGCCGGAAACAACTGGGGGACGGTGGCCATCGCCCCTGACGGCTACCACATGGCGGCCCTCCAGCCGGCTCCGGGCGGCTTCGCCCTGGTGGTCGGCGAGATCGTCTCCGCCGGGGAAGGCCAGGGCGCGGCCAGCCACACCGTCACCACTTTCCCGGCCCTCCTGGGTGGGGCCATGGCCCACCTGTCGTGGGACCGGACCTCGTCGCGGCTGTTCACCAACGACCCGAGCGGCGCGGTGATCGCGATCTACAGCTCGGCCGGATCCCAGCCCCAGATCCCCACCTGGGGTAGCCTCGCCACCCACGGGACCGGGACCTGGAATCCGGACTTCTGCCCGACCCGGGATCGGCTCGCCTTCGTCCGGGACGGGGCCACCCAGGTCGCCAATGCCATCACCGGAGCGGTCCTGAAGCAGCACCAGGTTTCGTCACCGTCCGACGACAAGTTCGTGGCCTGGTCCAGGACCGGCGACGCCCTGGCCGTGGTCGGGGACGACGGGTCGCTGCGGATCTGGTGGCCGGACCGCACCCTGGGGGATGGCAACCCCTTCCGGGTGGGAGGCGGCCTGCTGCCATCCCTCACCCCGGTGGTCGGTACCGTCACCCATCTCCGCTGGAGGTAGTGTCCGGGTTCCTCGCACCGGGATGTGGATCGAGGCATGCGCAGCCGGAG
>CAYOHP010000138.1:0-16034 GCA_964403795.1 uncultured bacterium | reverse complement strand
CGCCTCGGGCTCCGCCCGAGGAAGCAGCGCAGGCGTAGCAGGCCCGCGAGCGAGCTGCACGGGACGCCGCGGCCGTGGCTACGCCACGCCCCCGACGTCCCGTAGCAACCCTGCGGGTTGCCGCGGCTTGGTTTGGGGGGGGCGACCCCCCAAACCCCCCGGGGCTCGCTGCGCTCGCGGCAAGGGGCTCCTCAGCTCAGGATGTGGATCGAGGCATGCGCAGCCGGAGCGCCTCGGGCTCCGCCCGAGGAAGCAGCGCAGGCGTAGCAGGCCCGCGAGCGAGCCCCTTGCGGGCGAGCTGCCAACAAACTAGGATACGGATGTTCAGCGTCCTGCCCCCGCCTTCCCATGCTGCGGTCCCTGCTGATCCAGAATGTCGCCTTGATCGATCGCCTCACCCTGGAGTTCGGGTCGGGGCTGGTGGTCTTCACCGGCGAGACCGGGGCCGGCAAATCCGTGCTCCTGGAGGCCTTCGCCCTGGTGCTGGGGCAGCGGGCCGAGACCTCGATCATCCGCCACGGGCAGGAAGCGGCCCGGGTGGAAGCCCTCTTCGACGTGGGCGGACAGCGCGAGGTCCAGGACTACCTGTCCGCCTCCGGTCTCCCGGTCGAGGAGGAGCTCGTGGTGGTCCGGGAGCTCTCCCGGGAGGCCAAGAACCGCTGCCTGGTGAACGGCAGCCTGACGACCCGCAGGGTCCTCGAGGGCCTGGGCGATCTGCTGGTCGACCTCCACGGGCAGCATGACCACCAGCTGCTCCTCCGCAGCAGCACGCACCTGAAGCTGGTCGACGATTTCGGCGATCGGAGCCACCATGAGCAGGTGGTCAGGCTCCGCCAGCGGATTGCCGAGTTCCGGACCGTGGACCGGGAACTGGCCGAGGCGGAGGACGCCTCCCGGGGACGGGAGATCGAGCGGGATCACCTGTCCTACCAGGTGGCGGAGATCGACGAGGTCGAGCTCGGTCCCGGCGAGGATGTCCGGCTGCAGGACGAGCTCCGGACCCTGGCCGCGGCCGAAGGTCTGCGGGAGGCGGTGGCCCAGGCTCTGGCTTGCCTCGAGGGGGACGACGAGGCTCCCGGGGCCCTGGCCGGCCTGGAGCGCGCCACCGGCGAGCTGGAGCGACTGGCCAGGACCAGCACCCGGCTCGACGAGCTGGCGGCCCGAGGTCTGGAGCTCTCCGGCCTGGGACGCGATCTCCGGGACGACCTGGTGCGCTACGTCGAGGGCATCTCGCTCGATCCGGACCGGATGCGCCAGGTCGAGGACCGGTTGGCCCGGATCCATCGCCTCACCAAGAAGTACGGACGCACCTCGGTCGAGGTCCTGGCCCGCCGCGAGGAACTCGGGAAGCGGCTCGAGGAGATCCGGGGCGAGACCCATGCGGCGGAGGGGTTGGAGCGCAGGAGATCCGAGCTGGTGGTGGAGCTCGAATCCCTGGCACCCAAGGTCTCCGCGACCCGGGATCGGCTGGCCGCAGCGCTCGGCTCCCAGATCCAGGAACACCTGGCCGACCTGTCCATGCCCGAGGCGCAAGTCGAGGTGCGCCTGGTGCGCGAGGAGGCCGGAGAGGGGCTGCGGACTCCCGCCGGGACGTTCCACCTCTGGGCCGACGGACTCGAGAAGGCGGAGATCCTCGTCTCCACCAACCCGGGGGAGCCTCCAGGGACGCTGGCCGCCATCGCCTCGGGCGGCGAGATCTCCCGGGTCATGCTGGGGCTCAAGGCCGCCATGGCCAAGCTCGACATGGTGCCGATCATGGTCTTCGACGAGATCGACGCCGGGGTCGGGGGACGCACCGGCCTGAAAATCGCCGAGAAGCTCCGGGCGGTGAGCCGGCGTTGCCAGTGCTTGTGCGTCACCCACCTGCCGGCGCTGGCCGCCGCCGGAGACCACCAGATGCTGGTGGAGAAGACGGTCGAAGCGGGACGGGCCCGGGTCTCGGTCCGGGAGGTGCGGGGCGAGGAGCGGGAGCGGGAACTGGCCAGGATGCTGGCCGGCGACACCGGACCCGAGAGCCTCGGGCTCGCCCGCGACCTGCTGGCCGGGGGAGGAGCCCGGGATCCCGGTGCCGAGGCCAGGAGACCGCGGACCAGGCCGACCCGTTCCGGTCGGAAGAGCCGGTGAGTTCGCCAGGGGACGGCTCCCGGTCCAGCCACGGAGGCTCGCAACCGTTTCGCGTCCAGGCGCCCTTCGAGCCGGCCGGGCACCAACCCCAGGCGATCCGCCGCCTGGCCGCCAGCCTGGCGGGGGGAGGCAAGCACCGCACCCTGCTCGGGGTCACCGGGTCGGGCAAGACCTTCGTGATGGCCAAGGTGATCGAGGAGCTGCAACGTCCCGCCCTGGTGCTCACCCACAACAAGACCCTGGCGGCCCAGCTCTACAACGAGTTCCGGGAGTTCCTCCCGGACAATGCCGTCGAGTACTTCGTGTCGTACTACGACTACTACCAGCCGGAGGCCTACGTCCCCGAGACCGGGACCTACATCGAGAAGGACGCCAAGATCAACGAGGACATCGACCGGCTGCGCCACCGTGCCACCCGGGCCGTGTTCGAGCGCAGGGACTCGGTGATTATCGCGTCGGTCTCCTGCATCTACGGACTGGGTTCCCCGGACGTCTACCGGGAGCTGGCGGTGGAGGTCTCGGTAGGCCTCGAGATGGACCGCGACCAGTTGCTCGAGCGGCTCGTCGAGATCCAGTACAGCCGTAACGAGCTGGCCTTCGCCCGGGGCACCTTCCGGGCCCGGGGCGACGTGGTCGAGCTGCATCCGATCGGGTCGGAGACGGCGCTCCGGCTCTCGTTCTTCGGCGACGAGCTCGAGTCGATCCTCGAGTTCGATCCGCTCACCAACCAGAGGGTGGCAACCCATCAGCGCCTGGTGATCTATCCCGCCCAACACTATGTCGTCCCCGAGGATCGTCGGGAGAAGGCCCTGGAGGCGATCGAGGCCGAGCTGGCCGAGCGCCTGGAGGTGCTGCGCCGGTCCGACAAGCTGCTGGAGGCCCAGCGTCTCGGGGAGAGGACCCGCTACGACCTCGAACAACTGAGAGAGCTCGGATACTGCTCCGGGATCGAGAACTACTCGCGGCACCTGGCAGGGCGCGGCGAGGGCGAGCCTCCCGATACCCTGCTCAGCTACCTCCCTTCCGACGCCATCCTTTTCCTGGACGAGTCGCACGTGACGCTGCCGCAGATCCAGGGGATGTACCGGGGCGACCGCTCCCGCAAGGAGACCCTGGTCGACTTCGGGTTCCGGCTCCCCTCGGCGCTCGACAACCGACCGCTGATGTTCGAGGAATTCGAGGCTCTCCCCCACCAGCGGTGCTACGTCTCGGCCACCCCGGCCGATCTCGAGACCCGGCATTCCGGGGGGGACGTGGTGGAGCTCATCGTCCGGCCCACCGGCCTCATCGACCCGGCCATCTCGGTGCGCCCGAGCGAGGGCCAGATCGACGACCTGCTCGGCGAGATCCGGGCCCGCGCCGAGGTCGGGGAGAGGACCCTGGTCACCACCCTGACCAAGCGCGGGGCCGAGGACCTGACCGAGTACCTCCGCGATCTCGGGGTCAGGGTCCGGTACATGCACGCCGACGTGAAGACCCTGGAGCGGGCGGAGCTCCTGCGCGAGCTCCGGCTCGGGACCTACGACTGCCTGGTCGGGATCAACCTGCTCCGGGAGGGTCTCGACCTGCCCGAGGTCTCGCTGGTGGCGGTGCTCGACGCCGACAAGGAGGGCTTCCTCCGGTCCGCCCGCAGCCTGATCCAGACCTGCGGCAGGGCCGCCCGCAACCTCCACGGGACCGTCATCCTGTACGCCGACCGGAAGACCGCGGCGATCGAACAGACGCTTCGCGAGTCGGACCGCCGGCGGGAGATCCAGCGCGCCTACAACCAGGCCCACGGGATCGTGCCCACCGCCATCACCAAGGCGATCGCGCCTTCGATCATGCCCGGAGAGGTGGAAGACCCTCTGACCCTCGAGCCGGAGCCGGGTGGGATCCCGGCCCTGATCGAGCTCCTGCGGGCCGAGATGAACGAGGCCGCAGCCGAGCTCAGGTTCGAGGTGGCGGCCCGGTACCGGGACCGGATCCTGGTGCTCGAAGGGCGCCGGCGTTCGGGTGTGCCCGGATCGTGAGTCGGCGCCGGGACGGGAGCGACCCGGAGGCGGCGGAACGGCTCCGGGCCAAGGCGGAAACCTTCCCGCATCGACCCGGGGTCTACCTGTGGAAGGACGCCAAGGGACAGGTCCTCTACGTCGGCAAGTCGGTCGACCTGAAGGCCCGGGTCCTCTCGTACTTCGGGGCCTCCGCCTCGGAGCCGGACAAGGCCTCACGCCTGGTGGCACGGGCCCGGGACCTGGACTTCTTCGTCACCGATGGGGAGGCGGACGCCCTGATCCTCGAGTACCGCCTGATCCAGCGCCACCGCCCCCGCTTCAACGTGGCGTTCCGGGACGACAAGTCCTACCCGATGATCAAGATCACCGCCGAGGAATGGCCCCGGATCCTGGTGACCCGGCGACGTCTCGACGACGGGGCCACCTACCTCGGCCCCTATCCCTCGGCGGCTTCGGTGCGCCGGACCCTGAAGCTGATCACCGGGCTGTTCCCGATCCGCGACTGTTCCTTCCCCTCCGCCCGGCTCCAGAAGGCGAACCTGTGCCTCAGCTACCACGTGGGGCGCTGCGCCGGTCCCTGCGAGGGCAAGGTCGACGGCACCGACTACCGGGAGCTGGCGGCCCATGCGGCGCGGTTCCTGAGGGGCGACGTGGAGCCGGTGCTAAGGGACCTCGAGAACCGCATGGCCGAGGCCGCGGGTCGCATGGAGTTCGAGCGGGCCGCCCTGTTCCGGGACCGGATCGCAGGCCTGCGCCGACTCTCGGAGCCGAGCCGGGTGCAATCGGCCGGGGCTCCCTTCGACGAGGACGTGGTGGCCGCGGATCGCCGCGGGTCCACTACCTGCATCCAGGAGATCCAATACCGCAAGGGCCGCATGGAGGCGAGTTCCAGGGAGATGGTCACCACCGACGAACCGCTCCCGGAGGTGCTGGCCGCCTTCCTCGCCACCCGCTACCTCGGCGACGGGGCCAGGGTCCCGGGCGCGGTGCTCGTCTCCCATCCTCCCCGCGACCAGGGCGCCCTGGAGGAGGCGATCCGGAAAGCCTCCGGTCGGGCCGTCTCGATCCTGGTCCCGGAACGGGGGCGGCGTCATGAGCTGGTCCAGATGGCGCTCCGCAACGCCGCCAGCTACCTCGAGAGCCAAGGCGGGCAGGGCCCTGGAGAAGCTGCCGTGGAGCGTCTCCGCGAGGTCCTGGGCCTGGAGGAAGCTCCGGCCCGGATCGAGGGCTTCGACATCTCCAACCTGGGGGAGACCGAGAAGGTCGCCTCGCTGGTGGTCGCACTCGACGGTCGGATGGCCCGCTCGGAGTACCGGCGCTTCGTGGTGCGCACGGTCGAGGGCCAGGACGACTTCGCCTGCATGGCGGAGGTGGTGGGGCGACGCTACCGGCGGGTGCTGGACGAGGGGCTGCCACTTCCCGACCTGGTGATGGTCGACGGGGGACCGGGGCAGGTGGCGGCGGCCCATCGGGTGCTCGTCGAGGAATTGGGCCTCGGGGACCTGCCGCTGGTCGGTCTCGCCAAGCGCGAGGAGCGGATCCACCGGCCCGGGGACCGGGAGGGGGAGCTCCTGGCACCCGACGATCCGGCCCGGCTCCTGCTCCAGGCGATCCGCGACGAGGCCCACCGGTTCGCCCTGGCCCACCACCGGATCCGGCGCGAGCGGCGGAGCCTGCAGAGCGGCCTGGACGGGATTCCCGGGATCGGGCCCGGTTCCAGGAAGGTCCTGCTCCGCCATTTCCGGGACCTCGAGGCGGTCCGCCGGGCCAGCCTGGAAGAGTTGCTGGCGGTGGAGGGTCTGACCCGCCGGGCGGCCCTCGCGCTTTTCGGCTACTATCACCCCGCCGGGTCCGGTACTGTGTCGGCCATGCCGAAGGAGTAGGGGAGTCGGCCCGGGAGTGGTTCGCTCCCGGAAGCCCGAGTCGTCACTCCGGTCCTGAGGAGACGGTTGGATCGCCCGGACGTCCTGGTGGTGGGTGGAGGCCTTTCCGGTCTCGCCGCGGCCGCGCGCCTGGCTCGCGGCGGTGCCCAGGTCCTGGTCCTGGAGGCCAATGCCCGGGTCGGTGGCGCCCTGGCCGGTTGCCCGGTCGGACGCTATCGGGTCGAGCTGGGGCCGCTCTGGATCGACGATCGGGCCAGGCTGGAGGCCGGCCTCCGGGAGATCGGCGTCGATCCCGCTTCCCGGCTCGAACTGGTGCCGGTCGATCCCGTGCTCCGCTACGAGTTCGGGGACGGGCGCACCCTGGTCCTCCCGAAGGATCTCTCGGCCGCAGCCGAAGCCGTCGACGAGCTGTTCCCGGGTGAGGGCAAGGGCTACCGGTCCTTCATCGAGGCGGTGGGCGCCCTCGACGAGGCGGACGGAGCCGAGTGCCCCAGCCTCGACGCCGTGGCACGGGAGCACCTCCGCAGGGAGGACCTCCGGGAGGTCGTCTACTCCTTCGCCCGTCTCCAGGTCCTCGAGCCCCAGGCAGTCCCGGCTTTCGAGTTGCCGCTGGCCAGGGCCCACCTGGCGGGAGCCTGGGTGCCCCGCCGCGGCTTCGCGAGCCTGATCGAACTGCTCGCCGAGGAGGCCCGCAAGGCGGGCGTCCAGTTCGTCATGGGAGCAAGGGTCTCCGACCTGCTCGTCGAGGCCGAGAGGGTCGCGGGAGTCCAGCTGGCAGCAGGTCTCCGACTCAGGGGGCGAGCCGTGGTCGCCACCGCGCCGCCGGCCGCGGTCTATGGCGAGTGGATGCCGGCCGAGATCAAGTGCCCGGAGGCCCAGCGGGTGCTCGGCATGCGCCTGGTGGCCCCCCCCTTCCTGGTCCAGAGGGGTATCGAGGCGCCGCCTCCCGGCCTTCCCTACCTGACCGTATTGGGTCGGGGTGCCCGGGCCCCGGACCAGGACGGGTCGACCGTCATGGTGGTGCATCCGACGGCCGTCGATCCCACCGTGGTCCCTCCCGGGCGCGGCCTGATCCGGATCGCCGCCTCGCTCGACTTCCCGGCCGCCGGCGGGAGCTGGGGACTACGGCGCAAGGCCCTCGCCAAGGCGGTGGTCCATCGGGTGGTCAGCGTGCTCGGAGGGGCGGTGGATGCCGGCGAAGAGGTCCATCGCTACCACGACCCCGAGCTGGTTTCCGCCTTGCTGCGGCTCTCCTCGCGTGGGCTCTATCCTGCGGTCACCCGGTGGCAACTCGGGGAGGGGCGAGTGCTGCAGGATCCCGGGACCCCGGGAGGATTGTTCCTGGCCGGAGCCTGGACGGCCTCGGGGCCTGGCCTCGGGGCCACCCTGGAGGGCGGGATCCGGGCCGCCGACCGGGCACTGGCCTCCCTGGAGGCCTCCAAGGCAGCGGCGGGCGGGACCTAGGTCACGGGGGAGGGATCCCCCGGAGCCCCCTCCGGCCGGACGAGGGCGTCGCAAGTTTCCTCGCAGAGGCGTCGTGGGCACAGACCGTGACGAGCCACGAAGGAACCAGGTGTCCGGCCGCGGTCACGGGGGAGGGATCCCCCGGAGCCCCCTCCGGCCGGACGAGCAAGTCGCAAGTTTCCTCGCAGAGGCGTCGTGGGCACAGACCGTGACGAGCCACGAAGGAACCAGGTGTCCGGCCGCGGTCACGGGGGAGGGATCCCCCGGAGCCCCCTCCGGCCGGACGAGCAAGTCGCGGGGTGCCTCCGGGATTTCCAAGGGAGCAAGTCTCGCCTCACCTCCCAGGCGCCTCGGGGTCCGGCCGGGCGAGTCGACCCGGTTAGGCCGATCCGATGCTGGCGACCCCGCAGCGAATCGCGACCTTGTCGGGCTTCCCGGGGGCGTGGTATCGTGGGAGCGTCGAACCGCGATCGGCTGCGCAATCGAAGAGTGGCCACCTCGCCACTCTTTTTCATTGTGGGGCGAGTTCCGGTCCGGCGGGCTATGTCGAAAGGAGGAACGCCCATGGATCCACGCTATCAAGCGGGTCTCGACCGGGTCCGCGTCCTCCTCGAGCCGATCCTGGCTTCCCTGGGCCTGGAGCTCGTCGACCTCCTGCTCGGCGGCAGCCCCAAGCGCCCCAATATCCAGATCTTCGTCGACGGTCCCCAGGGCGTGCGTCTCGACGATTGCGCCCAGGTCTCTCGGGCCCTAGGGGCCAGGATCGAGGAGACCGGGGATCCGTTCCCGGCCGGCTACTCGCTCGAAGTGAGTTCGCCGGGGCTGGACCGGCCCATCCGTTCCGAGGCCGACTTCCGGAGGAACCTGGGTCGCAAGGTCCAGGTCCAGCTCCGCGAGGCCCGGCCCGGCGGGGTCGAGAAGCTGGTGGGGACGCTGGTGGAAGCCGACCCAGCGGGTTTTGTCATCGAGGCCGAGGACGGATCGAGGCAGCAGTGCCGCCTCGACGACGTTCGCAAGGTCCATCGTGCCATCGAGTTCCGAGAGTCGTCGCCGTAGGGGCCGGAGGGGTCTATGAGTGGACTGGACCTGGAAGAAGTCATCGAACAGGTGCACCGGGAGCGCAAGATCCCGCGCGAGGATCTGGTCGAGGCCCTGAAGTCGGCCATGCTCACGGCCTGGAAGAAGAAGTTCCTCGAGCCCGACGAGGAGGTCCCCGACGATCGCTTCGAGGTCGACCTCTCGGGCGGGGTCAAGGTCCGGGTCCACAAGGCCGTGGTCGAGGACGTCGACGACCCGTGGCTGGAGATCGATCTGGCGGCCGCCCAGAAGGTCGATCCTTCGATCCAGATCGGCGGCCATGTGCTGGTCGACGAGACTCCCGATTCCTTCGGCCGGATCGCAGCCCAGACCGCCAAGCAGGTGATGATCCAGAAGTTCCGGGAGTCCGAGCGCAAGCGGACCTACGACGACTTCAAGGACAAGATCGGCCTCCTGGTCCTGGGACGGGTCCAGCGCTTCGAGAAGGGCGACCTCTACGTCCAGTACGACGACGTCGAGCTGGTGATGCCGGCCCGGGAGCAGATCCCGGGCGAGCGCTACCAGCACGGCGATCGGATCAAGGCCGTGATCGAAGATGTCTCGTTCGGGAACAAGGGCCCCCAGATCGTCCTCTCCCGGGCCTCCAAGAACTTCATGGTGAAGCTCTTCGAACAGGAGATCCCCGAGATCCAGGAAGGCATCGTCCGGGTCGAGGCCATCGCCAGGGAGCCGGGCGTCCGGAGCAAGGTGGCGGTCTCGTCCTACGAGTCCTCGGTCGATCCCGTGGGGGCCTGCGTGGGCCTCAAGGGCAGTCGGATCCAGATCATCGTCAACGAGGTGCAGGGCGAGAAGATCGACGTGATCCGCTGGTCGGACGACATCCGGGTGTTCGTGGCCGAGGCGCTCAAGCCCGCCAAGCCGGTCCGGATCCTCGGTCCCGACGACGACGGCAAGCTCACGGTCGTCGTCCCGCAGCGGGAGCTCTCCCTGGCGATCGGTCGCGAGGGACAGAACGTGCGCCTGGCCGCCAAGCTCGCCAACGTGAAGATTGACATCACCTACGAGAGTGAAATAGAAGGCGAGGAGTACCTCGACGCCGTCTAGGCACTGCGGCAGCCGGAGGGGTGCTGCGAGTCCATCCGAACGAGGAGAGGCGCCCATGTCTCGATGAGGTGCGATGCGGACCGGATGCCGGCCGCAGAAGGAACAGGATCTCCAGAACATCATGTCGTCGAAGATCAGGCTGTATACCCTTGCCAAGGACCTCGGGCTGTCGTCCAAGGAGTTCCTGGCCCGGTGCGAAAGCGCCGGATTTTCGTTCGCCAACGCCCTGGGCACCGTGGACGAGGACACCGCGTCCAAGCTCCGGGGCTCGTTGAAGGGTGCTCGCGGGTCCTCGGACCCCGCTCCCGAGGGATCCTCCAAGTCGTCCGCACCCAAGAAGGCTCCGGCCCGCAAGAAGGCCGCAGCCAAGTCCCCCAAGTCGGCGGCAGACGGCGAGAAGGGATCGGAGGAAGTCTCCGAGTCCTCCTCCCATGCCCGCTCGACCAGGCCCGCGGCAGCCAAGCCGTCGACTCCCATCCAAGTGACTCCTGCACCCATCCGTCCCCCCCGCGAAGCCCTTCCTCCGACTCCGAGCCCTGAATCCGAAGCTCCCGCGGCCGCCTCCGGCGAGGCCGGGGTTCCCGCCGATGCCGCTGCGGGGAGCGCTCGCAGGGAACCGGCTCGTCGCCCTGGCGACTTGCGTTCCCCCAGGCCCGGATCTCGCCCCGAAGCTCGCGGAGGCGACCGGCCCGGGGACCGGCCGGCTCCCCGCCCCCAGGGACCGCCCAGTGCTCCCGTGGCGGCCTACCGGGCCGGCACAACTCCCACGTTCAAGGGAGAGACCATGAAGGGCTATCCCCCGGGCACCGGTCCGGGTCGCCCGGGTGCGGGTCCTGGCGTCTACCGCCAGGGCTCTCCCGGAGGCCGGGATGAGCGCGGCTCACGCGAACGCCCGGATCGGTTCGGCCCCCCCCGCGGTCCTGGATCGGGCCCGGCGGTGTACCGGGTCGACGGGAGCAGCCCTCGAGGCGCCGGAATGGTCCGGAGCGAAGGCCAAGGCCCGCGCCCCCCAGGCGGACGGCCCGGCTTCCCTGGTGGTCCTGGCGCAGGGCCTGGCGGCCCCGGTGCGGGTGGGCCCGGCGCGGCCCGGCCCGTGAGCCGGGAGTTCCGCCCCGAGGCGGCCCGCGGCCTGCGCGAGTACCGACCCCAGCCGGGGGGACGTCCCCAGGGTGGATTCCGCCCAGGAGCACCCGGGGCTGGCCCCGGCGGCCCCGGAGGAGGCTTCTCCCGCGGTCCCGGGGGACCCGGCGGCGGCTTCTCCCGCGGTCCCGGTGGAGGCTTCTCCCGGGGGCCCGGTGCACCCGGTGGAGGCTTCTCCCGAGGTCCCGGTGGTGGAGGCTTCGGTCGCGGTCCCGGTGGGCCCGGGGGCGGCTTCTCCCGCGGTCCCGGCGGACCGGGTGGAGGCTTCGGTCGCGGTCCCGGCCGCGGCGGACCGGGAGGAGGCCCGGGTCGCGGCGCGGCCCCCGGCGCCCCGGGTGCCCCTTCCGAGCGCGATCGCGATCGCGATCGCGATCGCGACCGTCCCAAGACCCGCCCCCACCGGGACGAGGTCGACGGAGCCCGCGGCCGGCGACCCGCCGAGCCGGGCGCGGCGGGCGCCTCGACTCCCTACGATCGGACCGCCCGGAGGGTGATCCCTGGTACCGACGAGCTGGCGAGCTACAGCCCGCTCCAGGCCCGTCCCAGGCTGAGCCGGGGCAAGGGTGGGGGAGCCGGGCGCCGGGCCCGGTACCGGGCCGAGAAGAAGGGTCGTATCGAAGCCCGATTGGCTCGTGAGCAGGAAGCCCGCGACGAGAAGGTCCTCTACCTCTCGGATGCGGTCTCGGTGGCGGAACTCGCCGCCATGCTCAACCAGCCGTCTGCCGAGCTGATCAAGAAGCTGATCGGCATCGGGCAGATGGTGAGCTTGAACCAGCGGATCGACCTCGATACCGCGAGCATCCTGGTGGCGGAGTTCGGCTACGAGCTGAAGAACCCCGAGGAGCCCGAGGAAGACGAGGAGGCGACCCTCGCCGAGGGCGAGGAGGGTGGCACCGACGAAGGCGCCGAGGGCGAGGACGAAGCCGGCGACGAGGAGATCGTCTCCGGAGAGCTCTCGCCGCGGCCCGCCGTCATCACCGTGATGGGTCACGTCGACCACGGCAAGACCTCGATCCTCGACCGGATCCGCAAGAGCGACGTGGTGGCCGGCGAAGCGGGTGGGATCACCCAGCACATCGGCGCCTACCAGGTCGTGAGCGAAGGTGGCGATCGGCTGACCTTCATCGACACCCCGGGCCACGAGGCCTTCACCGCCATGCGTGCCCAGGGCGCCCAGGTCACCGACATGGTGGTGCTGGTGGTGGCCGCCGACGACGGCGTCATGCCCCAGACCAAGGAAGCCATCCATCACGCCCGGGCCGCCGGCTGCCCGATCATGGTGGCGATGAACAAGATCGATGCCCCGGGTCGGGACGACCAGCGGGTCTACCAGGGCCTGGCGGCCGAGAACCTGGTGCCGGAGGCATGGGGCGGGAGCACCGTGGTGGTGCCCGTCTCGGCCAGGACCGGCGAAGGGATCCCCGACCTGGTGGAGATGATCGCCCTCCAGACCCAGATGCTCGAGCTCTCTTCCGACCCCTCGGCCGACCCCGTGGGCGTGGTCCTGGAAAGCCGGCTCGACAAGGGCCTCGGCCCCGTCGCCACCGTGCTGGTCCAGGAAGGAACCCTCGAGAAGGGCATGAGCTTCGTGGCCGGTACCTCCATGGGCCGGGTCCGCCTGCTCCGGGACTGGGACGGCAATCCGGTCGACTTCACCGGACCCGGGACCCCGGTCGAGGTCATCGGCTGGCAGGACGTCCCCGAGATCAACACCCAGTTCCAGGTCTGCGAGGACGACGCCGAGGCCCGGAGCCTGGTCGAAGCCCGTCGCGAGCGGATGAAGAACCAGGTGGCCAGCGGCGAGTCGAAGAAGCTGCACGCCAGCCTCGAGAATCTGTTCGCGGCCGGCAGGCCCGGCGAGAAGAAGAGCCTGAACTTCGTGGTGAAGGCCGACGTGCAGGGCTCGGCGACGGCCCTGGCCGACTCGCTGGTCAAGCTCTCCAACGACGAGGTCGAGGTCAGGGTCGTGCACTCCGGGGTCGGTGCGCCCAACGACGGCGACGTGATGCTGGCAGCCGCCTCGGACGCGGTCCTGCTCTCGTTCCACGTGCGTCCGCCGGCCTCGGTCCGGAAGCTGTCCGAGCAACATGGTGTCCAGATCAAGGCCTACGACATCATCTACGAGTGCCTCGAGGAGATCGAGAAGGCCGTCAAGGGCCTGCTCGAGCCCACCTACGAGGAGCACGTGGTGGGGTCCGCCGAAGTCCGCCAGGTCTTCAGCGTCCCCAAGTTCGGCAAGATCGCCGGGTCCTACGTGCTCGACGGCAAGATCGCACGCAACTGCAAGGCCCGGGTCCTCCGGGACGGCGTCCCCGTCTGGAGCGGGGCGATCGCTTCGCTCAAGCGGTTCAAGGACGACGTGCGCGAGGTCCAGACCGGCTTCGAGTGCGGCATCGGACTCGACGGCTTCAACGACCTGAAGCCCCAGGACGTGATCGAGGTCATCGAGTCCCGCGAGGTCGCCCGCTAGGCCCATCGTGTCGAGTCGGCGTCAGGAGCGGGTCCAGCGCGAGGCCCAACGGGTGTTGGCCCACCTCATCACCCATGAGCTCGGGGATGCGCGCCTGGCCGCCAGCATGGTGAGCGTCTCCCGGGCCAAGGTGAGCCCCGACCTGTCGGTCCTCGACGTGTGGATCGCCATCCTCGCCGAACGGGGCCAGCAGGAGGGACTCTTCGGCGTGGTGCGCCACGCCCTGCCCTTCCTGCGTCGACGCCTGGGGGAGGAACTCGGTCTCCGGGTGGTGCCGAAGCTCCGCATGCGGCTCGACGAGACCCCGGACCAGGCGGCTCGGGTCGAACACCTGCTCGAGGTCCTGGAGGCCGAACGAGCCGAGCGTCGCCGGCTCGGGCTCCTCGAGGAGCCCGGACCCGCGGATCCGGACGAGGCCGCTGCGGTCCGGGACCCGGAGGACGGGACCGACCTCCTCTCCGGTGGGGACCGCGAGGACGACGATCCCCCGGAGAGTGGGGACCCCTCCCGGTGAGCCGGGGCCGGAATCCCGGGGCCGCTCGCCAACACCCCGGCGTCCTCTCGCTCTGGAAGCCGGTGGGGCCGACCTCCCATGATCTCGTCGCCTATGTGCGGGGACTCCTCCCACGGGGCGCCAAGGTCGGGCATGCCGGCACCCTCGACCCGTTCGCGGAGGGCGTGCTCCCGATCTGCGTGGGCGCCGCCACCCGGCTGGCGGACCGGATCGGCGCAGGGACCAAGACCTACCTGGCAGAGGCGCGCCTGGACGTCCTGACCGACACCCTGGACCGGACCGGCCGGACCGAGTCGACCTTCGCCCCGTCGGCGCCCCCCGGCCGCGACCGACTCGAGACGGTCCTCGCCGGGTTCGTCGGACGCAGTCCCCAGGTACCACCCCGGTACTCGGCCCGGCGCGTCGACGGACGGCGGGGCTATGAGCTGGCGCGCTCCGGGATCGAGGTCGTACCCGAGGCCCGTGAGATCGTGGTGCACGCGATCGGTCTCGTCGAGTACCACTGGCCGACCGTCCGCTTCCGGGTCGTGTGCGGTCGTGGGACCTACATCCGCAGCCTCGCCCGCGACCTCGGGGCCGCCCTCGGAGTGGGGGGGATCCTCGAGTCCCTGGTCCGGGAACGGGTCGGTACCCTGGATCGGACCCGGTCCCGCACTCCCTTCGATCTGCTCGCTCCCGGGGCCGTGGAGGCAGCCTTCCTCCCCGTCCCGGAGCTCCTCCCCGAGCTCGGCGTGGTGCAGGTGGTTCCAGCGGCCAGGGATCGACTACTGTGCGGCCACGCTCCCGGCCCGGAGGACTACCGGCTGGAGCGGGAGGCCCGGGACGACGAGGCGTACCTGGTGACCGACGGGGTCCCCGGGTTCCCGCTGGCGCTGGCCCATCGGCAGCCCGACGGGAGGCTCGCCGGGCTCAAGGTCCTGGCGGACCGGAGGCCGGCGTAGGAGGGCAGCAGGCGTGGAGAACTTCCAGGTCAAGAACCTCGAGCGGGGACACCTGACCCTCTTCGGCGAGGTCGACGACGAGAAGGTCTGCACCCTGATCGAGCAGCTCGCCTACCTCGAGGGGCGCCGCTCGGTCCGCGAGATCACCCTCTGGATCAACTCCGCGGGAGGGCTGCTGCAGCCGGCCTTCGGCCTGGCCGACCTGATGGAGGTCCTCTCCAAGCCGATCCGTACCATCGGGCTCGGGACGGTCGAGTCGGCGGCCACCGTGATCCTGATGTCGGGCACCCGGGGCCGACGTCTGGCCACCCGCAACGCCTCGGTCATGATCCACGAGTACTCGTGGTCCAACTCGGGGAGCGTGACCGAGATGGAGGGGCGGATGACCGAGATCAAGAACACCGCCCGCAAGCAGGTCGCCCACCTGGTCAAGTGCACCGGACGGACCGAGGTCGAGGTCCGCGGCCTGCTCCGTCACCAGGAGACCTGGCTCACCCCCGAGGAGTGTCGGGACTGGGGCCTGATCGACGGGATCCTCGATTTCAACCCGGTCCGGATCCCCGGCGGGGGCAGGGGGAAGGCGGCCCGCCGCGCCCCGGCTTCCCCGAAGAGGAGCCGTTCCGGGAACCCGGCCCGACCCACGACGCGACCCGCCCCCGGTCGGAAGCCCGGCCCCCGTCGCCGCGCCTGACCCCGGCGAGAGGCTCACGGTCCCCGACTCCGGTCACCCGCCCGGCTGGTACTCCCCGAACACCGAGCGCAGGGCGTCGGCGATCTCGCCCAGGGTGGCCCGGGCCCTCACCGCCGCCAGGGTCGGCGGCATGAGGTTCCCGCCCTCCCTCGCCACCCGACCGAGTTCGGCCAGCGAGGCGTCGGTCCGGGCCCGGTCCCGCCCTGAGCGGAAAGCGGCGAGCTTCTCGCGCTGGCGATCCTCCAGGCTCGGGTCCAGCCGGAGCGGCTCGGGCGGAGGGCCGGCGGCCTCGGTGGCGAAGCGGTTCACGCCTACCTGGACCCGCTTCCCTGCCTCCAGGTCGCGCTGGAACTCGAAGGCCGAGCGGGTGATCTCCCCCTGGATCCAGCCCTCTTCCAGGCAGCGGAGCACTCCGCCCCGTTCCTCGATCGCGTCGATCAGCTGCGAGGCCTCCGCCTCGAGCCGGTCGGTCATGGCTTCGACCGCGAAGGACCCGCCCAGGGGGTCCACGGTGTCCCCGACCCTGGTCTCGTGGGCGATCACCTGCTGGGTCCGGAGCGCCACCCGCACCGAATCGGCGGTCGGGAGGCCGAGCGCCTCGTCCCACGAGTTGGTGTGTAGCGACTGGAAGCATCCCAGCACCGCGGCCAGGGCCTGCAGGGTGACACGCA
>CAYOHP010000137.1:0-17378 GCA_964403795.1 uncultured bacterium | reverse complement strand
CTCCGGGTCCCGCCCCCGGCCGGGGCCGAGGCATCCCTCAGCCGGCGAGCCTCCTCGGCCCGCTCCCGGATCAACTGGATCTCCTGGTCGGTCACGATCTTCCCGAAGGAGCGGATGGCGGCCAGCTTGAACCCGTGCTTCTTGCCGAGCTTGTAGATCTCCTTGACCCGCTCGATCTCCAGGTTGCGGCCGAGGGTGTAGTCCTCGTAGCGCCCCTCCATGGCCAGGATCATGGTCTCGGAGAGGCAGGCGTAGGCGGTCTTGGGGGGGAGTCCGATGTCCACCCCGAAATTGACCGGCCCGGGCACCTCGAGTTCGCCCGACTCGATGATCAGCACGTCGGGACGCTTCTCGGCGTCCTCCCGCTTCATGTCGAGGGGCCTGGCCACGTCGCAGATCACCGCCCCCGGCTTCACCTTCATGATGTCGAGCAGCCGGGCGCCCCGCGAGGTGGTGGTGGTGATGATCAGGTCGGGGTCGCCGATGTGTTCGTCGGCGTGGGTGGCGATCGTCACCTCGCAGTTCGGGCAGTCCTCCTGGATCCGCTTCTGGAGTTCGAGGAGCTTCTCGGGTCGGGGGGCGACCAGGTGGAGGCGATTCGACACGTAGGCCAGGAGCCGGCTGCACACGGCCCCGATCGAGCCGGTGGCGCCGATCACCATGCTGGAGAAATTCTTCGGGTCATGGCCCATCTTCAAGCAGACGGTCTTCGCCGCCTCGAAGGTGGAGGCCACGGTGTAGCTGTTGCCCGAGGTGATGGCGATGTCGGCTTCCTTGGCGATGGTGATCCCGGCGTCCCCCACCACGCTGGTGAAGGCGCCCAGCCCGAGGATCTTGGCACCGGCCCGCTCGGCCCACTGGCAGGTCTTCAGGATCTTGCGGTAGGTGATCTTGGGGTCGGTCTGCATCAGCATCTTGGGCGTGCCGGTGAGCGCGTAGAGCCAGCCTTCGAGTTCCTTGCCGGTCGCCGACCTGGCTCCCGTGACCTTGCTCAGGTAGAGGGGGCCTCCCAGGTTGGCCAGCCATTCGACCCAGCTCTCGGGCAGGAAGCGGAGGTGCTTCAGGAGCGGGTGGTTGAAGAGGTGGCTGGTCTTCAGGGGATGGATGATGAAGGCGAACTTCTCGACCGGGACCGGCTTGCCGCGGGGGTAGAGCAGGCGCGGCTCGATCCCCGACTCGGAGATCATGGCCAGGAAGTCGTCGGTCTTCAGCTGGGACGCCTTCTTCTCCTGGGTGGCGACCATGATCGCCTCGAGTACGTTGGTCCCGTAGGACCGGCCGTTCATCTCCGGGGTGGTGGTGATGACGGTCCGCACCCCGCGCTCCCTCAGGTCCTCGTAGTCCTCGGGCGAGAGGGCATTGGTGACCACGATCTTGTTGCGGATGTCGAGGGGGGCGTAGCGGCGGATGTAGTGGATGCTCCCGGCGATCACGTCGGCCTTGCGGAATGCCTTGGAGTACCTGGGCGAGCTCTCGGTCTGGCGCTTGCCGGTGGGGTAGAGCGCCTTGTAGGGGCGGTCGCAGACCCAGGGCAGGAGCCATGATGCGTAGGTCTCGAGCTGGGAGAGGCCCTTGACGGTCCAGGGCCAGGACCAGTGGAACATGGCATCGCCGAACTCGAGGTGCTCGGTGTACTCGGCGAAGACCTTGGCCATGTGCCACCGGTCGACCCCGTTGGGGAAGAACACGTGGGTGGTGGACCGGAGCAGGTCCGGCTCCTTGTCCTGCATCCAGGTCACGGCCCAGCGCTCCAGGGTGCGCTTGAGGTTGGAGCCGTCGACCACCGGGGTCCGGGTGGCGCCCCGGGTGATCTCGGCGACCTCCCGGATCGGGTAGTCGGTCCCGGCCACGTGGTAGGCGCGGTTCATGGAGTCGAGGCCGATGGCATCGACCTTCCCGTCGAGGCTGGCGATCCGCTCCCCGGCCACCCGCACGTCACCGTCGGTGGCGTGCCACTCGACTTCCACCGGCTGTCCCCGGAACTCGTACTGGAAGCCGGACTCGACTCCCTTGGGGCCCAGGCTGACGATCGCGACCTTCTTCATGACGTTCCCGTCTCCGACGCCCCGGGGCCCGGTCCCGCGGGGTGCCCGCGGGCGACCGGCTCCCGGCGCGCCGGCTACAGAGTGCGCCCGGGACACCCGGGCTGCAACATGGAACGGATCGGGCGCCCCGGGGGGGAGTCGCGGCAGGTCCCGGGACCCGCCCTCGCGTTTCGTGACACGATGCGTTATCCTTCTGCGTCGTGGGCGGGGAGAGATCAGGAAGGGTCGCCTTGGCCGGGGAGCCCGTCTCCAGGACCTTCGAGTACCGGGGTGGCACCGTCCACTACCGGGAAGGCGGCGAGGGTCCCCCGGTGGTCCTGGTCCATGGCTGGATCGAGTCCTCCTGGTGCTGGCTCCGGCTCTTCGACCAGGTCTCCTCCCAGTACCGCTGCCACGCCCTCGACCTGCTCGGGTTCGGCCAGACCACCATCCCCGAGGAGGCCACGGAATTCGACATCCAGGCGCAGGTCGACCTGGTGCTCCAGTTCCTGGAGACCCGGGTGGAGGGGCCGGTCCACCTGGTCGGCCACTCGATGGGCGGGATGATCGCGCTCCAGGTGGCGGTCAAGCGGCCCGAGCTGCTGCGCAGCCTCACCCTGGCGTCGGCGCCGATCGACGGGCCGAATGCGGTGGCGCGCCTGCTCCAGATCGTCGGCCTGCCGGTGATCCGGGACTCCACCTTCCGCCTGCTGCGCAGTCGCGAGGTGGCCCGCTTCCTCTCGAACTACTTCGTCCACAAGGTACCGGTGCCCGAGCAGATGATCGAGGACGCCCAGCGGGTGCCCCACAAGGCGCTCTTCGGGAGTGCCAACTCGATCCTCTCGACCAACATGGAGCCCCTGCTGGGGCGGGTGAAGGTCCCGGCGCTGGTGCTCTTCGGCGACCGCGACCGGGTGGTCGACATCGGGCAGGGGGCCCTGGCCGCGGACCGGATCCGCAATGCCGAGTTCCGGATCTTCCGGTCCTGCGGACACTGCCCCCAGATCGAGGAGCCCTGGCACTTCGCCAACGCGGTGCGCCAGTTCTGGCGGGACGTCTCGGGGGTCCCGCCCCAGCTCCTGGGGGTCTCGTTCTGAGGAGGCCCCGGGGGATCGCCGGGCTCCTGGCCTGGCTGGTGGTCGCGGCTCCGGCCCTCGGCGGCGATCGTCTCTCGATCCTGTTCCTCGGCGACGTCTACCTGGGCGAGACCTTCGCGGGGGGAAGGCGGGCCGCCGCGACCCACGGCCACCTCCATGGGTTCCGGGGGCTGGAAGACCGCCTGGGCCGGGCCGACCTGGTGCTCGCCAACCTCGAAGCCCCGCTCACCCGTCGCACCCGCTCCCACCTCGAAGGCCGCAAGCGGTTCGTGCACCGGGGGGACCCCGGGAGGACCTGCGAGGCCCTGGTCGGGGCGCGGGTGTCGGCCGTCTCGCTCGCCAACAACCACGCCATGGACTTCGGTGCCGAGGGCCTGACCGATACCCTGGAGGCCCTGGCCGCCCGGGGCATCGAGGCTTTCGGGGCGGGTGGCGACGCGCTGGCGGCCGGAGAGCCGCTGGTCCGGCGCTTGCGCTTGGGGGAGGGCATCCTGGAACTGGTAGTGGCGGCCGGGTTCCAGTGGGATGCGGCCCATCGGGATCTGGGATTCCATGCCGGTCCGGGACCCGGGGTGGTCGCCTGGACCCCCGCCTCGGGACGTTCGACCATGCAGAGGCTCCGCACCCGGCATCCCGGGGCGCTGCTGGTCGCCTTCCCGCATTGGGGCGAGAACTACGCCCCGGCAGGTCCGGGACAGCGGGCCTTGGCGAGGGCCTTGGCCGAGGGGGGAGCCGATCTGGTGGTCGGCCACGGGGCCCACGTCGCCCAGGAGGTGGAGCGGATCGGGGAGACGGTCGTCGTGCATGGCCTGGGCAACGGGGTCTTCCAGTCGCCCGGGAGGTTCCGGCAGTTCGGTGTCGAACCCTTCTCGCTCCTGGCCGAACTCAGGGTCGTGGAGGGAGCCTACGGCAGGCGGGCCGGGGTGGTGCTCACCCCGATCGCCAGCGACAACGAGGCGACCGGATACCAGCCGCGGCCTGCCGTCGAGGCGGAGCGGGATCGGGTCGAGACCCTGGTCCGCGGCTCGGCGGGACGGTTGGTCGCGGGGAGGTACCTGGTACCGATGGAGTGGGGGCGCCGGATTCCGGGTGCTACCGTGGGCCCATCGCCATGAAGGAACCCGACGCAGGTACCGTGCCCGCCTCCCGCCTCTCCGAGGCGGCCCGCGGCCTGTTCGCCGCGGCGCTCGGCGAGCGGGGATTCTCGACCGGGGCCCTGGACCGGTTCTCGGTGGCCAGAGACCTCTGGCCCCGGGAACTCCTGCGGAGCCGTGCGGGCGAGGCCCCCGTCTGGCCGGACGCAGTGGTCTGGCCGGCCGACGACGTCCAGGTGGCGGCGGTCTACCGGATCGCCACCCAACACCGGATCCCGGTCGTGCCGGTGGGATCGAGTTCCGGGGTCTGCGGCGGCGCCATGCCCGATCGGGGCGGGATCGTGCTGGACTTGAAGCGCCACGAGGGCATCGAGGAACTCGACCCCGTCTCGCTGCTCTGCCGGGTGCGGGCCGGGACCAACGGCGAGCGCCTGGAGCGGGAGCTCTCCCGCCATGGCTTCACCCTCGGGCACTTCCCGTCCTCGATCTACTGCTCGACGGTGGGGGGGTGGGTGGCGGCGCGGTCCGCCGGGCAGCTCAGCACCCGGTACGGGAAGATCGAGGACATGGTGGTCGCCCTCAGGGGGGTCCTCCCCGACGGGACCACCTATGCCACCGTGCCCTCGCCGCGCAGCGCCTTCGGTCCCGACTTCAAGCACCTGGTCATGGGAAGCGAGGGGACGCTGGGGGCGGTGACCGCCGCCACCTTCAGGGTCTGGCCGGAGCCGGCCGCCCGGCGCTTCCGGGCCTTCCTCGCCCCGGGGGTGCGGGCCGGGACCGAGGCCATCCGGAGGATCCTCCGGCGGGGGGCCCGGCCTGCCGCGGTCCGGCTCTACGACGAACTCGACACCTGGATCATCGGTTCCCGGGGATCGAAGCGCGACGCCTCTCCGCTCAAGCAGGCGGCCACCGCCGTGAAGGCCGCCCTCCCGGGCCTGGCCCGGGTCGTCCAGGACATGGTCCTGGGCTCGCCCCGCATGGTGAAGGCCGTCGAGGGCATGCTCCACGGGTGCCTGCTGATCCTCACCTTCGAGGGGGACCCTACCCTGACCGCGGCCGAGGAGCGGGTGGCGGCCGAGGAATGCCTGGCGCTCGGGCTCTCGGACCAGGGCGAGGAACCCGCCCGGGCCTGGTTCGCCCACCGCTACGCGGTGAGCTTCAAGCTCTCTCCCCTGATCGCCGACGGGTTCTTCGTCGACACCTTCGAGGTGGCCGCCCCCTGGAGCGACCTGGCGGCCCTGTACGAGGGGGTGCGCAGCGGCCTGGGGGGTGAGGTGGCCGTGATGGCGCACTTCTCCCACGCCTATCCCGAGGGCTGCTCGATCTACTTCTCGCTGGCCGGGAAGGGGGCAGGGGAGGACGAGACCCGGGCGCTCTACGACCGGACCTGGAAGCGGGCCCTGGAGCTGGCCGGCCGCCATGGCGCAACCCGCAGCCATCACCACGGCGTGGGCCTCCTCAAGCAGTCGGGGATGGCCGGCGAGCACGGCGCATTCATGCGGGCGCTGGCGGGCTTCAAGGCGGCAGTGGATCCGGCATGGATCGCCAATCCGGGCAAGCTCGGCCTCCCGGCCTCGGCTCCCGGTCCGTGCCTGACGGGGGGGACGTGAGCCTCTCCAAGGAGCTGGCCCGGGCCGTCGAGGTCTGCGCCTACTGTCCGAGCCTGTGCCGGTTCGCGTGTCCGGTCGAGGCGAGCGAGGGCCGGGAAGCGGCCAGCCCCCGCTTCATGGTGGGGCTCCTGCACCACCTCGGCACCGGGGTGTTCCCGTGGGGGCCCGAGGCCGGCGAGGCCTTCGGGTACTGCGACGGGTGCGGGGCCTGCCAGTCCGTCTGCGACCACGGCAATCCGGTACCGCGGATCCTGCAGCGGGCCCGCGCCATGGCGCGGGATCGGGGCTTCGGATCGGGGCGGGCGAACCGGGTCCTGGAGCACCTGGCGGCCGGGTTCGGGCCCGGCGGGGGCGTGCTCGCCGGACCGCTGCGGGAGGCGCGTCCGGAACTGCAGGGTCGGGCTGCGCCGCTCCTGGTCTGGCCCTCGGACCGTTGCCTCGAAGCGGGCCCCGAGACCCTCACGGCCACCGTGGCGTTCCTCGAGGGGCTCGGGTTCCAGGTGGCCCTGCCCCGTCCCGAGGAGTACGCCCCTTCGGCGGCCTGGGCCCGGGTCCTCGGAGCCGAGCCGCTGGCCGCCGAGCTGGGCAAACGTCTGGCCTCGGTCGCGGCGCGTCATGGGGAGATCTTCTGCGAGGAGCCGGCCGAGGTCGCAGCCGGCTTCGCCGGGGCCGGTTCCCGGGTCCGCACCTGGTGGGACGTGATCCCGGAAGCCGGTCTCCGGCCGGGCGAGCCTGCCACCACCCGCTTCCTCTGCGAGGCGCTCCCCGACCCCGGGATGCGCCGGATCGGCCTGGCGGCCGGCCTGGAGGAGGTCACGGAAGGAGGAGCCCCCCACCTCTCGTCGGGAGGCCAGGGACTCCTCGACCTGCTGGTGCCCGAGGCGGCCCAGGGGCTCCGGGCCCGGCTGGCCCGCCGGCTCGCGGGCGAGGGAGTCCTGGTCGCCTCGCCCTGGAGCGCCCGCTGGCTCAGGGAGGGCGGGGTCCTGGCCGTGGACCCAGGCCGGCTCGTGACCCGGAAGAGCTAGGCGATGCGGACCGTACTGGTGGTCAACCCCCGCTCCGCCGACGGGACCACCGGCAGGGACTGGGGGCGGATCCGCAGGCACCTCGAGGCCGCCTTCCCGGACGCCGAGGAACGCTTCACCCGTGCTCCCCGGGACGCCACCCGGGCGACCCGCGAGGCCCTGGCCGCCGGCTTCGAACGGGTGGTGGCGGTCGGCGGGGACGGGACCACCAGCGAGGTCGTGAACGGGTTCTTCCAGCCCGGAGGAGGAACTGTCCGGCCCGGTGCGGTACTGGCGGTGGTCCCGCGGGGAACGGGGTGCGACTTCGCCCGCGGGCTCGGCCTCTCGAAGCGTCCCGAGGTCCTGGTCGGCCAGCTCGCGGGCCTGGAACCGTGGCCGATGGACGTGGGGCGGCTGGTGCTGCCCGGCCCGGGCGGGGCCGCCCAGGTCCACCACTTCGCCAACATCACCGACTTCGGGCTCGGGGGCATGGTGAGCGAGCGGGTGAACGGAAGCTCCAAGCGCTTCGGGGGCTTCGTGAGCTTCCTCTGGCACACGGTGGTCTCGCTGCTTTGGTACCGGAACCAGGAGATGGAACTCGTGATCGACGGCGGAGAGGTGCGCCGGGGGTTCTTCCGGAACGTGGTGGTCGCCAACGGGCGGTACTTCGGCGGTGGCATGCACATCGCCCCGGGGGCCCTCCTGGACGATGGCCTCCTCGACCTGGTGCTGCTCCCCGACGTGGGACTGTGGCGCTCGCTCCGGCACACTCCGGCGCTGTACGGGCCCCGGGGGCTGCTCGACGTCCCCGGGGTGGAGTACTCGCGGATCCGGCGGATCGAGGCCCGGCCGGCTCGTGCCGAGGAACGGATCGGGATCGACATGGACGGCGAAAATCCCGGGCACCTGCCGCTCTCGATCGAAGTGGTGCCTTCGCCGCTGCGGCTCCAGGCGCCCCGGCCCGAGGCCTGAACCTCCTCGGCGAGCGGGGGGACGAGGGGCCTCCGGGTGGGGCCTTCTGCCCGCGAGGCGGCGGTACCGGGTCGCCGCGGGCGCGCCAGGATTTTGACAGGCCGGCTGGGTGTGGTACCTGTTTCTAGGGAAGGGTCGTTACCTGGGCGACCCGAGACCGAGACGCCCTCGCGAAGGAGGCAGCAGGATGCGGAGCAGAATCCTCGGGACCCTCAAGAAGATCGACGATGCCCTCGAGGTGATCGTCTTCGACTGGGCGCTCCATCCCTCGCGGCGCCGGAGGACCCTGGCCTTGTGCGGCCTCGCCGGCATGGCCGCAGGGTACGCCATGTTCGGGGGCGCCCGGCCCCAGCTCTCGCCCCAGGAGCACCTCGCAGAGGGGATGAGGCTCCTGCCCCGTCGGGCCAAGGCGGTGGCGGCCACTGCCCACCTGGAAGCGGCCTCCCGGGCCATCGACGAGTCCCGGGTCTGGGCCAGCCTGGGCCACGCCTACCTGAACTCCGATCGGGCCCACGAGGGCGTGCGCGCCTACCAGCGGGCGGTGGAGAAGGACGCTTCGACCAACAACCTGTTCTTCCTGGGCTACGGCTACATCAAGGCCGAACTGCCCGAGGTGGCGCTGGGGGTCTACCAGCAGATCCGGTCGAAGAACGCCTTCTTCTACCCGGCCCTGGCCTACGAGGGCGTAGCCCACGACAAGGCGGGTCGGTACCAGGTGGCGCTCGCCCGGTTCCGCCAGGCACTGGCCTACAACCCGAACTACGTGCCCGGACACTTCCACATGGGCATCACCTTCGTGAACACCAAGGAGTACGACAAGTCGATCCGGTGCTTCGAGAAGGTGATCGAGCTCGATCCCACCGAGAGCGCGGCCTACTACAACATCGCCTGCTGCTACAGCCTGATGGGCGAGGCCGACAAGGCTCTCGAGTGGCTGGCCCTCTCGGTCGAGCGGGGCTTCCATGACTGGAAGCACATGGAGAAGGACACCGACCTCGACAACATCCGGAAGACGGCTCGCTACGCGACCCTGCGCGACCAGGCCCGGGTGGCCTGGGAGGCGGACGTCGCCCGCGACTGAGGACCGGATCCAGGATCCCGGCACGAAGCCCCGCCTCCGGGCGGGGCTTCGTGTTCCCGGTCCTCGAGAGAAGTTCACAGGCTCCGGGAGGGTGGTACGATGGGACCGAGAGTCCACCCACGGGAGACCCCCCCGCCTTGAAGTACGCCATCGTCTCGGACATCCACTCGAACATCGAGGCCCTGTCGGCGGTGATCCTCGACGCCCGGGAGCAGAAGGTCGAGGGCTTCCTCTGCTGCGGCGACATCATCGGCTACGGCGCCAACCCCAACGAGTGCGTCGAGGCCCTGGCCGGTTCCGAGGCCCGCTGCATCCTGGGGAACCACGACGAGGCCGCCATCTACGGGTCGACCCTGCACTCGTTCAATCCCACGGCCCGCGAGGCCTTGCTCTGGAACGCCCAGACCCTCTCCCCGGAGAGCCAGGAGTGGCTACGGGGGCTTCCCATGGACCTGACCGTCGAGTCCGAGATCCAGCTGGTGCATGGCTCGCCCCGGAGCATCGAGGAGTACGTTCTCGGGCTCGAGCAGGCGGCCTGGATCCTGGCGGAAATGGAACGGACCTGGCCCACGGTCCATGTGCTCTGCTTCGGCCACACCCACATGGCGATGTACATCGGACCCAAGGCGGATCTCGTGTCGGAGGACCCCAACCACAAGGTCCTCCGGCTCCAGGAGGGGAAGCGCTACCTGGTGAACCCCGGCTCGGTCGGCCAGCCCCGCGACCGGGACTGGCGGGCTTCCTATGCGCTCTACGACACCTCGAGCCGGGTGCTCGAGTTCCGGCGGGTCGAGTACGACGTGTCGACGGCCCAGAAGAAGATCATCGACGCCGGGATCCCGCCGACCTTCGCCCTGCGCCTCCAGTTCGGGTACTGAGCAAGGCCCGAGGGGTCCAGCGATCGCGGGGATGTCCGCGGTCGGCAGGGCTCGGGACGAAGCGTCCCGTCCCGTCCCGTCCCGCTCGGGGTCGAGGTCGAGGGCGAGGCTCGCGGCCGGCCGCCCTGACCTCGGGAGGCATGTGCGTCCTCCCGAGGGTGGCGCCTGGCGAAGGTCCCGGTGGCGCGATCGTCCAGTCGGAGGGGGCCGGGGATCCCTCCGCCCTGACTAATAGATGACCAGCGAGTCCTTGCCCCACTTGCGCAGCAGCTCGGGATAGAGCTTGTAGAGGGGCTGGATCGCCGGGAGCAGCTTCAGGATCTTGGGAATCGGGCCCTTGGCCACGATCTTCCGGGTGGTGAGCGCGGTCAACAGGTTCACCTTGCCGAACCAGAACTTGTGGGCGAGGTCGGCCTTCATGGACATCACCACGTCGGGCTCGAGCTCGGTCTTGCCGGTGATGACCGTGAGGTGGCACCCCTTCTCCTTGGGTGCGTTCTTGCAGTCGATGGTGATGATCGAATCGGGCTCCGAGTACTGGAACTGGATCACCAGGCCGCTGGTCTTGATCTTGGCGGCGACGTCCCCGGTCTTCACCTCGTGGAACAGCTTGCCGATCGAGTCGTAGACCTCGGCCTCGGTCTTGAAGATTCCCATCGATCGCTCGCCCGATTCCTTTCTTGGTCGCGCCCTCGGGGCGCCCCACCGCACTTCCTCGCCCGGATCCGGGACGAGTACGCCCTCAGGCTGCGGCTGTCACGATCTCCCGGACTCCCTCGGGGTCCACCGGCCGCGGATTGTAGAGCATGCTTCCTTCTTCCATCGCCTTCTCCACCAGGGTCTCCGTGCCATCGCCCGGAATTCCCAGCTCCCGCAGGTTTCGTGGCAGACCGCTGGCCTGGTACAAGGCCTCCCGCAGCTCCACCACGGACTCGATGGCGAACCCTGCGGCCGCCTCGTCGTCGAGTTCCCGGGGAGCCCCCAGCTCGCGGCCCAGGCGGGCGAACCGCCCGGTCTCGGCCTCCAGGTTGAAGCGCATCCCATGGGGGAGGATGACCGCGTTGCACTCCCCATGGGGGCTGTGCCAGAGGCCGCCGATGGCATGCGAGATCCCGTGGATCACGCCCACCATGGAGTGGGTGAAGGCGATACCCGCCAGGTTCGAGGCGAGCAGCATCTCGGCCCGGGCCTCGTCGTCCTGCTTGCCGTCGGCGACCGCCCTCCGGAGCGAGCGATGGATCAATCCGACCGCTTCCAGGGCGCAGGCGTCGGAGAAGGGACTGCGCTGGAGGTCCACGTAGGCCTCCACGGCGTGGGTCAGGGCGTCCATGCCGGTGGCGGCGGCCAAGCGAGGCGGCAGGTTCCGGGTGAGGTCGGCGTCGAGCAGGGCGAGGTCCGGCATGAGGAGGTCGTCGAGGAAGCTCACCTTGCGCCCCGAGGCCTCGTCGAGGACCACCGCACAGTTCGTCACCTCGCTGCCGGTCCCGGCCGTCGTCGGGATGCAGACCATGGGCTTCAGCGGGCCTCCCACCAGGCTCCCCAGGATCTGGGCACCCTCGTACTCGAGCAGCCCGAGCTCGCCCGAGAGGAGCAGCGAGATCGCCTTGGCGGTGTCCATGGAACTCCCGCCCCCGAGGCCGATCACCCCGTCGCACTCCGCCTGGCGGCCCATCTCTGCCCCTGCCTCGCAGATCCGGGTCTCGGAGTTCGGCTTCACGCCCTCGAACACCGCGCCGAGCTCCAGACCCGAGGCCTCGAGGCCCTCCCGGATCCGGTCCACGAAGCCGAGCTTGGCGAGCACCGGATCGGTCACCAGCAGCCAGCGGGACGCGGGCAGGCGTCCGAGGTGCTCCCCGAGCTCGCGGGTGATGCCGGCGCCGAACAGGACCCGGGTCCGGACCTGGTACGCGCAGAACTCGGGAACCGCCATGACGCCTCCTGGCCGTGGGCCGGACCTCCCGGCGCGGGAGCGGGCCTCCGGGCGCGCGGAATCCTATCACGAGGAGCTGTCAGGGCCTGGATCCGGATGAGCCTGGGGCTCACCCGGGTCCTGGACGGAAGCGGACCGGCAGGTCCGGCTCCCGTCAGTCCATGTAGAACTCCTTGAGCTGCTTGGACCGGGTCGGGTGGCGGAGCCGGACCAGGGCCTTGGCCTCGATCTGGCGGATCCGCTCCCGGGTCACCCCGAACTTGCGGCCGACTTCCTCGAGGGTCATCTGGTTGTCGACCCCGATCCCGAAGCGGTACCGGATGACCCGGTTCTCGCGGTCGGAGAGGGTGTGCAGCACCTCGAGGATCTTCTCCTTGAGCATGATGCAGCTCACCTCGTGGGTCGGGCTGATGGCCCCGTGGTCGGGCACGAAGTCGCCCAGGCTGGACTCCTCGTCCGAGCAGATGGGGCTCTCCAGCGAGACCGGGTCCTGGGCGGTCTTCAGGATGTGCTCGACCTTCTCGATGGGCATGTCGACCTCGCGGGCGATCTCCTCGCTCGAGGCCTCCCGACCGAGGCGCTGGGTCAGGGCCCGGGCGACCTTCCGGATACGGTTGATGGTCTCCACCATGTGGACCGGGATCCGGATGGTGCGGCTCTGGTCGGCCAGCGCCCGGGTGATGGCCTGGCGGATCCACCACATGGCGTAGGTCGAGAACTTGAAGCCCTTCTGGTACTTGAACTTCTGGACCGCCCGGATCAGGCCCTGGTTGCCCTCCTGGATCAGGTCGAGCAGCGAGAGCCCCCGCTTGGTGTACTTCTTGGCGACCGAGACGACCAGCTTCAGGTTGGCCTTCACGAGCTGGGCCCGGGCCGACATGTCGCCCTTCTCGATCCGCTTGGCCAGGCTGACCTCCTCCTCGGGGGTGAGCAGGGGGGTCTGGCCGATCTCCTGGAGGTACATCCGCACCGCGTCGGCGCTGGTGGCGTCCTCGTCGGTGGCGCTGTTGCGCACGTTGGTCACCTGGAGGAACGGATCCTCGAGGAACTCGGCGGTCGTGACCCCGGCGGCCTCGGCACCCTCGAAGCCGTCGTAGGCACGGATGCGGCCGTCGCCGCTGACCATGTCGATGCCGCGCCCCCGGCGCGAGAAGCGCTCCTCGCCGGAGACCCGCGGGTTCTTGTCGGGGTCGCCGGAATCCACCCCGGAGTCCGGGGAGTGGTCGGCGGCCCGGGGGACCATGGTGTTCTCGGTGATCTTCTGCTCCGAGAGCGGCCGGATCCCGGTGTCGACCGTGAGGGTGGCCCGCAGGAGAGAACCGTCGCTGGCCTCGGCCACGGCCCGGAGGGTGACCTTGGCATCCTCGGCCCGGGAGGAGACCCGGGTGGTGCGGGTGCCGGCGGACGGGCCCGCGGTGGCGGCCGCCGCCACCTTGGGGGTGCCGGCCTCGGGCCGGGTGGAGGCCTGGTTGACCCGGGCCTGGACGGTCCCGGAGTCCCGGGAGGGCTTGGTCTTGGCGAGCACCACGGCAGGAGCCGGAGGAGCGACGCGGGGGCTGGCAGCCAGGGATGCCCCGCTGGCCTTGGGGCGCCGGGCCGGAGCCGCCAAGGGAGCGGCGGCCTTGGCCGGGACCTTCCCGGGCCGGGTCGAGGCGGCCTTGGCCTTGGGTGCCGCCTTGGCGGGGGCGACCTGGACCTTGGCCCGGCCGGGGCGCAGCGCGGGGGCGACGGTCCGGCTGGAACCGGTGGCCTTGCTCTTGGGTGCGGTGCCGGCCCTGGTGGCGGGTCGGGCTGCGGGCGAGCCGACCGGAGCCCGCTTCCCGAGGCTCCGGACCGGGGTCGATGCCTTGGGCTTGGAAGCGGAGGCAGGGGACTTGTTGGCAGGGCCGGAGGCGGGGCGGACCCGGGCCGCCGGAGCCTTCTGCGCAACGGTGGCGGCCGACTTGCGGGAAGCAGCCGCGGCAGGGGTCACGGGGCGGGCAGCCTTGGTGCGGTTGGGGCGGGAGGCCGTCGCCGTGGCCCGGGACCGCTTGGCCGGGGCCGCACCAACGGACTTCGAGGTCCCGGCGGGTCGCTTCGACTTCTTCATGCTGGCTGCCTTCTTCGCTTTCGGTTCCACGACCGGCAGTTGAGGGCCGGTCTTCCCCCTGGAGACGGACACCGCGCGGGGCGGCTTCCCCTCCTTGGCCTTCGAGTTCTTGACGACCCGCACCCCCTGGCCCGGGGATGCCTGATCGCGGGCGAGCGCCCGCCTGGAGACCGACGCCGGCCCGGCGGGCCCGTCGAGCTTCGTCTTGGCGTCGACGACCTTGACCCCGTGCTGGTCCAGGAAGCGCAGGAAGGCCTGCACCTTCCGCGAGTCGAAGCTGTCGGGCAGGAGGGCGAAGACGGAGTGCTTGGCCACCGGTCGGGACGCGTTCCCCCGGGTGAGCTCCTCCATCAGGGCCTTGTAGACGTTGCGGGCCATCGGTGCCTCCAGCTTCGGGATACCGGCCCAGCGGACCGGTCTCGGTGCATCACTACGGGGACGTTCGCAAGCGGTCGAGCTCCCGCTGGACCGCCTGATACTCGCGCAACAGGGTGGTCCGGCGCTCGTTGTCGTTCTCGGAGAGCATCTCTTCCCGGATCCGACGGGCCCGGTCCCGGGCCTCGAGGGCGCCGAGGTCGTGCATCCAGCGGGCGACACGGTTCGGGGCTTCCTCGCCACCGGTCGGCTCCTCGCCGAAGGCCAGCGAGCGCACGAAGCGGGCCAGGGCTTCGTCCTCGGTGGCGGCCAGCAGGGCGTCGAAGACGGGGCCCTCCGACTCCGGGAGCTCGCCGAGGGCCACCAGGCACTGCTTGACGTAGGGGTCCCTGGCGGAGGCCGGGGTGAGATCCCGGGCCGCCCCCGTCCTCAGGTGGGAGATGTCCTGGAGGACCTCCCGGAGCACCATGCGCTCGGTGGCGTGCTGGCGGGGCAGGGATCCGGCCCGGTCGGAGAGTTCCTCCACGGCACGCTCGCCGGCCTGGCTGGCCCGGAAGGCCTGGCGCACCAAGTCCTCGCCGACCGACAGCCCGTCCGAGACCCGTCGGATCAGGGCTTCCTTCAGGAGAGGGCTCACCAGGGCTTCGAACAGGCCCCGGAGTTCCCGGAAGGCGTCGGACCGACCCGGCCCCGAGGCGAGGTCGTGGTCGGCCGCGATCGACTGGAAGAGGAACTCGTCCACCGGCCGGGCCTCGCGGACCGCCTTGCGGAGCGCCTCCGGCCCCTCGTGCTGGAGGACCTCGTCGGGGTCCTTGCCCTTGAGCGAGAGGATCCGGGCCTCGACCCCGAGGGGATCGAGGAGCTGGATCGCCTTGGCCGCCGCCCTGCGGCCGGCAGGGTCGGCATCGAAGGCCAGCACCCAGCGCTTGGAGAGCCTCTGCATCCGGGAGGCCTGGGCCTGGGTCAGGGCGGTGCCCAGGGGCGCCACGGCCTGCGGGATTCCTGCCCGGGCCAGGGCGATCACGTCCATGTACCCCTCGCAGAGCACCGGAGGGAGCTCGGCACCGTGCAGGGCCTGCTGGGCCCGGTCGAGGTTGTAGAGGATCTGTCCCTTGGAATAGACCGGGCCCTCCGGGCTGTTCAGGTACTTCGGACCCTCGCCTTCGCCCAGCCGCCGGCCGCCGAAGCCGACGACCCTGCCGTGCTCGTCGCGGATCGGGAACACGATCCGGTCCCGGAACAGGTCGTAGTGGCCGTTGCCTTCCCGCCGCTTGCGGACCAATCCGGCCTCGAAGAGGATCTCGAGGGGTACGCCGCGCCCGACCAGGTGATCGTGCAGCTCGCTCCAGGAGTCGGGTGCGTAGCCGATCCCGAAGGCTTCGCGGGTGACCGCGTCGAGCCCCCGGGTCGCCAGGTACCCCTCCGCCCGCTGGCTCCCGGCGAGCCGGGAACGGAAGAACTCGGAAGCCTGCTTCAAGGCACCGTAGAGCCCGGCCCGATCGGAGGCCGGCTTCTCGCCGGCGCGCCGGTAGGGAGACAGGTCGACCCCTGCCAGGGTGGCGAGATCCTGGACCACCTGGGGGAAGGGCGACCCGGTGATCCGGGTGAGGAAGGCGAACACGTCGCCCCCCACCCCGCACCCGAAGCAATGGAAGATGTGCTTCTCAGGACTCACGTTGAACGAGGGACTCTTCTCCTCATGGAAGGGGCAGAGCCCCTTCAGGCTGGCACCGGCCCGCTTCAAGCGGACGTGTTCTCCCACCACCGCGGCGATGTCGACCCGGCGTCGGATCTCCTCCAGGACTTCCGCCGGGATCTTGCCGCTGGCCAAGGGCGCCGTCCCCGGACCTCAGGGGCCGCCGAAGATCGGGGCGCAGACCAGGGAGACGATGGCGACGAGCTTGATGAAGATGTTGATCGAGGGCCCGCTGGTGTCCTTGAAGGGGTCGCCCACGGTGTCGCCCACCACGGCCGACTTGTGGGCCTTGGAGCCCTTGCCGCCGTAGTGGCCTTCCTCGATGTACTTCTTGGCGTTGTCCCAGGCGCCGCCCGAGGTCGCCATGAACAGCGCCATCAGGAGGCCGGTCACCAGGGTGCCGGCGAGCAGGCCGCCGAGGGCCTCGGTGCTCCAGAACCCGACCACCACCGGGATCACGATGGCCATCACGCCAGGGACCACCATGCGCTTGATGGCGGCCGCGGTGCTGATCTCCACGCACTTCTTGTAGTCGGGCTTCTCGGTGTTCTGCATGATCCCGGGCCGTTCCCGGAACTGGCGCTGCACCTCGCGGATCATGTCCTCGGCGGCGTCGCCCACGGCCCGCATGGTCAGGGACGAGAAGTAGAACGGGAGCAGTCCGCCGATCAGCAGCCCGGCCATGACGACCGGGCGCATGATGTCGATCCCGGCGAGGTTCACGGCCTTGGCGTAGGCGGCGAACAGGGCCAGGGCGGTGAGCGCCGCCGACCCGATCGCGAAACCCTTGCCGATGGCTGCGGTGGTGTTGCCCACGGCGTCGAGCTTGTCGGTGATGGACCGGATGTCCTTGCCCATTCCCGACATCTCGGCGATGCCGCCGGCGTTGTCGGCGACCGGCCCGTAGGCATCGATGGCCACCGTGATCCCGGTGGTGGCGAGCATGCCGACCGCCGAGATGGCGATCCCGTAGAGACCGGCCAGCCGGTAGGAGACCACGATCGCGAACGCGATCAGCAGGGTGGGGCCGGCCACGCTGGCCATGCCGACCGAGAGACCGGTGATGATGTTCGTCGGGACCGAGGTCTCGGAGGCCCGGGCGATCTCCTGCACCGGGGCGTAGGACCCGGAGGTGTAGCGCTCGGTCAGGTACCCGATCAGGCCACCGACCACCAGGCCCAAGGTCACCGAGATCCAGACACCGGACCAGGTACCGATCTCGCCGGGGACGATCGGGGACCGGCTGCCGAGCAGCAGCCAACAGAGGATCGCTGAAGCCACCACGAAGATCCCGCCGGCGGCCATGGTCCCTTGGTTCAGCGCCGCCTGGATCTTGCTGTCGTCGTCGGTATGGACGAAGCGCATTCCGAGGATGGCGGAGAAGGTGCCCACCACGGCCAGGAGCAGCGGGAGGGCGACGCCCCGGCCGCCCCAGGTGGCGAGGCCCAGGGTCATGGCGCCGATCAGGCTGCCGACGAAGGACTCGAACAGGTCGGCGCCCATCCCCGCCACGTCGCCCACGTTGTCG
>CAYOHP010000136.1:0-17471 GCA_964403795.1 uncultured bacterium | reverse complement strand
TTCTGTGGGAGCCGGGGGCGGGCAACCGCCCCCGGCTACCCGACGAGGCGTAGCCGGCCCGCGAGCGAACCCCTTGGGGTGAGCTGCAGACGAACTATCGCAGGGTACGGAGCCGCTCGAGGATGTCCTGCTTGGCCCGCAGGCGCTCCCGGACCCGCTCGAGATCCCGTCGATCCCGGCGGGCCCCGGACTTCCGCTCCAGGCGGGCGAGGGCGTCGGCGAAGCGGCCCTCGGACTCGTCGATCTGGACCAGGGCCTCGAGCAGGCGGGGTTCGTCGGGGCTCTCGGCCAGTGCCGCCTCCAGCGGTCCGCGGGCTGCCGTGAGGTCGCCACGCGACCTGGCCGCAGCGGCCGCCTCCAGGGCGGTCCGCACCCGGTCGCCCTGGACCGCGTCGGGGAGCGGCCCGAGATCCTTGGCCCGGTTCGAGATGCGGGTCCCGCAGTGGTGGCAGAAGGTGGCGCCCGAGACCGCGGTCACCTGGCAGCGCTCGCAGAACCAGGGGTTCCTGGCCACCGTGACCTCGGCGGGCTTCACGACCCGGGTGCCGATCCGGTAGCCGGCGGCTTCCTCGACCAGCACCGTGTCGTGGGGCGCCTCCTCGCTGTAGTGGAGGGTGCCGACCACATGCCGGTCGGGATCGAACTTCTCGCCCACGGTGGCGATCCGCTCCAGGCCGAGCTGGGCCCGCAGGGCTGCCAGGGCCTCGCCGACCTGTTCCATGACCTCTCGCGGGTCGCGGCCTTCGCGAGGCACGTCCTCGAGGACCTGGCTGGCCTCGATCACTTCCTGCAGCAGCTTCAGGTCCTCCCGGTCGATCCCGGGGACCTGGCCGGAGGCCCCGGCCTCCCCGCCTCCGGAGCCGGCCATGGCCCGGGCCACCTCCAGGCTGGCCTCGAGGTCGGCGACCCGCTCCCGCAGGCGAGCCAGCTCGGCGGCCTCGGCCCCCGACGCTCCCGAGCTTCCCTTGCCGCCCCGGGCGGAACCCTCCCGCAGGCGTCCGAGCTCCCGGGAGACCTCGTCGAGCTCCCGCCGCAACCGCTGGTTGTCGCTCTCGAGGCGGCCGACCTTGGCGTCCTCGACCTCGGCCCTCCGCAGCATGTCGCGCTGGCGTTCGATCTCGGCGTCCTTCAAGGCCAGCGCCGCCTCGACCCGGCGGGTCCGCTCGGCGGCCGGCCGCAAGCTCTCGAGCTCGGCTTCCTGGGCCATCACCTTGCGATGGAGGCCGGCGTCCGCCTCTTCCCGGGCCTCGTACTCGGCGAGCCGGGCCTCCGCCTCCCCGAGCGCGGTGGTCAGGCGGTCGAGGGCAGCGGCATCGGCACCCGAGGCCTCCAGGTTCTTCACCTGCACCTGGAGCAGCTTGATGATCGAGTCCTTCTGGACGATCTGCTGGTGGAGCCTGCGAACATAGTCGGACTGGTTACCGGTGGCGCTGGCCTTCTCGAGTTCGCTCACGGGGTCCTCTCGCTCACTTGCCCGGAGCGCGGGCGGGTCCGGGGACCAGCGCGCTCACGGTGGAGAGAAGCCCGAGATCCTCCAGCTTGTCCAGGATCCGTTCCACCATGGCCTCGGCAGAAAGTCCGTAACGGGTCCTGAAGATCTCCTGGGTACCGGCCTCCACGAATTCGTCGGGAACCCCGAGCCGGAGCAGGGGCGGGAGCCGATGGCCCTGGTCGAGCAGGCCCTCGACCACCGCCGACCCCACGCCCCCGGCCAGACAGCCTTCCTCGACCGTGACCAGCAGGGTCTCGGGACCCAGGCGATCGGCCACCGCCGCCACGTCGATGGGCTTGGCGAAGACCAGATCGAGGACTCCGACCGAGAGGTCCATCCGGCTCTCGAGCACCCGGGCGGCCTCCAGGGCCGGGTAGACCGTGGACCCGATGGCCGCGATCACCACCTGGTCGCCTTCCCGGAGCGCCTGGGCCTTGCCGATCGGGAGCACCTGGGGCTGGGGATCGAGCGCCACCCCGGCGGCGCTGCCCCGGGGGTAGCGCAGGGTGAAGGGCCTGCCGTGCGAGAGGCCCGTGTAGAGCAGGTGCTGGAGCATGTTCTCGTCCCGGGGGGCGGCCACCACCAGGTTCGGGACCGCCCGCAGGTAGGCGTAGTCGAAGACGCCCTGGTGGGTCGGTCCGTCGTCGCCCACGATCCCGGCCCGGTCGATGGCGAAGACCACCGGCAGGTCCTGGATGCAGACGTCGTGGATCAGCTGGTCGTAGGCCCGCTGCAGGAAGGTCGAGTAGATCGCCACCACCGGCTTCAGGCCCCGGGTGGCCATCCCGGCGGCCACGCAGACGGCGTGCTGCTCGGCGATCCCCACGTCGAAGAAGCGCTCGGGGAACCGCTCCTGGAACTTGACCAGCCCGCTGCCCAGCGGCATCGCGGGGGTGATCGCCACCACCGCGTCGTCCTCCACCGCCCGCCGGATCATCTGCTCGCAGAAGACGGTGGGCCAGGAAGGCGGCCCGGCCGACTTCACGGGCTTGCCGTCGGCCGGGTCGTAGGGACCTAGCCCGTGGTGGGAAGGCACCGAACCCTCGGCGGGCTGGTAGCCCTTGCCCTTCACCGTCTTCACGTGCAGGACCACCGGGCCGTCGCTGACGCCGAGCGCCATGTCGAGGCCTTCGAGCAGGCTCTCGAAGTCGTGCCCGTCGATCGGCCCGAGGTAGGTGAAGCCGAGTTCCTGGAAGATGGCGCCCGGGACCATCAGGTAGCGCAGAGTGTCCTTGGCGTCGTCGAGCACCTTGTGGAGCAGCCGCCCCACCTTGGGGATGCTCATGAGGACCGAGGACGCGTACTCCTTGCTGGTCCGGTAGAAGGGCTCGGAGCGGATCCGGTCGAGGTAGTTCCGGTAGGCCCCGACGTTGGGGCTGATGCTCATCTGGTTGTCGTTCAGGATCACCAGGAACTGGCTCTTCAGGGTGCCGGCGTTCTGGAGTCCCTCCTGGCAGAGCCCACCGGTGAGCGCCCCGTCCCCGGCGATCGCCACCACCCGCTGCTCCCCGCCGGTGATGTCCCGGGCCTGGGCCATGCCCAGCGCCGCCGAGACCGCGGTGTTGGCGTGGCCGGCCCCGAACTTGTCGTAGGGCGACTCGGCCCGCTTGGAGAAGCCCGAGATCCCCTCGTACTGGCGCAGGGTGTCGAAGCGTCCGTAGCGGCCCGTCAGCATCTTGTAGACGTAGCTCTGGTGGGAGACGTCCCAGACCAGGTCGTCGTGGGGGAGGTCGAGGCGGGCGGCCAGCGCCAGGGTCAGCTCGACCACGCCCAGGTTGGGGGCGAGGTGCCCACCGGTCTTCGCCAGGGTCGAGACCAGCTTGGCCCGGATCACCGACGCCAGCTCCTCGAGCTGGTAGATCGAGAGCCGCTTCACCTCGCCGGGGTGTACCAACTTGGCGAGGAAGTCCTCCATGTCCGACATGGGTTCTAGGCTCCTTCGGGTTCCGGGATGTGGCCTGCGGACGGATCCGGCCAGAGGACCACCGTGGCGAAGCAGGCGATCCCCTCGCCGCGGCCGGTGAAGCCGAGATGGTCCGAGGTCGCGGCCTTGACGGAGACCCGGTCCACGGGCACGCCCAGGCAGCCGGCGATGCTAGCACGCATGGCGGAGCGATGGGGCGCGAGACGCGGCGCCTGGGCGATCACCATGGTGTCGAGATTGCCCACCTGCCATCCCCTTCCCTCGACCATCGACGACACCTTGGCCAGCAGGGTTCGGGAATCGATGCCCGCCAGGGCCGGATCGGTCGAGGGGAAGTGGTCGCCGAGGTCGCCGAGCGCCAGGGCGCCGAGCAGCGCCGAGGCGATGGCGTGGAGCAGGGCGTCGCCGTCGGAGTGGCCGACCAGTCCCCGCTCGTAGGGGATCTCGATCCCGCCGAGCCGGAGCGGCCGACCGGAGGCCAGGGCATGCACGTCCACGCCCTGGCCCACCCTGGGCAGGGACGCGGTTTCACCTGCGACCAGGGACGCTCCTCCTGGGGACCCGCGGGTCCCTCGCTCCACCGGGCGGGCTTCCGCCTTTTCCTCCAGGTTTACTGCCGAAGCCGACGTCGCGCCAAGCCGGGCCCGTCACGGCTTGCCCCGGGCCAGCACGTAGAAGCAGCCGCGGCGCTGGCCATGGCGCTCCAGGCGCCCGAGCTCGCAGAGGCGTCGGAAGTTGTCCTTCAGGGTGTTGCGGCTGACCCCGGCCACCTGTTGGGCCCGGCGGGAGGTGACCTGGCCTTCCCGGCGTGCCAGGTCGACGAGCAGCTCCTGGAGGGCGGGCAGCGGCTCGACCCGGACCTCCTCGCCGGCGGTGAGCTCGGCCAGGGCGCGCTCCCCCTGGGCCGCCACCAGCTCCAGGAAGGCCTCGCACCAGAGCGAGAGGGCTGGGCCTCCGGGCTCCCGGGCGAGCCGGCTCCGGCAGGCCTCGAGGCGGGTGGCGAGGGCGGGCAGCACCAGGTCGACCGGGACCCGGGCCGCCGCCCGGTACCCGGACCGAACCAGGAGCAAGGTGCCGAGAACCTTGGCGAGCCGGATGTTGCCGCAGGGGTAGAGCGGGTGGGCGACCAGGGCGCCGAGGCCGGTCCCGATCACCAGCAGGGCGGGGCGCCGGGCGTACTCGAGCTCCCAGCGGAGCCAGCCGCAGAGCTCGTCGAGCCCGGCGGGAACCGGAACCTCGATCCGTTCCGGAGCCGCCATCCTCCAGAGGTGGTGGACCATCTGGGTCTCGGGCGGGAGCCGGGGTGCGTCTGCGATCACCAGCTCGAGGGCGGCCCGGGTACCGCTTGCGTTCGGAGGGAAGGCTGCCGACGACCCCTCGGAACCCGTGGCCCGCAGCCGCTCTGCGATCGGTCCCCCTACCGGGGCGGCCTCCGCCAGCCAGGCCGCGCCCAGGCGCTCGCAGAGGACCTCGCAGCGGGCGTGGAGGCCGATCCCGACCGGCCCCAGGAGGATGTCGTCGATGTGGGCGAGGATTCCACCCATAGGGGCCCATACTAGGCCAGGCCGGCCCGCCGGATCCAGTGGGAGGTGGAACCCCGGCCTGGTGCGGCGGATTTCGCGGGCAGGTCAGGGTCGGCCCTCCGGGGCCTTCAGCTTGCGGCTCGCCCGCAAGGGGCTCGCCGTCCCGCCAGAGGCCAGGATCGGCATCGAGGCGAGGACCGGGCTCCAGGCCTGGACGGGCTCGATGCCTAGTCCGACTCCGGGGCCGGTCGCGACGAAGCCCGGGCGGAGGCCCGGGCTTCCCTGGGAAGTGGTCCCCGGGATCAGGCGCTCGGGGCGCCGGCCTGGAACTTGTTCCAGGTGAGGTTCAGGCGGCTGATGTGCCGGCTGGCGGTGCGCCGCTTGACGACGCCCTTGGACCAGGCCTTGTCCCACTCCTTGACGGCGGCGGCCAGGAACTCGGGGGCCTGCGCCTTCTCGCCCGACTTGGGGTCCAGCGAGTGCAGGAAACGCTTGGTGATGGTGCGCAGCCGGCTCTTGAGGGCTGCGTTCCGGACGCGGCGGCGCTCGCTCTGGCGAGCCCGCTTGGCGGCGGAAACGGTATTGGCCACGAGGGGTCCTCCTGGGTTGCCTCACGGGCGCGGACCATGGCCCGCGGCGAGGGACGGGAACGCTATCACGGGGTCGATCGGAGGGTCAACCGTGACCGGGGCCGGGGCCAAGGGCGAGGACGACTCCGGGCCGCGGACCCGAGTCCGCTGCGCCCGGGAGAGCCGCCGGATCAGGGCCTATCTCCCCGGGTCCGGGATCTCGATCTCGCCCACCAGATAGGGCGCGGCCCGGCCCGCGATCCGGACCCGGTCGCCGACCACCCGGCAGCGGAGCTCGCCGCCCCGCTCCGACACCTGGCGGGCCGAGAGCTCGGGGCGGGCGAGGCGCGAGGCCCAGTAGGGTGCCAGGGTGCAGTGGGCGGAGCCGGTCACCGGATCCTCGGGGATGCCGCTGGCCGGCGCGAAGTAGCGGGAGACGAAGTCGACCTCACGGCCGGGCGCGGTCACCATCAGGTTGGCGATGTCGAGCCGGGGGAAGGCCGGGAGGTCGGGGCGCACCGCCTTGACCTGTTCCTCGCTCCCGAGGACCACCATGAGGATCCGCCCGGTCGAAGAGCGGCGTGCCAGCCAGAGCTCGCGGCAGGCCACCCCCAGGGCCTCCTCCAGCCCGGGCATCGCCTCGAGCCGGGTCGGGGGGTAGGCGGGAAAGTCCAACTCCAGCAGCTCGCCGTCCCGGCGCACCGTGAGGTCCCCGCTGCGGGAACGGAACCGCAGCTCCTGGGCTCCCGCCCCCAGATAGCGGAGCAGTACCCAGGCAGTCGCCAAGGTGGCGTGCCCGCAGAGATCCACCTCGCACTTCGGCGTGAACCAGCGGAGATGCCATCGGGCTTCGCCCTCCGGCACCACGAAGGCGGTCTCGGACAGGTTGTTCTCCAGGGCGATGGCCTGGAGCACCCGATCGGGCAGCCAGGTCTCCAGCGGGACCACCGCGGCGGGATTGCCGGCGAAGGTCCGATCCGTGAAGGCATCAACCTGGAAGAGGGGCCTCCGCATGGCGCCAGGCTACCCCAGGCCGGCAGGACTGCCCATCCTGGAGGTCCACCTGGGGTCGTCCCGCCCGCTCGGTCCTGGAAGCCCCTGGTCCCGTTGTAGAGTCGCCCGATGCCCCGGAACATCGAGGCCAAGGCCCGGATCGCCGACTTCGAGGCGGCCCGACGGATCGCGGCCTTGCGCTCCGGCGGCCCCCCTGCCCTGCTGCTCCAGGAAGATCGCTACTTCGCGCCCCCCGACGGCGAGGGGGGCGGGCTGGTGAAGCTCCGCCTGGAGGAGGGCCGGGCCCCGGAGCTGATCCGCTACTTCCGCGCCGAGTCCGGGGACCCGCGGGCCAGCGACTACCAGCGGATCCCGGTCTCCGGCCCCGAGGCCCCCGAGGTCCTCGCCCTGGGGACCCCCAGGGCGATCGTCAGGAAGCGAAGGGAGCTGTCGCTGGCCGGGAACGTGCGGATCCACCTCGACGTGGTCGAGGGCCTGGGGCACTTCCTGGAGCTCGAAGCCATGGTCGATCCGGACCACGACGAGGCCCTCTGCCTGCGTCGCACGGACGAACTGCTGGCCGCCTTCGGGATCGCCCGGACCGCGCTCCTGGGGCAGTCGTACTCCCGCCTCCAGCACCGTTTCGGACCGGTCCCGGCGGTCTTCGTCACCTATCCGCTCCCGGGCGATGCCCTCGGCCTGCTCTCCGAGGCCCGGGTCGAGGTCCACCCAGGTCCGTACCCGATCCCGAGAGCCAGCCTGCTGACCGGAGCCGAGTTCGCCGACGCCCTGGTGGTCCCCCTGACCGACCGGATCGACGAGGCGGTGATGGCGATTTCCCGGGGGCGGCTCCGGGTGATCGGCAACGTGGCGGTAGGAGTCGACAACGTCGATCTCGAAGCTGCCCGCGGCTACGGCGTGACGGTGGTGAACACTCCCGGGGTCCTGACCGAGGCCACCGCCGAACTGACCCTGGCGCTCCTCCTCGCGGTCACCCGCAGGGTGGTGGAAGGCGATGCCCGCATCCGCTCCGGACGCTGGGGCGGGTGGACCTTGGACGACCACCTCGGGACCGGGCTCGCCGGCAAGACCCTGGGAGTGGTCGGCCTGGGGCGGATCGGGAGGTCGGTGGCCCGCCGGGCCCAGGCCTTCGGGATGCAGGTCGTGTACCACAACCGGAGCCCCTTCCCGCTTTCCCTCGACGCCGAGCTGGGGGTGCGGGCTCTCCCCCTGGGCGAGCTGCTGGCGACCGCCGACGTGGTGAGCCTGCATGCTCCCGGCGGGGTCGCCACCCGTCATCTGGTGGACGCCGCGGCGCTCTCCCGCATGAAGCCCGGGAGCTTCCTGGTAAACACTGCCCGGGGCTCCCTGGTCGAGGAGGCCGCCCTGGTGGGAGCGCTCCGCTCCGGCCACCTGGCCGGGGCGGCGCTGGACGTCTTCGAGCACGAACCCCGGGTCCACCCCGGCCTCCTCGAGCTCCCCCAGGTGGTCCTGGCGCCCCATATCGGCTCGGCCACCCGGGAGACCCGCTCCGCCATGGCCCGCCTGGCGGTCCAGGGCGTGGCCGACGTGCTCGCCGGCCGGGAGCCGGCGAACCGGGTCGCTACCGGCTGAGAGACTCGAGATCCATGGACCCGATCGACAACGATCGCTGGGAGCGGCTGGCGGAGCCGCTGGTGCTGTCCCCGGAGGAGGTATCGGCCCGGATCCGGGTCGCCTTCCCGGAGGCCGAGGTGGTGGCCTCGGAGCGCATCCCGAGCGGGCTCGCCAACACCAACATGAGGGTAAGGCTGCGTCGTCCCGACCGGGAGGTGCTGCTGCGGATCCACCAGCGCGACCCGGAGTCGGCCGCCAAGGAGGCCGCCCTGGTCGCCCGGGTAGCCGGCCTGGTCCCGGTCGCCGAGGTGCTGCACCACCAGCCGGCCCGGGCCGGCGAGGCCTCCTTCTCGCTGCTCCGGTTCGTGCCGGGGCGGCTGCTCGCCCGGGTCCTCGAGAGCGGTTCTCCCGGGGAGTGCGAGGCGGCAGGACGGGCCGCGGGCGGGGCCCTGGCAGCCCTGGCGAGCGTCCGGTTCCCGGTTCCCGGTGAGCTCGGGGCGGACCTCGTACCCCGGGCCTTCCCGTTCGCGCCCCAGGCCACGGCATCGGCCTTCCCCGCCATGCTGCTCTCCGAACCTATGGTCCGGGAGGCGATCGGAGCCGACCGGTGCCGGGAGATCGCACGCCTCCTGGCCGCCTGGGAAGGCCGGTTCCCGGAGGACGAAGGCATCCTCTGCCACGCCGACTTCAAGGGCAGCAACCTGCTGCTCGAGCCGGACGGCACCCGGTTGGCGGCGGTGCTCGACTGGGAGTTCGCCTTCTCGGGCCCGCTCCGCTTCGACTTCGCCGCGCTCCTGCGGTGGGATCACGTGCTCCCGCCCCGCTTCATCGCCGGAGTGCTCGCCGGCTACCGGGACGGAGGCGGACGGCTGCCCCCGGGCTCCCGGCCGATCGTGAAGCTCCACGACCTCGGGAACCTGCTCAGCATGCTGGTCGGGGCGCCTCCGGGGTCCCGCCGCCGGAGCGACCTGGTGGCGCTGGTTGACCTCACCCTGGCGGTCATCGCCGATCCTGCGCCGCCCTGGTGAGCCAGAGCCCGGCTGCCGCCGCGGCACCCAGGAGAGCCTGCCGCCCCGCGGGTCGCCCCCGGCCGCGGCGGCCCCCCGGATGGCCCCGGAATCCAACAGGAATCAGGTCCGGGAGCCTGTCGCACAGAGCCGCCTGCATTCGTCGGCCCGTGCATCCCCGCCCGCGGCACCGTTCTCCTTGCAGGCAGGATCCGCTGCCCGCCTCCTCGAATTCCCTCGGGGCCTCGCCCCTCGGACCTGCGGTCGCCTGGCAGGCGGGGCGCAGGATGCCGTCCCGGTGGGACGGCGCCCATGTGCGACGGGCTCCAGGTCCCCTAGGGGACCGAGTGGGAGAGGCTCTCCCCGGGCGGTGGGCAGGTCCCCGGAGCCGGGCAGGCGCGCCGCTGGAGGACGTCGCGCATCACGGGCTCCGCCAGCCGGGTGAGGTGACGGTCGGTTCCGGCACGGGTGTGGAAGGCGTCCAGGTCCCGGAGCAGGGCGGCTCCCTGCGGGGTCGCGGCGAGAGCCTCGCGCAGCCCCTCGACCGCCATGGGAGTCGTGATCGCCACCATGGTGTCGAGCCCCAGGGTGCGCGTCATGCTGGCGCTGAGGTCCTCGAAGGCTTCGGTGGTCGCGGAGGCCCGGGGGGTCGAGGACCCGACCGGCTCCGGCGGCGGAGCCGCCTCCTGTCCGAAGAGGTCCTGGCACCGACCATGGGTGCAAGTCACGGTGAGCAGGGCGACGAGAATCAGCCGGCGCATGGTTTGGTCCCTTCCGAAGAGGTGTTGCCCTGCGATCCCGACGCAAGGTCCGAGCCAAGCGGATCGGGCCGGACGGGACCAGCGGTATCCGCCTCCGGCGGAGCGCCGCAGCGGCGCTCCCGGACCGGCTCCCGCCGGGCCGGCCCCCGAGGACTGGCCGCGGTCCGGAAGTGTCCGGCGTCCCGGACATGCCAGGACTCCGGGAATCCCCGAAAGGCACCGATCGGGGATCGGGTCGCCGGGAGCCCGACCCCGCCGACCGGCCGGGGGCCGCGGCTTCTCGAGCCTGCAGCTCGCCCGCAAGGGGTAGTCCCCTGGAACCGAGGTTTCTTTCAGTGGTTCCAGGGGACTGGCTGGCGACGGGCTGCGCAGTCGCCCCGGGCGGAGCAAGCGCGCCCGGGGGTTCCGGGGGGTCGACCCCCGAGCCAAGCCCAGCAGCCCGTAGGGCTGCCGCTTCGGCTGCGCCCGTGTGGTAGAACCGCTCCCGGTGCCTGCCCCCGCCCTCCGCTTCGAGTCCGTCTCCCGGCTCTACCCGAGTCCCGGCGGCGAGCCGCGTCCGGCCCTCCGGGAGGTCTCCATCGAGGTGGCCTCCGGCGAGGTCGTGGCGGTGGTGGGCCGCTCGGGCTCGGGGAAGTCGACCTTCCTCCATCTGGCGGCGGCCATCGACCTGCCGAGCTCGGGCCGGGTCCTGGTCGAGGGGGCCGACACCTCCCGGCTCTCCGACGCGGCGCGCAGCGCGCTCCGGCGGGACAGGGTCGGGATGGTCTTCCAGTTCTTCCACCTGCTCCCCCACCTCACGGTGGCCGAGAACGTGGCCCTGCCGGCCGCGATCGCGGGGAGGCCCGGGGCCGAGGTGACCGACCGGGTCGCCGGTCTGCTGGAGGCCGTGGGTCTGGCCGACCGGGCCGGGGACCCGCCGGGCAAGCTCTCCGGGGGCGAGCAGCAGCGGGTGGCGATCTGCCGGGCCCTGGTGCGTTCGCCGTCCCTGGTGCTCGCCGACGAGCCGACCGGCAACCTCGACGACGCCACCGGGACCCTGGTCTACGACCGGATGCTCGAGCTGGTGCGTGCCTCCGGGGCCACCCTGGTCACCGTCACCCATTCCCGGGAGGTGGCGGCCCGGGCCGACCGGATCCTGACGCTCCACTCCGGCGAGCTCGCCCCGGGATGACCGGCTACCTCTTCCGGGTGCTGGCCCACCGGCTCCACGAGGGCCGCAGCCTCTTCCTGCTCACCGTGCTGGGGGTGGCCCTGGGGGTCGCCTCGGTGCTCTCGATCCAGGTGCTGAACCGGAGCTCGGTGGGCGCTTTCTCGGGGGCCTTGAAGGCGGTCTCGGGGGCCGCCGACCTCTCGGTCCTGCCGGTGGCCCGGACCCTGCCCGAGGAGTTCCTGGTCACCGTGCTCGCCACCCCGGGCGTGGCCTCCGCCTGGCCGGTGATCGAGGTCGACGTGGCCCTGGAAGGCGCCGAGGACGTCTACCTCCAGCTCTTCGGGATCGACGTCTTCTCCCATGTCGGGATCCCCTGGCGCCCCGAGGGGGGGAAGGCGGGGAGCGCCGCCTCCGGGTCTCCCGACGAGGACCCCCGCGGTGCGGCCCCCCCCGGGCGGGCCCCGGGCTCCGACGGCGGGCTGGTGGCCGCTCTCTCCACCCCCGGTTGGGTGGCGATCAGCCCCCGGCTGGCGGAGCGCTACGGCTGGAGGGTGGGAAGCCGCTTCGCAGTCTCCTCGGGGACCCGTCGCTTCGAACTCACGGTAGGGACCCTGATCGACTTCGAGGCCGCCACGCCCACGGCCGGATCGAAGCTCATGGTCATGGATCTGGGTCCCGCCCAGGTCCTGCTCGGCCTGCCCGGAGTCCTCTCCCGGATCGACCTCCGGGTGGCCTCCCCGGATCGGCTGGAAGCGGTACGGGCCAGCCTGGCCGGACGCCTCGGTCCGGAGGTCGAGGTGCTGACTCCGGCGGCCCGCGAGCGGCGGACCGAAGGACTGCTCGAGGCCTTCCGCCTGAACCTGACCGCCCTCTCGGGGATCAGCCTGGTGGTCGGCTTCTTCCTGGTCTTCTCGGCCACCCGGGCGGCCCTGTCCCGCCGGCGCCGGGAACTGGGGCTGCTCCGGGCCCTGGGGGCCAGCCGGGCCCAGGTGCTCGGGCTGCTGGCGGTCGAGGTGGCGCTGCTCGGGCTCCTGGGGGTGGCGATCGGGATCCCGCTCGGCCTGGGGGCGGCCCAGGCCAACCTCGGGACGGTCGCCGGCAGCCTGTCGAACCTCTACCTGATCGAGGAGACCGAACGCCTGGTGGTGCCTCCCCACCTGGTGCCGCTCGGGATCCTGCTGGGGATCCTCGGTGCCCTGATCGGGGGCCTGGGACCGGCCTGGGAGTCGGCGGTCCGGGAGCCGACCGAGCTGCTCGCCGCCTACACCCGGGACGAGGGCGTGACGCTCGGGGCGCGGCGGAAGGCCGGCTACGGGCTCCTCCTGCTGGCGCTGGCGGGAGCCGGGTACGCCGGGTTCGGGGACCGTTTCCAGGCCTCGGGGTTCGGGTTGGCTGCCGCGGTGTGCCTGGCGTTGCCCCTCTTCTCGCCTGCCCTGATCCGGGGCGTGGCGGGGCGCCTCGGGGGTGCCGGCTTCGGCTTCCGCTACGCGCTCCGCACCCTGGAGCGCGAGCTGGCCACGGCCGGGTACGCGGTCTCGGCGCTGGCGATCGCGGTCTCGATGCTCTTCGGGGTCGGCATCATGGTCGAGAGCTTCCGGCGCACCGTGGGCGACTGGGTGGCCGAGACCCTGGTCGCCGACGTGTACCTGACGAGCCGGAGCTGGCGGCGGGCCGGGGCCGATGCCGGACTCGATCCGGATCTGGTGAGCGGGCTTAGGGCCATGCCCGAGGTGGTCGCCATGGACCGGCTGCGGCGCTTCTTCTCGCGGCTCGGGGACCGCCGGGTGCTGGTGAACGCCGTCGACCTCGAGCGCGAGGAGGCGGCCAGCCGCTCGCCCCTGGTGGCGGGTCCGGCCGACGCGGCGCGACGGCTCCGGGCCCCCGGGACATGCATGGTGAGCGAACCCCTGGCCCGCCGCTTCGGGGTCGGGGTGGGCGACCGGATCGAGCTCCCCGGCCCGGGGGGGCCGGTAGCGCTCTCGGTCCTGGCGGTCTACCACGACTACACGACCGACCTCGGGGAGGTCACGGTGCACCTCGACCGGGTGGAGGCGCTGGCCGGCCCCGGGCCGCTCCAGTCGCTCTCGGTCTTCCTGGCTCCCGGGGTGTCGCCCGAGGAGATGGTCGACCGGATCCGGGCGCGACTGCCCGGGGCACCGCTGTGGGTGCGGTCCAACCGGACCCTCCGGGAGGAGGTCTTCCGGATCTTCGACCAGACCTTCGCGGTCACCCGCCTGCTCCAGGCCATGGCGCTCCTGGTGGCCGCCTGCACCCTGGCGTTGACGCTCCTCGTGATCGCCCGGGAGCGGACCCGGGAACTCGCCCTGTACGCGGCCCTGGGGGCCACCCCCCTGGCGGTGGCCCGGGTCTTCCTCGGGAAGGGGCTGGCGATCGGCCTGATGGGCCTGGCGCTGGGCGCGGTGGGGGGCGCGACCTTGGCCGCCATCCTGATCTTCGCGGTGAACCCGGCCTACTTCGGGTGGACGCTCCGGGCCCACCTGCCCTGGTCGGCGGTGGCGGGCCAGGCGGCCACCATCCTGGCGACGGCCCTCTTCGCCAGCCTGCCTCCGGCCTGGATCGCGTCCCGCACCGGGGCCGCCGAGCTCTCCCGGGAGGACGGGTGAGACCGGGGACCCGCTCCGAGCCCGAAGCCACTCGATCGGTGTCGGACCGGTGGCGGCCCTCGTCCTCCCTCCGACGGGTCCCGCCGCCAAGGCTCCCCCGGCTCCTTGCGGCAGGCATGCTCCTCCTGCTGGCGACCGCCGGCCGGGCCTCCGGTCCCGCCTGGCGGGCGGCCGCGCCCGGCTACCCATGGAGCTTCCCCCGGGACCACGCGGCCCATCCCCGGTACCGGAACGAGTGGTGGTACCTGACCGGCCACCTCCGCTCCCGCCTCGATCCTTCCCGCCGCTTCGGGGTGCAGTTCACCCTCTTCCGGGTGGGGCTCACCCCCGAGGCTCCCCCTGCCTCGGCCGGGCGCTGGGGAACCCGGGCCCTCGTCATGGGCCATGCCGCGCTCAGCGATCCGGCCACCGGCCGCCATCGGTTCTCGGAGCTGACCTGGCGCACCATGCCGCTCCTGGGGGGCTTCGCCCAGCTCGACGAGGACGATTCCGGGCTCCCGGAACCCAGGCTCGCCTGGGCACTGGCCCCGGCCGGGACCGAGGGTCGCTGGACGATCGACTGGAACGGGGAAGGCTTCGACTGCGCCGCCCATGACGCGACCGAGGGGTTCGGGTTCCGGCTCTCCACCCGGCCGCGGAAGCCGCTCGTCTTCCAGGGTCCCGGGGGCCTGTCACGCAAGTCCGGGTCGGGCGGCGAGGCCAGCCTCTACTACTCCATGACGCGCCTCGACACCGCCGGGACGATCCACCTCGAGGGCGAGCGCATCGAGGTCCTGGGCGAGAGCTGGTTCGACAAGGAGTTCGGTTCCGGGGAGCTGGCCGCCGACCAGGTGGGCTGGGACTGGGTGAGCCTGCAGCTCGAGGACGGGCGGGAACTCATGCTCTACCTGCTGCGGCGGGCCGATGGCTCGGTGAGCCACGCCCAGGGTTCCCTGGTGGAGGTCGACGGCTCGGTCCGCTTCCTCGCTCCCGCAGCCTTCCGGATCCGAGCCACCGGCTCCTGGACCAGTCCCGCCACCGGTGCCCGCTATCCCTCGGGCTGGACGCTCTCGGTCCCCGAGTCCGGCCTGGAACTCTCGCTCTCACCGCTGGTCCCCGCGGCCGAGAACGTGAGCCGCCTGATCGACGGGCTCGCCTACTGGGAAGGCCCGGTGGCGGTGACCGACACCCGAGGCGGCGAGGTCGGCCGGGGCTACGTGGAGCTCACCGGCTACGGCGGCACCCGACGCCCGAGCCGATGACCGTCCGCCTCCGGGGCCTGCGGCAGTCGGGAACCCTTCAGGTTCAGGGGGACGGCGGCTTCACCCGGAAAGGTGCAGGCGGAGCCGGCATCCCAGGCCCCGCCGCCCGCAGCAGGTCGGCCAGCGGGTTCGGTGGGGCGTCCCTCCAGGCGGCCCGGAAATCGAAGTCCTCGGCCCGGATCGCGGCCAGGACCCCATCCTGGCCGGCCGCCAGCTCCCGGCGGACCCAGAACCCGGGGTGGAGTCCCGAGGAGTCGAAGCCTTCCCACTGGGGGTACTCGTGGAGGGCGACGTACTCCTCGAGGAAGCGCGGCCAGGCGCCCAGCCGCGACTTCACCGCCCACTTCGGGTTCATGTGGAGGAAGTCGGGACGGAGTTCCTCGAAGACGTAGCGGGCCAGGGCCTCGGGGTCGCGATCCAGGGTCCGGGCGATGGTGCGGTCGCAGAGGCCGGCCAGGTCATGGACCCGGAGCCGGCTCGAGAGCAGCAAGCCGCCCAGGTCCGGGGCCAGCACGCTCCCCTGGCCGGGCTCGAGCCCGAAAGCCGCCGCGTAGCGATCGAAGCGCTCGGCGTAGGCCCGGGTCACGAAGCCGAGGTCGATGGTCGGGCTGTCCCGGAATCTCAGCGCCCGGAACCGCCAGCCGAGGTATCCCGGGAGCGCGATCGCCACCAGCAGCAGGCCCATCGCCAGCCGGCGGCCCTCCCGGGGCCAGGCGGCCAGGGACCGGTCCACCCCGCCGAGGATCCAGAGGTACAGGAAGGGGAAGAGGGCGGTGGCGAAGCGCAGCTCTCCCATCCAGTCGGGCGGGAGCAGGAGCAGGATCGCCAGGCCGACCAGGAGACCGCTTCCCACCAGCCGCAGCGCCGGCGTGAGGGCGCCGGAACGGCCGAGCCGCACCGCCAGGCCGGCGGCGGCCAGCAGCGGCAGGTGCCAGGTCAGGGGACCGAACCCGAGCGCCGAGACCAGCCAGAGCCGGTCGAGGAGAGAGGTGCCGGGCTGGTCGGGCCGGACCGCGATCGCGGCCTTCGCCCAGTAGGTGTTGGGGACCAGCTCCCCGAAGGTCATGACGCGGTGGCAGAGGAAGAGCCCGAAGGGGATCCCGAACCCGAGGAGCAGACCCGCCCGCTCGCGGCCCCTGCCCGGCCGCCCCGATCGGCCTGGGTCGAGCAGAGCCAACACCGGGAGCGCCAGCCACAGGACCGCGTCAGGCCGCGTCATGGCAGCGGCCGCGGCCAGCAGTCCCGCACCCGCGAACCGGGTTCCACCTCCGGCGACCGCGGCCCGGAGGGACGCCTCTGCGGTGGCCAGGACCAGCACCAGGAGCAGCGGGTTCTCGAGCCCCGAGGTCCCCCAGATCACCAGCGACGGCTGCACCGCACACAGGAAGAGGGCTCCGCCGGCGACCGGCACCGGGTCCCCGGGGGCCAGCCTGCGGGCCAGCGCCGCCACCAGGCCGAGCGAGGCGACGAGCAGGGCCAGCGAGACGAGCTTGGGAGCGATCGGCAGCACCCATACCCCGAGCCGATAGCCCAGGGCCGCGATCAGCACCCAGAGGGGGTTCGAGTAGCCCTCCACGGCCGGCGCCCCGGGTTGGGCCACCAGGCCGTGGCCGGCCGCGAGATTGCGGGCATAGGCGAAGGAGATCCCGGCGTCGTCCACCAGCCAATGGGCGTAGAGCCAGGCGTGGAGCGCGAGCAGGACCGAGGCCGCCGCCACCGGCGTGACCAGACTTCCCGGCGGAACGCCGCCGGCGGCCGGGTCCGGCGAAGGCTCGGGACCGGTACCGGCGGCCACCGGGTCGGTCATGACGCGCCTTCGGCCCGGGGCGTCCCCATCCGCCATGCGGCGGCGGCCAGGGCGAAGAGCACCAGGGGCGAGACGGGCAGGCCCAGCTCGCGGGTTACCAGGGGCGCCGCGAACGGCAGCCCGAACCCGGCCACCAGGACCAGCAGTTCGCCGGGGCGCAGCCCTCGCTCCCGGCCTTCCGCCGCCAACGAGGCGACGGTGGGAGCGAGCAGTGCCAGGTCGTACTCGAAGGCATAGGGGGTGAGCAGCACCGCTCCGAGTCCCAGCGCCCCGGCGCGGGGCAGGGCTTCCTCCCGGTTCCGCCAGACCCGCACCACCAGCAGCAAGCCGAGCAGGGTCGAGACGAGGTGGGCGGCCTTGGAGCCGGCGTGGCCGAAGCCGAGCACCCGGAGCGTGCCGTAAAGGGTGGGGGTATGGGCGTAGTGCCAGGGCCCGGTCTCCATCTGGCGCTCGATCACCGGGAGCTTGGCGAGGAAGGCGGGCCAGGCCCCCGGGTCGCACACCACCCACGAGAGCAACGCCCACGCCGCCGAGGCCGCCAAGAACACCGCGAGAGCCCGGCCGGCCCGGATCGATCCCAGGGCCACCGGCACCAGCACCGCCAGGTGGGGCTTCGTCGAGAGCCCGGCAAAGGCCAGGCCCGCGCCCGACGGCGAACTCGTGACCAGGGCGGTGCCCAGGCAGGCGAGCCCCGCCGAGAGGAGTCCGTTCTGGCCGTAGGAGAGGTTCAGCAGGACGGCCGGCGAGGCGAGGGCCATGACGCGAAGCGTCGGGTCCCGCGTCA
>CAYOHP010000135.1:0-17587 GCA_964403795.1 uncultured bacterium | reverse complement strand
CCTCGGGCGTGAGACGATCCTTCTCGGCCACCGGCGACTCCCTCGAGGCCGCGGCCAGGACCGCGCCCCGGTGCCACCGCACACCGATCCGCGACCCGCCGCGGGGCCCCACCCGCGCCGGTCAGCATACAAAACGTCACCATGGGCGACAAGAGTTGTCGAGGACGAGGGCCTGGGGGGCCTCAGAGCCTGAGGGGTTTTCCCCGGCGTCGGCCCGAGCGCGACCCAGCGCCCCGCCTGCAAGGCGATCGACGAAGCGGGCAGCGGATCCTGCCTGCGAGGAGAGCGCTGCCGCAGGCGGGGATGATGGGGCGCCCGCATTCCGTCGAGGCTCCACTGGAGCCTCTCGGACCTGCGAAGCCAGCCGGGGAAATCCCCTCAGGCTCTCAGTCGGTCGCGGAGGCCAATCGCGCCACCAGCCGCTTGGCCAGCACCCCGGCCATCCGGCGCCGGTACTCGGGCGAGAGGAAGGTGTTCTTCACCGGGTTCACCCGCTCCGGGACCGCCGCCGCCAGCTCCCGCAGGAAGGCCGCATCGGGGACCCTCCCCTCGAAACGGCTCTTCAGGTCGCCGAGATACACCGGCATCATGTCGAGGGCGGTGGCTGCCAGCTCGAGGCGCACCACCCGGTCGCCTTCGAGGTCGAGGCCGCAGGCCATCCCGGCCTCGGCGAAGTCGACCGAACGGCGCACCGCCAGCTTGGCGTAGCCGGTGCGGCTCGGGGTACCCCGCTCCGGGATCTCGATCGAGACCAGGATCTCGCCGGGAGCCAGCACATGCTTGGCGATCCCGTCCGGCCGGAAGAACTCCCGGACCGGCACCCGACGTTCCCCGGAAGCCGAGAGCAGGCGGAGCCGGGCGTCGAGCACCATCAGGTTGGGGGCCAGCTCGCCCGGATACATGGCGTAGCAGGTGTCCTTCTGCAGCACCACCCGGCAGATGTCGCCATCGGCCTTGAGGCAGAAGCCCTCCGAGACCCGCCAGTCGTAACCCTGGTTGAACCAGAAGCAGCGGGTCTCGACCAGCAGGTTCCCCCCGCAGGTCGCCTGGCGCCGGAGCGGGGCCGAGGCGATCTGGGAGGCGGCCTCCACCAGGCCCGCGAAGCGGTCCCGGTACCCGGCCTCGGACGCCAACCGGTGCAGGCTGACCATGGCGCCGATCGAATGGGGCGTGAGCTGATGGAGCTCGGGGACGTCGGCCAGGCTCACCACCTGGGGCCTCGGGTTCAGCCGGTTCTTGTAGTTGGGCAGCAGGTCGGACCCGCCCGCCAGCAGGTCCACCTCGCCGGGCGGGAAGCTGGCCAGCACCGAGGCGGCCTCCGCCAAGGAGGCCGGTCTATGAAGCCGAAACGGCGGCAAGATCACGCCGTGCCTCCTTGGCCCGGTCCCGGGGCTTGCCGAGGAGCCCGGCCTTGCGGGCCTTCTCGAGCTCCTTCCAGACCCGGTCGGGCGTCAGCGGCAGGGACCGGATCCGGACCCCGACCGCGTCGTACACCGCGTTCGCCACCGCCGGGAGCACCGGGGCCAGCGCCCCCTCGCCGCACTCCTTGGCCCCGTAGGGGCCCTCGGGGTCGTCGGCCTCGACCACCAGCGGATGGATCCGCGGCACGTCCAGGGACATAGGGATCTTGTAGTCGAGGAGGTTCGGGAACTTGATCCGGCCGGCCAGGTACTCCTGGGTCTCCATCAAGGCCTGGCCGAGACCCATGTGGACCGATCCTTCGATCTGCCCCTCGACCGCCAGCCGGTTCAGGGCCCGACCCACGTCATGGGCGGCCCACAGGTCCTCGACCCGGACCATGCCGGTCTCGTCGTCCACGTCGACCAGGGCCACGAAGGCCTGGTAGCTGTAGGTCGGCGACAGGCCGGCGGCGGCGCCCTTGTGCTCGCCGCCCATAGGAGGTGCGTCGCCGTAGATCCCCTTGGCGATCAGCGCCCCGTTGTCGGCGAGCGCCTCGTCGAGCACCTGGCGGTACCCCACCCGGACCGAAGGGTCATGGCGGCAGACGACGTGGTCGTCCCGGAGCTCGAGATTCTCGACCGGGTAGCCGGTGAGCCGCGACCCCGCCCGCAGCAGCTTGCCGGCGATCTCGGCCGCCGCCCTCCGGGCGGCGTTCCCCGCCATGAAGGTGACCCGCGAGGAGTAGCTCCCGAGGTCCACCGGCGCCAGGTCGGTGTCCCAGGACCGGACCCGGATCCGCTCGATCGGGCACTTCAGCTCCTCGGCCACGCAGAGCGCCAGCATGGTGTCGGAGCCCTGGCCGATCTCGGCGGCCATGGAGTGGACGGTGATCCCTCCGTCGACGTCGATCTTCAGGTGCACCGTGGACTGCGGCAGCCGGGTGCGGTGGATCCGGTGGGCCGAGCCCGAGATGTAGAACCCGCCGCCCAGCCCGATTCCCTTGCCGTAGGGCGGGGTCCTCCGCAGCCGCTCGAGGTCGGAGGCGTCCCGGACCCGCTCCAGGCACTCCTTCATCCCGATCGAGGTGATGCGGAACCCGTTCACGGTGGTCGAGTTCCCGGCCAGCAGGTTCCGGAGCCGGAAGTCGACCGGGCTCTCGCCCCGGGCCTCGGCCAGTTCGTCCAGGGTCACCTCGAGGGCCATCCGGGTATTGACCGCGCCGTGGCCGCGCATGGCTCCGCAGACCGGCTTGTTGGTGTAGACCCGGCGGCCCTCGTAGCGGAAGTTGGGGATCCGGTAGGGCCCCACCGAGAGCACCCCGTTGTAGTAGGTGGTGACCACCCCGAAGGACCCGAAGGCCCCGCCGTCGATGGTGGCGTCGAGGTCGAGGAAGGTGATCCGGCCCTCGGCGTCGCAGCCGGCCGAGAGCACCGTCTTGGTCGGGTGGCGCCCGTGGTGCGAGAGGAAGACTTCTTCGCGATCGAAGAGCAGGCGCACCGGACGACCGCTCTTCTTCGCCAGGATCGCCACCACCATCTCGTGGGGGAAGGGATCCGACTTGCCGCCGAAGCCGCCGCCCACGTTGGGGCGCACGATCCGGATCCGGTCCATGTCGATGCCGAGCACCTTCGAGAGCGCCTTGTGCAGGTAGTGCGGCACCTGCTGGGCCGACCACATCTCCAGCCGCCCGGTGGCATCCCAGCGGGCGATGGTGCAGTGGGGCTCGGTGAAGGCGTGGTTCACCGACTCGAACTCGTAGGTGGCGCCGGCCACGTGGGCGCTGGCGGCCCTGGCGGCGGTCACGTCGCCGAAGTCCTGGCTGACCCGCTTGTGGATGTTGGTGCCCTTGGGCAACCGGTCGTTCCAGCCGTGGATCGGCTCGGTCACGTCCTTCAAGCCCTGGCGGGGCTTCAGGTACTCGGGCAGCGGCTCGTACTCGACCTTCACCAGGCGCAGCGCCCTGAGCGCCGTCTCCTCGTCGTCGGCGGCCACCCCGACCACGCCCTCGCCCACGTGGCGCACCTTCTCGACCGCCAGCGCGGTCTCGTCATTGGAGATCGGCAGCACCCCGAAGCGCTCCGGGTACTCGGCCCCGGTGCAGACCGCTCTCACCCCGGGGAGGGCCTCGGCCTCGCGGGTGTCGATCGAGAGGATCCTGGCGTGGGCATGGGGCGAGCGCAGGATCTTCGCCACCAGCATCCCGGGGAAGCGGAAGTCGTCGGTATAGGGCGCCTCGCCCCGCACCTTGGAGGGGCCGTCGACCAAGGGGATCCGGGTACCGACGACGTGGTAGCCGGCGGGACGGTCAAGGGCCATGCGAATCCCCTCCCCCTGGGCAAGGACCGGGATCCCGGGCCGTCCCGGGACATGCGCCGGGGGCATCGCTGGCAGCCTTCCCCCCGCAGCTACCCGCCATCTCGGAGGCGGCTTCGGCCACCGCCTCGAAGATCTTCACGAAGCCGGTGCAGCGGCAGAGATTGCCGGAGAGGGCCTCGCGGATCCCGGCCTCGCTCGGCACCGGGGTCTCCCGCAGGAAGGCCGCCGCGGTCATCAGGAAGCCCGGGGTGCAGAAGCCGCACTGGCTGGCCCCGCAGCGGTTGAAGGCCCGCTGCAGGGGATGGAGTTCGGGGCCGACCGCCAGCCCCTCGAGGGTGGTGAGCTCCTTGCCCTGGACCCGGGCGGCGAGTTCCAGGCAAGCGAAGCGGACCTCGCCGTCGACGTGGATGGCGCAACAGCCGCAGGTACCCATGTCGCAGCCGCGTTTGGTGGCGGTCAGGCCGAGCTGGTCCCGGAGCACGTCGAGCAGGATGGCGTAGGGACGGACGGCCACCGCGTGCTCGGTGCCATTGACCTTGAGCCGGACCAGTTCGTGGTCCGGACGTTCCGCCGGGAAAGCCGATTCGCCGATCGCCATGGCGGCCGAAGTCTAGTTCCGGAGCGAGGTCCGATCAAGGACCCGGTCGCGGAGTCGTCTGCCGGCGTACCTCGATCGCCGGGTCACTCGTTGGCCCCCAAGGAACGGATCGGTTCGACGGGTGCACTCAGGGGTTCGCTCCTGATGGGCTCACCGCTCTCCTCGCCCAGCTTGGGCTCGAGGGTCCTGGGAAGCTTGGTCGAAGGCGGGGTCGGATCAGGGGTGGGATCCACGGGATCGGTGGGGTCGGGCGTCGGGTCGGTCGTGGAGACCGGAGTCGGATCCTGGGTTGGATCGGTCGGCGGATCGGAGTCGGTGGGGTCGGGGCCCGGATCGGTCGTCCCCGTGGGAAAGGAGGTGGGACGCGGGCGCGGGGGAGATCCGGACATCGGATCGAAGAGGCCCGGCTCGTAGTCCTCGGGGACGTAGCCGGTGTTGCCGAAGTCGGGAGCCGGGGGCTCGACCCCGGCCCCGGAGGCAACGGTCTCGTCGCCGGCGGACGGCCAGGGGACGGGGGAAGGGCCCGGGTCCGGCACCAGGCCGGTCGAGAGGGCGGGCACGATCCAGGCGGGGGTGGCCGGCGGGGGTTGGCCACGACCGTAGCGCCCATCCCAGGCCGACGCGGCCACCCGGGAGGTGCTGCGGACCAGTCGCGCCAGGCCGCTCGGGTCCAGCCCATCGGCCCGCGCCACCCGGACCAGGTCGGCCACCGCGCTCGCTGCCGTGCGTCGTGCCCCCACGGCCCGGGCCCGTTCCCAGCGATCCAGGACCGCAGCGATCACGCCCGCGGTCTCCTCCGGGACTCCCTGGGAGGTCAGCCTGGTCTCGAGGCGGGCGATCCCGGTGGCGGGCGGAGTGCGCCGCGGCCCGGGCGAGAGCATCCAGTCCCCCAGGGGTCCGATCTCGGCCCCCACCACGTCGACCTCGGTGTCGAGGGAGCTGCGGGCAGCCCCGTTGCCCGGATCCACGTTGGCCGTGACCGGGTCGCCGGATCCCGGATCGCGGTTCCTACTGGTCTCCACCCGGGCCGAGCTCTTCGGTTCCCGACCGAGCGCCGTCACTGGCTCTCGTCCGGAGCTTGCCTCCTCGTTCCCATGCCACGGGAGGGTCTTCGGCTCCTCCTCCCACGCTCCCCACCCGACCCGGGGGAGGTCGGCGATCACCTCCGGGGAGAGGTCGGCCCGAACCGCCGCCAGGGCCTCGCCACGTTGTACCGAAAGGCTCCGGATCAGGGGCAAGGTGGTGGCGCGAGTCACCAGATCCTCGGACTCCAGGTCCACCTCCACCGCGCCCCCGACGCCCCGGGCCTTCAAGGCCACCCGACTCCCGCCCAGCTGGTACTCGGTCCAGGCCCCTCCCGGGATTCCCACCCGGATCCGCCCGGGAGATCCCTCGTCGATGCGGAACTCGACCACCCCGGGGCGGAGTCCTCCGGTCCCCGGATCGCGCTCGAGGTGCACCACCCGGAAGCCGCCTTCGAAGGCCTCGACCTGGATCGCCCCGAAGCGCAGGACCCTTCGGATCCGGGTGAGGAAGCGGGCCAATTCCGACTGCCGCTGGGCTTCGTCGGTGGACCGGGCCGTCCGCAGGGTGAAGGTCCGGGTGGCCGAGACCACGAACCCCAGGACCGAGAGACCGAGGGTCACGACCATCAGGATCTCGATCGTGGTCAGACCCTGCCGCCGCATGGGGATCACGGCGCCAAGAATACCGGAGTGATCTTTCCCACCGAAGCGATAAGGAGAAGAGCGACCCGTCCGGACGGGTCCGCTGCGACCCGGTGGTGGGCCAGGGAACGCTCGCCTGGCAGCACCGGAGCGGACGCCCAAGTGGCCCGCCCCTTGCTGCTGCCTCTCTGCCCCGTCGACCGAGAGGAACGCCCGAGCATGCCTTCCGCCTGCGCCCGACTCCGTGTCGCGACCCTCGCCCTCCTGGTGACCGGCACATGCCTCCAGGCCGGCAAACCGAAGGCTCCTGCCTTGGGGCCGCCCCTCGATCCACGATTCCTCCGGCTGGGTGCGGCGATCGGTCCCGAGGCCAAGGCCGACTGGCAAGTGCGACTGGCGGCCCGGGAGGGAGGCCCGAGCCTGGTTCCCCTCGACGACCGGGACCCTGGCCTCCCCCTGGTCCTGGTCTTCCCGGGGAACGGGATGAACTTCCAGGACCTCCACGGCATCGCCCGGATCGGCGATCGCTTCCGGTTCCTGACCGCCATCGCCGACCACCGGAAGCCCCTCCACCGGCTGGCTTCCGCCATGGCCGACACCCTCGAGGAGGCCGACCTTCCCGCCCTGGCCGGGTCCTCGCCTCCCGGCCTCCGGGTGGTAGGCCACAGCTTCGGAGTCCCGCTGGCCCTGCTCACGCTCTCCGAGCTGGCCCGACGCGGCCGCCTCGGCCCGGGGGGCCTGGGAGCCGTCACCTTCGTGGCGGTCGAGGGCCCGTGGCGGGGCGCCGATCTTCCCTTCTTCCTGACCTGGCCGGGCGTGAAGCAGGTCGCCGGCGGCGCCGCCACCCTGGTCGGCAAGCTGGTCGCCGGCCACCGCCTGAATCCCGGCAGCCTCTCGGTGGTGAACCGGACCCGTTCCATGCGGGAAGCCGCCCGGGTCGAACTGGGTCCCTGGGTCGCCACCGAACTCGCCATGGCGGCCGGCCCGATGGACACCTCTCCCCGGCTCCGCCATCTGGAACCGGTGGCCGGCTGGCTCGCCTCGGAACTCGGGACCGGAGAGCTCGAACTCCTCTGGAGGTACTACCGGAGCGACAGCCGGGACCCCGGGACCCTCGAGAGCTGGGCAGTCCCGCTGGTGCGGAAGCTCGGTCTCCGGGCCCTGGTGGCGAGCCTGGCCCTCGACCGGGACTACCCGGCCGTCGAGCCGCACCTGGTGGAGGCCGCCCGGGCCTGCGACTCGCCGGAGGACTTCGCGGTGCGCTGGGACGCGCTCCTCCCCCGGGTCGTCGAGGTCTTCTCGGGCCGCCACACCGAGTTCATGTGGGAGGACCCCCGCTTCCTGCCCTGGCTCGCCGACCGGCTGGCGGCGCCCCTCCCAGGTCCGCCCGCGGGCGAGCCGGATCCCGGGTAGCGGATCGCTCCGTCGGGGGCCGACCCGACCCGGGCAAGCCGAATGCCGGATCACGGGGAGCCCCTCCGGGGTCCGGGGCCGCCGCGATCACTCCTCGGGCGGCTCGATCCCCAGGCGCAGCAGTGCGTCCCGGGCCTCGGGGATCCTCTGCAAAGCGGCCTCCCGGTACCAGTGGACGGCTTCGGGGAGGGCCTCCCGACCCCGCTCCTCGAGCAACCCGGCCAAGCGCATGGCGCTCTCCGGGTCGCCGCCCTCGGCGGCCTGCCGGAGCCAGTTCTCGGCCTCGGCCCGTCCCCGCCTGCCACCGGCCGCCAACGCCGCCTCGGCGAGCGAGCGCTGGGCCTGGCGATGACCCCGCATGGCGGCCTCCTCGAAGAGCGTGCGGATCTCCTCCGCAGGTTCGCCTCCCCGGGACAGGAGGCGGCTCCCGCCCAGGCACACGGCCCGCTGGAAGGCCCCTTCGCCGTCCCGACCGGACCCGGCATCGGGGCACCCGGGGGTTCCGGGATCCATCCCCTGGGGCAAGACCTCCGACTCCTCCCGGGTGACCTCCTCGGGCCAGGGGTTCCTGGCAGGGACCGGAGGCGAAGCGGCCTCGGGTACCGGGACCACGGGTGCCCGGACCACCAGGGGGCTGGACCTCCCGAGCGGGGCCGGGCCGGCAGCCTGGCTCGAGGCCGCTCCCTCCCTTCGGCCGGCCGCCACCGCCGTGGACGGCGGCGGCGGCGGCGGAGGGGCCAGCAGGCGGGGAACCGCCGACTCCCGGACCGGATCGGTGCCGGAGGGCGGGGCCGCGGGCCGCACCGCCCCTCCGGAGACCAGGAACCAGGTGGAGAGCGACGAGACCACCGCCACGGCCGCCACCAGTCCGGGACCTTCGAGGCGCCGGATCGGCGAGCCGCCCCGCGGCGAGCCGCCGGCGCCGGGACCGGCTCCCCGGTCGACCGGGCTCGGACCCGGGGGTCCCTCCCGGAGACCTCCGGCGGCCCCGGTCGGCGGCACCTCGGCCGCACCCGGTCCCCCACCCGGCGCGGGACCTCCCACCCGAGCGATCCGGGCGGTGGCCGCCAGCGGCACGGGGTCGGGCTCGGCCAGCATGGCCCGCACCTCCTCGGCACTCCGGGGTCGGGCCGCGGGATCCTCGGAGAGCAGGGCTCGGAGCACCTTGGCCCGCGCCGACTCCGGGGGCAGGGTGTCGAATTCGAGCCAGGGCAATCCGGCGCCCGAGGCCACCGCGAATAGGTCGGCGCTCGCCCAGGGGTTCCGACCCTCGAAGAGGTAGTACCCGGTAGCGCCCAGGGCATACCAGTCCGAGGCGGTGGAGAAGGTCCCCCCGCGCAGGAGTTCCGGCGCCAGGTAGGGAGCCGTTCCCGGGATCGCTCCGGTGGCGGTGATCGGGGTGGCGTCGGGATCCCAGGCCAGTCCGAAGTCCACCAGGAAGGCGTGCTGGCCCCCCACCACCATCACGTTCGAGGGCTTCACGTCCCGGTGCAGCATGCCCAGTCCGTGGAGCGCCTCGACCGCCCCCGCCAGCTGGAGCAGCACCGCGCCCGGATCGGGAGGCCGCTCCTCGTCCACGGTCGCTCCCTCGATCAGGTCCATCACCAGGTAGGGCCCGTCGACGGCCTCCCCCCAGGAGCGCAGGCGCACCACGTGAGGGTGCTGGACCCGGGCGAGCAGTCGAGCCTCGCGCACGAAACGACGGGAGGGGTCCCGCCCGGGCATGAGCCCCATGCGCTTGACCGCCACCCGCTCCCGGGTGGCGAGCTCCTCGGCTTCGAGGACCACGCCCATCCCGCCACGTCCCCGGACCCGGAGGACCCGATGGGTGTCCCGGAGCGGCTCGGGAAGCAGACGGTCGAGGCTCATCCCACCTGCGAATCTACCAGGTCTCCCAGCGCAGGAAGTTGGTCACCTCGGTGCGGGGACGGGTCCGCCAGTTCTCCCCGAAACGCTTCCGGAGTTTCTCCTCGGCCGCCTCCCGGGTGAGCCCGCTGTCCTGCATGTGCCGGTTCCAGAACTCGGCCCACCAGCCCGGCGGCTCGACCTTCGGTCCCGCGTGCTCGGTGGGCCGGTCGGTCTCCCCGTCGGTGACCAGGCTGCCCACGTAGTCGGCCTCCTCGTAGACCCGCTCGATCCGGCCTGCGATCTCGGCCACGTCGGCTTCGGAAAGGACGCCGTTGGAGGTCGCCTTGTAGAACTGCACGGTGACCCGCACCGGGAAGCGCGGGTCGCGCTCGATCTCCTGTCCGTCGATCTCCACGAACGGTCCCTCGACCGCGCCGTGGCCGATGACCGCATCCTCCACGTCGCTCCCCGAGCGGGCGCTCGCCTTCAGGATCGCCCCGGGCGCCCCACCGAACGACTCCTCCTCGGCGAAGCTGGGACGAGGCCGTTTCTGCTTGAGCGGTACCTGGATGAGCATGACCAGGTTCAGCCCCTCGGTCCCGGCGGCCTCGGCCGAGGTGAGGTCGGGCCCGCTCACCCACCCGGTGTTCTGTGCCAGCCACTCGCCCTTGCGCTTGCCGGTCAAGCTGGCCCGCTCGCCCTGCTTGTTGAAGAACAGGCGCTGGCCCCAGGCGCGACCGGCGGCGAACCCGTCGCGGCGGTTGTCGATCACGGTGGCGCTGGTGCCCTCCCGGGTCGCCAGGATCGCCAGCACCGCGGCGTCCCCCTGGACCGACTGGTAGTTGAAGAGCACCGGGTTGAAGGTGGCCTCGCCCTCCCGGGGCACCGGCAGGAAACAGGCCTGGGCCGAGACCAGCACGTGCTCGTCGCGCTCGGCCAGCAGCGAGGACCGGGCACCGGCCCAGGACTGCGGGTCCGAGAGGTGGCTGCGGAATTCGCCCAGGTACTGGCGCAGGCTCACCTTGCGGAGCTTGCCGCCCGGCTGCTCGTTGCCGACCAGCAGGAAGAAGCGGTCCGGGGAGACGTCGCCGGTGCGGTCGCCGAAGTTGTCGTGGCGGATCACCGGCATGCAAGTCGAACCGGGGAGCCCCCCCGGATCCTTGCGGTGCACCTGGATCGTCATGTCGCTGATGTTGGGACCTACCGACGAGCCCTTGAAGCGCCCGGTGTCCTCCCAGGTGAGGTCGACCAGGGAGAGCTTCCTGGCCCCCACCAGGCGCCGGGCCTCGGGATCCCGCACCATCCAGGCGGTGAGCCCGATCACTCTTGCGTACGGGTCGGGCACCTGCTTCTGGGCCTCGACCCCGGTGGCCACCAGTCCCATCATCAGGGGGAAGGCTGCCAGCCGCGCCCCGATCCGCTTGACCATGATCCTCCTCGGCTTCCCCTTCTCCGACCTCGTGGGTCCGGCCGGGGTTCCCGCATCCCGGGATGTCCGGGTTAACCTCCGCGGGGAGGAGCCGTGTCGGCACCCGACGCTCCGGATCTCGAGGCCCTGATCGCCGGGTTGGGGCGCCCTTCGGCCTATCCCCACCCGGTCGACCGGGTGGAGGTGCGGCAGACCCACGCCTCGGTGGTGTTCCTGGCCGGGCCCTACGCCTACAAGCTGAAGAAGCCTCTCGACCTGGGGTTCCTCGACTACTCGACCCGGGAGCGTCGCCTCCGCTTCTGCCGCGAGGAGGTGCGCCTGAACCTGCGGTTGGCGCCCGGGATCTACCTGGACGTGGTCCCGGTGCAGGTGGGTCCGGACGGGTTCCGGGTGGGCAGGGCCGGGGAGGACCCGGAGGCCGAGCCGATGGTGCGCATGGTGAGGCTCCCCGATTCGGCCACCTTCCGTTCCCGTCTGGGGCGGGGCGAGCTGGCCGGGCCCGATCTGGCCCGTTTGGGGGCGCGCCTGGCCGCCTTCCACCGGGAGCATCGCGCCGGGCCGGACGAGGTCGGGTACGCCGGATTCGGGACGGTGGCCGGCAACTGCCGGGAGAACTTCTCGGGCCTGGTTCCGTTCGTGGGGGACACCGTGGAGGCCACGGTGCTGGCACGCCTCGAGCGCCGCACCGAGGAGGCCCTGGCACGGCTGGCCCCGGTGATCGAGGCCCGGGCCCACGGGAAGGCCACCGACGGCCATGGGGACCTGCGCCTGGAACACGTCTACGAGCTGGCCCCGGGCGATCTCCCGGCCGGGATCGAGGGCGTGCCGACGGGCCTGGCGGTGCTCGACGGGATCGAGTTCCAGCCTCGCTTCCGAGTCCTGGACCCGGTGGCCGACGCCGCCTTCCTCGCCATGGAACTCGAGCATGAAGGGCATCCGGAGCTCGCTTCTGGATTCCTCGATGCCTACCTGGCGGCGAGCCGCGATCCCGGCGGAGCGGATGTGGTGCCGTTCTACATGGCCTACCGCCACGTGGTCCGGGGCAAGGTGCGGAGCTTCGAGAGTCGGGAGCCGGAGATCCCCGAGGCGGCCCGAGCCTCGGCCCGGGAGCGGGCCCGGGCCCACCTGCTGGCGGCCCTGGGATGGCTGGAGCCGCCCGAGGAGTGTCCCGCCCTGGTGCTCTGCTCCGGACTCCCGGGAGCCGGGAAGAGCATGGTGGCGGGCCTGTTGGAGAAGCACCACGGCTTCGTGCGCATCTCGTCGGACCGGACCCGCAAGCGGCTGGCAGGACTCGACCCCGACCTCCCCGTCCCGACGGGGGCGAAATCCTCCCTCTACTCCGAGGCGAGCACCGTGCGGACCTACCGGGCCTGCCGGGAGGAGGCGGTGGTCAGGCTCCGGGCCGGGGAGCGGGTGGTGCTGGACGCCACCTGGCGCCGCGACCGGGAGCGCGCCGAGATCCTCGGGCTGGCCCGGAAGCTCCACGTGCCCGCCCTGTGGATCGAGGTGGCGGTCCCCGCCGAGGTGGCCCGGGCGCGGATCTCGGCCCGACCCGCCGGCGAATCCGATGCCGACCTGGCGATCCGGGAACGGCTGGCGGCGAGCTGGGAGCCTCCCGGAGAGGACACCCTGGGCGCCCATCGGGTCCTCGCCAATGAGACCGACCCCGGGTGCACCGCGGAGCGCCTGGCAGGACTGCTGGTCGCCGCCTCGCTCTGGACCGCGACGAGTCCCCGGCGCGAGAGTCCACCTCGGGAGTCCTGGGCTGGCGGATCGCTCCGCCGCCACGACTCCCCGGGACCGGGAGGTCCGGAGTGATCGCCGAGCTCGAGGCCCACGAGACCGAACGTTTCCTCACCGAGTTCTATCCCCGGGACGAGCCGGTCCTGGTCCGCGGTCTGGTCACGACCCGGGCGTCGGCCGAGGAGATCGCCCGCACGCTGGACCGTCGGATCGCCACCGACCCGAGCGTGCTCGAGCAGGTCCTCTGGCACGACGTGCGTCCCGAGCTGATCGCGGGCTTCTTCGAGACCCCTCCGCTGGTCACCCGCCTGCTCGATCCCGAGCACGCCTGGCTCCGCCCCAACCACGTGCGGGTCTGGCTGAATCCCCAGGGCAACCACACCCCTTGGCACTACGACGGCCAGTCGATCCATGTGCTCAATCTCCAGTTGAAGGGCCGCAAGACCTGGCGGATCGTGGCGCCCGAGACCCCGCTCCCATGCACGCCCTTCACCAGCGTCTGTCCCCACGAGGACTACGACCTCTCCGGCAAGCGGGTGCTCGAGTTCGAGACCCGGGAGGGCGACATGCTCTTCCTGCCGCGGTACTGGTACCACTCGGTCGATGCCCACGACGGCATCAACGTGAACGTGAATTGGGTGCTCACCCCCAAGGCCGATCCGCCGGCCTCCTTCACCGCCCGGAGGGAAGCGGAACTGCTCCGGGTCAAGGACTGGATCCGGCCGCTGATGACCCGCGCCAACCGCGCCTACCACGACCAGTACGCCGGGGTCGGTCGCCCGGCCCGGGACTGGATCGCCCGCGACATCTCGACCGGGGCGACCCTCCGCCGGCTGGTGATCGAGTCGCTGCGGATCCTTCCTTGGCTCGCCACCCTGCCCGGCCAGGTCTCGATCGTGAAGCGGATCCGTCGCCAGAAGCGCACCATGCGCGGGCTGCTCGACTCGCCCGGGACCGCCCAGGCCTGAGACCCTGTCCCGAGGCTTCGAGCTATCCGTCGCAGCCGGCGGCCACCGCGGCCAGTCCGTCGGCCATGGCCTCGCTGCCGGGATGCGCCTCCAGCGCCCGGAGCGCTCCGGGAAGCCGAGCGCAGATCCTCGCCCAGTCCGGGTCGTCGGTCCCGGTACGGGTGAGGGCCAGCTGACGCAGATCGGAGACCACCGACTGACCGTCCAGCGGATCGACCCCGCCGGGACAGCGCTCGACCAGCTCCAGAGCGCTCTCGGCGGCCTGGACCAGGAAGTAGCCTCCGCCCACGGCTCCCAACCAGATCCCGCCCTGGTTCTGGAGATGGAGTTCGACCTGTTCCCGGAGCGAGCTGTGCCCCAGGTAGTCGAGGCGCAGCGCCTCGCATCCCTGGGCCGCGATCCTCGCCAGGGGAGGTGCCAGGGTGGCCCGCTTGAGCGGCCCCCGCAGCGCCTCCGGAATGGCCCCGCTCATCTGGATGCGGAGCCGCACCCAGACGCCCAGAGGGTGGGCCAGGGAATGGGCGAGGGACCCGAGCACTGCCAGCAGGGCCGGCGGGGTCTCGCCGTGGATCGGGTCGCTGCGCCAGAGCGCGGAGCGCGCCCGGGCCACGATCTCGCGGGCCTCGGGATCGGAACGCCCCGCCAGCTGTTGCAGACGCTCGGCCACCGGGCCGCTCAGGCACTCGACCAGCGGGAAGACCGTAGGTGCCTCGAATCCGATCCCGCCCCGGAGCTGATCGGCCAGACGCGTCGCGGTCCACTCCGGGAGACGCGAGAGGACCTGGACCCAGGCAGCCGGGACCTCGGTACCTGGGGGGGCCTCCGTCAGGAGCCGGAAGTGGTGGCCCAGCCAGACATCGAGGTCCCGGCGGGTGTCCTCGGTGGTGTGGATCGCGATCGGGGTCCAGCCTTCCCAGCCGGGAGGTTCGTCCCCCAGGGCCTTGCGCTTGGCGGCCTCGCACTGGAGGTCGCGGAACCAACGATCCGAGTGGTTGCCCACCGGTCCGTCCCGTCGGGCCGAGCGAACGGCCTCCGCGATCCGCTCGCCGACCCAGGGACCGAGGTAGTCCAGGACCGACCAGAGGCCCAGGAAGCGGGGCAGACGGCTCTCGCCGTCCCGCAGGGGCAGGCCGCCGCAGCGCCGGTCGGATTGGAGCTCGGCCATCAGCATGGTGCGGAGCACCACCATCGCGAGGCCGGGTTGGTCCAGCCAGTCCTGGTCGCGACCGAGGCTCACCTCGGCTTCCCGGAGGAGGGCCAGCAGGGCCGCGCAAGTGCTCGCCTCCCGGGTCCGGGCTTCGGAAGCGAGCTGGACCGCCAGGTGGATCGCGTCGGTGGGAGCGAGGCCGGGGACCGGTCGGCGCAGCCTGGCGGCGAGCCAGTCGGTGATCGCCTCCAGGGTCTCCCTCGGCAGGACCTCGACCACGACCGGCCAGGTACGAGCGAGCCGGGGCAAGCGGTCCCTGGGATCGACCAGGACGCTGCCGAGCTCCTTCCAGACCATTTCATGGAGGGAGCGGCGGGCGTCGAAGAGCCGGGCCTCGAGTTCGAGGTCGTCGGCCCGGTCCCGGGAGGCGGCCACCAAGGCCGGTACCAGGGACTTCTCCAGGGCTCGACGCTGCTCGGTGAGATCCATGACGAGGTGCTGGAAGATCTGCAGCGCGGCCTCGACCGAGCGGAGCGCCGCCTCGGCACGGACCTCGTCGAGGGGTTCCCGGCGGAGTTCCGATTCGAGGATCCGTCGTGCCGCGGCCAACAGCTCGCCGACCCGCCGACGGGTCTCCGGCAGGACCAGATCCCGGCGCAGGCCTGCCGGATCCGCCCGGTGGTCACGGGGACGGTACTCCCCGGCATGGGGCTCGAGGTGAGCCTCCCGGAGCCGGAGCAGGGCCTCGCCGGCCTCCGCCTCGAGCCGGATCCATCGGCTGCGGGGATCGAGGAGGTCGTCGACCGGATCGCCGGCAGCGGGCGGGACGGGAATCTCGCCAGGTCCGGCGACCCGGGTGGCGGACGCCAGCGCCAGGACCCCGAGGATCGTCGTCACCACCCCGAGGATCCAGGCCCGCCCGCGAGCGGACCAACCGGAAGGGGCCGGGTCCCGCTCCGGGGAGTCGTGGCGTCCCGGTGGGGCGGAGGCCACCAAGCGGACCGTGCCCCCCCCGCCCCGACTGGAAACGTTCCCGAGCTGCTGGGTGGCGACCGAGCGGCCGGGAGTCCCGGCAGCTCCCGTCCCTCCTGCCGGCTCGCGGGTTGCCCGGCCCCCACCGGACGGTGGGACCCGGGAAGCGACCGGAGCGTCGAGGGCCCCGGCCCCATCCAGGGCCTCTGCCAGCTCCCCGATCCCGGCGAGTCGCTCCCCGGGGCGGGGCGAGAGGGCTCGCACCAGGGCCTCGATCTCCCTCGCGCCCAGGCCCGCACCCTCCAGTTCCCTCCGGACCGCCCGGAACCAGGCCGGATCGGGAGTGCGGTCATGGGCCGCGTCGAGCACCCCCCGCAGCCGATCCGTCCCGTAGACGAACCGCCCGGTGGCGAGGACCAAGGTGGTGGCCGCCAGACCGAACTGGTCGGAGGCGGGAGTGTGGGGCTCTCCGCCGAGGATCTCGGGAGCCAGGTAGGCGGGGGTTCCGAGCACCATGCCCTCGGCGGTCATGCGGGTCAGGCTGGACGAGGAGGCGGCGATCCCGAAATCGGCCAGCACCGCTTCGCTCCCGTCCCGGAGCAGGATGTTCGACGGCTTCACGTCCCGGTGGACCACGCCCTCGGCGTGGGCCGCGGCCAGGGCCTCGGCGACCGAGCCCATCCAGGTCCGGAGCCGATCGCGGTCGACCGGACCCTCGCCGCGCACCCGGTCGAGATCGGGACCGTCCACCAACTCATAGACGATGTAGGGGACACCCTCGTCCGAGATGCCGCAGTCGAAGACCACCACGATCGAGGGGTGCGAGAGCCGGGCCGTGAGCCTGGCTTCGCGGAGGAATCGGCTCCGGGCCTCCTCGTCGGCCTCGAGGCGATCGAGGAGCTTCAGGGCCACGACCCGGTCGAGCGTCCGGTCCCGGGCCCGGATCACGGTCCCGAAGCCTCCCCGGCCGAGCACCCGCTCGGCCGCGAAGCGCCCGGTCAGGCTAGTGGGGACGCACGCTTCCTGCGACTGGCCGGCCAGGAGGGTCTCCTCCGGGAAGATCCGGTCTCAGCTCGCGTCGGGGTCGTTCTTGTACTCCTCGCAGGCCTTCTCGTCCTCGGGCGTCCAGGTGTAGCCCTCCTTGCGGGCCAGTTCCGGACCGTACTTGCACTTCACCCGCGGCGAGAGGGCCGGGCACGAGGAGAGCTTGAGGCCAGGCCGACCCACGATCGCCGGGCACATGATCGGCTGCCGCCAGACCGCCACCGGAGCCACCTGGGTGGGATCGGGGGGGGGCGCGCCCGGGTCCTCGCCCGGGTCCCGGTTGAACAGCGAGATGGCCACGTACCCGGCCTGCATGTGGAGCAGCCCGATGAACTGGTTGGGAGCCCCGTCCTCCTTCACCTGGAGCTCGTTGCGGGAGTAGAAGTCGAAGTCGATGCGGGCCTGGATCCCGTCCCGACGCATCTCGTCGAGCAGATCCTGGGTGAAGCCGAGGGGATTGGCCTGCAGGTTCTCGGGATCGGCCATCTTGCCGTTGCCGTCGACCAGGGCCAGGGCGCCGAGCAGCGGTCGGGGCGGACCGAATCCCTGGGGCCCGTAGTGGTCCCAGAGCTGGTGGAGCGAGTTCCGGTTCACATGGGCGAGGATCTCCTGGAGGTAGAAGCGCTCCTCGCGTCGAAGGTCGCTGACCTGGATGCCCTTGGTTCCTGCCCGGTAGATCGACATGACCGCCACGCCTGCGACCGCGAGCAGCACCGAGGCGATCAGGATCTCGATCAGCGACGTTCCACGTACCCGGCGATCCGCCACGGATGCCCTCCTCACCGATGACTCCACTGTACCCTTCCCAGCCCAGCCCATGAATCGGAGTCCCCGCGGGGCACCGCCCCCCCGGGGCCCCCCCTCCGGCCCCCGCGAAAACGTCGAGCCCCGGCCCGCCCCGCCCCCCCCGCCGCCGCCCCCGCCCCGGCGCCCGCGCCGCCGCCCAGGTCGCGCCCGAGACGCACCACCCGCGTCGAGGCCGGCCGCGGCGGCCGCCGCGGCGCGCATCGCGGCACCCGTACCGGCTCGGCGCGGTGCGCC
>CAYOHP010000134.1:0-17598 GCA_964403795.1 uncultured bacterium | reverse complement strand
CCGGACTCGGTCATCTCAAGGTAGAGGTCGTTGCCCTCGCGGGTCCGCTCGCCGACCCCGGTGAACACCGAATAGCCGCCGTGCTCCTTGGCGACGTTGTTGATGAGCTCGGTGATGAGCACGGTCTTCCCCACCCCGGCACCGCCGAAGAGACCGATCTTGCCGCCCTTGGAGTAGGGAGCCAGGAGGTCCACGACCTTGATCCCGGTCTCGAAGAGCTCGACCTTGGTGGTCTGGTCCTCGAAGGCCGGGGGCTTCCTGTGGATGGGCAGCCGGGTGGTGGCGTTCACGGGGCCCTTGCCGTCGATCGGGTCGCCGAGCACGTTCAGGATCCGTCCCAGGGCTTCCTTGCCGACCGGGACCGAGATGGCGGCTCCCTGGTCGTGGGCCTGGAGGCCCCGCCGGAGGCCTTCGGTGGAGTCCATGGCGACGCAGCGGACCACGTTGTCGCCGAGGTGCTGGGCGACCTCGACGGTGAGGTCCACCTGCAGCTCCTGGTCCTTGATCTTCAATGCGTTGAGGATGGGGGGCAGGTGCCCCTCGGGGAAGGCCACGTCGACGACCGGGCCGATCACCTGCACCACTCGACCATGCTCGCTCTGGCTCATCGGCCTCGCCTCGCTTCCTCGGATCTCACTCCAGCGCCGCCGCGCCGCCCACGATCTCCGCGATCTCCTGGGTGATGGCGGCTTGCCGCGCCTGGTTGTACTGGAGGGTAAGTTTCTCGATCATCTCGCTGGCGTTGTCGGTGGCGGCCTTCATCGCCATCCGGCGGGCCGCGAACTCCGAGGCGCTGGCATCGAGCAGCGCCCGGTAGACCATGGTGGCCAGGTACATGGGGACGAGCCGGTCGATGACGGCTTTGGGGCCCGGCTCCCAGAACAGGGCATGGGAACGGTCCGGCTCGGCGGCCGCCGTCGACAGCGGCAGCAGGGTCCTCACCACCGGCCGGTGGACCATGGGGGACAGGAACTCGGTGTAGACGAGCAGCACCCGGTCGACCGTCCGCTTCTCGAAGAGCTGGACCAGGGCGTCGGTCACCATGCGGGCGTCGTCCCAGGTCGGCTTCCCCGTCTCGACCGACAGCTCGCGGTAGTGCGGCAGGTTCCTCCGGCGGAGCGCCGCCCTTCCCTTGGCACCGATCGAGAGGAAGCCCCCCGATTCGCCGGCGGTCGCGCTCCAGACCCGGAGTCCCTCCCGGATCACGTTCGAGTTGTAGGCGCCGCAGAGGCCGCGATCGGAGGACAGGAGGACGATGGCGGTCTTCTGGACCGGGCGCTCCGCCAGCAGGGGATGGAAGGCTTCCTTGTGGGAGACCGCCGCCTGCAGCAGCGCCAGGGTGCGTTCGGCGTAGCCGCGCAGCTCCTGGGAGCGGCGCTGGGCCGTCTTCAGCTTGGCCGCCGCCACCATCTCCATGGCGCGGGTGATCTTGCGCGTGCTCTTGACGCTCTTCACCCGACGGAGGATGGCCCTGGTCTTACCCGCCATGGATCACTCCCGGCCCGTGAACTTCTCGACGAAAGCGGGGAGGAAGCGGCCCAGGCGGGCCTTCAGCTCGTCGTCGAGGACCTGCTTCTCGCGGACCATGCGGCCCACCGCTGCGGCCTCGCCCTCTTCCCCGAGGATCGCGCGCTGGAGCTGGCGGTTCAGGTCCTGGACCCGCTCCACCTCGACCGCGTCGAAGAAGCCGTTGGTGACGGCGTAGAGCGAGACGACCTGGGCCTCGACCGGGATCGGCTCGTACTGGCCCTGCTTCAGCACCTCGAGGGTGCGCTCGCCCCGCCGCAACTGGGCCAGGGTCGCCTTGTCGAGGTCGGAGCCGAACTGGGCGAAGGCCGCCAGCTCCCGGTACTGGGCCAGGTCGAGCCGGAGCCGTCCGGCCACCTGCTTCATGGCCTTGATCTGGGCGTTGCCGCCCACCCGGGAGACCGAGATGCCGACGTTCACCGCGGGGCGCTGGCCGGAGAAGAACAGGTCGGACTCCAGGTAGATCTGGCCGTCGGTGATGGAGATGACGTTGGTGGGGATGTAGGCGGAGACGTCGCCGGCCTGGGTCTCGATGATCGGGAGCGCGGTGAGCGACCCGCCGCCCATCTCGGCGGACAGCTTGGCGGCCCGCTCCAGGAGACGGCTGTGCAGGTAGAACACGTCGCCGGGGTAGGCCTCGCGCCCCGGGGGCCGGCGGAGCAGCAGCGAGAGCTCGCGGTAGGCCACGGCGTGCTTCGACAGGTCGTCGTAGACCAGCAGCACGTCCTTCTTCTCCTCGAACATGAAGTGCTCGCCCATGGCGCACCCGGCGTAGGGAGCCAGGAAGATCATGGGGGCCGGGTCCGAGGCGGTGGCCGAGACGATGGTGGTGTACTCCATGGCGCCCTGGGCCTCGAGGGTGGCGTGGACCCTGGCCACCGTCGACTGCTTCTGGCCGATCGCCACGTAGATGCAGTGGACGTCGCTCTTCTTCTGGTTGATGATCGTGTCGAGCGCCACCGCGGTCTTGCCGGTCTGGCGGTCGCCGATGATCAGCTCGCGCTGGCCGCGCCCGATCGGGATCATGCTGTCGATGGCGATGATGCCGGTCTGGAGCGGGACCTTGACCGGCTGGCGGAAGATGACGCCGGGGGCCTTGAACTCGAGCGGGCGGGTGGCGGTGGCCGCGATCGGCCCCTTGCCGTCGATGGGAAGGCCGAGGGCATTGACGACCCGGCCCTTCATGGCGGCCCCTGCCGGGATCTGGAGGATCTTCCCGGTGGCCCTCACGGTGTCGCCCTCGCGGACCTTGTAGGGGTCGCCCAGCAGGGCCACGCCCACGGAATCCTGATCGAGGTTCAGGACCAGGCCCTTGACGTCACCAGGGAAGTCGACGACCTCGCCGGCCCGGGCCTGGTCGAGTCCATGGACGCGGGCGATCCCGTCGCCGACCTGCGTCACCGTGCCGACGTGCTCGGTCTGCAGAGTGGTCTCGAGACCCTCGATCCGAGCCCGGATGATCCGGGCGATCTCCTCGGGTCGGATGCTCGCGTTGGACACGGACGTTATCCCTTCACCAGTGCTTCCCGGACCCGCCGCAGGCGGGCCCGGAGGTCGGCTTCGATCAGGAGGTTGCCCACCCGGGCCTGCCAGCCCGCGACCAGGGTCGGGTCGATCTCGACCTCGAGTTCGACCCGGCCTCCGGTGATCCGCTCGAGCTGGGCCCGGAGCTGGTCCCCGGTGGCCCCGTCGAGGGCGGTGGCGGAACGGACCTTGGCCCGGCGGAACCGGAACCTCTCGGCCCTCTGTTCGTCGTAGCTGCGGGCCACGGTGGGGAGGTCGGAGATCCGTCCGGCCTCGGCCAGGACCTCGACCATGCGGACTACCTTCGGCGCCATCCCCAGGTGTCCGGCCACCTCCCGGAGGATGTGGGAGCGATCCTCGGCGCTGACCGCCGGACTGTTCATGACCTCGCCGAGCGACGCCTGCCCGAAGGCCGCCAGCAGGCGGTGCAGGTCCTCCGAGGCTTTGCCGGCCTCGGCCTCGTCGGCCATGCAACCGAGGAGGGCATCGGCATAGCGTCGGGCTGCCGCGAGGGAACTCTTCACGAAGGCCTTCCCTGCGACGGAGCGAGGTCGGCGAGGCGCTCGACCATCCGGGTTGCCAGGAGCCGTCGCTGGTCCTCGCCCAGACGATTGGCCAGGCGTTCCATGGCCTTGTCGACGGCAGCTTCGGAGATCCTCAGGGCGACCGTCTTCCTGGCCACCTCGAGCTCATGGGCGATGGCTACCTGCACATGGGCCGCCACCTGCCGGGATTCGGTCTCGGCCAGGTCGCGCAGGCGTCGTGCCTCCGCCTCGCCGCTGGCGGCCTCCCGGATCCGGATCGCCGCGACGTCCTCGGGAATCCGCGCCTCGAGGGCCTTGGCCGCGGCCAGGGCGGCCTCGGCCTCGTCCCGTCGTCGCTCGGCCTGCCGGATCGACTCCCCGACCCGGGTGGCGCCGTGGTCGAGGGCCCCGGCCAGGTGCGGCCAGAGGAAGATGTAGAGGAGCAGGAACAGGGAGCCGGTGTTGATCCAGCCGATCCGGTAGCGGGCCAGGGACACGATCTCCTCGGCCTCCTGCTCGGCGGCCAGCCGATGGGCCTCGAAGACGGTCTCGGGGATGGCGCCGACCTTGTGGAGGTCGGCGGCCTCGGCCATGCGGGCCGACTTGCGGTCGAGCGCCGGCCGGATCGGCGAGTACGCGGAGTAGAGCAGGGCGGCATACACGGCCAGCGCCAGGAGCACCGGGCCCCAAGGCCGGGAACCGGCGACTTCGTCGTCGTTCACGGCCCCCCCTTGCCGGCGCCCGGAGCCAGGTCCACCCGGACCAGCCGCTCCTCCAGCAGGTCGGCCAGCTGGTCGACCTCGACCTGGAGCTCCACCACGGCCTGCTCGGCCTCGGCCTGGAGCTTGTCCTTGGCCGCCTGGACCTCGGCGTCCGCGGCCACCCTGGCGTGGTGCACCGCCCGTTGATAGCCATCGACGGCCGCGGCCTTGACCTTGCCTCGTTCCTGGAGGGCCTCGCGCAGGGCCGCATCGAGGGCCGCCTGGCGGGCCGCGGTCACCTGGCCGGCCTTGCCGGCGGCCTCTTCCGCCTTGGCCTCCGCGTCGCTGCCGAGGCTGCGCCGGGCGTCGAGGTGGGCCAGCACCGGCCGGAACAGGACCCGGTCCATCAAGGCGATGAAGACCAGGTAGTTGGCGGCCTGGATCAGGAAGACCCAGAGATTGGGCGAGAGCATCCCGCCCTGTTCCCCGGGACCGGGGGACGCGAACGCGCCGCCCGCCAGGAGCGGGAGCAGGAGTGCGGGGGAAAGGACTCGGACCGGGCGCATCAGACCACGAAGATCAGGATCAGGGCGATGACCAGCGAGTAGATGCCGGTGGTCTCGGAGACGGCCTGGCCGAGGAGCATGGTCCGGGTCAGGAGGCCCTGCTGTTCGGGGGCGTGCGAGATGCCCTCGCAGGCCTTGCCGGCCACGAAACCCTCGCCCACTCCGGGACCGATGGCGCCGAGGCCCATGCAGATGCCCGCCGAGAGCAGGGCGGCGGCCCGGACCAGATCGCTGCCGTTGATGTTCATCTCGATCACGCCTCTCTGTGAACCGGCACCCGTTCTCGCCGGGCGCCGAAATCTACACCACGAAGATCAGGATCAACGAGATCACCAGGCTGTAGATGCCGGTGGTCTCCGCCACTGCCTGCGAGAGCAGCATGGTGCGCACCAGCACCACATTGAGCTCGGGACGACGCACGATCTCCCGGCAGGCGATGCCCGCCACGTAGCCTTCGCCCAATGCCGGCCCGATGGCACCCAGACCCATGCAGATCCCGGCTCCCAGCATGGCCGCCATCCGGGGCAGGCCGCCCGGACCGGGCGCGATGAAGATCAGGATCAGGCTCACCACCAGGGCGTAGATCACGGTGGACTGGGCCACCGCGGCCCCGAGCAGCATCGGCGGCGTGACGGTCCGGGCTGCGTGAGGACGGAGCGCCACGCCTAGTGCGGCTTCCGCGGCAGGCGCCGCCGCCCCCACCGAGCCGCCCAGCGCCGCCAGCCCGATCGAGATCCCCGCGCCCAGGTAGCAGGAGGCGTAGATCCACCAGGTTCCGGCGACCGGCGCGGGCTCGTAGTTGAACAGGAGCAGCAGGGCGACCAGCAACGCGAAGATGGCGGCCGACTCCGCCATCGCCTGTCCGAGCAGCATCATCTGCACGGTCTCGGAGGCGCCCCTGGGCTGCCGGGAGACGCCCACCGCGGCATTGGCCGCGATCAGGCCTTCCCCCACGCCGGCGCCGATCGCCCCGATGCCCATCGCCATGCCCGAGGACACGAAGGCGAAGATCTTGACCCACTCGGCGTCGGTCAACGAAGTGACGAGTTCGGTCATCCCACCGCCACCGCCAGGTAGGTCAGGGTCAGCATCGTGAACACGAACGCCTGGATCAGGCCCGCCACCAGCCCGAAGTAGGCCATCAGGCCCACCGGCATCAGGAAGTAGCAGGTCAGGTAGCTGACCACGGTGATGATGATGGCGCCGCCCATGATGTTCCCGAAGAGGCGGCAGGAGATCGAGATCACCTTGGCGACCTCGCCGATCAGGTTGAGCGGGGCCATGAAGGCGATGGGCTGGAAGAACTCGCCGATGTAGCCGCCCACTCCCTTGTCGGCGATCGCCTCCCGCAGGGTCACCAGGAACCCGACCATGCCGAGAGCCAGGCAGGTGTTGATGTCCTTGGTGGGCTCGATGAAGCCGGGCAGGACCCCGATCCAGTTGCAGGCGAGGATCAGCAGGAAGGTCGAGCCCACCATGGGCAGGAACTTGCGGGCCTTGCGCCCCAGGGAGTCCCGGCACAGGGAGTCGAAGGCCTCGACCACGACCTCGAGGAAGTACTGGAGGCGCCCAGGCACGGCCTCGAGGTCCCGGGTCCCCCACCAGCAGAGGATGGTGACCGCCGCCATGCAGATCCAGGTCCCCAGGATGGCCTCGAGATCCATCTGGGTGCAGCGGAATCCGAGCACCGGGAACGAGACCAGCGGATAGCGGCCGATCGTCTCCATCAGCTCTCCAAGCCCCCGGGCGGGTCCTCGTCGGACTCCCCGGGATCTTCGCCCCCGCGAGAAAGGAGGCCGACTATACACCACGCCACGATCGCCGCCTGCAAGAGGAGGAGCGCCGAGATCGCGGCCACCGGATCGGCCCCGAGCCGCACTGCCACCGCGATCACCCCGACGGTGACCAGGAGCCGGAACGAGTAGGTACGCACGGCGGCGACCCGGGCCTCGGGACCGCTCATCCCGCTCTGCTTGACGCGTCGCGCCGAGTAGGCGAGGTGATCGAGGCTGAAGAGCGAGAGGGCCCAGCCCACGGTGAACCCGAGCAGGACGGGACGTCCCCAGCCCGTACCCAGCAGGCCGACCAGGACCAGCAGGCCGAGGCCGAGGATCCATCGCCTCAGGGAGACGACGACGGCTTCGAAGTCCTGTCGCGGGGGGCGGATCCCTCCGGACATCCCGATCCTCCTCCTGCTCCCGGTCCCGGTCCCGGATCCAGTTCCCGGGCGACGAGCTTCCACGCCGACCACGCACCGGCGAGGATGCCGACGACGATCCCGACCAGGGTCGCGAGCCGGGAGTCGCCGAGACCCCGGTCGATCGCGTGACCCAGCGCTCCCCCGAGCGCCCCTCCGGAGACCACCGTCAGGCCGAGCTGCCCGAAGAGCGCCAGGCCCGAGAAGATCTGCCGCCAGCCCGAAGGCTCCATCGGCGTTCCGCTCCAGTTCCCGGGATCCTCCCACGGGACCCCGAGTACGTCAATGCGATGAGCCGGACGCCGTCTTGCGGCAACAGCGGAACCCGAGGTGGTAGTTGTGGTGGCTGCCGGGGTCCCGCACCCGGCGCCCATGCCAGTAGGGGGCCCGCCACCGACACCAGTCGGGATGCGCCCTGTAGGAGTCCCACAGGAACCAGCTCCCCTTCATCTCGGTCACCCCCAGGCGCCCGTCGCCGGTGCCGGCCATCTCCTCGGGGGCCAGCGGCAGGTTCATGTGTTCGGCGGCGTTGCCATGGAGGTCGTAGACGCCGAACTCCCCGGCGCAATCCGGGAAGGCCCCGGTCGGGTAGGTGTTGGAACCGCAGCGCCGGTAGCTCCCGCCGCTGCATCCCTCGGTCTTCCGGCTGCCGCTGGCACAGAGCCCGCTCCGGTACTCCTGGCCGTAGGCCCAGACCCGGGTCGCCACCAGGTTGTGGGCCGCCCGCATCCGGGTCACCGCGACCTCGGGCGCTACCCCGGAGGCCAGGTCGAAGCGGTAGTCGGGAGGACCCACCGAGCCGGCACAGGCTCCTTCCCACTCGTGGGCATCGCAGAGCCGCTTGCCCATGGCTTCGCAGGCCGACGCCGCCTGGTCGGCCCGGATCCAGACCACCGGGTACTCGCAGGGCAGGCCCGGGAACTCGAAGCGGTCGATGCAGACCGACGCATCGTCGGCACCTTCCTTGGCGGGGTCGTAGAGGGGCGCCATGTGGGGAGCCCCGCAGATCCGTTCCGCCCGCGCCTCCTCCCAGGGATCGGGGAGGCCCGCCGCCCGCCGCCGGGCCAGGCACTCCTCCCGCGTCATGGGATGACGTGTCACCTCGGGGTTGCCCTGGGAGATCTCCTTCGAACCGGAGAGCACGCGCTCCAGGCTCGCTCCCGCCTCCGGAGGGAGCCGATGTCCCTCGACGATCCGCGCCAGGAGCCCGGCATCCGGTGCAGCCGCCACGCCGCCGGCACCCAGGAGAGCCCCGGCCAGCGCCTTCACCACCCTCCTCACGGCGCGTCCGCGTGGGTCAGGTGGAAGAAGTCCCGACTGTCCGGCAAGCCCATGAACCGCGGCAGGTACTGGCCCGAGGACTGGCGGTCGAGCTCGGCCATGGGCTTGACCAGGTGCTGGACCAGGCCTTTCCCGTCCCGCTGCGAATGGATCGCCAGGTAGGTGTGCTCGTGGGCATTCATGTCGAGGAGCATGGCGTAGCGGACGCCGTAGGCGACGAGCACCCGGGCCATGGCCGAGGGCGTGGCGGTGGAGAAGAAGGCGAAGACCAGGAACCGCTTGCCTCCCTGTTCCTGGAGCGCCAGTCCGGCCCGCACCGTGCGGGGACTGCCCTCGATCGAGCCCGACCAGTTGCCGGAGCGCCAACGGGTCACCAGGGCCCCCGGTTCCCCCAGCCCGGTGACGGGATCGGTCTCCACCAGGGGCACGCCGTTCTGGCGTGCCATCGCCAGCTCGGGCAGGAGCCGGTCCTCATCCCGGTTCCAGGTCCTCAAGTCGACCCGGCCGTCCACGGTGGCGTAGACGGTGGCCAGCCCGGGCTGCAAGCGGCTGAGCACCACCCCGTGGCTGGCGAACCCGTAATGGAGCGCGGCTCCGGCCGAGGCCACCGGGGGGAACCGGATCACCCCATGCGATCGCTTGAAGCCACCCGCGAACACCGCCGCCACCTTCCCTGCGTCGGCCGGGGAGAGCATGCCGGTCCGCGCCAGAGGCGAGATGGTGGCGAACCCGTCGGGTCCCGGCAGGGAAGGATCTCGCCCACCCACCGGTACCTGTTCGGACCATCCCACCCGGGGATGTTCGGTCCCCAGTTCGAATCCGAGGCGGAAGCGCGCCAGGTCGAAGGCCACCAGGTAGACCATTGCGGTCCGCTCCACCGCATCGAGCGGCGCGGGCGGAAAGCGCGCCGCCTCAGCGGGCGCGGTCGCCACCTGCCCCGGGGTGACCGCAGAGAGGAAGCCGCCGGGAAGATCCGGCAGCGGGTACCAGACTCCCGCCTCGAGCGGCTGTCCCGGGGCACCGACCAGGCCGAGGCCGAGATCCACGGGTTCGATCCGGCACGACCCCTCGGCTTCGAGGCGGGCCGGGCGCGGCCCGTCCTCCTTCGCCGGGATCGGCCCCCCCGGAGCCGGGGCGCCCGAACCGGTCCGGGAGGCCTCGGCGATCCGGAAGGCGTCCTTGTAGAAGGTGTCGCGGAGCATGACCGACAGCCGCTCGCCCCTCCAGACCCGGTCGCGCAGGAAGTCGGCGGCGCTCTCCCGCCAGCTGCGGAGGCCTCTCACCGGGTTGCGCAGGAACACCCGCCCGTCGCAGAGGGACACATAGGGAGACCCCTCCGTCCGCGCCCGGGCCAGCTCGTCGTCCCCGGAGCCACCCCAGAGCCGGCAGGGATCCCGTCGCTCCCCCTCCACCACCATGATCCCGTCCCGATGCTGGGGATCGAGGGCCAGAGCACGGGTGCGGGGAGCCGGGTTCTCCAGGTGGAAGACCTCGGGGTCGCCCCCGGCGACCCACTCCCGACGCAGCACGTACCAGGAACGCAGGCTGGGCTGCAGATCGATCAGGGTGACCTGGAACTCGCGCCCCTTGCCGTCGAGGGTCCTCTGGAACACGGCCCTGCGCTGGGCTTGCAGGTCGACCGCGCTCGAGGGTTGGACCCGGGGGGCCTCGGCCACCGGTGTGGGATCGTTGTCGACCTCCTCGTGCGCGGCCAGGGCCGTGACCGCGCATACCAGCAGGAGGCCGAGGGTCTTCGGGGAACTGGTCATGGTGGGTGTAACGTGTCCGGTAGTGGGGTCCCGACCCGTACCGGACCCCGGGCCCGCGGGTTAGGCGATCCCGCCTGAAGGGTGGAGGGTGGACGGCTCCGCGTCAAGGTGGTCCCGAGGTCGCGTCCGGAGGGGACGCGCCGCGGCGGCCACCGCCCTGCTCGCGGCCCTTCCGACCGCCCTGAGGGCAGGGCCGCCACCGATCGCCCCGGCGACTCCCTTCCGGGCTCCCGGGATCCCTGACCGCCAGGGGAATGCCCTCACCGGCAGCGAATTCGCCCTCGGTACCCGGGGCTTCCCGGGCGAGGCCAGGCAGTCGGCCGCGGTCGAGGAGCTGCTCCGGGGCAACCTGCCGGAGAGCCTCCGGATCCTGCGCCCGGTCCGCCTCCGGGGACCGGCCCCGGGAGATCCCGTGGTCACGGTGTTCGTGATGCCCGACTACCTGGCGATCGGTTCGGACCAGGACCACCTCTACATCCCTCTCACCTTCCCCTCGATCCGCCGGGTGGCCCGGGGTCTGGGCGGTTTCGTGCTGCCCACCCCCCGCATCGTCGATGCGGTCTACCGCCAGGCCGACCGTCGGCTCCGCCCCATCCCCATGGCTCCCGGGCCCTGGATGCGTTCGAGCGAGGCCTACCTGGAACACCAGCGGAAGATCGACGCCGCCGCGCTCCGGCCCGAGCCCGGCCTGCTGGTGGCGGGCCACAAGAAGGACGTGGTGGTCTCCGACCGGCTGCGCCTGAGCGAGGGGAGGATCGCCATCTACGGCTGGCACCGGGACGCGGCCCACCCCATCCAGCCGCTCTCCACCGTGCACTCCGCCCGCTATGCCGACTACAGCCACGGGATCCGCCTGGTGTGGGGCACCGTGCTGGTGGGCGACCGGTCCGTGCCCCTGCTCGAGGCGCTCCACGATCCTCTCCTGGCTAGGGTCCTGAACGACGAGGGCGCCCTGATCGACCCGGCCGCCCTCATGGCCGGCAGCAGCCCGGCCCGGAGCGGCGACCGGCTATAGTCCCGGGACCCCAGGAGGTCCCCCGTGCCAGTTCCCTTCCAGTGCCTCGCTGTGATCGTGTTCCTGCCCTACGTCTGGGCCTTCGTGGGCGGCTACCTGATCATGAAGAGCGGTGCGGGCCTCGACAACAAGTACCACCGGGTCCAGCAGGCGACCCTGAAGGGTCCCCCGGCCCGGGCCTACGGCGCCCACTACAACGCCCTCGAAGCCGTCACCATGTTCACGCCCGCGGTGCTCACCGCCCACGTGTTGAAGGCCGACCCCGGCACCGCCGCCAATCTCTCGCTCGGCTTCGTGGCCTGCCGAGTCCTCCATGGGGTGCTCTACCTCGCCGACTGGGACAAGGCGCGCAGCCTGGCCTTCTTCGGGGCGATCGGCTGCGTGATCGGACTGTTCGCGGCCGCCGCCAAGGGAGGCTGATCCGGATCCCGGCCTTCACACCTTGATGGAGGCCCAGCGTCCCCGGTGCCAGAGCGCCGTGAAGGTCACCGCGAGCAAGGCCCGGTAGCCGGCCTGGGCCCACCAGATCGCCATGAGCCCGCCGCCGGATCCCGGCCCGACCAGCCAGGCGATCGGCAGGAATACGAACCACTGGGCCACGATCGAGACCGCCATGGCGGTCTTGGTGTCGCCGGCTCCCAGGAGGGCGTTCATCAGGATCATCCCGAAGGCCTCGACCACCATGGTGGCGCCCGCCAGGCGCAGCGGATTGCGGGCCAGTTCGAGAGTCGCCTGCTCCCGCAGGAAGATCCCCAGGATCGGGTCGGGGACCACCAGGTAGGGAAGTCCGAGCGAGACCAGGACCATCAGCCCGACCCCGACCACGTTCCAGCCCCAACGGGCCGCGTCCTCGGGCTCCTTCCGGCCGAGCGCCTGGCCCACCAGGCTGGCGGCCGCCAGGCCCAACCCCATGGCCGGGAGGATCGCCACCAGGTTCAGGTTGATAAGCACGTTGGCGGCGGCCAGTTCCGGGGTGCCGACCTTGCCGACGATCCAGTAGAGCGCGGTCAGGCCCGCCGAGAAGAAGAGCTGCTGGATCCCGTTGGGGATCGAGAGCCGGAGCAGGGTGCCGAGTTCCTCGCGCCCCGGGATCCGGGCCAGGAAGCCGGCTTCCGCGGCATGGAGCCGCGCCAGCGAGAAGTAGACCGCGGTCCCCACCATGACCGACACCGTGGTCCCGATCGAAGCCCCCGTGGTGCCGAGCGCCGGGACCCCGAAGCCGCCGAAGATCAGCCAGTACGAGACCACGATGTTGGTCACGTGCATCACCAGGATGGTGCGCAGGTACATCTGCGAGAGGCCGACCCCGTTCCAGTAGCCGCGGAACGAGAAATTCATGCCGGTGAAGACCACCCCTACCAGCCGCCACCGGTAGTAAGGGACGCCGTGGGCCAGCACCTCGGGGTCGGCGTTCAAGGCGCCGTAGATGGCCGGGGCCGCCCACCACAGCACCAGCGAGAGCGGCAGACCGAGCGCCAGCGACAGGAGCAGCCCGCCGTTCAGGCTCTCGGCCATGACCTCGACCCGGCCCTCGCCGCGCCGCCGGGCTGCCACCGCCTGTACCCCGGCCGAGAGCCCCAGGATGATCGACTGGGACAGGAAGGTGACGAACCCGCCGAGTCCGACCGCGGCCAGGGCCGCGTCGCCCAACGACCCGACCATGGCGGTGTCGACCAGGTTCAGCACGTTCTGGCTGACCATGCTCCCCACGATGGGGAGCGCCAGGGTCAGGATCCTGCCGGCCCGCTCCCGGTCGGGGACGAGTTCCACCGGCCCCACGGGACCCGCTTCACCCACGGGCTTCGAAGACCGGCATGATCCCTCCCCCCGAGGCCACGTTGATCACCGAGCTGTCGGAGACCCGGGCCAGGGTGGCCACGTACTTCCCGTCGAAGACGTAGGGGTTCAGGTTCACGTGCTTCTTCTCGAGCTGGACACGCCCGTCCTTGAGCACCGGGATCTCGTACTGGGGGATGTCGCAGGCCTCCTGGAGGATCCACCAGGGGCAGCCCGAAGCCACCTCGACCGCCGACTTCCACTTGCCGGCGTCGGAACTGCGGCCCACGTAGACGCTCTCGCCTCCGGCCCCGGAGGTGATCTTGAGGACCAGCTTCTCGCGGTTCTTCAGGGCGTACTCGGTGAGGCTGATGTCGCGGCCGTCGGGCGACATGGTGACGGTCTCGTCCATGCGCCGGGTCCAGGGGACATGGGCCTTCACGCACTCGACCTCCTCGGGCGTGAAGTACCCGTGGTTCTCCGGGTTGGTCATGAAGGCCATGTTCTCCTTGAGGGAACCGACGTGGGCCCGGAACGGGTTCACCGCCATCACCGAACGGTCCCGGATGGCGTCGTAGAAGTCCTGATGCTCCCGGGGGAAGCGCTTGAAGAACACGAAGCGCAGGCAGGTCTGGAGCACGTCGATCTTCACGTTGCCGGTGTAGAGCCCGCCGCTGCGATGTTCGAGCTCGCGGGAGTCGACGAAATTCGCCTCCACCCCATGCTCGATCAGGAAGTCCCGGAAGATGTCGGACTCGGCGTCCGACCAGCTCTTGAACGAGGTGAGCCCGATCCGGGGCTTGCGGCCCGAGCCCGAGAACTTCTCCCAGTACCGGAGCAGCACCTCCATCATGGTGCGCATCAGCCGGCGGTCGCCCCGCACCGACCACTTCTCGAGCATGTCCTGGTACATCGGAACGGTGCGGTAGACGGTCTCGGCCACGTCCACCCAGGCGCGCCCGCCCGGGTTGTCGCAATTGAACTCGATGAACTTGAGCGACTTGCCGTCGTAGAGCGCGTCGTGGCGACTGATCACGGTGGGCTTGGGGTAGCCCGGGTCCCAGAGCAGCCACTCGGCGGGGATCTCCGGGTAGGCGAACTGGCGACGCACCGCCGGGTCGGCCACGTAGGCGAGGATGATCTTGTCCACCACCCGGTCGAGGATCTCGATCACCTTGCGGATGCGGTCCTCGCTCCTCCGGGTGAGCAGCATGGGAGTGAGCGTCAGCGGCAGGATCCCGCCCTCGCCGTAGCTGCAGCGCTGCTTGCGGAGCGTCTTCAGGCACTCGAGCCGCTGCTTGGCCACCTCTGCTGGGTGGGCCATCATCCACTCGAGAAGATCGGCGTCGGCGAAGCGGATCTCCTCCTCGATCCTGCGGGAGGCCCGCTCGGGCGACTCTCCCACGGGTCCGGACCCCGTCGTCGCCGCCCCGGCCTCGACCTTGCTCCGCTTCGCCACGGCCACCTCCAGGCTCCTGGTCGGCGAGCGTAGTCCCCGGAGGCGCCCGGAGGACAGCCGGACCGCCCTGCCGGGGACACCCGGTTGACACCCGGTCCCGGATCCCTAGTCTGTGGGGCGAGGTACCCGCATGCGCATCGCTCCCCGGCTCGCCCCCCTCGCCCTCCTGGCCCTGGCCTTCACGGCCACCGCGGCCTGGAACCCGCTCACTCCCCGAGAGGTCGAGACCGTGGACCCGGTGGCCCTGGTGCGACGCGCCTCCCGCGACCCCAAGCTGCTCGAACGGGTCACCAGCGCCTTCCGCTACACCGGTCCGGTCCACCGCCGCGAGTTCCTCCAGCGCTTCAAGGCGGCCGCGGTCTCCGAGTCCGACGCCGGCGTGAAGTCGGCGCTGACCTCCTTGGTGGCCAAGTTCGAGACTATCCCCTTGCTCCGCATCCAGTCGTTCCGCTTCAAGGAGGTCGAGCGCCAGGAGTTCCTGGACCGGGCCGCCACCCTCGGGTTGCGGGTCCACCTCTCGGAGTCCAAGGGCTGGTTCTGGAAGTCGAACTTCCACTTCCTGGTCAGCGGCCCCGAGAAGTCCATGGACGAGCTGGCCGCCGCCTACCCGCTCTCGCTCCAGGTGGCCGAGAAGATCGAGGAGATCCGCCTGAAGGTCCGCTACAAGAACGGCGGCACCTTCTTCGACTTCGTGGTCGAGACCGGCACCTGCCACGAGTCCTGCCTCGGCATGGTCGACGCCTGGACCGCCATGGGCATGCTCGAGTCGCTGGCCGTGGACCCTGGCGCCGCCGTGAAGGCCATGATCGACGGGGGCGCCATCGCCGACCACCAGGGCCCCTCCGACAAGATCCGCAACGTCTCCTGGGAAGCCTTCCTGCCCTTCGAGAGCGACCCCTTCATGAAGGGCTAGGGGAAGGCCGGACGCGGCGCCCCGGAACCTGATCGGGTGACCTTGGGTCAGGGATGACCCCCTAGGCTCGCTCCCGACCCCGGCGGGGTCCGGATCCCGCTGCGCTGTTCCCGGGAACCCGCATCCGGAGCGGTGCCCCACCCCGCACCACACCTGGCATCGAGGTTGCGTTCCCGTCGGCGTGGACCGCCGAGCCGCCCGGCTCGCCCGGTCCCGAACCCGACAGGAGATCCCTCGATGTCCCCTCGCTTCCTCTCCCTCGCACTCGCCGGGCTGGTGTTGGCCGGCCCGGCCTCGGCCCAGGTCGGACCTCGCCCCCCGGGCCCCGGCGCGGTTCCCTCGGTCCAGCCCGACTACGGCCTGAACCTCATGCAGACCCTGCTCCTCGACGTCTTCCGCCGGGCGCCGCTGCGCAAGGATCCCGATCCCGCCTACCGGCCCGGCCAGGATGACTGGGCCAGGCTCGCCGAGGCGATCGGCTTCCACGAGGGGATGGACCTCCGGGACGCGGCCTACGTCGACGAGGTGCAGCGGCGCTTCGCGGTCTTCCTGCGCACCGCCGGTCCCCTCTATCCGAGCGAGATCGAGAAGGTGGCCCTCCACATCCTGGTGCTGGTCGCCGCCGAGGAGATGATCCGGAACCCGGAGAACACCGAATTGGTACTGCGCCGGGCCGCGTTCCTCGCCAAGGTCCGCCACGGGCTCGAGGTCGACCCCCCGATCCGCCCGTTCATGGACTTCGTCCCCGAGCTCGACGGACCTCCGCCCCAGCCCAACGGCCTGCTCGCCCTGCCGGGCGACGTCGAGACCGGCTTCCTCGGGAATTGACCACCACTGTTCGGCGGAAGGAACCCTTCGTGAAGACCCATACCCTCTCATGTCTTGCCCTCGTGCTCACCCTCGGGGCGGCGTTTCCCGCCCGTGCCCAGCTCGGACTCGACGCCGCTCCTCCCGGAGGCCCGCCCGGTGCCCCGGGCGGGGCACCAGCTCCCGGAGGGGCTCCGCCGCCCGTGGTGGCGGCCCGTCCGGCCCCGCTCGCCTCGACCGAGGTGCGGGGGTTCCGTCCCGAGGCCGATGTGAACGGCTTCGAGAACACCGGGCCGGCGGTGTCGCGCGACGTGCCCGGGAACGGGGACTGCTTCGCCATCTCGACCTTCATCTCGCTGTTCTTCGCCCGGGTCGAGTTCGTGCCCGGCGATCCGGCCCCGGCAGGACCTGCCGCCTACCGGGCCCTGATCGAGCATGTGCTGGGCGACGCTCCCGGCCGGTTCCGGGTGGGAGGCTCGGCCAACCTCGTCGAGTTCACCGACGCCACCCGCAACCCCGCCGGCCACTTCTACTTCAAGCTCTGGTGCGACCTGATCCAGCACGCCGGCCAGTACGTCACCCATGGCCCCCGTACCGGGGTCGCCCTCGTCCGGGCCTATCCCCTGCCGCTGCGCCTGGCGTCCCCCACCATCGCATGGTTGGCCGAGCAGCAGAATGCGATCGGACCCGGCTCGGTGAACCTGGCCACCGTGCGCACCGCCCGGGAGATGTTCGGCCGGGGTCGTCCGGCGCCCATCTGCGTGTTCTCGACCACCGGGGGGCACTGCATCGTGATCTTCCGGGTGGACGAATTCGAGGACCGCTTCGAGCTGCTGGCCCATGACGTGAACGACCCGCCCAACCTGCGGGGTCGGGTCCTGCTCCGGCGCATCGAGGTTCGCAAGGCGGACGGACGGCTCCGGGTGGTCAACGTCGCCGACGGCACGGTCGATGCCTTCTTCGCCGAGTGGAACATGATCTCGATCGCCGACCCGTTCGAGGCCCGGGCCCTGCGGCGCTTCCGCGAGGTGATCGCCAATCCCGCCGAGGCCCAGGAGGTCGGGATGTTCTTCAACTGGGTGGCGGGCCAGAACCAGGACCTGGCCTGCCGGGTGGCGGGAGCCCTGGGTCTGGCCGAATGGGGCGGGCGACGGATCCAGGCCGAGGTGGCATGGAACGCCATCGAGACCGGGCGGACCTTGGTGGAGGCCCACCGCGCCCTGGGACGGACCGTGGAGGTGGTGGCGCCCCAGGTCGCCGACGTGGTGCTCCCGGGCTCCGGCGGGCTGGTGACCGGGACCATCCGCACCGGCCAGGGAGCGGTCGACACCGTGCAGACCGGGATCGAGGTCATCGGCCGCAACGTCCCGTTGGCCCAGGCCCCGGCCGCAGTCGGCGGCTGGGTCATCGACAGGCTCCGCTGGTGGGAGCGGCGCTGAGGACCCCCGGACGCCCCCCCCCGAGGGGGGGGGGGGGGCGCCCGCCCGGGGGGGGGGCCCCCCCGGGCCCGGCGTACACCCGGGGGGGGTCAGTACGCCC
>CAYOHP010000133.1:0-17834 GCA_964403795.1 uncultured bacterium | reverse complement strand
GGATCGTGGCCCTGGTGCGGGCCGCCCAGAAGAGCCGGGCCCCCATCCAGAAGGTCGCCGACCGGGTCGCCGCCGGCTTCGTCCCCAGCGTGGTCGGGGTGGCGCTGCTCGCCTTCCTGGCCTGGGCGCTGTTCGGCCCCCCACCCCGCCTGGCCCACGCCACCCTCGCCCTGGTCTCGGTGCTGATCGTGGCCTGTCCTTGCGCGGTGGGTCTCGCCACCCCCATGGCGATCGCCATGGCGACGGGCCGGGGGGCCCGGGAAGGAATCCTGGTCCGGGAGGCCGAGGCGCTGGAGCTCCTCGCCGGGATCGACACCCTGGTCCTCGACAAGACCGGGACCCTGACCGAGGGCCGCCACCGGCTCGAAGCCGTCGTCCCCATCGCCGGCACCGGCGAGGACCGGGTCCTCGAGCTGGCGGCGCGGGTCGAAGTCCCCAGCCAGCACCCCCTGGCCTCAGCCGTGGTGCAGGCCGCTCGCGACCGGGGACTCGACCTCTCGCCGGCGACCGGATTCACAGCCCACCACGGCCAGGGCATCGAGGGGATGGTCGGCGACCTCCTGGTACGGGTCGGGAGCGAGCGCTTCCTCTCCGGGGCGGGCATCGACCCGAGCCCCCTGGCCGAGGCGGCCACCCGCCTCCGCCACCAGGGACGGACCGTGGTGCTGGTGTCCGGGGATGACGAACTCCTGGGCCTCCTCGCCTTCTCGGACCCGCTGCGCCCGAGCGCCCCCTCGGCCCTCGCCAGCCTCCGCCAGGAAGGGATACGGGTGGTGATGCTGACCGGGGACGCCCCCGAGAGCGCGGCCCCGGTAGCCCGCGAGCTCGGGATCGACGAGGTCCACGCCGGCGCCCTCCCCGAGGACAAGGAACGACGGATCGCCTCCCTGCTCGCCGAGGGCCGGAGGGTGGCCATGGCAGGCGACGGCGTGAACGACGCCCCCGCCCTGCGTCGGGCCACCGTCGGGATCGCCATGGCCACCGGAACCGAGATCGCAGCCGGGAGCGCGGGAATCGCCCTCCGGGGAGGCGACCTCCGGGCCCTGGTCAAGGCTCGCCGCCTCTCCCGGGAAACCCTCCGGGTGATCCGCCGGAACTTCCTCCTCGCCTTCGGCTACAACCTACTGGCGGTCCCGGTCGCCGCCGGCGCCCTCTACCCGATGACGGGATGGATGCTCTCGCCGCTCCTGGCCAGCGCCGCCATGAGCCTGTCCTCGCTCTCGGTGATCGCCAGTTCCCTCACCCTGGGCCGGATCGAACTCTCCCCGGCGGCGAGGGAGTAGGCTCGGGCCATGTCCCGCGGACCCCTCATCGTCGCCCTCGAGGCCACCTGCCTCGACGTTCCCCTGGTCGAACCGTTCGCGATCTCGCTCTCCACGCTCCACGCGGTCGCCAACGTGCTCGTCTCGATCCGGCTCGACGACGGCACCGAGGGTCTGGGCGAGGCGGCGCCCTGGACCGCCCTGACCGGCGAGACCCGGGAGAGCGTGTTCACCGCCATCGAAGCAGTCCGTCCCCTCCTCCTGGGCGAGCCGATCGGACGGATTCGCCCCCTGTCGCGAGGTATGCGGGAAGTCCTTCCCTCCGACACCAGCGCCCGGGCCGGGATCGAGTCCGCCCTCTTCGACGCCTTCGCGACTTCGCTGGGCATCCCGCTCCACCGGCTGTTCGGAGGCTCGGTCGAGGAGCTGGTCTCCGACCTGACCATCCCCATCGTCCCTCCGGCACGGGCCCGGGAGCGAGCCCGCGAAATCGCCGGCGACGGATTCCGCATGATCAAGGTCAAGGTCGGCAATGACCTCGGCGAGGACCTGGCCCGCCTCCGGGCGATCCGGGAGGGCGCTCCCCAGGCGGAGCTCACCGTGGATGCCAACCAGGGCTACACGCCGGATGCGGCCCTCGAAGTGCTGGGTCGGCTCGCCGCCGAGGGCATCGTCCCGGCCCTCTACGAGCAGCCGGTGGCCAAACGGGATCTCGAGGGCCTGGCCCGGGTGGCGGGTGCGACCGAGGTCCCGGTGGCGGCCGACGAGGCCGTCCACAGCCGCGAGGACGCGATCCGGGTTGCATCGGCCGGAGCCGCCGACGTGATCAACATCAAGCTCATGAAGTGCGGCGGCATGGTCGAGGCCATGGACATCGCGGCGGTGGCGAGGTCGGCCGGGATCGGTCTCATGATCGGCGGCATGGTCGAGACCCGCCTGGGGATGAACGCTTCCTTCCAGCTCGCCACCGGCCTGGGCGGCTTCTCCTTCGTGGATCTCGACACCCACCTGCTGCTGGCGGAGGACCCCTTCGAGGGCGGCTTCGTCCAGCACGGGCCGCGCATGACCGTCACCGACGCTCCCGGCGCCGGGATCCGTCGCCGGGCCGGGGTCTAGGCCGGGGGCCACCCGGAACCATGCGGATCCTCCTCACCGCCTTCGAGCCCTTCGACGGGAACCGCAACGCCTCCCTGATGGCGGCCGAGGCCCTGCGCGCCGAGCCTCCTCCCGGGATCGACCTCCGCCTCGAGATCCTGCCGGTCGACACCGTCGGGATCGAAGCCCGGATCCTGGCCCTCTTCGCCGCCCACGACCCGCACTGGTGGGTGGCGACCGGACAGGCGGGCGGGCGCAACCGGATCGCCCTCGAGACGACCGCCGTGAACCTCCGGCGTTTCGAGCGACCCGACAACCTGGGCCGCACCGTGGCCGGCGAACCCGTGGTGCCGGGCGGGCCCGAGCGCCTGGCCTCCACCCTCCCCGACCTCCCCGGCCTGCTGGCGGTGCTCCACGCCGCCGACATCCCGAGCTACCTCTCCCACGACGCGGGGACCTACCTCTGCAACCAGGTGCTCTACCTGATCCTCCATCACGGGTCGCGCCGACCGAGGTTCTCGGGTGCCGGGTTCGTGCACCTGCCGCTGACCCCCCGCCAGGTGATCGAGGAGCGCCCCGAAGCGCCCTGCCTCCCGGTCCCGCTCACCCGGGAAGCCCTGGGCCACCTCTGCCTCCACCTCGCCCGGACCCCCGGCCGCCCGTGTCCGAGCTGAGGAGACTGGCCGGCCTCCTGGGTCCGGCCCGCCGCGACCTGGCGATCGGGCTCCTCCTGGTGCTCCTGGCCACCCCGCTGGAGCTGGTCCACCCCCTGGTCTGGAAGCACGTGGTCGACGACGTGCTGGTGCCCGCCGATCGCGGCCCCCTGCTCCCGCTGCTCCTGCTCATGGTCGGGGCGCACCTGCTGGGGACCCTGTTCGGCTCGCTCCGGGTCGTGACGCTCTCCCGGGCCGGGAACCGGGTGGTCTCGGAGCTGCGCCACCGGCTGCACCGCCGGATCCTCGCCCAGTCCCCTCGTTGGGTCGCCCGCCACGGCACCGGGGAGCTCTCGACCCGCCTGGTCTCCGACGCCGAACAGCTCTCCGGTCTCGGGGTCCTGCTCATGAACACGGTGGTCCCGCACGGGCTCCAGGTCGTCTGGGCCTCTGCCATCCTGGTCTGGCTCCACCCGGGCCTGGCCGCCGGGACCCTCGTCCCCCTGGCAGGCCTGGCGCTGGTGGTGGTCGCCTACAACCGGAGGATCGAGGCCACCAACGCCCGGTTACGGGACGCCTCCTCCCGCCTGGTGGGCCGGACCCAGGAAGACCTCCAGGGGATCACCGCGATCCGCACCCTGGGGATCGCCGAGGTCCGTAGCCAGGAGCTGGTCCACCTCCAGGGGGAGCTGGCCGAGGCCCAGCTCCGGAGTGCCCGCCTCTCGGCCTTCTTCCTCCCGGGCGGGGCCATGGTGGGCTTCACCGTGAACGGGCTGGTGACCGGAGCCGGGGCCCTGCTGGTCCTCCAGGGATCGCTCTCGCTGGGGGCCCTCATCGCCTTCCGGGGCTACTGGTGGACCCTGGTCCACCCGCTGTTCTCGCTAGTGAACGCCGCCGAGTACCTGGGTCGGGTCCGTACCTCGGCCTCCCGGATCTTCGCGGCCCTCGACGAGCCCCTCGACCTGCCTTCCCCCGCCGTACCCGAGCCCATCCCACCCGTGAAGGGCGAGCTCCGCCTCGAGGCGGTGCACTTCGGCTACCGGCCCGATGCCCCGGTGCTCTCCGGCCTCGACCTCCGGGTACCCGCCGGCACCTGCCTCGCCCTGGTCGGTCCCAACGGTGCCGGGAAGTCCACCGTGGTCGCCCTGCTCCTCCGGCTGGTCGATCCCGACCGAGGCCGGGTCACCCTCGACGGGCGCGACCTCCGCACGGTGGCGGACGCCGACCTGCGTCGCACCATGGCGGCCGTGACCCAGGAGCCGTTCCTCTTCGACGACACGATCGAAGCCAACCTGCGGCTGGCCCGCCCCGACGCCACCGGCGACGAGTTGCGCCAAGCCCTGGAAGCCGCCGGCGCCGACCGGGTGGTGGCAGCGCTCCCCGACGGGCTGGCCACCCGGGTGGGCGAACGGGGAGCCCGGCTCTCCGGCGGCCAGCGCCAGCTCGTCCAGATCGCCCGGGCCTTCCTGGCGGATCCCCGGGTCCTGCTGCTCGACGAAGCGACCTCGGCGGTCGAGCCCGAGGCCGAGGCCGCCCTGGTGGAAGCCCTGTCCCGACTGGCGGCCGGGCGCACCACGGTGCTGGTGAGCCACCGCATGGCGCTGGTGCAGCGGGCCGACCGGGTGGCCGTCCTCGAAGGCGGGAAGGTCACCGCCCTGGGAACCCCGGGAGACCTGGCCACCCACGACGGCTGGTACGCCCGGGCGGTCCGGGCCTAGTTGGAAAGGGTCAGAACTGCTCGATCTGACGCATCACCAGGAAGTACTTGGTGAGGAACAGCGCGAAGAGAGCGAAGAGCAGCCCCACCACCACGTCGATCCCGAACTGGATGTAGGCGTTCCCCAGGGTCTTCATCTTCTCGAGCTGGACCGTGAGCTTCTTCATCCGGGCACCCTTCAGGCGCACCGCCTCGGCCAGCTGACCCGTGGGACGCCCGCCTTCCCGGATCACGAAGACCAGGGCCCGGTCCTGGCGCAGGGCGGCCCCCGCCTCCTGGGGTGCCTCGGCATCCCGGTACTCCACCGCCACCACCCAGGCCCGGGCCCGATTGTCGTCGAGATAGGTCGAGACCTGGGTCCTGGCCACCTTCTCCGGCGACGGCACCTTGGGCCGCGACGCCTCGGGCAGCGGCGCCAGGGCCTCCTCCAGGGAAACCGAGACCACCCGGGCTTCGGACTCCACCGGCTCGTAGCCCGCCGGGAATTCCTTGTCCCTGGGATCGAGATGGTAGAGGCGGGTCTCGACCGGCTTCTCGTAGCGCTCCGGACCCATGTGAGGGGGGTCCGAATAGACGTAGAAGCGGACCGCCACGCAGATCGCCAGGAGGATCCCGAAGGCGACGACCGTTCCCCCGGTGGAGGGAGGACGCTCGGTCTCGAGATTGAGCCGGACCTCCCGGCGCTGACTCATGGGAATCCCATCACTCCCCGGAGACCGGCCCGGCGGCCCCGGAGTTCCCCGCCAGGATCCATTGGACCGCATCGGCGAGGTCCCGGGCAACGAACACGCCGGGGTCCCCGGCGAACCGGGCGACAGCCTCCTCCCCGTACCCGGTCCGCACCAGGATCGCCCCGGCGCCGATGGCCCGGGCCAGGCCGATGTCGGCGGCCTTGTCGCCCACCACGTAGGAGCGCCCCGGATCGAGGTCCAGCCGGGCCACCGCCTCCAGGCCCATCCCCGGCTGCGGCTTGCGACAGATGCAGTCCTCGCCCCCGGCCTCCGGGGAGTGGGGGCAGTGGAGCCACAGGTCGATCCTGGCCCCCTCGGCGGCCAGCAAGGCGTCGATCCTGCGATGGACCCCTTGCATGGCGCCCTCGTCGAAGTACCCACGGCCGATCCCGCTCTGGTTGGTGACCACCGCCACCGGCCACCCCGCCCGGTTCAAGCGCGCCACCGCCGCCGCGGCGCCGGGGAAGAGTTCGACCCCCCCGGGATCGGAAAGGTAGTGGCGCTCGACGATCAGGGTCCCGTCCCGGTCGAGCAGCACTCCGGATCGCCGCATCGTCGCCACGAGGCGGCAAGGTACCATGGGGAGGGGCGGCGGACCGGAACCGGCACCGCTCCCCCCGGCGAGCGAGGCCGAACGGTCCTGCTAGGATCCGGCCCCGGGAGGGCCCGTGCGCAAGATCTCCACCACCTTCACCCAGTACCGGCAGAACGTCTCCAACGAGGAGTTGAAGCTGCTCACCGACCGGCTGGCGGCCGATCCCGGGAATTACGACCTGATGGACTGGGCGGCCTTCGCCTACTACAGCCACGGCCAGACCGAGGCCGCCATCGAGACCTACCAGAAGCTGCTCGCCAAGTTCCCGGAGAACGCCAGCTACCACTACTACCTGGGCAACACCCTCTACCGGAAGGGCGAGGTCGAGGCCGCCAAGGCCCATTGGAACCGGGTGCTCGGGCTCGACGACACCGGGGGCTTCGCCGACCGTGCCAAGCGCAAACTCTCGAACCTGAAGGCCGAGCCGTGACGACCCGGACTCCCGACCCGGGAACCGCCACCACCCCGGCCGCCGGCGAGATCGAAGTGATCGTGGCCCGCAGCGCCGGGACCTGCTTCGGGGTCGAGGCCGCCATCGAGATGGCCGAGCGGGAGAAGAAGCCGATCCTCGGTCCCCTGGTCCACAACCCGCGGATCGTCTCCGACCTGGCCGCCCAGGGCATCCCGGTGCTCGAGCGCTACGCCGACCTCGATACCCTCGAGGGCGTCGACGAGGTCGTGATCACCGCCCACGGGTATCCCCGCCACCTCAAGGAGGAGCTGGACCGGCTCGGGATCCGCTACCACGACGCCACCTGCCCGGTGCTCCTGAAGTGGGTCTACGCCAAGATCCGCAGCTTCGAGGAGCAGGGCTACCGGGTGATCCTGGTAGGCAACCCTTCCCACGCCGAGATCATCGCCAGCCGCTCCTACGGCCACGACATCCACGTGGTCTACGCCCCGGAGCACGTCGACGCCCTCCCCGACGACCGCTTCCCGAAGACCGTGGCCCTCTGCCAGACCACCATCACGGCCGAGAAGTTCCGCGCCCTGGTCGACGAGATCCGGTCCCGCCGCTACCCCGACATGCGGGCCGTGGACACCCGCTGCAAGCCGGTGAAGAACCAGCAGACCGCGGTCGAGAACCTGGCCCAGTGGGTCGACGTGATGGTGATCGTGGGAGGGTTCGACTCCTCGAACACCACCAACCTCGCCAGGATCGCCCGGCGCTACCTGCCCGAGGGCACCCACCATGTCGATTCGCCGGAACTGCTCGAGTCCGCCTGGTTCGCCTCCGCCCGCCACGTGGGGATCGGGGCCGGGACCTCGACCCCCCAGGACCAGATCGAGGCCGTGAAACGCCGGATCGCCGAGCTCTGCGACCGGCCGGTCCGCTTCCTCAAGGACACTCGCACCGGCGACCTCGAGCCCGACGACGCCGACCCGTCGATCGAGATCTGAGGCCCCCGCCCCGAGCCCCCTGCCCCCCCGGGCCCCACAGGCCCGCCTCGCCCTACGTCCGCACCCCCAGGTTGGCGAACTCGGCGAGCATCAACCCGATCTCCCGGTCGAGCGGCAGCAGGCGGGGCGAGCGCAGGGCGTCCCCCAGGGCCAGCTCGGCCCGGCGGGGATCGCCCTCCGACCAGAGCGCCATGGCGGACACCACGCTGGCATCCTCGCCCCAGCGCAGCTCGGCGGCGCGCCGGAAGTAGGGATGCGCCTCCCTGGCCTGCCGGCTGGCCAGCCGTATCGCCCCCAGGAGCAGGTTGGACGAATCGCAGTAGTTGCGGGCCGACCGGTAGGCCGCCTCCAGGGGATCCCTGGCCTCCTCGAGCTTGCGCTGGACCAGCAGCACCTTGCCCACATGCTCGATGCCCCGGTGGTCCTCGGCGAAGCGGGTCGCCAGCTCCCGGTAGCGCTCCAGGGCCCGGTCCCGGCGACCGGCGAGATCCTCCAGGTCGCCCGCGGCCAGCAACCCGTCGGCCGCCAGCTCGCTCCCGGCCCGCCCCAGGAGCTCCATGGCCAGTTCGAACCGCCCTGCCGAGACCGCCCGGCAGGCCAACGTCCCCCAGTCCTCGGGCCCCGGCTCGAGACCCTCCAGGTGACGCCAGAAGGCATCCTGCCACCGGCCCCCGAACAGGCTCTGGCCCGCCGCCTCGATCCGCCAGGCCTGACCGCACTGGCCCCTGGCCTCGGAGAGCTCGGCGAGGCGCCGGTCGCAGGCCTCCTCGCAGCCATGGTCGCCCCGCCGCTGGGCCATGGAACGACGGAACCGAAGCAGGTCCTCCTCGTCGGCCCCCCGCTCGATCATCCGGTCCATCGACTCCTCGGCCCGCTCGAAGTCGCGGTTGGCCACCGCCGCCCAGGCCAGGATCTCGTGGTTGCGCACCTCGTCGGGGTCACACTCGACCGCGGCCTCGGCCTCCGCCAGCGCGGACTGGAAGTCGGCGAGGTCGTCGAGCAGGAGGCGGGCCGCCCGGCGATGGAAGAAGGCGGCCGAACCCGGCAGGGCCGCGCAGGCACGCCGACTCACCCCCAGCGCCTCCTCGTGGCGACCGAGCCGTGCGAAGGCCACGAAGCCGCACTCGAAGCCGAGCGGCGTCAACCCGTTGCGGGAATCCTGGTACACCTTGACGGCGTCCTCCTCCCGGCCTTCCTCGGTCAAGGCATCGAGCAGGATCGAGCGGGCGAAGGGATACCCGGAATCGAGCGCCAAGGCCCGCTCCAACCACGGGATCGCCTCCCCGGACCGCTCCAGGCGCACCAGGGCGAAGCCGTACCAGGCGAGGATCTCCTCGTCGGCCTCGGCCTCGGCCTCGGCCAGCATGGCCCGCCCCTCGCGCTCGGCCTCGGTCCATGCCGACTGGTCCAGCAAGAAGGAGAGGAAGTTCTTGCGGCCCACCCGCGCCTCCCCGTGGGCCGCCAGGTGGGACCGCCACACCGCCACCCCGGCCGCCACCCCGTTGGCCGCCGAGACCAGCCTCGCCAGCACCCGCACCACGTCGTGGTCGCTGCCGTCGGAGAGCTCCAACGCCTCCTGGGCGGCAGCCACCGCGCCCGCGAGCTCGCCGTCGAGTTCCAGGGTGAGCGCCTTCTGGACCCGGATGCCCACGTCCTTGGGACACTGCCCGGCACCCCGCTCCAGCACCGCCAGGGCGTCGGCGGTCTGGCCCGCATTGCGCAGGTGGATGGCCAGTTCCCGCACCGCCCAGGCATCCTTGGGGTCGAGCCGGATCGCCTCCTCGAGATCGCGCCGGGCCCGCTCGGGATCGCCGCCCCGGCCCGCGGCCGCACCCCGCAGCGCCAGCGGCGAGGCCTGGCCGGGCCGGATCGCCAGGGCTCGCTCGGCGGCTTCCGCGGCCTCCCCCCAGTGCTGCAGGTCGAAGTGCACCTCGGCCAGGCGCACCAGGTACGAGTAGGGGTCGGCCACCCTGAGGGTCGCCTCCTCCAGCACCCGGACCGCCTCGGCGGCCCGACCGGTGCGGAGCATGTGGTCGGCCAGGAACCCGTAGGCGTAGGGACGGACCGGGTTCAGCTCGATCGCGCCCCGCAGCGCGCTCTCGATCTCGCCCGGGTCGCGCCCCATTTCCATCAGCAGGATGCCCCGCATCTCCCAGTTGTAGGGATTGGCGGGATTGGTCTCCCGGGCCGACTCCGACAGCACCAGGGCGGCCGCCCGCTCGCCCTTGCGGCGGAGGTGGCGGGAGAGCTGCTCCCGGGGACGCGAGGCCCGGGGATCGGCCGCCATGGCGGCCAGCCAGGAGTCGGCGGCCCCCTCGAAATCGCTCCGCTCCTCGAGCAGATCACCGAGTTCGGTAGCCAGCTCGGCGCTCGGCTCGCACTCGGCCCGGGCCGCCTTCAGGATGGGGAGCGCCTCCTCGGGTTTCTCCCGGCACTCGGAGAGCCAGCGGGCCCGGAAGAGACGCGGCCAGGCGTCACGGGGCCAGCGCCGGGCAGCCTCCGAGAGCAGCGGCTCGGGATCGGCCTTGGTCTCGCCCCCGGAGGCGGCCCAGGCCAGCTCCAGGTCGGACAGCAGCCGCCAGTACGAGACCAGGCCCTCACCCAGGGCCCGGGCCCGTTGCAGGCGTTCCCTCGCCTCCTGGGCCGCTCCCTGGCGACTCAGCCGGTCGGCCTGGTCGAGCACTTCGAGGCCCATCGAGGCGTGCAGCCTCAGATCCTGGAGACGCCGGACGTCCCCCGGGCCCCCGACCGCGATCCCGGAGGACCCGTGCGGGCGCTGGTAGACCAGCAGCGCCTCCTCGGTCACGCAGGCCACCTCGCCGTTGCCCGGGCGATGCACCCGGAAGCCCCGCACCACCGCGTCGTATCCGGTCACCAGCAGCCAGCCGGGGGGCTCCCCCGGGATCGAGACCCGGACCAGCACCGGCAGGTCGGCCGCCAGCACCCGGCGCATCGATTCGGCGTCGGCCTCGAATCGGGCGAACGGAAGCCCCTCGGTGCGCAGGTGGTCGAGGATCTCGTGGCAGGTGAGGATGTCCCCGCCCTCGATGCGGATGCGACGCTGCAGGGCGTAGGGATCGCAGGCCACCCCCAGCCGGTGCAGGGCCTGGGCGACCACCCCCGCCACCGGATAGACCCCGGGCCACTCGACATGCGGGACCCGGGCCAGGAGGACCGTGGTACCTACGGAAGGCCCGCCGATCCGGGCCAGCAGGGACTCGGCCGCCAGGCCCAGCCAACCCGGGCCCCCGGCGGCCCGCCGCAGCTGGCGCCGCGCCCCCTCGGCATCGCCCAGGCGCAGCGACAGGGTCCCGAGACGATAGTCGCGGCGCACCGGATCGCCCCACCCCGGGTAGGCACGCGCCAGGGTGTCGAGCGCGACCCGGGCGGTCTCGAGATCGCCCGCCATCTCGGCGTAGCAGGAAAGCTCCTCGAGCCCGTCGGGGTCCTCGAGGAAGGCGTCCCGGTGCATCTCGGTCTCGATCTCGACCGCGGTCCAGTCGCCCCGGGCCGCCGCCAGCCGGGCCCGGTCCCGGCCGCTCAGCCCAGGCTCGGCGGCCATGGCCTCGGCGCCCTCGCGATCGGCCCGGCGCAGGCGGTGGGCCAACTCCAGCCCGGCCCATCCCGCGGCACCCGGATCCGCGGCCCGGGCCGCGCCGAAGGCCTTGATCGAGGCTTCCCGGGCCCCCCACTCGAGCTGGATCCGGCTCTCGAGCAGCAGCCGCTCCGCTTCCTGGCGCCCGGTGAGGAGCCCCTCGAGCGGCGCCAGGCGGCGCATCACCTCGCACCGTGAGCCCCGGGGGAGGACCTCCAGACAGAGCGCCTCCTGGAGCTCGAGCTCGGGGTGCTCGCCTTCCCCCCCCTGGTCCCGGGAGGACCGGACCAGCTTCAGGGCCTCCTCCGCCAGGCCGGAATGGGCATAGACCGCCACCCGCAAGGTCCGGAGTTCGGGCCCGTCGCCCCGGGGATCGGCGCGCTGCAGCATGGCGAGCGCCCGCCCGGCGCGCCCTGCGCCCAGCTCCGCGCCTACCGCTTCGAGCAGATCGACGTCGCCCATGGTTCCAGTGGAAGCGTGCTCCGGGACCGGTCCCGGGCCAAGCTCAGGCCGGGCGGGCCGAGACCGCCGCGACCGCCAGGCCCACCACCTGCTCCACCGCCTCCTCGAGGGTCGTGTCCAGGGTGGCCCCCGCGGCCTTGCGGTGCCCGCCGCCGCCCAGCCGCGCCGCCAGCTTCTGGACGTCGACGTCGTGCTTGGACCGGAAGCTCACCTTGATGCCGCCCTGGGGCCGTTCATAGACCAGGATCGCCACCTGGGCGCCCTTGAGCGCCAGGATCTGGTTCACCAGCCCGTCGGCGTCCTCCGGCTCGGCCCCGAACTCCTGGAAGGTAGCCTTCCCGAGCGAGGTCACGACCACCGCCCCGTCGGCCTCGATCCGCATGGTGCGGTATCCGTGCCCGGTCAGCCGCAGCGCCGAGAGCGGCTTCTCCTCGTAGAGGGTGCGGTAGACCCGGTCGGGGACCACCCCGGCCGCCAGCAGGTCGGCCACCGTGCGGTGCACCATCGGATCGGTGTTCGAGAACCGAAACGACCCGGTCTCGGTCATCAGCGCCACGTACAGGGCGGTGGCCTCGGGCTTCCCGATCGGCACGCCCCACTCCTGGAACAACCGGTGCACCAGGGTCGCCGTGGCGGTGGCGCGCTCGTCGAGGATGGTGATCTCGGCCGGGTCCTCGCTCGACACGTGGTGGTCGATGCAGACCGTGGAGGCCTTCTTCAGGTCGAGGGCTTCGAGCAGCGGCCCCAGCCGGGCCCAGACCCCGCAATCGAGCAGCACCACGGTATCGAACCCGGCCAGCTCGGCGGGCCCGATCTCCTGGGGATAGCTCCTCAAGGTATCCTCGGGGAACCCTTCGAGCAGGAACCCGAACTTCTCGGGGAGCGGGTCCACCACCACCACCATGGCCTCCTTTCCCATGTGGCGGAGCAGGCTCGAGAGCGCCAGGGCGCTGCCCAGGCCGTCCCCGTCGGGACCGACGTGGGTGGTGAGGAGGTACCGGCGATGGGTGCCGAGGTGTTGTTTCAGGCTCTGGATGGTCTCGGAGACTGGTCTTGGCATGTCCGGGGCCAGAGTACCCGCAACCGGCCTTCCCGGGAAGATCGTGACCGTTCTCACCAGTCGGTGGTCCCGTGCATCCCATGTGTCGGACGGGCGGTCTGAGTGCCAGGCTCGGCTCGCGAGGTCAGGAGACGGCGTCTGGGGGAAGGCGGCCTCGCGCCCCCGGAGATCGACGAGGTGGCGGTCGAGGCACCGATCCGCATCCTGGTCCAGGGGGTGGACCTCGGCGTCCTGATGCGTACCCCGGGCGACGACCGGGCCCTGGCCGCCGGGTTCGCGGTCGGCGAGGGGATCCTGGCCTCCCCCCATGACCTCGACGAAGTGGTGGTCTGCACCCGGAGCCAGGTCGCCGAGGCCAGGAACACCGCCGAGATCCGGCTGGCCCGGGGGGTGGCCTTCGACCCCGCCCGGACCCTGCGTAGCGGCCTCGTCGCCTCGGGCTGCGCGGTCTGCGGATCGCTGGCGGTCGAGAAGGTGCGGGCGGCCTGCCCCCCGGTTCCCGAGGGACCCCGGATCGATGCCGCCACCCTGCTCTCGATGCCCGAAGCGCTGTCCGCCCACCAGGCGGGGTTCGCGGCTACCGGGGGACTCCACGCCGCCGGCCTCTTCGATCCCGACGGCACCCTCCGCTTCGCGGCCGAGGACGTGGGCCGGCACAACGCGGTCGACAAGGCGGTGGGGGCAGCCCTGCTGTCGGGGGTCTGGCCCCCTCCCCCGGTGCTGGTGACCACCAGCCGGGGTTCCTTCGACATCGTCCAGAAGGCCGCCATGGCCGGGATCCCGGTGGTGGCCTTCGTCTCCGCTCCCTCGTCCCTGGCGATCGAACTGGCCGGGGAGTGCGGGATCACCCTGGTGGGGTTCCTGCGCGCCGGGAGCGGGAACGTCTACTCTGGCGCGGCTCGTCTCGGTGCGGGGGTACCGGGCCGGCGATCGGAGGCGGTCCCGTGACGGGCGGCGTGGAGCCCCGATCCGACACCCCCGCGGGCACCGATCCCGAGGGCGGCCGACGGATCGGGTCCTACCGGCTGGTGAAGAAGCTCGGACAGGGCGGAGCCGGTTTCGTGTACTCGGCGGTGGAGGTCGAGCACGAGATCCCGGTCGCCCTGAAGCTCTTCGCGGGGATCGTCGACCCGCTCGGCCGGGAGCGCTTCGTGCAGGAGGCCTCGCTCGCCACCCGGGTGCGCCATCCCAACGTGATCGGGATCTACGACGCCGGCGAAGTGGAGGGGAAGCTCTACATCGCCTACGAGCTGATGGACGACAAGGACCTCGACCAGGTACTCGCCGACCGGGTCTGCTTCCAGGCCTGCGAAGCCGTCGAGGTGGCCCGCCAGATCGCGCTCGGGCTCGGGGCCCTGCACCAGGCCGGCATCGTCCACCGGGACGTGAAGCCCGCCAACATCTTCTACCGCTCCTCCGACCAGCGCTGGGTGCTCGGCGACCTGGGGGTCGCCAAGGACCGGACCGGGCACTCGCTGCGTACCGGCAGCGGGATCATGATGGGCACGCCCGAGTACATCGCGCCCGAGTACGCCAAGGGCGAGCCCGCCGAGGAGCCGGCCGACCAGTACTCGCTCGGGGTGCTCTTCTTCGAGATGCTCTCGGGCCGGCGCCCGATCGAGGGGCGATCCCCCGACGAGCTGTTCCGGAACCAGCTGATCGGGAAGATCAAGCCCGACTACCTCCCGGACCACGCGGCGCTCCGTGCCATCGTGCTCCGCATGCTCGAATCCGAGCCGACCCGTCGCTTCCCGTCGATGGCCGCGGTGGTCGAGGCGCTCGAAGGGCTCACCGGTCTCCAGACCCTGGCCCTGCCCGAACTCGAGGTGAAGCCCCGCGACCCGACCGACACCCAGGGCAAGGCCCGGGCGCGGCGCGCCTCCCAGGGCCGCACCCGCCCGGCCGCCGTCCCGGGCCGACCGGAGGCCGGCCGGGTCCCCTGGACCTGGGTGGCCGGAGCGGTGGCCGGGGCCCTCGTACTCGCCTGGCTGCTGGGGTAGTCCGCCACCGCCACCGGCTTCGGATACTCTCTCGCCGGTCGGATCGACCGGGCTCGGGGAGGCTCCATGGGTGGCTCTGCAGGGGATCGGGGACTCGGCGGCAGGCGCAGGGGACGTTCCTTCCTCGGTCTACTCCTGATGGTGGGGACGCTCGGATTCCTGTGGAACGAGCGCGACCGGTGGTTGCCGCGACCGGGGACGCCCGGCCCCTTCGCCCCGGCACCGACTCCCTGGTTGCGCGGCTTCGATCCCGCCAAGCTGGTCGTGCCCCCCGGCCTGGTCTCCCCGGTGGTCTCCGACACCTTGCTCGTCCAGCTCGCCCCGGGCGCCACCGAGCCCGACCTGGTGGCCCTCCTGGCGGCGGTGGGGCGCGCCGCCGGCGCTTCCCGCACCCCCGCGATCGTGGGACGGATTCCCGGCCTGGCGGCCTTCCAGGTCGAGGTCGAACCCGGAGCCCTGTTGGCGGCCCGTTTCCGCCTGGAGAAGAACCCTCTCGTCCGGTCGGCCGGCCTCGAGTTCGTGGTGCAGGGAGCGGTCCCCTTCGACGACCCGTCGCTGGTCAACGCCGACACCCTGGACGACTGGGGCCTCCAGCGGATCGGGGCCCCGGCGGCCTGGGAGCGCTCGCAGGGAGACGTCCTGGTGGCGGTGGTCGATTCGGGGACCGACGAAGGACACGAGGACCTCGCCTCCGGCCTGGAGGCGGGCCACAGCTTCTGGAGCGGATCGAGTCGGCAACTGGACGCCGTCTACGAGGACCGGTACCGGGTCCTGGACCACGGAACCCACGTCGCCGGGACCATCGGGGCCCGGGGCGGCAACCGGGTGGGCACCGTGGGCGTGGCGCCGGGATCGCGGCTGGTCGCCTTCCAGGTGCTCTATCCCAAGCAGCCGGGAGGCCCGCCGCTCGGTTCCACCTCCGAGATCACCGGGGGGGTGGAGCGGGCCCTAGCAGCGGGTGCCCGGATCCTCAACATGAGCCTCGGTCTGGGGATCCCGCCCGAGATCCGCGACCGCTGGCTGTCCGGTACCCCGGAGCAACGGGCCGCCCTCGAAGTCGCTCTCGACCGCAACGCCGAGGAAGAACTGGCGAGCTACCGTCCGCTCCTCGACGCCGTGGCCCGGGCCGGGGCGATCGTGGTGAAGTCCGCAGGCAACAACGGCCTGCCCGCCCGCTTCGACGGCCTGTCGCGTTCCGGGCGGGTGGTCTCGGTGGCCGCCACCGACTCCCAGGACCGGCGCGCCGAGTTCTCGAACCACGGCCCCGCCACCACGGTCTCGGCCCCCGGGGTCGACATCTACAGCAGCTATCCGATGGCCGGCGAGCGCTACGCCTCGATCCAGGGCACCTCGATGGCGGCGCCGCATGTGGCGGGAGCGATCGCCCACCTGGTGGCGAAGAAGACCGACATCTCCCTCGACGAGGTGCGGGACATCCTGGTCTCGACCGGCCTGCCGCTGCGTACCGACTTCCCGATCGGGCCGCTCATCCAGCTGCCGGCGGCCATCTCCGAGCTGGAGCGGAGGATCGCGTCGGGTCGCTACGATCCGCCGCCGGCACCCCCGACCCCGACCACCGTCCCGACGCCGGATCCCACCTCCGACCCGATCGTGAAGGCCCCGGCGCCGACACCCACCGCGCCCGAGGACTGCGCCGCCCTGCTGGCCCGCCCCGACGCCTGGGAGGACCCCAGGATCCGGCGCCTGATCGACACCTGGGTCAGCCTGGCGGTGCCCCCGCTCGAGGACGGTCCGTGGTTCTACGACGAGTGGGGACGGGCGCTGAACAACAAGAACTGCTTCGCACTCCAGCCACCCGATCCTCGAGGCCGCGGCCCCTACGAGTTCATCTGGCGCCACGCCTCGCGCTTGCCCTCGGTCGCCCACGGCACCTTGCTCGAGTTCGTCACCGGCAAGCTCTGCTCGGGGAGCTTCGACCCGGTCCCGGCTCCGATCGCGCCACCCGGTCCTCCCGCCTCGCCGACCCCGACGCCGACGTCCTCGCCCGGGTCGCGCCCGCCTCCGTCCCCCACCTCGCCCCCGGGCTCCAGGCCGCCCGGACCGGGGCCGGGGCCGGGCACCGGAACCGATCCCGGGCGCGGCTCCCCGCCTTCCCCCTCGCCCGCCCCGATCCCGACCCAGCGCTTCGTGGTGGCAACAGGCGAACGGATCGCCACCTCCGACCTCGCCGGCGACACCCGGCCCGTGGGCGTCACCGGCACCCCCGGGCACCGCTCCATCCCGGGGCTGATCCGGCACCGGGACGGCCGCCAGGGCCGGGAGACGTTCTCTTCCGTCGACGCCGCCACCGGCAAGGTGCGGACCCTCCTGACGGTGACCGGCGGGAAGCTCGGCGACCTGGATGTCGAACAGCTCGGATTCGCCTCCGACCTCTCCCGGGTCGCGATCTCGGGGCGGAAGGCCGGGAAGGCCGTCCTGGCGCTGGTCGAGGCAGGCCCGGGTGGCCCAGGTGCCCCCGTGATCCTCGAGACTTTCGCCGACGAGAACCACCACGGGACTCCGTTCGTGCCTGACGACGGGACCCCGCCCATGACGCTGCTCGAGAAGGTCCGGCCTCAGGGCGCGGTCTGGCGCCTGGTGGTGGCGGGGAAGCGGAGCCTCGCCCTGGCAGGGACCTGGTACTCGCCCCAGGTCCTCGACGGCGACGGCAGAGCAGCCCTGGTCCGGTCTCGACTGGACGGCAAGCCTTCGTTGCACCGGATCGACCTGGCGAGCGGGGCGGCGACGAGGCTGGACCTGCGGGCCGGGGCCGAAGCCGAGGCTGCGGTCTTCGCGGGGGAAGGAGCCGTGGCGATCGAGAGACTCGAACGGGACACGCGCCTGGTCGGCTTCGGACCGGGCAGCGGCGGCCGCCGCGAGCTGGCGCCGGGCGCGGCAGCCAGGTCCCTCCATCCTCTGGGCAAGGGTCGGGTGGCCGCGCTCCTCTCGGCCGATCCCGCCGGGTTCCTGGCCGACCGGGTGGCGATCCTCGAGGACGGTGACCTCCGGCACACCCTCACCGGCCCTGGTGCAGTGCTGGGAGCTCCCCTCCTCTCCCCGGACGGAACCCACGCGCTGCTCACCTGGATGTCGCCTGCCAACGGCGCCACCGAGACCCGCCTGCACGCGACCTCGGACTGGAAGGTGGTCCGGAAGGTCCCCCTGCCCGCCGGGACCGCGGTGCTCGCCTGGCGATGACCCCGCCCGGGCGGGTAGGGAGCGGACCGGGTCCCCCGATCCGGGAAGCCCGCCCGGGAGCCCGG
>CAYOHP010000132.1:0-17995 GCA_964403795.1 uncultured bacterium | reverse complement strand
TGGGCCGCGACCGACGGGGCCTTGGCCAGATTGCCCCGACCGGCCCCCTGGGCGTAGTGTGGGCGGCGGACCTTGTCCTGGTAGAAGTGCTTGTGGCGCCGGCGCCGGCGCTCGCCCAGGGCCTCGTCGAATCTCCCCAGGGCCTCGTGACTGGGATGGCTGGGAACGATCAGGAACTGGAGATGGCTCTCCCAGAGGTGGAGGAAGAGCAGTTCGTCCTCCTCGGGGGCCAGCAGGTCGAGGTCGTGGACATCGGCGAGCGGGCGGGGGAAGCGGGCGTGGAGGAAGCGGTAGGTCCTGGCGAGCGGGGAGCCCAGCAATCGGTCGAAGCCCGCGACCATCGCCAGGAGGCGCTTCTGGCAGATGGCGGGGGCCAGGAGGATCTCCCCCATCGACATGGTGGTGAAGGTCTCCCGGTCCTCGGCCAGCAGGCGATGGAGCCAGGTGGTCCCGCTCCTGGGCGGACCCACGATGAAGAGCGGCGTGCCGAGCGGCTGGTCCCGCCAGTCGGGGTAGAGCACGTCGTCGATCAGGAAAGCGACCCGGTGCCAGAACTGGAGACCGAGGAAGACCCAGAAGTGGACGATCACGGCCAGGGCCCGCAACGGCCCGGACATAGGCGACGAGATCGAAGCGGTACATGGCTACTCCGAAGGTAGCCGGTCGGGACCCTCGGAGCCCGAAGCGCTGCCCGGGAGGGAAAGTCCGACCTGGGTACCTGGGGACAGGAAGAGGGCACTCCCGGGCAGGAGCGGGACCAGGCAGAGCACGTGGTAGGCGAGCGCTAGCTCGAGTCCCGCGAGCCAGCCGGCACCCATGAAGAACCGGAGCAGCAGGGGCCAGGCCGGGGACGCCGAGGGGAACCCGCTCCCACGGAAGACCAGGAGGAATCCATAGGAGACGAGCAGGCTGGCAGCGAGGCTCGCCAGCGGGATCAGCAGCAGGGAGCCCACGGCGTTGAACCAGTCCCGCCGGCTGGCGGGCCGCGACCGCGCGACCAGGCGCTGGGAACGCTCGCCGCCCGTCCAAGAGAGACACCGGGCCGTCACCAGCGAGGCCCAGGCGAGGCACGCCGCCAGCGCCGAGAGGCAGGCGAGCCCGAAGGCCCATGGCGAGGCCGCCGCACAGAGCCCGAGGACTACCAGCCCGACCCAGGCGACGCCCCCGGTCATGGCCGAGACCAGGATCCGGTCCCCGAGAGGAACGCGGCAGGGGACCCCGTCGGCCGCCGGGTCGGAAATCGACTCCGGGAGGTCCCGGTCCAGCATCTCGACCGTCGCGGCGATGGCGTCGACGGGAATCCAAGCCAGGAGGAGGGCAGCGGCCAGGAGCACGAGGGAATGGGGAAGCAGGGCCTCCAGGGCACCGGCACCGATCGCGGCGAGAATGCAGGCGCCCGACCCGATGCGTCCCCACCGGTCCCGCGGACCGGCCCAGAGCAGCCGGGTCGCCATGGCGTCCAGGCGGAAGTCGAGGAACTCCTGGGGCGCCTCCCGGAGCAGGGTGACGAGATCGCCGCGGGTCTCGGTCCCGCCCCGGTCCGGGAGCGAATCCTTGGAGGCGACCGGGACGAGGTCGCCCGACCCTCCCCCGCCCGGCTTCAGCCCACGACCTCGAGGGCCAGGCGACCGGGGGCCCCGGCGAGCTGGAAGCTCGAGGCCGAATCCCCCAGGCTGTCGGTCAAATCGAGGCTCACGCCCAGGGTCTCGGCCAGGATCCGGTCGGAGTGTTCCCGGACCGCGGCCGCGGCCTCGGGGGGCAGCGCCACCCTGAGGCGGATCCGGGCGGTGATCTCGAGATCGGCCTCCTTGCGGGCCTCCTGGATCACCCGGATGAGATCCCGGGCCAGTCCCTCGCGCTCGAGCTCGGGAGTGACCGCGGCGTCGAGCGCCACCAGGAGCTTCCCGGAGAGGCCCACCGCCACCGCCTCGCCATGCTTGCCCTGGACCTTGAGTTCGAACAGGTCGGGGGAGAGGACCTCGCCGCCTACCTCGGCCGAGCCGTCGGCGGCCAGCGTCCACTTGCCGGCATTGGCGGCGGCCACCAGATCCTTGGTCTTCTTGCCGAAGACCGGGCCGATCTTCTTCAGATGCACCGAGAGGCGTCGCTCTCCGAGATCGGCGGGATCGGCCACATGGTCGCAGCGCTTCACGTTGAGTTCGTCCATGACCAGCTCGTCGACCCCGTCGAGGAGTCCGGCGTCGTCGCAATGGACCCGCACCGCAGGGAGCGGCAGCCGCACCCGGAGTCCGGCCTCCTCGCGGAGCGCGCGTCCGAGACTGGCGATCTCCCGGGCCATGTCCATGCGGCGCTCGACCTCCGCATCGGTGGGGATCGCCAGCGGATCGGGCCATGCCTCGAGGTGGACGCTGCCCCCGCCGGTCAGCGCCAGGAACATCTCCTCGGCGAGCATCGGGAGGAAGGGGGCCAGGCAACGCGCCATGGTGACCAGCACCCGGTGCAGCGTGCGGTAGGCCGAGAGCTTGGAGGCGGCTTGGGTGGAGGCGACTTCCCCCGAGGACCCCGACCAGAAGCGGTCGCGGGAGCGGCGGATGTACCAGTTCGAGAGGTCCTCCGTGAGGCTGCCGATCCGCTGGTAGCAGGCCGGGATGTCGTAGCGGTCGGCGGAGCGACCCATGTCGACCACGAAGCGCTGCAGCTTGGTCAGGATGTAGCGGTCGAGCGGGTGGACCGGGTCCCGCTCCCAGTCGGCCTCCACGACCCTCACCCCGTCGGCGTTGGCGTACAGGCAGAAGAAGTGGAAGCAGTTCCAGATGGGGAGCAGCCCGAGGCGGGCCACCTCCTGGATACCTTTGCCCTGCTTGTCCACCTTCATGTTCTGGCCCTGGAGGATGGGGTTGCCGAGCAGGTACCAGCGCAGCGCGTCCGAGCCCAGGGTCTCGAAGACCTCGAGGGGGTCGGGGTAGTTGCGGAGGCGTTTGGAGAGCTTGCGGCCCTCCTCGTCGAGGACGATCCCGTGGCACACGCAGTTGAGGAATGGGGGTGCGTCGAAGAGCCCGGTCGAGAGCACCATCAGGGTGTAGAACCAGCCCCGGGTCTGGGCGATGTACTCGACGATGAAGTCGGCCGGGAAGGTGCGCTCGAAGAGCTCCTTGTTCTCGAAGGGGTAGTGCACCTGGGCGAACGGCATGGAGCCCGACTCGAACCAGCAGTCGAGCACGTCGGGGATGCGGCGGAGCGTGCCCTGGCCGCAGCCGCAGGCGGCGGTCAGGGCGTCGATCCCGGGCCGGTGCAGGTCGGTGGGGCGGACCCCGAAGCGGTCGCGTAGCGCGTCCAGCGAGCCGAAGACCTCGAGGCGGTCGCAGCCGGCGGCGTCGCAGCGCCAGACCGGCACGGGCGCGCCGAAGAAGCGGTTGCGGCTGATGCACCAGTCGCGGGCGCCCTCGATCCACTTGCCGAAGGCGCCGTCCTTGACGTGGCCCGGGATCCAATTGATCCGCAGGTTGTTGGCCAGCATCCGGTCCTTGAGGTCCGTGACCTTCACGTACCAGGCCGAGACCGCCCGGTAGAGCAAGGGCGTGTCGCAGCGCCAGCAATGGGGGTAGTTGTGCTCGATGGTCTCGTGCTTGACCACCCGCCCCTGGTCCCGGAGGTGCTTGGCGATCGCCTTGTTGGCCTCGAAGACGTGGACCCCGGCCCAGTCGGTGACTTCGGCGGTGAAGTGGCCCTGATCGTCGACCGGGGCCACGGTGGGGATCCCGGCGGCGGCCGCGGCCTCCTGGTCGACCTCGCCGAAGCCGGGGGCGGTGTGGACGATACCGGAGCCGTCCTCGGCGGTGACGTGGTCGGCGACCAGGATCGTGAAGGCGCCGGGCGTGTCCTTGAAATAGGGGAAGAGCGGACGGTAGCGACGGCCCGCCAGCTCGGCGGCGGTGAGCGAGCGGACCCGGGTGGCGCCTGCGAGCTGCTTGGCGAAGGCCGGCTCGAGCGCCCGGGCCAGCACGAAGTGCTTCCCGCCTTCCTCGAAGAGCGAGTACTCGATCGCCGGGCCGACGCACAGCGCCAGGTTCGAGGGCAGGGTCCAGGGCGTGGTGGTCCAGGCCATGACTTGCGTCGGCTTGCCGTCGAGCGGTTCGACCAGGTCGAAGAGCACCGTGAGCGAGGGGTCCTGCTTGGGGCGGGTGGCGTCGTCCAGGCGGGTCTCGAAGTTCGAGAGGGCGGTCTCGCAGCGGGAGCACCAGGCCACTACCCGGAAACCCTCGTAGACCAGGCCCTTGCCGTGGAGCGTGGCGAAGGCCCACAGCACGCTCTCCATGTAGTCGAGGTCCATGGTCTTGTAGTCGTGGTCGAAGTCGACCCAGCGGGCCTGGCGTTCGACCCAGCGGCGCCACTCGCCGGAGTACTTCATCACCGAGCTCTGGCAGTCCCGGTTGAAGCGGTCGATGCCGTAGGCCTCGATGGCCTCCCGGGTCTGGAGATCCTTCTCCTTGGTGACCTCCATCTCGGCCGGCAGCCCGTGGCAGTCCCAGCCGAAGCGTCGCGGCACCCGCTTGCCCAGCATCGTCTGGTAGCGGGGGACCACGTCCTTCACGTACCCGGTCAGGATGTGCCCGTAGTGGGGGAGCCCGTTGGCGAAGGGGGGGCCGTCGTAGAAGACGTACTCGGGTTCTCCGGCGCGGGCCGACAGGCTCGCCTCGAAGGTGCCCTCGGCCTTCCACCACGCCAGGATCTCCCGCTCGATCCCCGGGAGGTCGGGTTTGGGAGCGGTCTTGGGGTAGGGCTTGCCCTCGGCGGGACGGGTCGAGGCGGGGTGCGCCATGTTCTAGGTTCCTCCTGCCTTCACCCTACCGAATCGGGCTCTGGGTGGGGAAGGCGGCCAGGGCGCGAGCCGGTCCGCCTGACCGGTCTGCCTGACCGGGTGGAGGCGCCGGAGCGGGGAGGAGGGCCTCCAGGTAGGGAGTTCCGCCATGGCACGGAGTCTGCGAGAGACGGCCCGGCGAGGACGGAGGTCGGGCGATGGCGAACTCGAAGCGGCGGGGTGCGGTGGCCAAGCGGGTGCTGGGGCTGGTGCTGATGCTCCAGGTCCCCACGGTCTCGGGGTGTGCGCTGCTGGCACCGCTCACCGGGTTCCTGGGGGGGCTGGCCCAGCTCTTCGGGGCGCTCGGGTCGATGGGGACCGCGGCCTCGGCGGCGGGGGGCGGGTGGAGCAATCCCCAGAGTTCCAACCAGGGGACCGTGAGCCAGGATTCGACGAAGCAGGGCACCTCGGATCCGAATGCCTTGACGGCGGCCCAAAAGGAGGCGCTGGCAAAGGCAGCGGCCGAACAAGCAGCCAGGAAGCAAGCCGCCGCCAAGTCTGCCGAGGAGGCCAAGAGGAAGGCGGAGGCGGAGAGGAAGGCCAAGGCGGACAAGGCTGCCGCCGAGAAGGCGGCCCAGGCCCGGAAGTCGGATCCCTGTCTGGATGATCCCTATGGAGCTTGCTTGTACACCAACCGCAATGGCCAGACGGATCCTGGCGATGGCGCCCTGGGCGTGACGCTCGGTCTGCCCACGCCGATCGATCCCTGCGCCGGCCAGGGCTGCGGTTCCCCGCACGCCTACCAGGTCGAGCGCCCGGTACCCCGGAGGGACGCCTGAGGCCCGGATCCCTGGCTACGAATCCTCGCCCGGCCTCCTCGGGGGCTGCGTCGGGTACTCGCTCGGCATGGGCCCGGGGGCGGCGGCCCGGATCGCCAGCTCCTCGAGGGTCCCGCTGGCCCAGCCGGGCTCGAGCGGACGCACTCCCCGGGCGAGCTCGAGGGCATGGAGCGCTGCCAGCCGGATGGCTCCCCCCAGCGGGACCGGCAGTCCGGCGGTCGCCAGTTCCACCGCACCGGCGAGATCCGCCGGCGTCGTCCCGAAGGGGTTGGGAGCCGGCGGAGGAATCGGGGGCGGCGAGCGAGCCGCCAGGCGCAGGAGCTGCGACTCCTCCCACCCGAAGCTCCGCTGCCAGGTGCGCACCGCCACCGAGCACCAGGCCGCCACGTCCCGGGCCCTGCCGGCCTCGGCCGAGAGCTCGGGGGGAGCCTCGGGCGGGGTCTCGATGGGGAGGGCGTAGCCCAGCGACCCGAGCCAGCCGGGACTCACCACCGGATCGATCAGGACCACCGCCTCGCCCTCCGCGAACACATGGCTCGGCTTCAGATCCCCGTGGGGACCGAAGACACGGTGCAGTTCCAGGAGCGCCCGGGCGAGCGGTGCCAGGAGCGAACGAGCCCGTTCCGGATCTCGGTAGACGAGCTCCTCCAGGGACGGTCCCTGCAAGCGTTCATACAGCCCGACCGGGACCCGGGCCAGCGACAGACTCCGGAGCAGGCGGGCGAGCGGGCGACCGGCCTTGCGCCCTTGCTGCTGCGCAAGCGACTCCCGGAGCAGCATGGCCGCGTCGTCGAAGTTCGCGGGACGGTCCAGACGCACATGACCGGTGGGCTCGTCCCGGCGGAGACGGTTGGGGCCGGCCGCAGGAGGCATGGTGATGGGGATGTCCCCCACCTGGTAGCGCGGCGGCCAAGGGACCTTCAGCACGCAGGGACCGAGGTCTTCCGGCTCGGCCTGGAACACCGCCGAGTAGCCCCCCCAGGCGAGGAGACGCCCCGGGGCCAGGCCCTGGTGTTCGGCCTCCCGGGCCATGGCGGCCACGATCGCGGCGTCGGCGCCGATCTCGGAGAAGAGCGGGGGGGCGACCACGGCACGAGCGTAACACCGGGGTTCCGGTGCTCCGGCGGCCCGGGTGTACCCTCGGCCCGATGAGCAAGGCGCAACTGGCGCTCTTCCCCGCCGAACTCCGCAAGTACTTCGACCCCACGCGGCTGCTGGGGGCCGGAGCCATGGGCATGGTCTTCATGGCTCGGGAAACCCGCAGCCAGAAACTGGTGGCGGTGAAGACCATGCAGCCCTGCGGGAGCGAGGACGACGCCCGTCGGCTCGAGCGCGAGGCCGAGGCCCTCCTGAAGCTCCGCCACCCCAACGTGCTCCGGGTCTTCGGACACGGCAACACCTCGAGCGGTCCCTATCTGGTGGCAGAGCTCCTGCGCGGATTCTCGCTCGACCGGGCGCCGCCCCTCGAGAACCCGCTGGCGGTGATGCTCCAGGTGGCCCGGGGCCTCGAGGCGGTGCATGGACAGGGGATCCTCCACCGGGACGTGAAGCCCTCGAACGTGTTCCTCACCAATCGGGGGCGGGCCGTGCTCATGGACTTCGGCCTGGTGTTCGATGCCCAGCTGTCGCGCCTCACCCAGACCGGGGGGGTGATCGGGAGCATTCCCTTCATGGCCCCCGAGCTGGCCCAGGGCGAGCCCGCCACCCGGGCTTCCGACTGGTACTCCTGGGGCGCCACCCTGTACTTCCTGGTCGAGGGTCGGCCTCCCTTCGCTCCCCACGAGATCATGCTGGTGGCCTCCAGCGGGAAGCGGCCCGATCCCCGCTTCGAGAAGGCCGGTCCCGATTCCCCGGTCCGCCGCCTGATCGAGCGCGTGCTGACCGTCGATGCGGCTTCCCGCCCGGCCAGCCTGGCGGCGGTCGAGGCCGTGTTCTCGGGGTAGGATCAGGGAACCCTCCAGGGCCACACCGGCCCCGGGGGACCGGCCTGGGAGCCTTCCACCAGCATGCTCACCCTCGGGATCGAGACCTCCTGCGACGACACCGCGGTCGCCCTGGTCGAGGACGGTCGGGTGCTCTCGAGCATCGTCTCGAGCCAGCATGCGGTCCACGCCCCCTATGGCGGAGTGGTCCCGGAGCTCGCGGCCCGGGCCCATCTCGAGAACCTCCCCACGGTCCTGGACGCGGCCCTGACGGAGGCCGGACGTCGGCTCGCGGAGGTCGACCTGATCGCGGTGACCAGCGGCCCCGGCCTGCAGATCGCCCTGCTGGTCGGCCTGGCGGAGGCCAAGGGTCTGGCTGTCGGTCTCGGGAAGCCGCTGGTCGCGGTCAACCACCTGCGGGCCCACCTCCACGCCACCCGCATGGCGGAGCCGACCCTGGAGCCGCCGTACCTCGGGCTCCTGGTGAGCGGGGGGCATACCTCGCTGGTGCTGGTCGGAGAAGACGGCGGGATCGAGGAGCTCGGGCGGACCCGGGACGACGCTGCCGGGGAGTGCTTCGACAAGGTGGCGCGGGTGGCGGGCTTCGAGGCCCCCGGGGGACCGGCGGTGTCCAAGCGTGCGATGGGCGGCGACCCGACCTCGCACCGCTTCTCCCGGTCGCGGGTGAAGGGGGCCCCGCTCGACTTCAGCTTCTCGGGCCTGAAGACTGCGGCGGTGCGGCTGCGGGAGGAAGGCACGCTCTCGGACGCCGATTTCTGCGCCGCCTTCGAGGGCGCCATCGCCGACGAGCTCGTCCACCGGGTCGAGGGTGGGTTGGACTACCTCGCCGGTGAGGGCAGGAGCCCTCGGGCGGTAACGGTCGCCGGGGGCGTGGCCGCCAACCGGGTCCTGCGGAGCCGGCTGGCGGACACCTGCCGGGCGAGGGGAGTCCCGTTCTTCGCCACCCCGCCCCGGCTCTGCACCGACAACGCCGCCATGATCGCGGGGCTTGGCGCCTGGGAGTACGCCCGCACCGGTGCCGCCCATGGGCTGTCGGCCTCGGCGGAGCCGGGACTCGGGTTCCGCCTGCCGGGCACGGGCACGGGGACGGGGGCGTCGACGTGAGCTCCCGGCAGATCCCCGAGAGCCCCGAGATCCGGGTCCTCGACGAGGACACGGTGAACCGGATCGCCGCCGGCGAGGTGGTCGAGGGTCCCCGCAGCGTGGTCAAGGAGCTGCTCGAGAACTCGCTCGACGCGGGAGCCTCCCGCGTCGACATCGACGTCGAGGGTGCGGGCCATCGGCTGGTGCGGGTCGTGGACGACGGTTGCGGGATGGACGAGGCCAATGCGCTCCGCTGCCTGGAGCGTCACGCCACCAGCAAGCTCCGGAGTTCCTCGGACCTGCACTCGACGCTCACCATGGGCTTCCGTGGCGAAGCCATCCCCTCGATCGCGGCGGTCTCGCGTCTGGTGCTGGTGACCCGGCCCGCCCGGCTGGAAGCCGCCACCCGACTCGAGGTGGCCGGAGGTCGACTCGAGTCGAGCTCCCGGGTGGCAGCACCGGTGGGGACCCGCATCGAGGTCCGCCACCTCTTCTTCAACACCCCGGCCCGCCGCAAGTTCCAGCGGTCGCCGGGCGCCGAGATGGCGGCCATCCGGGAGGTCGTCTCGGATGTGCTGGTGGCCCGGCGGGACGTGGCGATCCGCCTGCGCAAGGGGACCGAGACGCTGCTGGCGAGCCCCGGCGGCCTCGACCTGGGCGCGGCGGTGGAGCGGGTGCTGGCCGCCGGCGAGGCCCGGGAACTCGTGCCGCTGGAGGCCGCCACCCATCCCACCCTGCCCTTCACGCTCTCGGGCTGCGTCTCGACCCCGGCCCTGGCCCGGCCCAGTTCCCGGGGCATCCGGTTGTTCGTGAACTCCCGTCCCTTCGTCTCGCCGGCGCTGTGCCGGGCGATCTCCGAGGGCTACCGGAACCTGCTGCCGAGCCGGCGCTGGCCGGTGGCCTTCCTGTTCCTGGAGTGCGACCCGCGGGCCGTGGACGTGAACGTCCACCCCCAGAAGAAGGAGGTCCGCTTCACCGGGATCGAGAAGCTCCAGGAATGGCTGGCGGCCCAGGTGAAGGAGGCCGTCGAATCCCGGGTGACGCCACGGAGCGTTTCCCATGGCCGTCCGCTCTCCGAGGTGGCGGCGCCGGAGCCCGACCGGGTGACGGAGTTGCCGCGCCAGCCGTTGACCGAGGTCGAGCCGGAGGTCGGCACCGGCCGGTCCGGGTCGCCGGCCGCGGGGTTCGAGCGGGCAGCTTTCGGGGACGTCGGCCCCGGGGGTGGTCCGGGACGTCTCCCCCAGGGAGCTCCGGCGGTGATCCCGCGTCCGACCCGCGAGCTCGCCCCCGGACCCCGGGTGAATGCCGCGGTGGCCCGCCTCTTCGACCCCACGCCCTTCCGGCAGCCCTCGGGGGCGGTCCCCGATCTCGTGGCCGTCGGCGCGGCGGCAGGGGAAGGTGGCCAACCCGCCCCCCAACCCGCCACGGGAGCCGTCGTGCGGGGTCGCCTCTTCCCGGGCGGGGTGCGCTTCCTCGGGCAGGTCTTCCGGAGCTTCCTGGTCGTCGCCGACGACGAGAAGGTCTTCTACGTCGACCAGCACGTGGCCCACGAACGGGTGCTCTTCGAGTTCTTCTCGGCGGCCCTGGCCCAGGGCGAGCCTACCGTCCAGAACCTGCTGGTTCCCCTCGATCTCGGACTGGCCGGCGACGAGGTCGAGGTCCTGGAGGAGAACCTGGACCTCCTCGGCCGACACGGCTTCGGGGTCCGGGTCGAGGACGGTCGCGCCTGGCTCAGGGCGGTGCCGGTGTACCCGCGGGAGATCCCGGCCATGGAGGCGCTCAAGGACACGGTGCGGGGGTTCCTCGATCTCTTCGCCAAGGACGCCATCGAGGACGAGATCGAATCGATGGCCGACACCATGAGCTGCAAGGCCGCCATCAAGGCGGGCATGCCGATGACCCCGGGCGAGGCCGTGGCCCTGCTCGAGCGGCTCTCCGAGTGTCGCTACCCGCTGACCTGCCCGCATGGCCGGCCGATCCTGCTCACGGTCGACGAGGCCGAGCTGCGCCGGCGTTTCCTCCGGAGCGGGTAGGCGGATCCGGCTCTGCGGGGGGGGCGCCGTCCCCCTCGGTCTCCGCGGCCTGAGGAGCCGGACGCTTTCCTGATACGGTGGCCGATATGGCGCTCGTCCGGCTGACCCATCATCTCCACCAGCTCTTTCCCCAGTTCCGGGGCAAGGACGTCGAGGTCGAGGCCAGCGATGTCGCCGGGGTGGTCCGGGCCCTGGAGGCAATGGCCCCGGGAATCGCCTTCTACATCTGCGACGAGCGGGCCCGGCTCCGGCAGCACGTCCACGTGTTCGTGGGGTCGCGTCGGATCACCGACCCATGGAAACTCTCCGACCCGGTGGACTCCGGGTCCAAGGTCTTCATCATGCAGGCCCTGAGCGGCGGCTGACGCCCCGTGACCGGCCCGGTACCCGAACCCGAGGAGGCTCGTGATGTCCGATCGGATCCTGGTAGGCACCCGCAAGGGGACGTTCTTCGTGGAGCGGCGGGGCAAGAGCTGGAAGCCGCGACTCGCAGGCCATGCCGGTACCTCGGCCAACTACGTCGCCCGCGATCCGGTCCGCGGCACGCTGTGGTCGGCGCTCGGCTTCGGCCACTGGGGCGCCAAGCTCTCGCGCTCCGACGACGACGGTGCCACCTGGGTCGACGCCACCCAGGTGAAGTACCCCGAAGGCACGCGTTACCTGGCGCCCCCGATCCCCACCGAGGACCCTTCGACCGCCCCGACCGGGGTGGCGGTCAAGGACGCCATGGTGCTGAAGCTCTGGTGCCTGGGGTTCGGCGGCGATGGCCGGATGTACGTCGGCACCATCCCGGGCGGCTTGTTCACCAGCGATGACGGCGGGGCGACCTTCGCTCTCGACATGAACCTCTGGAACCACCCCTCCCGGGGCGGCGACGTCTCGAAATCCCTGGGCACGGGAACCACCCACTGGATGGGGACCCCGGCGAGCGAGGGAGGGGATTTCGCCCCCGGGATCCATTCGATCCAGGTGGATCCGAAGAACCCCAAGCGGGTCCTGATCGCGATCTCGAGCGCCGGGGTGCTGGAGACGCTCGACGGGGGGAGGACCTGGCGCAGCGCCAACCAGGGGATGACCAACGAGTACCTCCCCGACCCGGCCCCCGAGTGGGGCCATGATCCGCACTGCATCCAGCTCTGTGCCGGGAGGCCCGAGGTCGTGTGGCAGCAGAACCACTGCGGGATCTTCCTCTCGAAGGACGGAGCTCGAACCTGGACCAAGGTGAGCCGTCCCAAGCAGGGCGCCCACTTCGGGTTCCCGATCGCCGCCGACGCCGCGGATCCGAAGACCGCCTGGGTGGTCCCCGGCAAGGCCGACATGCAGCGCATGGCGATCGACGGCCGGCTCCAGGTGCTGCGCACCCAGAACTATGGCAAGTCCTGGGAGGCGCTCTCGGAGGGGTTGCCCCAGGAGTGCGCCTACGACGTGGTCTACCGCCATGGTCTCGACGCCTGCGGGGACCGGCTCGCCTTCGGCAGCACCACCGGGAACCTCTACGTGAGCACCGACCGGGGCGAGAGCTGGAAGGCCGCCGCCCACAACCTGCCGCCGATCTACAGCGTGCGGTTCGGGTAGCCGGCAGATCCGCCGGAGGGCGTGCCGGGCAGCCGTGCCTCGGCAGAGCCCCTCATGGCCCGCGGTCTTCCTGCCGATGGTCCATGCGGGAGGCCCCTGCCATGTCCGCTGTGTCCCCGGAGACCCGAGCCGCCCAGGTCGATTGCCTGGTCATCGATTCCGATCCCGTGATCCGAGCCATGCTCTCGGCCTGCGTGAGTTCGGTCGGTTTCGGGGTGCAGTGGTCGGCCCGGGTGGCCCCTGCCTTCACAGGCATCACCACGGGTCGCTTCCGGTACCGCCTGGTAGTCCTCGGTCCCTACCTCGACGGCGTCGACGGGGCGCAGGCCGCCGAGCGCCTGGTCGCCTCCGGCGGTACCGACCGGGTGCTCCGGATCGGCACCGGCCCGGGGGCCGAGACGGTGGACGTGATGGAGTTCCCCATCGACTTCAGCGGTCTTTTCCGGTACCTGCGGCACACCCTTGCCCCCGGGCTGGGAGCAGACGCCTCGAAGGCCCGGGCCGAAGAGACCGCCGCCAAAGCCGCAGCCTGAGCCGGAGCCACGCGTGACCGCGGGCCTCCCGCTCCCGGCGTACTTCCTGGTCGGACCCACCGGCTGCGGCAAGACCGCGCTCTCGCTGCCGGTGGCCGAGGCGCTGGGTGCCGAGATCGTGGCCATGGATTCGATGCAGGTCTATGCCGGGATGCCGGTGGCCACCGCCCAGCCGGAGCCCGAGGAGCTGGCACGGGTCCCGCACCATCTCTTCGCCCGGGTCGGGCTCGGGGAGACCTACGACACGGCGCGCTACCTCGGCGATGCGGTCGAGGCGGCCCGGGGGATCCTGGGGCGAGGGCGGAGGGTCCTCTTCGTCGGGGGCAGCGGCCTCTACTACCGGTCGCTCACCCGGGGCCTGGCCAACCTGCCGTCGCGTGATCCGGGAGTCCGCGCCTCGATCGCCGCGGAGCTGGCGGCGCCTGAAGGTGCGGAACGACTGAGGGCGGAGCTGGCAGCCGTGGATCCGGAGTCTGCGTCCCGGATCGGGCCGCGCGACTACCATCGCCTCGAGCGGGCCGTCGAGGTGTTCCGGCTGACGGGGCGACCCATGGGCGAACGCTGGGAGGAGCCCGCCACGGCGTCGTTCACGGCGATCGCGGGCGTGGTGTTGCGCCCGCCCCGGGCCTGGCTCCATGCCCGGCTCGCGACCCGGATCGAGGCCATGGTGCGGCGCGGCCTGGTCGAGGAGCTGCGGGCTCTGGTGGACCGCCGGGAGCAAGGACTGAGGCCGACCGCACTCCAGGCCCTCGGCGTCCGGGCCTTCGCCGACCATCTCGCCGGGAGCGAGGACCTGGGCAAGGCGGAGGAGAAACTGTTGATCGAACACCGTCGGCTGGTGCGCAAACAGGAAACCTGGTTCCGCAGCTTCCCGGAACTGGGGGTGGTGGATCCCTCGCAGCCGGGAGCGGCGGAGGCGGTGCACCGGGTGCTCGGAGCAGGCGGCCCGGCTTCCTAGCCAAGCGCGACATGGGGAGTTCCCACCCCTGATGGAGTCTCCCGTCTCGGCGCTCCGGGACTCACGAACTGGGTCCTTGTGGCGCCAGGACCATGACGGGCGAAACGGGCCGGCGCCTCATTGGCCACCGCGAGGCCATCCTCGCGGTCGGGTTCGACGGCGTGGTCCGGGCTGCCTGGCACCAGGATGACGGAGGGTTCTTTCCCTTCCCGCAGGGAGGAAGAAGTGTCCTCTGGTAGAATCGAGAGCATGAGCAAGGCCGCTGAGCGTCTCACCAAGGAAGCCCTCGACCTTGATCCCAAGGAGCGGGTCGAACTCGCCTACACGTTGCTGCGCTCCGTGGACGGCGAGCCCGAGGGCGACGACGGCGAGGTCGCCGCGGCGTGGCACCGGGAGATTTCCCGCAGGATCGCTGACTTCAATTCGGGGAAGGTCTTACCGGTTCCCTGGGACGACGCGGTCGCCCAGCTCCAGGAGACCGTGAAGCAAGCCCGCCGGCGATGAGTGTGCCCATAGCCTTCTTCCCCGAGGCTCTCGCCGAGCTTCGGGAGGATGTGCGTTGGTACGAGGAGCGCCAGACGGGTCGGGGGGACGAACTCCTGCAGGAGGTTCTCACCGCCCTCAGGGACGCGGTACCCCTGGCCCCTCCGCCGGAGTACAAGGGTCTCCACGGTCTCCTGGAAGGGCAGCGGGTCCGTCGCCATGTCCTCCAGCGATTCCCCTACATCCTCTGGCTTCTGGAGACCGAGGGCAAGCCGACCCTGGACGTCGCCCTGATGCATCAGAAGAGGAACCCCGGCTACTGGCTGTCGCGCATCGGAGCCACCTGGAAGCTCCGACGAACCCGACGCCGGCGCCGTTGACCCTCCCTCCTCAGTCGCGGCCGTTCGTCGCGCTTGTTTGGTGACCTCCCGACCCGCCGGTACGCTCTCGTCGTGATGCGACGCCGCGGGCTCCTTGTGGCCCTGTCCCTCGTCCTCGCGATGCTCATCGGCCCGGTGGTCGCGTCCGCGGCACGGGTCCGGGAGTCGGGGAAAGGCTCCGCATCGTGGGTCCCCGGCCGAAGGGCACCCATCGCCCCTGGAGCCGGACCTGGCGGGTCTGGGACACCCTCGGGTCCAGGAGGTCCCAGGTCCCCGCAGAGCTGGGTACCTTCGTCGCTGGTCGACTCTCGGTACTGCGGGTCCGAGTTCGATGTGTGGCTCCCGGTCCCAACGCAGCGAATCGCCCTTGTCGAAATCAAACGCAGGTACGACGAGGCATCGCCATGCGCGCATGGGTACTTCGCCCCGTTCCGCGACTACCTCGCCAGGACAGGGCGCTGGACCACCCGGGACCCCGCAGGCGATGTCGACGGACCCAACAGGTACCTGTTCGTCGGGAACAACCCGCGGCAGTTCTTCGACTACACACCCTTCGGCACACCGCTCGAAGGCGACGACGAGACCCCCTTCGGCTTCCACGGTCTCTGGACCGAAGACCTCTCGCCGGGTAACCCCACCGGGCCGCAGCTCATGGCGGCGATGTTCCGGGACAGCCGCGGACCGCTCGCAAGGTTCACCAGCAGGGATCCGAGTGGCTTCGTCGATGGACCGAACCGCTACCGCTGGCTAAGGAACAACCCGTTCCGATACCGAGATTCCAACGGTCTCTGGCCCTGGGACGAGCACAACGACTCTGCGCAGAACTGGCGAGACGTGGAGGCGGCCGGCGAAGCGCTCCTGGAGACCGGCTTCGAGGCGCTCAAGGCCACCGCCATCGCCGGTGCTCTTCTCAACCCCGCTGGTGCCGGTGCCGGCCTGACCCTCCTAGCGCTCGAGACGGCAAACATCGCTGCGGCCGGGTACCTGGCCTCTGGACTAGTGGACTCGCTTGACGATTCCTGTGCCGCATCAAGCGGCTTCCGCGACGCTGGCAAGGTGGCTGCGAAGGTGGCCGCCACTCTGCTCATTCTCGGCGGTGCCAATGCGGCCGCTGGGAGCTCACTACTTCAAGGGGGTAGCGCTGGGATTTCAGCCGGGCGACGTGGGGGAGGAGATCCCGGTCAGCTTCGTCCACTATCGAGAAGACAGGCCTCCCTTCTCGATCGACTCGGAGAGGGCGGTTCCGAGGCGATGATTCCCAGGAGGCATGTGTCTATGGGCGACTTAAGGAGACTTACGATCGAGACGGGTGATGAGTTTGCAATGTTTACGCGTGGGGGTCGGCGACTGATCATTCGTGGTCAGGGAGGCTCGATTCCAACCAGCGTGTTCAGCGCATCCCGAGCGTCTCAGATGGGTCAACAGGGCTGGCGGTTCTCAGGCCACACACACACGGTTGGATACCAGGCAGTGGCTTCCGAGGGCGATAGGGTCATCCTACGAGCTTTCGGCCAGCGCCGAAGCGGAATCTGGGGTGCAACCGGTGCCCCTAGGGCGTTCTATGCCGATCTTGCCGATGAGATCGCCGCTCGGCTTGGGTTCAGATGATGACCGTGGACGAGGCGGTTACACTGGCTCTCAAGAGGTACAGAGAGACCTGCCCTGCTGGTGCGCTTGATCCGGCCGTCGAGGCACGGGGAATTCTGTCTGCGGAGCCGGCAAGGGACGTTGTCACGGTCTCCATTTGTTACTGGCTGGAGGGACGCGAGGATCCATTTCCCTTCTTTGTTGCGAGAGTAGATCGTCGCTCCGGGAGAGTTTCATTGACTACCCAGCCCGACGTTGGCTTCCTATCAGCCGCGAGCCTTCGTAGTGAGCAGACGGACTCAATTTCGTAGCGGCTTTGGCGAGCGATTGGGTTCGCGTCGAGGCAGCTCCCCGTAGGCAGCGTCGGGCCGATTGCCTTGTTCCGACGTGGTGCAGACGTTGTACTCGTAAGCGGTTGCGGACAGCTCGCGTCGACCTGCCTGGTGGGACAAACAACGCGAGACTTCTTGCGGCCACACGCTCTCGATGAGATCCCGAGCAACACGTATCGAAGAGGCTGTTGGCAGCGACCTGGTCTCCATTGTCGCTGAGCTGCTCTACATGGTCTCCCATCGAGACGGCGAGGACGACTGTTTGAACACCATTCAGTTGCGGTTTCAGGGGGGCCGCTCGCTTGTTCTGAGTTGCGCTGGCGACGGTAGCGTGGGCGTCTGGGATGCCGCATCTCGGGGCAAGCTCGGCCCACCGCCTGGGTTCACCCTTGAACTTCGTGAGTTCCCCGACGGCTTCAGTCGTAGGCTCCTTGGGGTGGATGCGAGGGCGAATGTCCTGACCCTCCGGTTCGAGGCTGGAGAATTGCTCATCGCAAATTTTGACGACCAACTTTCGCTCTCGGTCAACGGTCGTGACTGGAGTGGGGCTAACATGCGTAGCGACTGGACCTTGATCTCCTCCGATTCCTCCGAAGTTGAGTCGGAGAGATCATCGTGACTGATCGAAGAAGGGTCCACCGCAGGTGAAGCCGCCATGCCGCTTGCGCAGTGCGAGGCTTGGGGTCGACCACCTACGGGCCGTTGCGCCAATCGGGTAGCGAAGCGCTTCGGCAGCAGAACAGAACCCTGGGCGGGCCGCTAGATCGCCACGAGCGCTCCCACACCATCGGCGGGCCGTCCCCTCCGGCTCCGCTGCGCTGCGCCTGCGGGGCCGCCCGCCGTTTGGTGTGGTCCTCTCCGCCGCCGACGTGAGAATGGCCTACATCTGGTGAGCAGACCCCGGTCTTGATCTCGGCTAGCGCGGTAGCGTGATCCCGGCGGCCTCGGGTCCGCTCTCTCGAACTCGGTCCGCCCAAGGGCTCGCTGCAGCCGATGGCGCCGGGGGCGCCACGACTGAGCTCGGCCTTGTGCGGACCGTTCGGCGCTGGTGGGAATCCCCCGAAGAGGTCCCACCGCCGGCCCGGGCGGGGCGTAGGGGCGTAGCGCTCCCTGGCCTCCTCGAGGACCTCGGCGCCGATCCCGCCCCGTGACCGCTGGCGAGTTCCCGACCCGCCCCTCCGCTCGCGCCCGTGCCGGCTCCCCCGTGTTCCTTCTCGGCTGCCTCGATGGCCTCGGCTGGGGGGAAGGCGGAGCACCTGGCCGAGGGCGTGGACCACCCGGCCGAGCCGACGCCCCGGAGGGGACCCCCCGAGTCCCCGGAGGGGCGGTCGGGACCTGGATGGTGGAGCTGCCGACCCTGGGCCTGCCCAAGAGGCGGGCCGCTGCGCCCCCTGCCCGGGGCGTGGCTGCCGGGTTGTTCCCCCTCAGGATCTCAGGCGTGGTCGGCACCAGCCGGACAGGCCTCGGGCGGGGCTTGCCCCGCCCCCAGC
>CAYOHP010000131.1:0-18020 GCA_964403795.1 uncultured bacterium | reverse complement strand
ATCTCCAGCCAGAAGGAGATCAAGCGGCTCGGCCATCGGGCCGCAGTGGAGATGGGCTTCCTGGTCGAGATCGGAGCCGAGATCGACGAGGCCTACTACCGCAAGGTGCTGGAGCAGAGCCGATTCGGAGACCGGATCCGGTCCGAGGCCGCCCGCTTCAAGCTCGTCTACACGCCGCTGCACGGTGTCGGCGCCGTGGCCGTCCCCAAGGCCTTGAAACAATGGGGCTTCGGATCCGTCTCGCTGGTCGCCAGCCAGAAGGACCCCGACGGGGACTTCCCCACCGTTCCCGCTCCCAATCCAGAGGACCGGCATGCCATGGGCCCCGCCCTCGCCCAGGCCAAGGCGGAGGGAGCCGACCTGATCCTGGCCACCGACGCCGATTCCGACCGGCTCGGGGTTGGCGTGAAGCTTCCGGGGGGCGACTTCGAGCTCCTCGACGGGAACCAGATCGCGGCCCTAATGCTCGATCACTGTCTCTCGGGCCTCCGGGCCCGGGGAGCCATGCCGGCGAAGCCGCTGGCGCTCTCCACCATCGTCACCACCCCGCTCCTCCGGGAGATCGCCAAGGCCTATGGCGTCGAATATCGGGAGACCCTGACCGGCTTCAAGTGGATCGCCGCCATCCTGCGGGAGTGCGAGGAGAAGCAGTCCGGACATGGGTACGTGTTCGGGGCCGAGGAGAGCTTCGGCTACATGCCGGCCGACTATGTCCGGGACAAGGACGCGGTGGTGGCGGCCTGCCTCATGGCGGAGGCCGGCTGCCTGGCCCACCTCGAGGGAAAGACCCTGCTGGATCGCCTGGACGAGCTCTTCGTGAAGCACGGCTTCTTCGCCGAGGGGCTCCAGAACTTCTTCTACGAGGGCAAGGAAGGCGCCGAGAAGATCTCGCGGATCATGGAAGGCCTGCGCAAGAACCCCATCCGCAAGCTTGCCGGTGCCGGGATCGAGCGGATCGACGACGTCAAGCTCTCGAAGTCGTTCCGGGGTGGCGAGGAGATCCCGCTGCTCCTGCCCCAGTCCAACGTGCTCGTCTACCACCTCGAGGGGGGCGGCCGACTGGCCGCTCGTCCCTCGGGGACCGAGCCCAAGATCAAGTTCTACGCCTCGGTCCGGATCCCGGTCCAGGGCGGCGACCTGCCGGCGGCACGGGCCCAGGCGGCCGAGACCCTGAAACAGCTCCAGGCCGAGGTCGACGCCCTGGTCCAGAAGTACGCCGGCTAGCCGTCCCCACGACCTGCAACCTGGATCCGGGAGGGGGCGTAGTCAGTCCTGCGGAAGGGTTGTCATGCGCGGATCCCCGAGGGATCGCGCCGGAACGTCTCGGGTCGCACCGGTCGGATGGAACTGGTCGGCGAACCGATTTCGAGGAGGAGTCCCGCTCGCCATGAGAAAGTCCCCGAGCCTGCTTGTGATCGGATTGCTCGCCGGAGCCGGTGCGCTCCAGGCGCAGACCGGCACCGGTGCCGTCCCGCCCAGCTCCCAGACGATCCAGGATGCCCAGTCGAAGGTCGCCCAGTTGCACCAGACCTTCGACTCGGCTTCGGCCACCTATCGCAGCCTCTATGAGCGGGCCCGGGCCGTGAGTTTCGACCCGCCGGGCTGGGGCAACTCGATTCGTCTCGGCCCCCAGGGTGCGCCGTCGGCCTTCGGCGATCTCACCTACCAGGACATGCTCGCCTACATGCCGGTGGCCCTGATCGACGAGATCAACCGGCGAATCTACCGGGAGTACCTGCGGGGCTATCACGAGTGGGAGTACGTCTCGCTCCCGCCGCTGCGCTACCTGCAGCACGAGCCCCGGGACATCTATGGCCGGGGTTCCTGGAGCACCGTCCTCTACACCCAGTGGGACCAGGACGTGGGCCTGTTCTGGAACATCCCCACCAGCCCCTGGGGTCTCTACATCGACAAGGTCGGGGCGCTGGGGTCGGGTGGCGACATCGCCTCCCAGATCCGGGACCTCTCGCCGCTGGCCGACGAGGCGGGTCGGGCCATCGACGCGGCCAGCCGCTTCCAGGTGCGCACCGAGCGGACCGGGCGCTTCATCTCCCGGGACCGCTGGGTGAACGAGAACGAGTGGAAGCCCCTCGAGGCCGCCGCCGATTCGGCGATGAAGCGCTACCGGGAGGCTCTCGACCGGATCCGTGCCAACGTGCACGCCGAGTGCCGCCGGGTGGTCGAGTCGGTGGTCAAGTACGAGCGCGGCCGGGACGGTCTCCCGGTCATCGAGTTCCTGATGCTGGCGGCCATCTCGGGTAACTCCGGGACCGGCAACGGCTTCGAGCCCGGCTACGGCGGTCTCTACAGCAGCTCCGGAACCGGCTCCGGTACCGGTGACGGTCGCGGCCAGTGGTGGCGGCCGAACGCCCGCCCGCCTATGGCGCTCCGTGGCGACAGCCTTCTCGACTGGTACTTCGACAACTACTTCCTGATGAGCCTGCCCGAGGGCTACCAGGGCGTCGTCGAGAAGAAGTTCGCCTACTCCTACTTCCGGGGTGCTTACGACTCGAAGTACGACAACCGCATCCAGGGTTCCTCGGGCACGGGTTCGGGCTGGAACTACAACTGGGGTACCAGCTACGGGAGCGGAACCGGCACGGGTGACGGCTACAGCTACGGGGGCACCGGGTCCTCGGCTGGCTACCGCCGACGCCGCGGCACCGCCTCCAGTACCGGCAACGGCACCGGGAGCGGCACCAACGGCACCGGGTCCGGCGGCTACCCGAGCGGCAGCGGCTCGACCGGCTCCGGCGGCTACCCGAGCGGCAGCGGCTCGACCGGGTCCGGTGGCTACCCGAGTGGCAGCGGCTCGACCGGGTCCGGTGGATACCCGAGCGGCAGCAGCTCCACCGGCTCCGGCGGAAGCCCCCGCCCGAGCGGCAGCTCCGGCAGCACCGGTACCGGGAGCGGCTCCGGCACCTCCGGGACCGGCACCGGCTCCGGTTCCTGATCCGAGGACTTCCGCACCGCCGGGTCCCGTCCCAGGGACGTCGGCACGCCTGAGGAGACCCCCCGGCCCCTGGCCGGGGGGTCTTCGCATCCCCGTCCGCCCGGCTCCATCCCACCCGGTCGCGTCCCCGTCGGCCGGGCGCCTCCGGAGGGCCTGCCCCTTCCGGCGTCCCCCGTTCCCCGCCCCCTCGTCCCCCTGTCGGCCCATCCCGGGCCTGCCCCCGCCCGCCCGCTCGTCCGCCTGTCGGCCCATCCCGGGCCTGCCCCCACCCGCCTGCTCGGTCCACCACGCCCCCCCGCCCCCCCGGAAAGGCGAAACCCCCCGGGCCATCGGCCCGGGGGGTCCTCCTGATTTCCTGTTCTTCCGATCCGGCCTCAGTCGGCGTGCAGCGCCTGGAACTTGGAGGTCTCGGCGGCCTGGGGGGCCCAGGGCGAGTCGGTCCAGGTCCAGATGTTGCCGTTGTCCTTCACGATGAGGAGCATTCCGTTGGTGGCCTCGATCTGCTTGGTGCCGGTGCCGTCGTCGACCCGCTTCCACTGGTTCCAGAAGCCGTCGTAGCGCCAGATGTTGCCGTTGTTCTTCAGCAGGTAGAGGTTGGTGCCGTCGAAGGCGAGCTGGCGGCTGCCGGTGCCGTCGTCGATCTTGTCGAAGCGGCCGTAGCGGTAGCGCCACACCTGGCCGGAGTCCTTCAGGATGAAGCAGCTGGTGTCGTCACCCACGACCTGGCGGGTCCCGGTGCCGTCGTCGATCCGGTCGAACCGGTTGCTGTGGTCGCTGTACTTCCAGACGTTGCCGTTCTCCTTGAGGATCCACAGGGTCGAGCGGCTGGCGTGGATCTGCTTGGTGCCGGAGCCGTTGTCGATCATGCGGAACTGGTTCCCGGCATAGCGCCAGATCTGCCCGCTCTCCTTGAGGACGTACATGCGGCTGCCGGAGGCGGTGATCATCCGGGTGTTGGACCCATCGTCGATCATCTGCCAGCGGGCGCTCCACGAAGCGTAGTCGTACTTCCAGATCTGACCGGTGTGCTTGAGCAGGTAGAGGTCGTCGCCGGCGGCGATCATCTTGCTGTTGGAGCCATCGTCGATCCGCTTGAAGTCGCCCTGCCGGTGCTGCCACACGTGGCCGGAGTCCTTGAGGATGAAGACGTTCGAGCCGGACGCCGCCACCTGCTGGGTGGCGGTCCCGTCGTCGAGCATGTTGAAGCCGGCGTGGGCCGATCCGGCGACCAGGGCCGCGGTCAGCGCCAGCGAGAGGGTGTTGCGAGCGTTCATCGTATCGATCCCCTATATGTATGGGTTGAAGAACCGAGCGTTCGTGGCTTCCTTGCGGAAGGTGACCCCATTTTCGGGAATCCTCGGGGGACGTCAACTGGGTACCCGAAGAATCTTTCCCGGTCCCATGCGGATCCCGCCCTGCAGCTTCAGAAGCGGGTGTCGGCGAAGGTCTCGCCGTCGCCCGGGTCGCCGGTCTGGGTCTCGAGGTCGTGCCAGAATGACCATGCGAAGACCGCGAACAGCAGTCCCGCCACCAGGCCCAGGGCCAGGAGCGGCCGCTCCGGTTCGATCTCGCCCGGCGCCACCAGCAGGTCCGGTTCCGGGAGCTGCGACCAGCGTCGGGGGGGAAGGCGGGGAGGCAGGGCCCTGAGCTCGATCATCGTCGCCGGGCAGCGTAGCCCGTCCTGATACAGTTCGGCCGGCCGACGAGGACGACCCGCTCCTGGAAACCGATCCGAAACAGCTCATGGAGAGGGCCCGCGAGCACCTCCGGGCCGGCCGCGCCCAGGACGCCCTGCTGCTGGTCCGCCAGGTGGCGGAATGGATCCCCGACTCCCGTCCCGTGCGCCTCGAGCTGGCCAGGACCCTCCACCTGGCCGGCGACTCCGAGGCCGCCGCCCGGGAACTGCGCACCCTGGTCTCCCGTCCCGGGGCTCCCCCGGAGGCATTCAACGACCTCTTCGTCGTGCTCTCCGGGCTGGGCCGGGCCGACGAGGCTCGCGATGCCTTGGCCGGTGCCCCGGGCTCCGACCTTTCGCCCCCCGAGCTGGTCTTCAACCGGGGTCTGGCCGCCCTGGCCCGGGGCGACCTGGCGGCCGCCCTCCAGGAGGGCTCCCGGCTGGCGGCTCGCCCCGGCGCGGCCGCCCTGTCGGCGCTCCTCACCGGCCTCGCCCGTTCCGCCCAGGGGGATCCCGCGGCCGCTGCCACCGATCTCCGGACCGCCCTGGACGACCCCGAGGCGTCCTGGGAGGTGGGCTACGAATTGGGGCGGGCCCTCTTGGCCGCGGCCCGGCCCGAGGCGGCGACCGAGGCCTTCGCCTGGGCCCTGGAGCGCGGCGGCCGCCGCTGGGAAGTCCTGCTCGGGCAGGGGCACGCGGCGATCGCCTCCGACCAGCGCGAGCTGGCCCAGGGACTCCTGGCCGAGGCGGCCCGCCTGGCCCCGGAGGCCGAGGTCCTGCCCCGCATCGATCTCGCCTCCGCCCTGCTCGAATGGGGAGAAGCCGACAAGGCCTGCGTGCTCCTGCGCTCGGCGGCCCGCCAGGCGCCCACCGACGAAGCGCTCCGCTTGCTCCTGGCCCGTGCCGAGTTCACCGCCGGTCACTACGAGGAAGCTGCCCAGCGCTACGCCGAGACCCTGGAGCATGATCCGGCCAACTTCCGGGCCCGCTACAACCTCGCCTACTCCCTCGAGCGCCTGGGACGCGACGCCGAGGCGATCGACTCCTACCAGAAGGCGCTCCAGAGGAGACCCGGCCACTACAAGACCATGAACAAGCTGGCGCTCCTGGCGGTGAAGAAGGGCGACTTCACGTCGGCCCACGCCCAGGCCGAGAAGTCCCTGGCCCAGGAGACCGAGGCCAACGCCGAGGGCTACCTGGCGCGCGGCCTCGCCGCCAAGGGGCTGGGGCGGATCACCGAGGCAGGACCAGACCTCGAGGAATCGGCCCGTCGCGATCCCAAGAACCCGCGTGTCTGGCGCGAGCTGGCCTTCGTGCGCCGGCGCCTCGGCGCCCTGGACGCCGCTAGGGACGCCGCCAAGCGCAGCCTGGCCCTGACCCCGGAGGATCCCGAGGCGCTCCTCGAACTCGGCCTGGCCTACCTGGAAACCGAGGGGGAGGACTCGGCGCAAAAGGCGAAGACCGCCATGAAGCGGGCCCTGGAACGTCGGCCGGGCTGGCCCAAGGCCCTCGCCGGGTTGGCCCAGGCGAGCCTCGGTTGCGATCCTCCCACCGCGGCCCTGGCGGTAGCCCGGGAGGCGGTCGAGAAAGGGGGAGGGGTGCGGGCCGAGGTCGCCTTCGGCTCCGCCCTGGTGGCGACCGGCGACCCGGAGCAGGCCATCGAGGTCCTGAAACGCGCCCTGGTCAGGAACAAGGGCTTCGCGCCCGGTTACCGGGCCCTGGCGAATGCCTACCGGGCCTCCGGCCAGGGCGACAAGGCGGAGAAGTACGAAACCCGGTACCAGGAGCTCCGGGGTGGTCCACCCTCCGAGGAGGCCATCTCCGAGGTCGAATGAGCGAACTCGAACCTCTCCCGAGCCGGGAGGCCGTCGTCAGCTCCGCGACCCGAAGCCCGGAGGCATCGGCCGGTCCTCGTCGTCCTCCGTCGGGGCAGCAGCCCGGGCCTTCCCCGGCCTCCCGGGGGCCTTGGCAGGGGCCGGCGATTCATCGAACCCGGGCGGCCGCACCGCCGGCTCGTCCTCTCCCAGTTCCCCCCAGCCTCCGACCGGAACGGCTTCCTCGCTGCGACGCCCGCCGCCCGTCGGCCGGCGGCCGGCTCCTCCGGCTTCCTGGACACCGGAGGTGCCCGAGCCCCCGGGCCGGGGCGTCGGCTTGCTCCCTCCGGTTTCCACGGCACCCCCGCCTGCGCTCCTGGGCGCACCCTTCGGTTCCGGTTCGTCGAAGCCCTCCTCGGGAACGCTGCGCAGCGCCAGGGTCAGCTCTGCCGCCAACCGTTCCTTCTCGCCCACCTTGCGCTCGAGGGCTAGCCGCTCGCCCCGGACCGCATGCAGTTCCGCCTCGCGACGGTCCAGGGTCTCCCGCATGACCCGGGCCTCGCCCTCCAGGCGTTCCACCACGGTCCGTTGTTCCCCGGCCAGGCGCTCGTGTTCCCGGCCCAGCCGGTCGATCTTGGCGAGCTGCTCGGCCAGTCGCTTCTCGAACTCCTGGGCCAGCTGCTGCTTGGCGGCGGTGAGCTGGGCGATCCGTCGCTCGCTGCGCTCCAGCTTCCCGGCCAGGTTGGTCCTCTCCACCCGGAGATACTCCGAGAGCCGCGAGTTCTCCTTGGTGAGGCGCTCGAGTTCCCGGTCCCGGGCCGTGAGTTTGGTCTCCAGCCCCTCCCGTTCGACCCGGGCCCGCTCCTCGGTCCTGCCCAGGGCCCGCCGCAGCTCCTCGGTCTCGCCGCTGGCCTTGGCCGAGCGCTCCTCGAGTTCCCGCAGCAGGTCGTGGCGCTCCCCGTCCCGCTGCTGCATCTCGTCGGAGAGGCGCTTCAGGTCCTCGTCGAGGGAATGGAGCCGGGACCGGAGTCCGTGTCGCTCCTCCGCCAGGGAGCGGATCTCGGCATCCTTGGCCTCGACCAACCGCTCCAGCCGGATCCGTACCCGCTCGGCCCCTTCCTGTTCCCGGGCGAGCTCCTCCGCCGCCGCCTCCGCGTCCCGCTCGAGCTCCTCGATCCTGTCCTCGAGTTCCCGCTCCCGACGCTCCCGGCGCTCGCTCTCCTGGGCCCGGTGCTGGCGGAGCTCCTCGAGTTCGCCCTCCCGGGCTTCGAGTCGCTCCCTCAGCCCGGCCAGCTCGACCCGCACTTCGTCCTTGGCCTGGCGGCCCGCTTCCTCCGCCTGTCGGCGGCTTTCCCGAAGCTCCCGGACCTCCCCCTCCAGGGCGGCCACCTGGCCTGCCAGGTCGGAACGAGCCTCCTGGAGGCTCTTCACCTTGTCGGTGAGCTCCCGGACGTCGAGCTTGGCCGCCTCCCGGGTGGCTTCCAGGGACTCGTTCGCCTCGCGCTGGAACCGGTCCCGTTCCCGGCGGGCCTCCTCCATGGCGAGCCGGACCTCGCCCAGCTCGTCCCGGAGTTCCCGCTGGGTGCGGGCCGCATCTTCCCGAGCGCCCTTCAGCTCGAGCGACAACCGATCGTTCTCTCCGGCCAGGCGGGCCTGTGCTGCCTCGGCCTCCGTGGACCGTCGGGTCAGGGCCGCCACCGCGGCATCGACGGCATTCCCCGAGGCCTCCTTGAGGGACCGGACCTCCTCCCGGAGTTCCCGGTTCTCCCGCTCGAGGTCCCGGATCAGGGCTTCCCGCTTGCCGTCGATGTCCTTCTCGAGTTCGCTCTGCCGCTCGGATTCCTTGTCGTAGCGGCGACGGACCTCCTCGAGCTGGGCCTCCAGGGCCTCCCGCTCCTGGCGGACCTCGAACTTGACCAGGCAGGTATCGAGGGCGGTCACGAGCTGGAGGCTCGTGAACGGCTTGGCCAGATAGTCGGCGGCGTGGCGTTCGGCCAGCTCCGCCGCCTTCTCGAGCTCGCCGGCTTCCGCCACGATCAGGAGTTCGGGGCGGGGATCGAGCCGGTGGAGGGCCTGGGCCAGCCCGGAATCGCAAGCCTGGAGCAGCGATCCCCCCGAGAGCACGACCACGCTGGGGTGGTGCTCGCCCATGCGGACCTCGACCGAGCCTGCGTCGGCGGCTTCCACCACCACGTAGCCGGCCTCCACCAGGGCGTCCCGGAGCACCTCTCGGGTCACTCCATCCGGATCCGCCACCAGCACCGTCGTCTTCAGGATCACTCCTCTACGCGGTCACAGCCCCGCCACGGTGCAGAAGAGTAGCCCGGCCACTGCACACCAGATCGCCACCAGGACGGCACCGAGCACGATGGGCCGGTCGAGGAGTCCTTCCTGTTCGAGCTCGCGCCTGGGGCGTCGTCCGGCGATCGTGGCCGGGGTGCTTCGGACCTCCGGCCTCTGGGGCGCGGGCCGGGCGCCCCCGCCTTGGGTCCCTGGAGATCCGGGATCCTCGCCCCCTGGCCGCCGGACGCCTGGTCCCGGCCCGGGTGCCCCTGTCGGATTCCCGGCATCGTCCGTAGGCTCGGGCCCCCTCGCCGGCGCGGGCGCGACCTGTCGGACCTCGACCTCTTCCCGGACCTTCCCCGCCTGCGCAGCCTCGGTCGGGAGCGCCGGTGGATCCGACCCCATGGGCGGGAGACTCCCGCTGTCGCGGACCGGCGTCGAGAGGGGCAAGCCCGCCGGGGACGGTGCCGTGGCGGGAGCCACCGGGGAGGCCCCGGCAGAGCGCGGGGATGCGCCCGACTCCGCCTCTTCCTCTGCCTCCGCCTCGGTCCCAGGAGTCGCCGTCCCCGATGCCGCCGCGACCCCCGAAGGAGCCGCCGTCGCCACAGTCGGGGAGACCGCATCCCCGGCCCCGACAGCCTCCCAGGTCTCTCCGGACATCGAGAGCAGGGTCGCCCCCTCCGATCCGATCGAGGCCAACAGCGCGGAGGCTCCGGGGAGCCCGACCGCCGCGATCCGGGCCGCCAGCTCCCGGGCCAGGGCCTCGTCGCTGCCGGGGCCTCCCAGGATCTCCATCAGGGCGACCTCTCCGATGCGGGCGATCCCCATGGCCGGGGCCACCACGATCCGGTCGCCGGCTCCGAGTTCCCCCCGCTTGAACTCGGCGGCCGTCATGTCGAAGGCGTCACCGGCCCGAAGTCCGAGACCTCGAATCAGGTCCCAGGCCCCGGGGTGGGCTGCCAGCTCGGCGGCCTTCACCTTGCCCTCCTGGTAGAGCTTGAAGGCCTCGGTGTGCTCCCGGCAGATGGGGTGCAGGATCCCCTTGCGATAGTGCATGGGGCGACCGGCACCCAGGTGGGCGAGCATCCACCGTGTCCCCTGGACCCGGAGCAGGGTCAGCGAGACCCCCCCCGGGGCCTCCTCCCCGAGTTCCTCGTGGGCCTGCTCCAGGGCCTCCGAGACCTGCACCTGGAAGTCGATCCAGTCCAGGTTCGCCTCGCCGGCCAGCTTCCCGACCAGCGACCTCAGATGGCGGCTCGCCGCCTCGACGGCAGGCACCAGCCCGCCCTCGACGAGCAGCCCGACGCTCCCCCCGACCCGAGCTGTCAGCCGGGCCGCCCAGGCAGGAGACGGATCCGGACCCGTGGTCAGGCGGCCTCCTCGCTCCCCGGCGCCTGGCAGCGCCACGAGGCCGGCCGCCGCGCCCAGGCGAGGCCCAGCAGTGTGCCCGCCACCAGTCCGAACCAGAACGGATCGCTCCCGGAGCCGAAACGTGGTCCCCCATACCAGAGGGGGAGCCCCGAGACGCCGTAGAGGCTGTGCAGACACCAGGCGGCCGCCAGGGAGAACCCGATCATCGCGGCACCGGCCCGCCGTCGCTCGCATCCGCAGACCGCCAGCCCTCCGCCGATCGCCGCCCCCAGGGCGATGAGCAGCATCCAGAGCCGACGCCCGAAGCGTCCCAAGCGAGCCACCCCCAGCACCGGCGAGGTTCCGGCCGGGACCTCGTAGGTCCGGAACTCGCTGACCGTGGTTCCCTGGGCCCGGAACTCCAGCGGCACCGGGAGGGAACCCTTGTAGGCGTCTGCCGACAGGATCCGGGCCAGGCTCGCCGCCTTGCCGGAAGCCGGCTCCTCGGGGGAGGGCTCCGGGACCGGCGCATCCATCGGGAAGCCCGACTCCGCCTCTTCACCCGAGAAGTCGTCCGCGTCCATCCCCCGCTGGTCGGCGAGCTGCTGGATCGGCCCCCTCTCCTGCCGTCGGGAGCGCTCCATGTCCCGGCGCAGCTCCCGGCTCCCGGATCGGAACGCCCCACCCGGGGCCGCTGCGCTCGGCATCGGCGGCGCGGCGCCCCCGTCGACCTGGCTCAGGGTCGTCCCCACTTCGCCGAGCAGCCGGTTCACGCTCCTGGACTGCTGGCTGGCCGTGAGCATCAGGCACGAGAGGGGAAGGCTGACCGGCAGCGTCACGATCCAGAGCCCGACCCCGAAGGCCGTGGCCAGCAGGGGAGGGACCTTGCGCAGGGCCGCGTAGGCCGGCTCGAAGAACTCGGGGATGTTCCGGACCTCCGACCAGGGACCGGAGGCCACCCGCAACCGGTCCCGGGGATCGTGGTGGACCCGTACCGCCAGGCTGCGGGTCGGGGCGTCCACGATGGTGGGAGGCACGACTCGCCGGTCCGGGGGCGGGGCCAGGTAGACGAGGGTCACCTGGAACCGGCTGCCATCCCGACCCTGGTCCGACGACAGGGGGATCCGGTACTCGCCCTCCGGGGTCCGGCCGGGCTTCACGGGCCGGCCCGCCACCTCCGACGAGATCAGGACCCCGTCCTCGGGGAGCCGGACCCGCAGGCTCTGGAAGCCCCGGTTCCGCAGGCTGTAGCGGGCCTGGTAGGCGGCCGCGTCGGCCCGCAGCGGGACCACCTCGACGGATCCTTCGACATCGAAGAGTTCCCGGACCGCCGGCCTGGGGAAGCGCTCCAGGCGGACCTTGGCATTCCATCCCGGTGCCAGGAAGCGGAACGCCAGGGAGTTGGCGGGTGCCGGGGGCCGCACCTCCCGCGGGTCCAGCCGCGAGGCGCCCGTGGCCGAGAGTTCCGCGGGAGCCGATCCGGCCGGAAGTTCCAGCACCGCGTACCCGGACAGACGCTCGGTCCCCTCGACCTCCACCGCGGGAATCGCCAGCTCGCGCTCCCGACGGTCGGCGCCTTCCTTCTCGGGGCCGAGGAGCTCCAGGGTCCTCACCATCAGCCCGACCCGTCCCCGGCGTTGGGCCCGGAACTGGACCTCGACCCAGGCCGGGTCCCCGGCGCCGCGTCGCAGTCCGGCCACGTCGTCCCCGGTGGCCTCCAGGACTTCGAGGCGGCCCGGCAGGCGGATCCGGAGGCGCTCCATGGACCCCGCCACCACCGTGGCGCCGATCCTGTGGGTGCCTTCCACCCTTCGTCCCGCCAACCGGTACCGGGAGTCGACGTCGGCCTCGAACCGGAGCGGCTCCACCGTCTCGCGCGGCTCGTCGCGGGGAGCCTGCGAGACCGAACGGGAGGCCCAGCGCACCACGAACGTCCCGCCCGGGGCCAACGTGGCCCGCACCCGGGTGCGGCCGTCCTTCACCTCGGCCGCGGTCTCCAGTGCGGGGAAGACCTCGACCTCGGCATCGGCCAGGGGCAGCTCGACCTCGACCGACTCGGCGGCGGCCACCAGGCCGCTCACCAGCACCACGCCGCCCGCACCCCGCCGCACCAGCGGCACGGTGCTCTTCACCAGCACATCATGGAGCTTGGTCCCGGAGAGGCCTGGGAGCCGGAACCATCCGGGGCGCGGATGGCCGCGATCCGGTGACCCTGGGCCTCCCGAGGGCAAGACCGGCATCGGCGCTCCTGGGCTGCCGCCCGCCGCGCCTCGCGCCCCGCTCGGTGCCACCGAGACCGACTCGAGGGCGGCCTCGGCCCCGACCTGGATCTCCAGCTCCCATTCGCCGTCCTTCCGGCCCTCGACCGCGTAGCGGGTCTCGAGGTCGGCGGCCTGGTCCCGGAGCTTCAACCGGTGGACCGCCTCCCGGATGCGGGGCTCCTCGGCCTCCCCGCCCCCCGGGGGCTTCCCGCCCTCGGGCTTCGGCCGATGGGCGGCTTCCACCAGGTTCCGCAGCTCGTTCCAAGGGAGGCTGGCCCAGGCTCCGGCCCGGACCCGCTTCTCGAGCTCCGCCGGCTTCAGGTAGTGGAGATCGATCCCGTCCCCGGTCCCGGCCCGGGCGGTCCCGACCGAGCCGAGGCCACCGGATCCCAGACCGAGGACCGCCAGCAGACCGGCTGCCACGACCTTCCGACCCACACCTCGAAGCCTGAACAGCCCCAGGATGACCCCCAGGCCCAGCGCGATCGCCAGGCCCCGGGCCGAGACAGGGAGCCCTTCCCCGACCCCGGAGAGCAGCCCCACTACGACCACTGCCACGCCTGCGAACCTGGGCAGGGTCCCGAGCCCGCTGTAGCCGGCGAACAAGGTGAACCCGAGCCCGGCCACGAAGGCGACCGCGGCCGTCCCCACCCGGGTCGCCAGCAGCATGTCCTCGTGCAGGACCTCGAACTGCATCCCCAGGGTACGGGCGGCCTCGCCGCCCGGGAGGAAGCCGGGAAGCCTGACCGTGAGCTCGGTGCACCGAGGCCGCAGCGGCTCCCCGCCGTTCTCGGGGTCGATGCGCGACCAGACCAGCCCGTCGCCGAGGTGCAGCGACCACGCCAGGCCCTTCTCGCTCATGGGCAGGTCCGGGGTGGGCAGTTCGACCCGGCCCCGCCCCGACCATCCTTCGAGCGGAACGGCTTCCTGGCGGTACCCGATCGACACCTGGACCTCGACCGGCTCGGCCCGGCTCCGGTCCGGCTGGGGGAGCTGGATCTGGAGCCGTCCGGCCTGGTCGTAGATCTTCTGGATCCGGGTCTCGACCCCGTTCTGTCGGCTCGCCAGGTGGATCGACCCGGGGGCCGTGCCCTCCGGCAACGCCAGGGTCAGGAACTCCACGCCGTTGTTGCGGATCCGCATCTCGAGCTTGGATTCCCGGACCTTGCCCTTGCCCATCCGGGTCGACGCCGTCGCCTCGCAGATGGTGGCCGGGAAGACCGGGGCGGGAGCCAGCCGATCCACCGTCAACTCGAGCTTCCAACCGGCGGCGGTGAAGCGATGGGCCAGGACCTCGGCCCCTTCCAGGGGAGCCGGTTCCAGGCCCTGGGCGGCGCCCGACGAGACCTCCTGGCTCCCGGTCCGGGAGATCCCCAGCCGGCCCCGCTCGTCCTTGGCCTCGGCCAGGCGGAGGCCGGGGACCGGAACCGAAAGGGAGCCCACGGCCGGCGCACCGGCCGGCATGGGGGCCCGGAACCTGAGGGTCAAGGAGAAGCGCCCCCGGGCCCGCGACCGGAAGGGCACCCGCCAGGTGGCGATCCCTGCCTTCTCCTCCATTCGGACCGGGGGACCCGCGACCCGAGGTCCGTCGGCCCGGGTGAACGCCACACTGGCCGGCACCTCCAGGGTCAGCCGGTCGAGACTTCCCCGGCTGGCCTCCACCTCGAGTTCGGCGACCCCCTCGAGGTGCTCCTCGCCGATCTCGTAGAGCACGCCCCAATCGGCGGTCACCAGGGGCTCGCCTTCGCTCTCCCCCGCACCCTCCCCGCTCCCGCCCGCGGCCGTCCCGGGCCCCGGAGCGACACCGGCCCCTGCATCCGGCACCGGAGCGCCACCGGTGGCCGTCCCGGCCTCGCCCGGGTCCCGCCGACCCGCCTCCGGGCGCGGCCTCACGTGGCGGGCCCGGGGATGCCACTCCACCCGCACCTCGCCGCTGCGGGCGGGGATCGCCTTCAGCCGGGTCATGATCTCGGACTCCTCGACCCGGGGCGCGGGATCGCCCTCGACCCGCACCCGCACGTCGTCGGGAAGCTCGAGCGCCAGGCTGCGGCTCGCCCCCGGAGGCGGCTCCAGCTCGAGCCGGAACCCGCCGTCGGGCAAGGTCCGGGTCGGCACCACCAGGTCGAGCACCAGCTCGGGATTCCGCGACCCCGCCAGGGCTTCGTCGAGTTCCAGCTGGTAGGCGATGGTCGGCGGATCCGCCTCGCCCGAGGCAGCTCCCGAGACCAGTGCCGCGTAATGGGCCACCACCAGGCCGGTGGCGGCCTCCCGGGGGACCAGGGTCAGCGGCCGCAGGGGAGCGCCCTTCCCGGAGCGGATCCGCGCCTCCTTGACTGCCAGCCGCCCCGCCACCGGCTGGAAGCGCCAGGGGCCCGGGCCGCGCAGGCCGAGCGGCACGGTGAGGACCAGTTGCGAGGAGCCGTCCCGGACCGCGCCGGTGATCGCCTGGTCGCCGAAGCTGACCTCGCTCTCCGCCACTGGAACCACGGTCTCCGGCTTGGCTTTCTCCCGGAGGCGGTCCAGCACCTCCTGGGCCACCAGCACCCGATTCCCCGCATGGGGTGCGAGCGGCACCGGCGTTGCCGACTCGGGCACCGGCAGGACCGCCGCCGCCCGGCCGGTGGAGCCCGCCGCCCCGGCGCCCCGCACCTGGGCGCCGACCGGACCGGCCAGGGCACCCAACGCCAGCGACACCACCAGGACCCCGTGGCCGGGGACGTGCAGCCGGCGGATGGGCGTCGCCAGGAGGTACAGGAACGCCAGCCCCAGTCCCAGGACCAGGGCCGCGCCCACCGGCAGGGCCTCCTGGCCCAGGCCGGCCAGCACCGCGCCCACCGCCAGCGACCCGCCCAGCCACGCCAGGCCGGTCCCGGTAGAGACCGCCCCGCCCAGGCGCAGCAGCAGCATCCCCACCGCCACCACCAGGCCCAGGGTCCCGGCGGTCCGCAGGTGTCCGACCAGCTCGCCGTCGACCCAGCGCAACCGCAGGTCGAAGCCGGCCGAGCCGCGGCTGGTCCGTTCCTGGCGGACCAGCAGGGTGGTCGACCCCCCGGTTCCCGGCCGCGGCAGGGTGACCGGCATCAGGCCCAGGTTCTTCCTCTCCGCGCCGGAAAGTCGTGGCCGGGGGAGGGGGACGTTCGCCATGTTCGCCATCTGCGTCGGCATCGGCATCTGGGACATGGGAGCCCGACCTCCGTACCCGCCGAGCTGCGCCTTGTCCATCGCCCGTCCGCCGTATTCGTTGCCCTCGTAGGCGCTCCCCAGGTCCTTGGCCAGCCGGGAACTCCATGTGGCCGGCGGCACGTCGAAGCTGCCCCCGGTCCGGGTGATCCCCAGTCCCGAGGGATGGTGCAGGCGCCACGTGACCTCGCCGGTGTCGGCATCCGGCCGGGCCAGTTCCAGGCGCGTCGACCCGAAGAACCCCATCCTCGGCAGCGGCGACTCGTACACCAGTTCCACCGGGATCGGGGGCGGCACCCCGCCCGAGAGATCCGGCGCCGGCGGCAGCGCCAGCAACACCACCTCGGGGTTGGCCTCGTCCTCCGAGGGCGTCCCCGGCTTCACCGGCTCGCCCTTGACCCGGGCCGCGAACAGCCGGGCTCCCGGCGGCATCCGCACCTCCAGGAACTGCTCGTTGGAGTTCACGACCTGGAGTTCCAGCCAGGTGAGCGCCCGGCGGTCCTCGGGCGCCAGCCAGGTATCGGCCTCCATCGACGCCACCTCGAAGTAGTGGTCCGGCTCGGACCGGAGCGGTTCGATCGCCAGCTCGAGCGCTCGCCCCGGGTCCATCCGCCGTGCCAGCAGCGAGACGTCCCGGGTCAGGTCGTCGGGGATCCACTTGGGCAGCTCGGTGCGGTCCTTGGGCTGGAACGCCCCCTTGGGCCCGAGTCCGACCTTGGTCCGCGGGTCCGGCGAGACCGCCACCATGTCGACCACCCGGCCCGCATCCACCGGCGCCAGCGAGGCCAGCGCCAGCGACTGGAGCGGTCCGCCCGAGCGCAGGCCCCGGATCGAGGCGGGCCTCGCCGCCAGCCGCAGCACCGCGTCGAGTTCCCCGCTCTGGCGGGCCGGCAGCCCCAGCAGGATCTGTCGCGCCTCTCCCTCGCCGCGCACCGCCACCTGGGCCCAGGGCCGTCCCGAAGCATCGGTGACGTCGGTCAGCTCGAGCCCTGGCGGATAGCGCAGCGTCAACCGGTTCACACCCGGGGGACCCACGGTCCAGCGCACCCGGGTCTCGACCTCGAGGCCCTCGCCGCGGATCCGGTACTTGGTGACCGACTGGGCCGAGACCTCGGCCGCGTCGCTCCCCGCCGGCAGCACCGGGGCCGCCAGGCCCTCGACCCGCTCCTCCCACTGCAACACCGAGTTACGGCGGGGCGGGAGCACCGCGGTCACGACGCTGGCCCGGTCCCGATCCGCGACCGCCAGGTGGGTAGCGCCCAGCACGGTGGCCGACAGGCGGGGCCGCGGCAGGCGCGCCTCCAGCTTCACGACCGGTCCATCCGGGGTCCAGATCTCGGCGCGCTCGCCCTGGGAGCCGCGCCGGATCTCGATCGGGTACTCGAGCGCCAGGACGTGGGCGCCTGGCGCCGGCAGGGGAAGGCTGCCATCCGCCCCCACGGCCACCGGGGAACCGTCCAACTCGATCCCCACCAGCGACCGGGGGAGGGCGAGCCTCATGACCCCCTCCTTGGCGAGCACGTCGAAGCTCCACCGCACGCTGGCCCGCTGGCTGGGGACGTCCACGTGCACCGCGGCGATCCCCGGGGTGTACAGCCGCGGCGGTTCGGGTGTCGGGGGAGGGCTGGCCGGCGGCGGGGGGCCGAGTCGTCGCAACTCGCCGGCCTCGATCCCCACCTGGGCGCCGTCGCCGCTGGTGGCCAGCACTTCGATGGCGCCCGGGACCGGGGGCGGAGGAGGGACGGGCGGAGCCGCCGGCTTCCGGGCCACGATGGACTTCGAGAGGTTCCTGAAGTCCGCCTTCGAGGGCGCCAGCTCGTCCAGCATGCCCACGCTGGCCTGCGCCTCCTCGCTGCGCTTGCGGGTGGTCTCCAGGAGGCGCGCCGAGCGGTCGCTCTCCAGCTTGTTCCGGAGCTCGCTCGACGAGAACATGCTCGCCAGGCCTCCGGCCGAGGCACTCCCCGTGATCCCGACCAGGGCCACCGCGAGGACGAGTTTCCTGGGGTTCATCGCGATCCCTTCCGGCCCTTGCCCTTGGACGCCCCGCGGGACTCTCCCTCGGCCGCCGGCGGCTCGGGAGGTGGCGACTGCGGTGGGGAAGGCGGGACGTCCGCCCCCGGGGCCGTCGCCGCGGTCCCGGTCCCCGGGGACGCCCCCGGGGTGGCCTCGCTGCCGGCGCCGGCTGCCGGTCCCGGCCCTTCCTTCCCGGGCTCGCCGCTTCCGGCTCCCGGCCCCTGGGGAGCAGCACCCGGAGCGGGTGCGGCCAGCGCACCCGACTTTCTGGCGGCCTCCAGGGCCCGGGCCCTGAAGGTCGCCAGGTCGGCGGCCAGGCCGGCCCGCCTCCGGCGGGTCTCGCGACGGCGCGAGCGGTAGTGGCCGATGCCCCGGCGCAGGCCGACCAGGACCCCGATGGCGCAGGCGGCCAGGGCCGCCTCCGCGAACCGGTCCGAGAGCCGCGGGTCCCCCAGCGCCAGGAGCAGCACCAGCGGGATCGCCAGGCCCAG
>CAYOHP010000130.1:0-18116 GCA_964403795.1 uncultured bacterium | reverse complement strand
ACCGGACCGAGAGCCGCGGGTCCCCCCGCGCCCGGAGCAGCACCAGCGGGATCGCCAGGCCCCGGCCGAAGGCCAGCGGCAGCGCTCCCACCATCAGCCGGCAGGCCAGCAACCCGCTCCAGAGGCCGAGCACGGTGGCCCCGGCGTGGAGCCAGGTCAGGGTCGCATCCGAGAAGTAGCGCCCCCGGATCCGGAGCGCATCCCCCTCCGGCGGTACGCCCAGGCGCACCAGGCCGAGCTCGCCGGAACCGGTCCCGGGAGCCGAGCTCCCCCGCAGGGTGAAGCGGGCGGGCGGCGTCACCTTCCAGCCGAGCTCGAGCACCTGGCACCCCAGCTTCGGTCCTGCCAGGTCGAGCCGACCCATGGCCCCCAGCGGAGCCACGTCCTCGAGGTACTCGAAGCCGACCTCGACCTCCTCGTCCTCTCCGGCGGTCTCGTCCCGCAGGGTGAGCGAGTACCGCCCCTCGCGGTCCCTCGCCGGGTCCACCCGATTGCCCCGCACCCGGAACCCGGTCGGAGTCGCGGCCGACGGCAGGGTCAGCGCCAGCGGTTCGCCGGAGCGGTCCCGGACCCGGAGCGAAACCGAGGTGGCCGCCCGTCCGAAGGCCGAGAGCCGGGTCTCGAGCTGGGCCGAGGCGATCACCCGGGTCAGTACCCCGGGCGCATCCGGGTACCGGTGCACCTCGAATTCCAGCGGTGCATTGGCATCGACCCTCTCGAGCTGCATCAGCGGCTCCTGCACGCCCTCGGCGGCCGGGAAGTCCGAGTACCCCGCAGGGGCCAGCGGCTCGAAGTGCTCCCGAGGCGGGTGCGACAGCTTCACGTTGGTCGAGCGGCCCACCCACAGATAGCTCCGCTCCATGGCCGTGCCCTCGAGCCGCGGTTGCGGCACCTGGACCTTGAAGCTCGGCTTGCCCTCCGAGACCCGGTACTCGAGTTCCAGGCGCAGCGCCCCGATCCGTCCTCCCTTGAGGCGCACGTCGAGGCCACCGGGGACCTTGTCGGCGCGTTCGACCAGTCCGGGTTGGGAAGGCAGGGTGAGGTCGTCCACGGGAGGGGAGAAGCGGATCTGCAAGGTCTCGATCGGTGCCCGCGAGGCCTGGACGTCGAGACGTACCCGAGCCTCCATCCGGCCGTGCCCGAAGACCAGGGTCTGGGCCCAGGTCGCCTGGGTATGGGCGCCCAGCAGTTCCAGGCCCGAGGGTCCCCGTCCCGCTTCCTCCCGGTCCGTGGCCGGCTGGAGACCGGCGTCCCGGGGGAAACACTGGACCATCACCGGGCTGCCCGGGGGCACCGAGGCCTCGACCACGGTGCGGCCGCCCTGCCGGGAGACGACTCGGGTCTCGGGGGCCGGATCCGTGAACACCTCGAGCTGGTCGCCCGGGAGGGTGGCCCGGAGTCGGGTCCCCGCCACTGGAGGCAAGCGCAGCGTGATCCGGCGGAGGTGCCCTTCCTCCTCCACTCCGGTGTAGCCCGAGAGCACGAAGTTCCGGATGCCCTTCCCCTCGACCAGGGCTCCGAAGCCTCCCTCGGCGGGAACCAGCCAGGCGGCGGCATTCCGTCGTCCGGTCTGGGTGGCCTCGAAGCTGTCGGGAGTGCCGCCGCTCACCAGGCCCACGGTCCGGTAGCCGTCGTCGGTGGTCTCCAGGGTTCCCTTGAGGACGAAGCGGGCACTGGTCTCCCCGGCCTCGGCGGTGATCTCCAGCGCCAGGTCCCGCAGCCGGTGCTCGCCGGCCGGGGGAGGGGGCTTTGCGGCAGCCGCGCGGGCTGCCTTCCCGGCCTCCAGGGTGGTGCCGAGCTCGCTCCATGGAAGGACCGTGAGGTCCCGGCTGGTGAGCGGGCCGACCAGTCCCTCGGGAGGGAGCAGGTGCCGGTGCACGGGCGCTTCGGCCGGATCCCCGGCGAAGCTCGCGGCGGCGCAGCCGAAGGCGAGGGCCAGGTGGACTCGAAAGGCGAGGGACTTGGACACGACGGCCCCCTTGGGTCCAGTGCTTGTCGGACCGCTGGCCAGCGTACCGCGTAAACTCGCGGCTCGCCCCCGTCCCACTCCCCGCCATGTAAACAGGACTGGTTTCCGCCGATTTCCCCCGGATGGTATGCTCGGGGGGTCCCCGTCCCAGGAGGAGAACGATGGCCCACCTGATCCTCGATACCTGCACCGGCTGCACCATCTGCGCCCGCAAGTGCCCGGTCGAGGCCATCACCGGCGACGTCAAGGTCCTGCACATCATCGACGCCGACATCTGCATCGACTGCCATGTCTGCGGGTGGAACTGCCCGGTCGAATGCATCCTCGACGAGCACGCCCAGGTCATCCCCAAGTTCCGCAAGCAAGCCCAGCCCAAGGCCTACGTGGTGGAGGAGACCTGCACCGGCTGCGACTACTGCGTGGCGGTCTGCCCCGTGAACTGCATCAGCCTCACCCTGGACCCCAACCCCATCCAGCGGGTGGCGGTGGTCGACCAGGAGACCTGCATCGGCTGTTCCTGCTGCGTCGACGCCTGCATCAAGGACTCGATCATCGTCCTCTGGCCCGACGAGTCCCAGGCGGCGATCGAGGAGTCCGACGCCCACGCCAAGGCCGACGAGCGCAGCGCCGCCCACCCCCACGCCGGCGTCGCTGCGTAGTCCGCCCGGGGGAGGGTCCGCCGCACCCCCGGGTCTCCATCCCGCCCGGACCGAAGCGACAGCGCTCGGCCCCCGCGCCGCCGGGCCGCGCCCCTACCCGGCCGGAGGCTTCTCCCCGGCCCCGAGCCCCGCCAGCTTCTGGGCTACGTCCTTGAACGTGGCGTCCCGGGCCCGGATCCCCTCGAAGACCTGGACCGCCAGCACCTTCTCCTCCGACTCGTGCAGGGCGGTGGCCAGCACGTAGAGCTCGTCCAGCGAGAACCGCCCGGGATCGAGCTTCCCGAACTGCTTCTTCAGGTCGCCGCTCTGCCCCAGCCTGAGGTAGGCCCTGAGGGCGTAGTACAGCGCCGCCTGGGAGTCCGGTCCCCCGCCGTCGATCAAGGGCTCGAGCACCATGAGGGCGTCCCGCTCCCGGCCCCGCGAGAAGAGCTTCAGGCCCTTGCGGAACGGGACGTCCTCGGGCCCGATGTTCGGTCCCGACCGGAGCCGCAGCGAGTGGAGCAGGAAGTGCAGCGCATTCCGCCCACCCTTCATGGCGTTGTAGACCAGGTAGGTCAGATAGACGAGGAAGATCGCTCCCAGGGTGGCGAGCACGTAGTACCGCACCAGCAGCCAGCCTCCGGTGCTCTCGTCGGGCAGCACGGGACGGATCGGCCGGGGCCCTCCGCTCCCCGGATCCGGATCCGGGTCGCTGATCGACGGCGACCAACCCGAGGGTTGCCCCGGGTCGGACTCGTCCCCGCCCGGTCCGGGGCCGCCGGAGGGTCCCGGCCCGCTGCTCTCCGCGGGAGCCGGGGGAGGCGGGACCGGGATCGTGGCGAGCCAGCCCAGGTAGGCGTCCACCAGCTTGAAGTGCCGGTCCGAGGGGATCTGCACCAGGCTCACGAAGGGCCGTCCCAGGTTCTGCGGATAGATCGGGTTCCCGAAGGCGCGCTCGATGAAGTCGAAGGTCAGGATCAGGTCGCGCCGGCGCAGGTAGTTCCCCGCGTCGGTGGGGCTCCCCACCACCTCCCGCCCGAGTTCGTGGAGCTTGCCCAGGGTATGTCGCTTGGCGGCCTGGTTCATCCGGAGCGCTGCTCCGGTCAAGTCGCGGCGGATCCGATCGGTCTCCTCGGTACTCCCCTCGAGGGCCGCCTTGACCAGCTCGTCGACGCCGAAGGGCGAGAGGTCGAGGTCCGGGATCTGCTTGCGGAAGTGGGCGACCTGCTGCTCGACGGTCTTGGCCAGCGCCAGCAGGGCGGTGTCGGCGACCACGCCCGCGGCCCCCGCCAGGAGCAGGGCAGTCCCCAGGACGACCGGGGCGAGCCGGATCACACGTCCATTCCGTCGATCACCCGGATGGCCCATTGCACGTTCGCCTTGATCTGAGGATCGGGGGACTGGAGGAGGGGGGCGAGGATGTCCTTGGCCTCCTGGCAGCGGAGCATGCCGAGCGCCTTGATGGCCAGCAGCACCATCGTCTTGTCGTGCACGTTCAGGAGCCGCGACAGGGGCCGGAGCGCCCGCGGGTCCTGGAGATGCCCGAGGGCCTCCAGGGTGGCTTCCTTCAGGTGCTGGTCCGGGACGTTCAGGTTGGCGACCAGCGCCTCGGTGGCGGTCCGGTCCCCCAGGCGCCCCAGGGCCCGCACCACCGCCACCTTGACCGCCCCCTGGGTCTCGTAGGAGCAGTCGATCAGCGGTTGCACGGCCGACTTCACCTTGTGGCGGGCCAGGTTCTCGGCGGCGTCCACGGCCTCCGTGACGTCCTCGCTCCGCAAGGCCTGGATCCAGGTCTCGACCTGGGTAGGGTCGGCCAGGAACTCCGGCTCCTCGCCCCCGTCGAACGTGATCGCCGGAGGCTGCCACTCCCGCCCCAGCAGGGCCATGGCGTTGGCCGTCAGCCAGGCCTTGATCTCGTTCTCGGTGAAGGGCTTGGGAAGGTATCCGTTGGCTTGCGAATAGCCGACCGTAGCCGCCGGGCTGGGGTCGGATTCCGGGATCATCACGATCACCGGAGTGGGCGTCTTCATGAGCGACTGCACGTAGGGGATGGTCTGTCCGGCCACCACTCCCGGCATCAGGGCGTCGATCAGCACGAAGGCCACCGGCTCCCGGGCCACCAGGTCGACCGCCGACTGCACGTCCGAGACCGCCTTGGAGCGCAGCCCCATCTTCACGAAGATCGAGCCCAGCAGGTTCTGGATGAAGGCGCTGGGATCGGCGATCAGGATCGGAGCTTCATGCATGGGTAGGCCGCGCCCTCCTGGGCAGGGCGAGCTTACCACGCGCCCCTGAAGCAGGCGAACCCCGCCCCGGATCGGCCGGACGGCCCGGAGACCCCCCGGCTGCTATCCTGGAACCCATGGCCGAGCCCCGCTTCTTCCTCATCACCACCCACAGCGATCGTGAGGAGGCCCTGCGCCGGCGGCTGGTCGAGGTCCAGCAGACCAACTTCGTCGGCGGCTTCCGGATCCAGGACTCCCCGGCCCAGCTCGACGTGCTGCTGCCGCCCTCCCGGCCCGAGGTCGTGCTCCTCGATTCGGCGGTCCCCCGGGACCGGGCCCTCGAGCTGGCGCTCCGGGTGGGTGACTTGGTGCCCAGGGCGGCCGTGGTCGTCCTCATGGCCGACCGGGACTTCGACTTCCTCCAGGCCACCGTCAAGGCCGGGATCGACCTCGCCCTGGTCGAGCCGGTCGACCTGGCGGCGTTGATGAAGCAGGCCTCCGAGGTCCAGCGCAACAAGCTGCGCCGGCTGGGGGCACCCCCGTCCGCCAGCCGAGCCGAGCCCAGACCCGAACCGGTCGTGGCCCCTTCGAGCGGGGGAAGGGTGCTGGCCTTCCTCTCCTCCAAGGACGGCGAGGGCAAGTCGACCGTAGCCTTGAACCTGGCCGTGGCCCTCACCCGGCAGTTCGGGAAGAGGTGCGTCTACCTCGACCTGGCCGATACCCTGTCCGAGACCGGGATGATGCTCGATTCGAAGCCCCCGGGTACCTACCTGAACCTGCTCGCCACCCAGGCCGGCAACTTCTCGCTCGACGGCGTCCAGCGATTCGCCATCGACTACTTCCGCGACGGCAAGCTGCTGGCGATCTGCGGCAATCTGGGGATCGTTCCTCCCAAGGTCGATTCCCACGCCCTCGAAGGCCTGCTCCGCTTCCTCCGCTCCGAGAGCGAGTTCCTGATCCTCGACTGCCCGGTCCCGGTGGGCGAGAACCTGAAGGTCGCCCTGAAGACCGCCGACCTCCACGTGATGGTGGTGCAGAACACCCTGAGTTCGCTGCGCAACGCCCGCATCTACCTCGGGGAGTTGAAGCGCCTGGAGTTCCCTCCCCACCAGGTGAGGGTGGTCCTCAACCGGGTGAGTCGCACCGCCGGCCTGGCCAAGGACGACCTGGCCAAGAACCTCGAGTACCCGGTGGCCGCCAGCGTGGTCTCCAACGGTGCGGTGGCCCTGGAGGCCGCCAACGTCGGAGTTCCGGTGGTGGTCCACGCCCCCGAGTCCGACCTGGCGATCTCCATCCAGAACCTCGCCAAGGCCTTCCTGGGCATCGAGTCCTCCGACCCCAGCGAGGCCGGCAAGAAGGGCCTGGCTTCCATGTTCTCCTCCCTCTTCGGACGCTGACCGTCCCGGCCGCGCCCCCGGTGCTAGACTCGCAGGACCGCCCTGGAGGTGGACTTGTCCGAGCCGCGTCGCGCACTGATCACGGGCATCACAGGTCAGGACGGGAGCTACCTGGCCGAGCTCCTGGTGGCCAAGGGCTACCAGGTCTACGGGCTGGTGCGTCGCAGCTCGACCGAGAACTTCTCCCGCCTCTCGGGTGTGACCGACCGGCTCACCCTGGTGCATGGAGACCTGCTGGACCACCACTCGCTCGAGAGCGCGATGCGGATCTCCCGCCCGCACGAGGTCTACAACCTGGCGGCCCAGTCCTTCGTCCCGACCAGTTGGAACCAGCCGATCCTGACCGGCGAGTTCACCGGCCTGGGCGTCACCCGGATCCTGGAGGCGATCCGCTCGGTGGCCCCCGAGGCCCGCTTCTACCAGGCGAGCTCCTCGGAAATGTTCGGCCGGGTGCAGGAGGTCCCCCAGCGCGAGTCCACCCCCTTCTACCCGCGCTCCCCCTACGGCGTCGCCAAGGTCTACGGCCACTGGATCACGGTGAACTACCGGGAGTCCTACGGCCTCTTCGCGACCAGCGGGATCCTCTTCAACCACGAGTCCCCCCGCAGAGGCCTCGAGTTCGTGACCCGCAAGATCTCCTTCGGGGTGGCCCTGGTGAAGCACGGCCTGGCCCGCGAGATCCGGCTCGGGAACCTCGACGCCAAGCGGGACTGGGGCTTCGCCGGCGACTATGTGCGGGCCATGTGGATGATGCTGCAGCAGGAGAAACCCGAGGACTGGGTGGTCGGGACCGGCGAGACCCACTCGGTGCGCGAGTTCTGCACGCTGGCCTTCGCCGAGGCCGGCCTCGACTGGGAGGAGCATGTGGTCACGGATCCGCGCTTCGTCCGCCCGGCCGAGGTCGACCTGCTGGTCGCCGACCCTTCAGGGATCAGGAATAAGATCGGCTGGAGCCCCGAGGTCGATTTCCCCGGCCTGGTCCGCATGATGGTCCAGGCCGACCTCGAGCTCGTCGACCGTATGGTGAAGCGGGGCGACCGGCCCGGACCCGAGGTCCTGCAGGTCTACCAACGCTGACGGCCGACCCCGATCCGCCTCACCGCTTGCGCACCAGGAACATCCCGTCCCGGACCGTGACCAGCACCCGGTCCACCCGCTCGTCGCCGGCGATCCGCTGGTTCAACCGGGCGATGGCCACCGCCGCGGGATCCCGGGGCTCGAGCACCCGCCCGCTCCAGAGCGCATTGTCGACCACCAGCAGTCCGCCCGGCCGCAGCAGGCGCAGGACTTCCTCGTAGTAGTGGAGATAGTTCTCCTTGTCGGCATCGAGGAAGGCCATGTCGAAGGGCCCCGACAGCCGCGCCAGCGACTCGGCTGCGGGCCCGATGTGGACGTGGATGCGGTCGCCGGCAGGCGACCGGTCGAAGTACTTGCCGGCGATCTCTAGGTAGTCGGCGTCCAGTTCCAGGGTATGGATCTCCCCGCCCGGCGGCAGCGCCTCGGCCATCGCCAGGGTCCCGAAACCGGTGAACATCCCGATCTCCAGGATCCGGCGGGCCCCGACCAGCAATGCCAGCATGCGCAGCAGTCCGCCCCCGAGCCCCCCCGACATCATCCCGGGTGCGTCGGTGCGGACCTGGGTCTCCTCCGCCAGCTCCTCCATGTACGAGGGGAACGGCTGGGAATGGGCCAGGGCGTAGGACTCGATGACCTCGGGGACGATGTAGGACACGACAGCTCCTCGACTTCGCAGCTCGCCCGGGTGGGGCGCGCTGGTACCCGCAGTCTAGGGTGCCCGAATCTTTGCAGTCTACAAGCATTCATAGGAGAATGCTATTACGCTCTCAGTTAGACGCCCTGCTGCGGGCTCCGCCCCGCCGAGAATGCCTCCACCTGCGCCACGGCACTCCCGAGCACGTCCTCGAACCTCTCGTCCCGCTCCAGGGCCAGGCGCAGCTCGGTCGCCTCCCGACGGAAGGCCTCGACCTCCCCCAGGAGCACCCGGGCGGGGCCGGTGAACTCGAGGACCGAGGCCCGTTCCTCATGCGTCCCCCGACCGATCCCGGCCAGGACGCGACGGGCCTCGTCGGACTCGCCGGCAGCCGCCAGGGCCCAGGCCAGGAGCCCCTGGCCGAAGCGATCTCCGAAGATCTCGGCAACCGCCCGGGCCAGGCCAAGGAGGGCTCCGGGGTCCTTCCCGTGCATCAGACCGGCCACCAGCAGGTACTGGATCCAGAAGGGGACGTCCATGGCATGGACGTCGCCGATCGCCAGCAGATCCTCCTCGACCTCCGAGACCTCGAGGGCCAGGGCGGCCAGCGCGAGCTCCTCGTCGCTGGGCGGTCGGTCCGGCGGCGGAGGCCGTGGCTCGTCGGAGTCCAGCCCCAGGGATCGGTACGACTCGAGGATCGCCGCCGCGGTCGCTGCATCGACCGGGCACTCGGCAAAGGAGTCCTCCTCGAAGTCGTACTGGGGCGGGGGATCTCCCTCGCTCTCGACCAGCCGCGGGTACACCGTCCCGGCCTCGGCCGGTGCCGCGTCCACCACGTCGATCCGGTACCGGAGCTCGTCCCCGTAGTCGAAGAGATAGGCGAACGAGGCGCCGGCCTCGAGAGCGACCTCCGCCAGCGCGGTCTCGGCCGCCGCTCCCTCGCCCAAGGGATTGCCCTGGATCTCGGTGGCCCGATCCCAGACCCGCCCGCTCATGAAGAACGAGTACAGGTGGTCGTCGTCGAGCCCGAAGTGTTCCTGGATCAGGCGATGCAGCCGGTGGAAGGTCGAATCCCCGGTCAGCTCCAAGGTGCGGAGGCAGCCGTCCTCGGGTTCCCTCCGGATCCGGAGCCGGTAGACCTGGCTCCGCCGCGCCTCCAGGAGCTGACGCGCCTGGGAGACCCGAGCCCTCTCCGCCTCGGGCGAGGAACAGCACTTCTTGGACTTCTTCCCCGATCCGCAGGGGCAGGGGTCGTTCCTGCCGACCTTCGGTCCCGCCCGAACCTGCCCCCGGGTGGCAGGAGCCGAGGCCAGAGCGCTCACGAGATCCCGGAGGGAGCCCCTCCGGACGGGCCGCTTCCGACTGCGGATGCGGGCAGCCTCCTTCACCATGGCGTAGTGTCGCTCGAGGCGCCGCAGGTACTCGGGATCGTCGAGCACCCGATCCCGGGCGAGTTCGAGGACGGCCTCGGCATGCTCGCCCTGTGCGGCCATGGGCACCAGGCAGAGCTGCTCGTAGGGCTCTTCGAGGTCGGGCACGTACAAGGGAGCGCCGGGTCCGGGTGGATCGAAGGAATATCCGAGGGTAGCGGCGCAGCGCCTCTCGGGGTCGAAGACCTGTAAGGTGACTCGACGGCAATCGCAGTCCGGTGCCGCGCAGAAGAGTTCGACAAAGGCGTAGTCGCCGGCAGGAAGCGGGCCGCCGTCCCCCAGCACCGAGAGCACCCTGGTCTCGTGGATCCCGGTCTCCGGGTAGATGTCGGCGAAGGGGATCATCACCCCCGCCAACGGCTCGAACTCGAGGCAAGGCTTCTCGGACATGGATTCTCCCCTCGGAGCATATCGCAAACAGCCGCCTGCATTCGTCGGCCCCTGCATCCCCGCCTGCGGCAGCGCTCTCCTCGCAGGCAGGATCCGCTACCCGCTTCGCCGCATTCCTTCGGGGCATCGCCCCTCGGACCTGCGATCGCCTTGCAGGCGGGGCCCAGGATTCCGCCTCGGCGCGACGGCGGCTCTGTGCGACCGACTCCTAGTACTACAACGACCCGTCATGGAGCAGGCAGGGTCCGCAGCGGTCAGGCTGGATGCCGGCCGCGTGGAAGTCGCGGTACCCACGTCTACATACCGAGTATCGTGCTCGCCGGTTTCGCTCTCGGGTCGTGAGGATGTGGTCGGCCAAGGCGTCTGCCGAGGCCCGGAGCTGGCAGCCGGTCATGAGCTTCTCGACCCGCCGCTCGATGAGCACTTGGAGCGCATCGGCGACCTGGGCGATCGTCAGGGCCCCCCGTTTTCGAGCTCGTGCTTCTTCACGAACTCCTGCAGGACGAGGTAGGTGACTGCGGTGAGCAGCAGGTGCCGCTGGATCCCTCCGTAATCCCTGAGTTCGGCGTGATCGAGGCCGAGCTCCTGCTTGCAGTCCTGGAAGCATCTCTCGATGCTCCGGCGGGTGAAGGCGATCGCGACCACTTCCTCCAGGGGAGCTTCGAGATCGTGGGTGAGGAAGTACTTCACCTCGCCGGTGCGGGCGTTCTCCCCCACCACGACCCGCTCGACCTCGGGATGGCGGAACCACCCGGCGAGGGTCGTCCGTCGGACTCCTCGGCTCTGCTGGAAGAGGGCATCCTTGAACTCCCGGATCTCCGGTCCCTTGTGGGTGTCCTTCACCGGTAGGCGTGTCCTGGACAGGAACCGGAGTCCGTCCCGGGCCGAGCGCAGCTCCGCCAGCTTCCTCGCCAGGACGCTGGGGTGAGGCTTGCGACGGCGTCGGCCTGTCCCCGCATCCGGGGACTCCTCTGTCTGGGGTTCCTGCGCCCAGCCACGGGTATTCTTGGGCGAGGTCTCGACGACATGGGTGAGGCCGAGGGCGGCGACCTCCCGGCGTCACTTCGGCTTGTCGCCGTAGGCTTCGTCGGCCACCACGAAGCGCCCTGGAACTCCGTTCCCGAGCGCACGTCGAAGCAAGCGGAGGCCGAGCGCCGGCTTGCTGACGTGCCCCACGTCGGAGGGGATCCCGACGCGTCGGCGCCGTTCCTGGACCTCCGGGTTCCCGGGATCCGGGTAGCAGCTCTCCGGCAGGAAGAGCTCCCCATCCAGGAGGCTCCGGAAGTCTCCCCTGGCATACCCGAGGTGGACCGAGACGATGCAGTTCTCGACCTTCCCGCTCTCCCCGCAGTACTGCCGGTCGACGCCTGCCGTGTGCTTGCCCTTCTTCCCGTCCGAGGTTTCATCGATGACGAAGACGCCCGCGGGCCCCCCGAGCTTGCGGGCGACCGTGCGATGGAGCCGGGAGCGCACCGCCTCCTCGTCCCGAGCCGCTCGGACGAAGAAGCGCTGGTGCTGGAGACCACGAACCGGAATGCCCTGGAGATCCGCCATCGGCTCCAGGGACTTCCGCTCGATAGGACTCAGCTGCCCCCGCACGAAAGCGACGAAGTTCGCCCAGTTCTCCGCGCGCCCCAGAGAATCGCTAGACCCGCAGGTAGGCCATCAGGTCACGACTGCCGTCGAGGAGGACGCGTCCGTCCATCGCGGTGTCGCCTCCATCCTACTGATGGAGACGCGGTAGCCAACTCCGGCGATAGGTCGTTGTAGTACTAGTGTCCCGTTCCCGAAATCCGCCCACATTCTACGGGCTCACTCGACGCCGGCCGCCGCCGCAGCTCCTTGAAGTGCGTCCAGCACTCCGGCGTCGCTGCGACGACGGCGGGCGCCGAGTCGCTCCGCATTCAAGCGGGCGGACTTCGGGAACGGGACACTAGGACGCAGCCCACCCTACCGTGACCGTCGTCGCAGGGACGTGAGGAACCGCTGCACCCCACGCCCGCGGCTCCCCCGGGCGGAGCCGCGGGCGCTCGGGCTCTCAGTGGTGGGCGATCATGTCCGCGATGTTCGAGAAGAACGTGGGGGACTGCGACCACCAGTCGTAGCAGATCCCCCCGCCCGCCGGCAGGATCCACGCCTCCTGGTACCGGCAGTCGGGCGACTGGATCCTGAGCATCCGGTCGCCCCCGTGGAACACCCAGTCTCGGCCGTCGGGATAGGCGTGCTGGATCCCCACACCCTGGCGGGTCTTGATGTGCCAGTGGTCGCTGGGCTCGTCCCAGGAGTTGTCGGTGACGAACTCGAGCAGCTGCCAGATGTTCCCACCCGGCGTCCAGCCCTGGTCGCAGGCGATCCCCGAGTCGTTGGGCAAGCCGAAGAGCATGCAGTGCCCGAAACTCCGGGCGCCGTAGGCCAGGTGCCCCTCCTGGCCCGGCTCGAAGTGCGAGGTCGCCATGACGTTCCGGAGCAGCCCGAAGCCCTTGCAGTCGGGGAGTTCCTTCCCGATGCAGCTCGACATGAACTCGCAGAGCTGGTCGGTGCCGGCCGAGAACCCGACCGTCATCAGCCCGCGTTCCTGGCGCTCGTGCAGGATCCGTCCGAAGCAGCCGCGCTCCCCGTAGAACTCGTCCCCGAGGTCCTTGTAGTGGCGGAGCCCGGTCGAAGGGTTCCCGCCGCCCAGGATCACCACCTCGCTCGACCAGAGCTTGTGCATCAGCTCGTCGACGTCCGCCCGGTCGAGGTCCCGGCTCCAGTAGAAGGCCTCGGCCTTCAACCCGTACTGCTGGAACTGCCGGAAGTACCACTGGAAGTTCCCCCAGGCCCAGCTCTGCCGTCCCTCCGGCGACTCCTCGTTGACCGCCTCCGACATCGGCAGGAAGAGGATGGTCCCGTCCCCCCGGAGGGCCCGGCTCACGATCCAGTGGTCATGGATGTACCGGCAGCGGGCGTGCGAGCTGTAGATGAATGCGGTCGGGAACGCCATGGACTCTCGGCTTTCGGGTTTCCAGGGGCCTCGAGACCACCGGGAGTGGTCCCTTCCTCGGCCCCTTACGTCGGGCAACCGTAGCCCACCGCCCCCCTCCACCAAACTTTCCCGAAAGCCCATGGGAAGGCGGCCAGCAGCCCCCCCTCCTGCCTCCCCGCTTCCCGGGCCGGGATCCACTCCCGACGCGGGGCTGCGACCCACCCTCCGACCTCCGTCCCTCGCGGTCTCGCCGCACCCCTGCTCCTGGAGTCCCTGCGGTCCGCCCGGGGAGCCTCCCTCATGCCCCAGACCCAGGCCCAGGCCCAGGCCCAGGCCCGGACAAGCCTTTCCGGGGCGGCTCGCGGGGGACCACCCTCGGTCCAGGCGATTCCTGATCGTCCGGTCCCATTCGCGGCTCGGTCTTCGCGTCTCCTGCCTGCCTTCCGGTTTGCACCTGGGCCCCGGAGTGAGCGGCCGTGCTCGACGCGGCCCGGACCTGCCGAGTGCCCACCGATCCGGGACGACACCGGGACGGGTCCTCCTCATGCCGACCGGTCCGGATGCTCCGCCGGCTCGCTCCCTGAGGGTGACGTCCTCCCTCCGGGGGGAGGTCCGCTTTCGTTCCGCCTCCGGGGTGAGCCTCTGCCGGCAACGGAACGAGCGGGCCTCCACGTGGTGGGCCCATGGAAGCGAGCCCGTGTTCGACCAGAAGGATCATGTCTGCAGGCGGCTCCGACCCGGAGGCGGCTCGAGGTCCACTCCTTACCGCCCGACTGCCCGGAGTCCAACCCCGACGAGAGGTCCTGGGCCCGCCTCCAGGGTCACGGGCAGGTCGGCATTCCCGTCGACGATGGGATCGGGCTCGAGCAGGCCGCCCGGCTCGCTGCCGCGCACCCACGATAGGAACCCGGGATCCTCGGCTCCTTCTCCAGGGCATCGCGCCTGTCCGAGGTTGCCTGACGATCCTCACCTCGGCCTTGCCCGCCCTTCCTCCTGCAGGCAATTCCCCGGGTTGGGGGGGCACAGGCAACCCGCGGACACCGGGGGAAGGGCCGTTCCATTCCGTCCCGGAGAACCCTGATCGTTCCTCCGGCTTCCGGCGATCTCCGGCAACCATGATCGGGAGCGTCTCCTGTGGGGGCGCCTGCCATGCTGCTCGCCAAGCACTTCAAGAGGTGGTCCCGTCGTGCCCCAGGGCGTGCCCCCTTTCCCGTACTCCTCGGGCCGTGGCGATCCCGGTCACACGGCTCCGGGCGGGCTCCCGGCCCTCCCGGATCTGGCGCAGGTGCTGGGGCTGTCGGAGCCGTCCGACCGGCACCTGGCGGTTCGGGCCAGGGACCAGGGCTTTCGGGACTCCCAGGTGGTGACCGCGGGCGTGCTCCTCGACCTGGCGGGTGGGGACTGCGTGGACGATCCGGATCGGCCGGAGCGGCACGAGCGCTTCGTCCGCCTGCTCCGTCGGGTCGAACCGAGGCTTCTGCCTCGCTACCAGCGGAGGCAGGAGGACGGACGGTGGCGCAGGGAGCGGAAGCGGGCGGTGCCGTCGCCCTCGTCGATGCGGCGCTCTCCACAGCCCCGAGCAGGAAGAGAAGCGGTCCTCCGGGGGGAGGGGCTTGTCTTCCTGCACCCAGGGAGTGCCCACGATGGTCACGAACAGGAAGGAGGTCCTGGAGACCGTCCGCAAGCGGGTCGGCAGTGGCGGGGAGTTCGACCTGCTCACGGATCCGGTGCAGGTCTTCGTCCACGAGCTGAGGAGCGGAGCTACTACCCGGAATGGCTGCTGGTTCCGCGGAGACGATCGGAGCGAGCGCTGACCGCAGTCGTTGCCGAGTGCTACGTCCGGGGCGTGCCGACGAGGCGGGTAGACGGCCTGGTCAAGACCCTGGGCATCGAAGGGATCTCGAAGAGCCAGGTGAGCGAGCTTGCCAAGAGCTTGGACGAAACCGTGGAGGAGTTTCGGTCCCGGAGGCTCGACGACGGACCGTACGCCTACGTCTGGCTGGGTGCGCTGGTGCACACGGTTCGCGAGGGTGGCCGAGTCGTGAACGTGGCCACGGTCATCGCGACGGGCATCAACGGCGAAGGCTATCGAGGGATCCTGGGCTTCGCGTGGTGACCTCCGATGAAGGGGCCTCGTGGCTGGCCTTCCTGCGAGGTCTCGTCTCCCGGGGTCCGGCGGGCGTCCAGCTCGTGGTCTCCGATGCCCATCAGGGACTCCAAGCGGCCAGCGCCTCGACCCTCCCGGGGGCTTGCTGGCAACGCTGCCGGACGCACTTCATGCGGAACCTCCTGACCCGGGTTGCCAAGAGCGCTCAGGACTTCGTGGCGAGCCTGGTCGGCTCGATCTTCGCCCAGCCTGACCCTGCAAGCCTTCACGTCCAGCACCTCCGGGTCGTTGGGCAGCTCGAAAGGGGCTTCCCCGAGGCAGCGGAACTCCTGGCGGACGCCGGACCGGAGATCCTCGCCTTCGCCGCCTTCCCGAAGGAGCACTGGAAGAGGATCCGATGGAACAACCCGCAGGTGAGGCTCAACCGAGAGGTGGGCGTGATGCTGCCCACCAAGTTCCGGGACGGTAGCGTCCCGGCCTCCTACGAGAACCTCCGGGTGCTCGAGGAGGCTCCCAGGATTCTTCCGCCCGGCGTGGAGACGGTCCCTGGCCGGGCCGACTCCGCCTCCGCGCCGATGCCCTGGACGGGGAGAGCCGACGCGAGACGCCTCGGCAATGGACCGAGGTCGCGTAGGCCCCAATAGGGCCGAACCCCTCCCGGACCCGGGACGGCTACCGATGCGTGTTGACGCGGGAGCTGGTCGAGGAGCAGGTGCTTCGCGGGATGCCGCAGCACGAGTTGCCCCTCCCCGCCTACCGCCGCGACGAGACGCTCAACGCCCTCCGGGAGATCGCCACCGACCTCGAAGGCTGGGATGGCGAGGATGTGGTGCTCTCCTCGGACGAGCGCTGCGACAGGAGCGAGGAAGCCCACGGGGTGATGAAGTACGGCCTCGCGGGTGGCAAGCTGCCCTCCCGGGACTTCGGGGCCAGCTCGCGGCAGCCACCCCGGCGGAGCACCTTCGCACCCACCTACCCCCTCCCGGGTCCTCCAGTCACTCCCGGTGGTACGCCCACGCGACTCCCGCCAGCCGCTGCGACCACCGCACCTGCCGCCTGGAAGGACCCGAAGCCGGCAAGGCAAACCTGGCGGCGGTTTCTGGAGAACCCGCCCCGCTTGACACGTCGGGTCCCCTCCCTATCCTCGCGGCACCGAAGGGAGCCCCGATGATCCGCTCGACCCTGACCGTACTGGCCTTGGTCCTCGGGTGCGCCCTGTCGCCGCCGGGAGCCATGGCCGGGATCCGCACGACCCGCGACACCCCTGGCGGCATCACCATCGGGAGCGCCACCCGCGACCGACCTTCCAACACCAGCCGACCCGGCCCGCGGTATCTCTCCAGCGTCGGGCGCCCCGTGGTGCGGTCCCTCCCGATCGTCACCCCGGCCGTCGCCTATGGGGGATACGGCTACGGCGGCTACGGATACGGGATCCCCACCGCGACCCCGGTCTTCCGGCTGATCCCGGCCTCCGCCACCCCGGCCTCCGGCGTCCGGGTCGCTACCTTCCCCCAGATCGCAGGTCCCCGTTCAAACGCCGAGATCGTCTCCCGGCGCCTGAACGTCCCGACCACCGTCCGACGCGGCGTGATCCAGGCCCCCGAGAACCCCATGCTCCAGCGAGCCCGGGATCAGTCAGCCCAGCAGCGCCTCCTCCTGACGCCCCGCTGAGACCGAGCCAGGCGCCCCTCGGTCACCCTCCCGCCTCACCTCCGTCCCACGGTGGACACCTCGACCCCCAGCACGCGACAATAGTGGGCAAATGTCCTCTACCGGAAGGACGCCCATGCCCCGTCTCGACTACCTGGACGAATGCCGTCGCTCCGAACCCTGGCGAGCCCTCGTGGACTCCGTGCGGAAGGTCATGCGGGTCCGCCACCTGAGCCCCCGCACCGAGGGCACCTACCTCCAGTGGATCTATCGCTTCTACCTCCACCAGCGCCGACAGGATCCTGCCAAGCTCGGCGGCGAAGCCGTGACCGCCTTCCTGTCGAGCCTGGCGACGACCCAGGGTGTCGGTTCCTCCACCCAGAACCAGGCCCTCTCCGCCCTCCTCTTCCTCTATCGCAACGTATTGAGGGTCGAACTGCCCTGGCTCGACGAGGTCGTCCGGGCCCGTCGTACCCGCCGCCTGCCCGTGGTCCTCTCCCGGGACGAGGTAGCTCGGGTCCTCGAGCAGCTCCATGGTCCCACCCGGCTGATGGCGAGCCTTCTCTACGGCTCAGGCCTGCGCCTCCTCGAGTGCTGCCGCCTGCGCGTCAAGGATCTCGACTTCTCCCGCAGGCAGCTCCTGGTGCGCCAGGGCAAGGGGGACAAGGATCGGGCCGTCGCCCTACCCCTCTCCCTGGTACCTGGGCTCCAGGACCATCTCGAGACGATGCAGGCCCAGCATGAAGCCGATCTCCTCAGGGGAGCGGGATGGGTGGAGCTACCGAATGCCCTCGGCGAGAAGTACCCGGAGGCCGGCAGGGACTGGCGATGGCACTGGATCTTCCCCGCCACCCGCACCTACCGCCACGAAGGCTCCGGTCAGGTACGGCGCCACCACCTCCACGAAACCGTCCTCCAGGACGAGGTACGCAAGGCCGTCGTCCGGAGCGGGATCTCCAAGCGGGCGACTTGCCACACGTTTCGCCATTCCTTCGCGACCCACCTCCTGGAGGACGGCTATGACATCCGCACCATCCAAGTCCTGCTGGGACACTCCGACGTCTCGACCACCATGATCTACACGCACCTGGTCGCCAAGGGACCGGTTGGCGCCGAGAGTCCTCTCGACCGCCTGGCGGGACTCCCTGTCTCCAGCCCACGTCGCCCGGTCGAGGAACACCTCCCGATCCTCGCACCCCCTCCCACTCCAGCCGAACGCCCCCAGACCTTCGCCGGCTCGCCGGCGCCCCACCAGTCCGAGTCCTTCCGACGCTCGGAGTCCGCCTCCCCACCCAGGAAGACCTCCGCGCCCCCAATCGGTCCCAGACTCCCTCCCCAAGTCTCCACCCGGTTCTCTCCCTCTCCCAGGACCCCACCAGGATTTCGAAAGGCTCGCGCCGAAAGCCCCCAACCGACCACTGCTCCCCCTCAATCCGATGGCCCGGTACCCTGGGAAATCGCGATGGAAGTGACCTTCCCCGTCCGGTCCTAACCCCAAGGTCCTACCTTCCCAAATAACCCACAATTCCCAGACCGACCTTCCCCCCTCTCCCCCAGACCACCCCTGCCCCCCCAACCCCAGACCACCCAAACTCCCCCCAGCCAATCCCTCACCACCCAGTCCCCACCAGGCA
>CAYOHP010000129.1:0-18205 GCA_964403795.1 uncultured bacterium | reverse complement strand
TCACCGCTTCCTGGATCGCCTCGATCAGGTCGACCCGCGCCATGCGGGCCACTCCGCCCTCCCGGCGGATGTCGGCCGGCACCCGCTCCAGCGCCATCACCGCGCAGGCCCCGGCCGCCTCCGCGATCCGGGCCTGCTCGGGGGTGACCACATCCATGATCACGCCACCCTTGAGCATCTCCGCCAGACCGACCTTGACCTGGAAGCGATCGTCCACGGGCCGTACCTTCCTTCCGCCGGGTCCCCGGGGGACCCCCGGTCGCCGATACTGCGACGGACCGGCCCCGGGCGCAAGTCCAGGGGTTACGCTCCCCTCGCATGGACCCGACCCCGACCCCATCCCTGCCCCCGGATCTCGCGGCGCGCTTCGAGGCGGTACGGATCCTCGGCCAGGGCGGCTACGGAGCCGTGATCCTGGCCCGGGTCCGGCGCGGCGACCGCCAGGTCGCGGTGAAGCTGCTCCACGGCGAGTGCGCAGATCCGGCGGCCCGGGAGCGCTTCGAGCGTGAGGCGCGGCTGGCCGCCGACCTTCGCCACCCCCACCTGGTCGAGGTGGTCGAATCCGGGGTCCTGGGAGACGGCACTCCCTTCCTCGTCACCGGCTTCGTTCCCGGGGGAACGCTCCGGGAGCGACTCTCCGGCTCTCCCCGCCCGACCCCGGCCGAGATCGTCGCCTGGGGCCGGGACCTCGCCGATGCCCTGGGAGCCCTCCACGAGAAGGGCGTCGTCCATCGCGACGTGAAGCCCGAGAACGTGCTCCTCTCCCCGGAATCGGGAGCGGTGCTCGCCGACCTCGGGATCGCTCGCGAGCTCGCCGGGGGCAGCCTCACCGGAACCGGCCTGATCCTCGGGACGCCGGCCGCCATGGCCCCCGAGCTTTGGCGGATGGTGCCTGCCTCACCCGCCTCCGACCAGTTCGCTCTCGCCGCCCTCCTCCACGAGTGCGCCACGGGCGCCCTGGTCTACCCGGGCGATGCGCCGGGGGATGTGGCCAGCCACGTCCTCCGGGGAGGCGGTGCGGAACTCCACCGCGACCTGGCGGCGCGACTACCCGGTGCGGCCGATGCCCTGCGTCGCGCCCTGTCGACCGATCCTCGGGATCGCTTTCCCTCGATGGCGGCGTTCCGGTCCGGCCTGTCCGGCATCGTACCCGCAGTCCACGACGTGGCGACCCTTGCCCTGCCGATCGCCTCCCCGCTTCCAGCCGTAGGGCGCCAGGCTCCCACCCTGACGAGCGCCTCTCCGGGCCCCTCCCACCCGCCACCCGGCGACCGGTACCGTGGGGCCTGGAGGCTGCTCACCGCTCTGGGCCTGACTTCCGCCGCCCTCTGCCTCGCGACCCGAGTTCCGATGCCCGGTGCCGGTGCCCCCCCCGGCGAATCCCCGTCCGCGCCGCCCCCGATCGGGACCGGCAGTCCCACGGCCCGGGAGCTCCGGCTCCTCCTCCGCGAGTCCTCGCTCCAGGTGATCGTCGGCCACACCGGAGACACCGCAGGCTCGATCGAGGTCGGCGCCCACCCGGAGGCCACCGTCGGACTCACCCGGGACCTGGCCGTGGGGCAGCCGCGGCGGGTGGCCCTGGAAGCGCACATGGAACGGCTCTCGGCCTACTGGCTGGCCGAGCTGGCGGAGCGCGGCCCGGCCGCCTTCACCGAGCTGGACGCCTGGCAGGAGTTCCTTTCCCAGGCGACCCTCTATCCCGGGCACCTGCTGGCCGACCTCGCCTCGCTTCGGCGGGGGCGGTTGGCCGGTTGGCTCGTCGGGCAAGGGCGCCGCGAGGAGATCCCCGGGATCCTGGATCGGGCCGTGGAGCTCGAGAGGGAGGTACGGGACCTGATCCTCGACCATGCCCACCGTTTCGCTGCCAGGACCTCGGACGGGTCAGGGATCCTCTGCCTGCTGGCAGCCCGCTGGCTCCTCGACCTCAGGGATCCGGGGACGATCGCTGCCATGCGGCGGGCGGAGGCGCGCCTGGCCGATCCGGTGGCGACCCTGTTCCGGATCTCGCTCGCCGATCTGCGGGTGAACACGGTGGACTTCTTCGGGGCTTCCGAACTCTCCTGCCCGGAGGTCGACCGACAGCTGGCCGAGGCCCATCGGGACTACTTCCCGGACCGGGAGGGCACCTCCGAAGCGGGCGACAACAGCCGGCTGCGCTACCTCGAGGTCCTGGTCTCCTCAGGCTCGGGCTGCCCCGGGCATCCTCCTCCCGCGACGCGGGTCCAGCGGGTCGGGCATGGCCTGGGGTGGTTGGTCCCGCGCCTGGGGAGCGCCACGCCCCTGCCGCCAGGATTCCCGGCCCGGGTCAGCCAGTTCCGGGACGCGCTTCGGGAAGCATCCTTCGCCTTCCACGAGTCGGTGGTCGGCACTCCCCTGGAGGACGAACTGGACCGTCGGATCGCTCAGCTCGACGCCGCGCTCGCTCCCTGACCGGTACGCCCGGCGAGCAATCCCCGGAACAGCTCCAGCTGCTCCACCGGCTTGGCGAACAGGCTCTCGACGAACGGCGTCGCCGGCTTGGCCAGCAGCTCCGACGGAGTCCCCACCTGCTCGACCTTCCCCCGGTCCATGACCGCCACCCGGTCCCCGAGCAGGAACGCCTCGAAGAGGTCATGGGTCACGAACACGATGGTCTTCCGCACCGTGCGCTGGATCTGGAGGATCTCCTTCTGCAAGAGGTCGCGGGTGATGGCGTCCAGCGCTCCGAAGGGCTCGTCCATCAGCAGGTAGTCGGGATCGGCGGCCAGCGCCCTGGCTACCCCGACCCGCTGCTGTTGCCCGCCCGAGAGCTCGTCGGGGAGCCGCCGCGCGTACTGGTCGGGCGGCAGGTGCACCATCTCCAGGAGTTCCCTGGCCCGGGCCAGCCTCCGGGGCTTCGCCTCGCCCTGGAGCCGCAGCACCACCGCCACGTTCTCCTCGATCGTCATGTGCGGGAACAGCCCGATCCGCTGGATCACGTACCCGATGCGCCGCCGCAGCTCGACCGGGTCCTGGCTGCGCACATCCTTGCCGCCCACCTCGACCCGGCCCTCGCTGGGATCGACCAGTCGGTTGATCATCCGCAGGGTGGTCGACTTCCCGCAGCCCGAGGACCCGAGCAGGATGAAGGTCTCGCCGTCCCGGATCTCGAGGTCGACACCGTCGACGGACCAGGTGCGCCCCTCGTCGAAGCTCTTCCGCACGCCGACCAGCCGGATCAGGATCCACCCCCGGATCGAGCCGAGAGTAGCTCCTCCAGGGCCGCGGCCGCGACCGGCGTGCCGCTCGGACCCGCCACCGCCCAGGGTGATCCAGGCCCCAGGAGCTCGCGGAGAGCCGGCGAATCCGGCACCCGGTCAGGGGGAAGGCGGAAAGCATCGGCTACCGCCACTACCCGGGAAGCCGTGAGGGCGGATTCGTGCCCGGGATCCAACGGCCCTACGCGGATCACCCGCTCGAAACGGGTCCCGTCCCGGTCCCACCGGGCGCCGATCGCCCCCAGGTACTCCTCGAAAGGGATCTTCACCGCCAGATGGACCAGGGTCGGAGGCTCTCCCCGGGAGGCGGGGAGCGTCAGGAACTCGCCCGACCGGCCAAAGGGGAACCCGTCGATCACCACCAGCCGGGGCGTGGCCATGGCCAGGTAGCGGGGTGCCGCCCGGTTCCAGGCGGCCTCGGGGAACCAGATCAGGTTCCGGCCGGTCAGCCTCTCGATCTCCTGGGCCCGGGGATGCACCGTCAGGATCCGGGCGCCAACTCCCGACCGGTCGAGTTCCAGGGCCAGGGACACCGCCCGTAGGACCGAATCGAGGGACCTGCCGGTGGTCACGACCAGGACCGGATCCCCGCTCCGGCCGCCCGAGCCTGGCACCTGCTATCCTTCCTCGTCCTGCGGATCGGTCCCACGACCCCGCGGGAGGAGGTGGCCCGGTGTCAGCCTACAGCGACCCCCCCGTCCTGCGCCGTGGACCCGGCGAGGAGAACATGCTCGAGCGCCGGGCCCTGTTGCGTCGCGTCTCCGAGGCCCGGGGACGTGCCGTCCTGGGTCTGGCCTGCGGCGAGGGTCGGCCCGCCGAGGGTGTGCTGCCCGGCCTCGAAGCCGAGGACCTCCCCAACCTGATCGATCGCCTGCGCACCCTGGGAGGCTGTCCCCTCGATCTGGTCGTCGACCTCCCCGGCAGCGCTCCCGAGGTGCTCGAAGAGGTCGTCCGGCTGGTCCGCGAGGCGGTCCCCTCGGTGGCAGTCCTGGTGCCCCGCACCCTGGGTCCTCCCGGACTGCTGCTCGGGCTGGCCGCCGACGAACTCTGGCTGGACGCCTCGGCCGCGGTGGCACCGCTGCTCCCATGGCTCCACCTCCAGGGAAGGATCGTCCCGGCCCACGCCCTGCTCTCGGGCATCGCCAGGGTCCGGAGCGGGGAACTCCCGGCCTTCGACGCCATGTTCCGGGGCCTCTCCCCCGCCGACCCGGTCATGGCCGAAGGCGTGACCCGGCTCTGTCGCGACCTGGCCGGGCATTTCCTCCGGACCGGCCTGCTGACCGGAGCCGATCCGGATCGCGCTCTGACCGTGGCCGCAGCCCTCTCCGATCCCGAACTCCACGTCTCGCCCGCCCGACTCCTCGGTCCGGCCCGGCTCGCCGAGCTCGGGGTCCCGGTCCGGACGATCCCAGGGACGCTCTCCGACATGCTGCTGCGCTGGTCGGCGCTGGCCCGCCAGGCGGTCCAGGGCACAGCCATGCGGCTGGTCGAAACCCCGGAGGGCACGCTCACACGAAGGGGCCCGGGCGCTCCCCAGCCGGCTGGCCCGCGAGCCGGGAACGCCCCGGGACCTGCGACGGGCGGCGGGCAGACGGCCAAGGCCCAAGGGGGCGGTGCCGCCCAGGCCGCGGCCGCCCAGGCCCCTAAGCCCAAGGGCACCGCCCGGGAGGCCGGACCCCGCACCAGCGACGTGGCCGTGATCGAGGTCAAGTGCGGCTGCGGAGCGATCTCGAAGATCCAGGCCAACCTCGCCTCCGGAGTGGGCTTGCAGGAAGGCCACTGGGCCTTCCCTCCCGACGACCAGTTCCACTGCCCGGAGTGCATGTCCAAGACCGACCTGGCCGGCGTCCGCCAGCAGATCGAGTCCCAGGCCGGACGCAAGATCATCGGGTAGGAGCCTGTCGCACATAGGCGCCGTAGCACCGAGGCGGCATCCTGCGCCCTGCCTGCAAGGCGATCGACGAAGCGGGCAGCGGATCCTGCCTGCAAGGAGAGCGCTGCCGCAGGCGGGGATGCAGGGGCCGACGAATGCAGGCGCCTGTGTGCGACAGGCTCCTGGCACCCGCGTCCGGACGGGTCCCGACGGCTCGCCTGGACGGGGCCGGGGCCCGGGAACCCGCTCCCCGAGCGATCGGCACCGGGTTTGCGGAGTTCGTCGACCATGGCGAGCCGAGCCTCGAGATCCCGAACCCACCCTCATCCCGCCCGCAGGTTGGCCGCCGCAGCCACCGGCTCGCTCCCGGTGGCGAGCCTGCTCGCCCTGCTCATGGCGGTGGTGGTCGACACCGGATTCCTGGGGACGCGTCCGGCCTCGCTGGGGGACCTGGGACGCCTCGCCGGCACCCTCGAAGGCTTCGCGATCTGGTTCCTCTGGCTCTACCCGGTCCTGACCGGAACCTGGTTCTGGAGCGGGTCGGAGCCGGATCACCGGCAATTCGCGCAACTGTGACCCTTCCGACATTGCGATCGGACGACAGGACGCGGATACTCATATCGGAAGCGACGGGCATCCCCCCCCCAAGCCCGGAGCTTCCAGGGACTCTCGAATAGGGAGTCCAAGTAGTTCCGCCGGTCCCCTCGGTTCCCCCCCCCCAAGCCGAGGGGATCGGTCTTTTCCGGCGACTTTTCGACTCGAAGCCGAGGACCCCGTCGGTTTGGTAGAGTCACCTCGTTCCGGAGGTCCCTCTCGTGCCGATCCCCGAAATCCTGAACCTCTTGCCCGGCGCCTTCCTCATCGGCTCGGTCTTCTGCTTCGTGGCTTCGATCTTCCTCGGCAGTCTCGCCGTGGATCCGCCAGAGGGGATCGCCGGCGACCTGGTGAAGCTCTCCTTCCTGGGAGCCGTCGGCACCTTCGCGGGCCTCATGCTCCTGGGAGTCTGGCTGGCCGCCTAGGCGTGCGCCGCCCCCCGGGGCCCCCGGCCGGTCCGCTCGCCCTCACCAATCCCTGGGCCCTCTCCGGCAAGGCGGCGCTGGCCTGCCTCCTCGCCTTGCAGCTGTGTCGGGTGCTCGGCAATCCCGATCTGGTGAGCTCGGCCTTCGTGGCGGTGCTCTGCACCAGCCCGACCCTGATCTCCGGCCTGCGCCAGGCCACCGCCCAGATCCTCGGATCGCTGCTGGGTGGCATCTGGGGCGCCCTCATGGTGGTGGCGGATGTCCCGCGCGAGCTCGGCATCCCGCTCGCGGTGGGACTGTCGATCGGGACCACCTTCGCGATCCGCTTCCCGGTCGGCTACCCGGTGGCCGCCTTCACCGCCCTGGTGGTCCAGGCCATCCCCCGGGGAGGACCGGTCGAGACCTACCGGGTCAGGATCGAGGCGGTGGCCATCGCTGCCCTCTCGGCCTTCGTGGCCAACCTGCTGGTCTCGGCCTTCGCCTACCGGTCGGTGTTCCGGCGACGCCTGCTCCGCATCGAGGCCGAGGTCGACCGATACCTGGACCTGGCGACCTCCCGGGGTCCCAAGGCGGTGCTCCCCTGCTTCCCGCTGCTGGCCGCCATGGAGTCGGACCTGGGCGCCGCCTTCGAGGAGCTGCACTGGAGAGGGCGTTCCGAGGTGATCGCCTGGCTCGACGGGGTGCGTACCCGGGTCGAGGAGCTCCGCCATCTCCTCCACCTGGTCTACGACCTGGGCCTCCTGATGGAAGAGCAGGGCCTCGACCCTGGAGAGGCGGCGGCCTTCCTGGCCTGGGTCCGGACCGGGAGCGGGACCGCCCCTCCCCTCCCGGAGCCGCTCCGCCCGGTGGCCGCCCGGATCGCGGTCCGGGTGGCGGCTCGCCGCACCCCCCTCGACGATCAGTCGAGGTCGCCCGAGTCGGGACCCTGAGCCTCGGGCCGGTACCCGGTGACGGCCTGGCGGGCCCGCCCGGCGAGCATCGAACCTTCCATCACGATCCGGGCGAACGGGTGGTCGAGGTCGGTGGCCCGGATCACGGCCCAGCCCTCGGAGGCGTAGTCGTCCCGGATCACGGTGGACCCGTCGGGCCGCCGCTCCTTGCGCAGGATCTCGAGGCGGCCGTCCTGGCTGTGGACCCTCAGGTAGAGCGGGGCGAAGCCGCCGCGGTCGTCCCGGTTGGGGTCGTGGCAGACGATCTCGGTGAAGGCCGGGCCCTCGACCAGGGCGAAGGCCAGCACCTCGTGGCCGCCCACCGCCAGGTTCTTCGGCATCAGCGCCACCGGCACCGGGCGACCCTCGAGGATCTTGCGGCGGATGGTGGCGACCTCGCCCCGGTTCACATCGAAGCCGAGCGCCACGGCGGGGCCCATCCCCCAGACGGTACGGAGGTCCTCGTTGCCGTCCTGCATCCCGGAGTGGATGGCGTCGACCCAGGAGAGGAAGGCCTCGGCTCCGGGAGTCCCGGGCCGGGTGAAGTCGCGCAGCCCTTGGAAGCCGCCCACCGTGAGCTTCGGCTTGTGGGCGCCGAAGACCTGGTCGCGGATCGCCTCGAGGCCGGCGGCATCGGCGAGCAGCGGAGGCTTGGGCTCGGAGGCCAGCCGCCACTCGGCCAGCGGGACCCCGGGAGCCGAGGTGAAGCCCAGGCGATGGAAGCAACGGGCGATCATCACCGAGATGCCGTAGCAGTGACCCATCGAATTGTGGATCCCGGCCACGTCGCGCTTGCGGTCGAACCCCGGGACCCGGAGCACCGTGGGGGCGATCGCGGCCGGCGCCGCCGCCGGGGCGACCCCGGTCGACGAGGATCGGCCTCCGGTCCCCCCTCCGGTGTCGCCGGACTGCCCGAAGAAGTCCTGGGCCCGGACCGCCCCGATCCCGGCCGCCGCCACCATCGCCGCGAGCACCCAACCCGACTTCCGTCCCGCCATCTCCGCACCTCCCGGGAGCTCCCTTCGCAGGCTCCGTGCCAGGCGGATCGGGTCGGGTCGCACCCAGCTCGGATCCGCTCGGGATGCGGATCGGCCGGACGCGAGGGAGACGTACCCGATCCCGGTGGTCTCATTCCGGGACCGGTTCCCGAGCCGATCGACCGGGACCGGTCTCAGCCCGAGGCCGCGCTCCCCGGAACCGGGCGCTCGCCGGCCCACCAGGAGCGCAGGCGCGGCGACTCCATGGCCCGGAACCAGTGGACGTACTCCTCGAACTCGCGCAGGCTCTCGAAGTCGAGTCCGGCGCCGGTCCGCTCCCCGAACATGTGGAAGACGCCGTGGCTGGCCCGGGCCTTGGGGGCGAAGCGCACCACGTCCTTGGTGGCGAGCCGCAGGTTGGTGGCGTAGGCGAGTTCCTGCCGCCGGCCCAGGTAGGCGAAGAGGTGGGGCTGGCCGGTCGCCACCCGGAACCGGCGCAGCGGCAGGCCGCCGTGGATCTCCAGGAGCGAGTCGCTCTTCGAGTCCTTGCGCGGCTCGTGGTACCACTTGGTCTGGACCCCGCCCCGGGGACCGACGACCACGTGGGACGAGAGCACCTGGGTGGTCTCGATCCGGGTGATGCGGGCGAAGAAGACCCGCTTCAGCTCGTTCCAGGGGAAGGCATGGTCGCCCGAGTCGGTGACCAGGACGCAGCCCTTGGAGGTGAGCGAGAGCCGGAGCACGGCCTCGGCGGCGCCGGGAAGTCCCACTTCCCCGGGGTCGACCGGCAGCGCCAGCCGGCCCAGGCCTGAGAGTGCCGCCAGCCGGGAGTCCCGCTCCCCGGGCTCGAAGGGACCGGCCAGCCAGCGGGTGCGCTGGGGGGCGATGTCCTCGCCTTCGCTGGGCAACCGGTAGGACCGCTGCCACTCCACCGGGAACCCCAGGGTGGAGAGCGGGATCAGGTACTGGGGAGCATCCCGGAGGAGGGCCATGGGATCGGGTTCGGTGGCAGGGATCGGTTCGCCGGGAGGGAGCTCCCGGCGCAAGCCCGGAGGACCGAAGACCGCGAACTCGGCCAGCGCCGGGTCGGCCTCGAACAGCCGGTGGAAGGCTTCGAGCAGCTCGCCCCGCTTCTCGGGCGCCGCCGTCCCCAGGGCCTTCTCGATGGCCTCGGCGGCCAGCACCCGGTATCCGGTGGCGGCGAGCTTCAGGCCCAGTTCGACCTGGGCGGCCCGGGGCAGCGACTCGCGGGGACGCCGCTGCTCGAAGAGGGCGTAGGCCTGGGCCAGGGAGTCGGGCTTGTCGCCCTGGAGGTGGGCCAGCACCGACTTCTGCTCGAGGGCCAGGGCCTCGGAATCGTCGGGTGGAGGCGGACGGGTGTCGGCGGGAACCAGCGGATTGGCCTGGAAGTAGGCGAAGACCGCCAGTGCGAGCGAGCCCAGGGCCATGCCGGTCCGGGCAGGGACCGCCGCCAGGTAGAGCAGGCCGAAGAAGGCCACCAGCGCCGCGGAAGGCACCGCCTGGATCCAGGCGTGGTCGACCTCCACCGGGAGGTTCCCGGTGTCGACCGGGACCGGGAGCGCCTCCCCGGAGATCGCCCCGCAGGCGTAGACGGCGCAGCCCCCGTTGTAGCTCCAGCAGTCCTGGTGGTGGGGGGTGTCGCAGGCGGGACAGGCGACCAGGGGAGCCGAGAGCACGCCCCCGCAGACGCCGCAGACCCCCTCGTCGGCACCTTCCATGAGGCGGACAGCGTATCCGAGGTGGCCGGTCGGAACCTTGACCCCGGGACGCGACCAGCCCGACAATGGCTCCGCCGGCGGGTCCGGCGAAGGGAACCATGCTCCGGGCGCTCGTCGTCCTGGCCATCCTGGCGGCCGCTTCGCCCCCGGCCTCGCCCCCGGCCTCGCCGGGAGCCGCGGCCCCGACCGGAGCCACGTCGCCGGCCCGGAATCGGAACGAGAGCCGAGACCGGTCCCTGACGCGGATCTGGGCGACCACCATGGAGGCGCAGCGGATCACCGGACGCTCCGACCGTGGCGACCGGTACCTGAACGCCGGCGACCATGGGGCCGCCCTGCCGCACCGCTCCGCCCTGGGGCGGACCGTCCGGGTCCGCTCCCGGATCACCGGGAAATCGGTGGTCGTCCCGGTGATCGACGTCGGACCCTGGAACGTCGACGACGCCTACTGGGAACGGCGGGAAGGTCGTCCCTCCGTCGAAGGCCACCGGCCCGACGCCCGGGGGCGTCGGTCCAACGGGGCGGGGATCGACCTCTCGCCCGCCACCTGGATCTCGCTGGGAGCACCCCGTGCAGATGTCGACGCGGGCCGCTGGTCGGGCTGGGTCGACTGGGAGTTCGTGGACGAGGTCGAGACCCCATGACGCGGCCGGGCCATCCCCTGGCGCTCTTCCCCGAGGCCCGCCGGCGCGAGCTCTTCCCCTTCGTGCGCCACGTGGTCCACCTCTCGGCCTGCGCCGAGACCGCCCTGCCGCGCGACTCGCTCTCCGCCATGGAGGCCTTCCATCGCGGCTACGCCACCCGCAACCTGCTCGACTTCCCCCGCTGGCTCGGCGAGCTCGACCGCTGCCGCGCCACGCTGGCTCGCCTGATCGGCGCCGACGACCCCGACGACATCGCCCTGGTCCCCAACACCGCGGCCGCCGCCCGCTCGGTAGCCCACTCGCTGCGCCTGGCCCCGGGCGACTGGCTGGCCACCGGGAGCCTGGAGTTCCCGTCCAACCTCTGGCCCTTCGAGGACGCCGCCGAGGCCGCCGGGGCCCACGTGGTCCGGATCGAACCCGAGCCGCCCTTCCGGACCCCGCTCGCCCCGCTGGGCGCGCTCCTCGCCCGCCTCGGAGGCGCCGTGGCCGGTCCCCGGGCCATCGCCTGGAGCTGGGTCCAGTACCGCGACGGCTACCGGATCGACCCCGGCGAGCTGGGCCGGATCGCCGCCGGCGCCGGCGCCCTCTCCTGCCTGGACGGGATCCAGGGCCTGGGTGCGGTCCCGTTCTCGCTTCGGGACACCCCGGTCGACGCTCTCTACGCCGGCGGCCACAAGTGGCTGATGGGCCTGGGCGGCGGCGGCTTCCTCTACCTCCGTCGCTCGGCCCTGGCCCGGATGCGCGCCTTCGGCCGGGGCTGGCTCTCGGCCGTCGATCCCTTCGCCATGGATCCCGACTCCCCGCCCCGCGCCGACGCCCGCCGCTTCGAGGCCGGGAACCTGCCCTTCGGCCACTACGTGGCGCTGCGCCACTCGGTCGAACTCCTGCTCTCGGTCGGGCTGGAGGCCGTGTTCGCCCATATCCTGGCGCTCCAGGACCGCTTCCTCTCCCGTCTCTCCGCTCGCGGGTGGAAGGCAGCCAGCAGCCTCTCGCCTGCCGAGCGGGGTCCGATCCTGGCGCTCACCCCCCCGGCCGGGGTGGACCTCGCCGGCCTGGTCCGCGCCCTGGAGGCGGGCGGGATCCTGGTCTCGGCCCGGGCCGGCTGCCTCCGGATCGGACCCCACCTCTACAACACCGGCGCCGAGATCGACCTGGCGGCCCGGGCCGTGGCGGACGCCTCCGGATCGGGCTAGAGTCGAGTCCATGACCGATGCTCCCCGCCCCCCGCCCCCCGCCAACCGGGACTCGGTGCGCTTCGTCCGCCTCGGGCAGGCCGTCGTCCTCGCCGGAGTGGCGGTGCTGGTATCGCCCACGATCACCGGTGCAGCCCTGGCCCGCCCCCTGGTCTACGGCCTCGGCCTGGCGCTGGTCGGCGGCGTGATCCTGCTCTACGGCCGCGCCCTCGAATAGCCCGGCTCTCCGCCCGGCCTGGGAAGTCCCCTCACGCCTGGGTCGAGCGCACCCACCTCGGCAGCTCGGGCATGCGATGTCCACGCAGCCTCTCGAGCAGCCGCACCGGATCCTGGTCCACCACCATGAGGTCGAGGTGGACCGGACGCAGGAAGCCGCCGGCGAGCGCCCCTTCCATCCAGGCCCGGAGCGGGGCGTAGAACCCGTCGACGTCCACGATCCCGGTCGGCTTGGCGTGGGCCCCGAGCTGGGCCAGGGTGAGCACGTCGAAGAGTTCGTCGAGGGTCCCGAAGCCGCCGGGAAGGACCAGGAAGAAGTCCGAGAGCTCGATCATCCGCGCCTTGCGCTCATGCATCGACGGGACGGTCTCGACCCGCGTGAGGCCCGGGTGCAGGAGCTCCTTGCCACCGAGGAAATCGGGGAGCACCCCGATCACCTCCATGCCGCGCTCCAGGGCCCGATCCGCCACCCTCCCCATGAGCCCGACCCTGGCCCCGCCATAGACCATGCGACAGCCCGCTCCGGCGAGGCCGTCCACCAGGCGATCGGCGGCCTCGCCGGGACCTGGGGACGCCGGCGTGCTCGACCCGCAGAACACGCACGCAGTGCTACCCCGCACGCTCGACCTCCTCGCCGACAACTCGTGCCCGGAACCACTCCTCCGCGAACCGGGCGGCCGCCGTCAACTCGAAGAGGCGGGCCTCGGCACTCCCCACCCGTCCGGTCCTCACCACCCCGGTCGCCTCGAAGGCGGCCCCGATCGCGGCGAAGTCCTCGGAGCAGTACTCCGGTTCCCGCCACCGGATCCAGGTCCGGTCCCCTTCGATCAGCACCGGTCCACCTTCCTCCAGGATCGCCCGGCAGCCGGCGCGGTCCTCGCCGAGATGGAAGCAGGTGTTGCGGTCGTAGCCCACTCCCAGGAGCAGGACCCGGGCTCCCAGGCCCTCGAGCCGCTCCAGGGGACTCCCGTCGCCCAACGGATGATCGAAGCCATGGTCTTCGACCACCGAGGCTGCCGCCGGTCCCAGGGCCGCGAAGCTCGAGGAGGGGTGCCGGCTGCGCCGCACCCCGGGCCAGGTACGCAAGGCGTCGGCGACCCTGCCCAGGCCCCGGGTCGGGGTACGCGCCGGATCGAAGGCCGGCATGTGCTCGCACACCTCCGCCCACCAGGTCTCGGGGATGGGCGGGTTCTCCCAGAAGCGGGGATCGGTGAGGTCGGAGGAGAAGGCCGGCATGGCGAGGGTCCCCTCGGGACCGAGGACGTCGAGGACCGCCTGGAGGACGGCGACCTCCCGACCCACCACCCAACCCAGGCTGGAGAGCGAGACGTGGAGGAGCAGCACCTCCCCGGACCGGATCCCCAGGCGCGCCAGGTCGCGCCCGAGTCCCTCCCGGGTCCGGGGACTCCCGACCTGCCGGACCGCGTCGCCCTCGCTCATGCCCTGGTTCCCTGCCTTCCCGGTCCCTCGCCTCAGGACCGTCGTCCTGGCCGAAACCAGCCTGCCTGGCGCTTGGAACTCGATCCCGCCGGTTCGACTTGGCGGCGACGGAGACCGAACCTATCACTCCGGTCCGTAAGCCGCATCGCGGAAGAAGTCGAGGAGGAGAATTCCATGGACTCGAGTCCACCCATGGCTGGCGCGCCCGTCGTTCCTCAATGGGTGGTCTCGGTCCCGGTGCCGGAAGCCCGCACCCTGGACGCGGAGCGCCGCCGGGTCGCCCTGCGGGCGGGCCTCTTCACGGCGCTCCCGGTAGGCCTCGGGCTCCAGCTCCTGGTGGCGCTCTTGCCCAACATCACCCGCAACCTGTTCTGGTCGGCGGAGTTCCTGCCGGCGCACAGCGTGGTCCTCATGGTCGCCTGCTGGTTGGCGGTCCCGGTGCTAGCGGCCGGAGCCATCGCCCGGTTCGCCAGGTTCGTGGTCCGGTCAGAGGGGGAGAGGAGCCCCGACCTGGCGCGGGCCGCCGCCGCAGGGGCCGCCGGTTGGAGCACCCTGGTGGCCGGCTCCATCCTCTTCCTGCGCCTCGGGCGCTTCCCGGGCATGGCCGTCTGGGGCGCGATCGCCGGCGTGGTGGCCCTCGGCCTCGGCCTGATCGCCCGCTCGGCCTTCCGGGCCGCCCCCGACCCGGAGCGCGTCGAGGAAGGTCTGCCGCCGGTGTACTCGACCCTGCTGGCCACCGGGGTCACCTGCACCGCCCTCGTGCTCTCGAGGCTGGCGATCAAGGTGACCGGCCTCGATCCCGGCACCTGGTTCCAGCTCCTGGCCCTGGCCCCGCTGGCCGGCCTGGGAGCCTTCGCGGCCCGAGGCCTGGCGCCCGAATCCAGGCAGGACCCGACCCTCCTCGGCGCCATCCTGCCGGTGCTGTTGCCGGCGCTGCTCGCCACCCGGCCCTTCTTCGGAGCCGACCTGCTGGCCCAGGCACCACTCCTGGTCGCCCTGTTCGTCGGACCCGTGGTGGCGGCGGCCGGGGCCAGCGCCTGGCTCGGCTACCGGTTGGGCCGATCCTCGGCCTCGGTCCGATTGGCAGGGGATCCCGCCCGGCCGGCCTCGCTCCCGGGTCGCGGCATGAAGCGCGGTCGCTGACCTCCGGACGGCACCGGGTAGGCCACCAGCCGCTGCGGCCAGGTCGCCACCAGCACCGCCCCCGGGACCAGCACCGGGGCCAGGATCCGGAGCGACGGCCGGAGCGCCCACTCCACCAGCTTCGCCCCGGTCCGGAGCGAGACCAGGGAGAGGCTCCAGCGTTCCGCCGCGCCGTCGGACAGGACGACGCCGATGCCGGCCGCCGCGTCGAGGTCCGCCGAAGCGGTGTGGTTCCCGGGACCGAAGACCGGGAAGGCGGCGGTGTCGAGATCGGCGACCCCTCCTCCCCCGGTCGCGAGCGTGCGGCATCGCCATCGGTGGTACGTCACCGGGGTCCCGGCCACGGTCCGCTGGGGAGCACCCTCGGGCGGATCCTCGCGATCCAGGAACGCCAGCACCCCGAAGCCACCGGAAACGGCCGGGTTCGAACGCGGGTTCTCGGGCCGCGCCTTCTCGTCGGGGTAGCGCGCCAGGGACTCGGACGTCGCCGCCCCGGCTGCGACCAGCGCCGACCACTCGAGGGTCCAGGGGACTTCCCCCTTCCCCAGCGCCGTCGCATCCACCCGCCAGAGTTCCCGACCCATGACCAGTCGGAAGCCGACCGCACCACCATCTTCCTCCAGGCAGAGGGGATGGGCGACCGGCAGCGCCGGAAGGCCGACGACCCGCCCGAGCAGCCGGGGCAGGGTCCGGTCCATCACCAGGAAGCCGGGAATCCCGGGCTCCCCGAAGCTCCCGGCCAGGGCCAGGAGACGCTCCCCCGGGGCCGGGACGCCGCGCCGCAGCGAGAACCTCTCCGACCAGGGAGCCCGGCCGCCGGGTGGACCGAGGCGACCCTCCGCATCGGTCTCCCGGATCGCTCCGTCCCCGGCCAGGAACCAGGCCCGGCCGTCGCCGGTCGGGTAGGGGCCGCCCAGCGGGGCGAAGCCGGGAGCGGCCAGCTCCTCGACCCGGGTGGCGAGGGAATCGTCGACCACCAGCCAGCGCTCGGCCGCCAGTGCCCGGGCCGGCTCTGTGGTGAAGCGGAACCCCAGACTCCGACCCAGGGGAAGCAGGCCCGAATCGGGGGCCACCGCGGTCTCGGGCGGAAGGGCCACGATCCTGGGAGGCTCGAGGCCGGGCGAGGCTCCGGAGGTCGCCCCGGTGCCGCCCGCGCTGCCCATCCCGGGATTCGTCGCAAGTCCGTCGCCCCACACGAACCCGATCAACGCCGCGGGATTCCCGGACGGGGTCCACCATCGATCCTCGCCTCCCGGCGAGGCCCTCGCGAGTCCCGGAGCATGGACCGAGACGGTGCGATAGGCATGGGGACCCGAGGGCTCGTCCTCGGGCGGAGCCTGGGGCGGGGTGACCGGCTTCAGCATCGGTGCCGCCCCGCTCCCCTCCGAGGCCAGCGCCCGCCAGGCACGCGGAGCGAGGTCGAGTTCGAGCCAGGACTCCTCGCGCCAGGGCCGGACCGCGCCGCCCTCCAGGCGCACCACCGGATGGAGCGAGACCGGGATCTCGCCGCGGAGCGGCTCCAGGATCGGGAAGACGTAGCCGCCGTCCGGGAGCGCCCGGCGAGGTCCGCACTCCCTCACCTTCGAGCCCTGCCGGATCCTGAGTCCATCCGGGATCCACTCGCCCTCGCCCGGGTCGACCCGGATCCCCAGCCCCTCGTCGTCGAGCGCGTACCGGACCCGATCGGCCTCCGGCGGCGCTCCGGGAGCCAACTTCAGCGATCGGCGCGGCGGACTGCCGAAGTCGACCAGGCGATCGCCGCGGGTCACCTGCACCTCCCGGGCCTCCAGCAGGGGGATCCGCGCCCGGCGCACCCCGTCCCCGGGAGCCAGGACCAGCAGCACCGCCTCGCCGGAGCGGAGCTCGAGGTCGGCCCCTCCCTCGGCGCCGTCCCACCCGATCACCGCCTCGAAGGGCGTGGTCGCGACCCGGAGCGAAGGCACCGGCGAAGGCGCCCGGCTGCCCCAGGCGCCCAGCATCGCGAACCCTACCAGCGCCAGGGCCTGACCGGCCCGCGACGGCCGCCGGTGCGAATACCCGGGGGCCTTCCCAGGCTTCCCCGCGGGACGGGCCGAGGTCACCGCCTCGGAGAGCGCTCGCTCCACCCGCCCGGCCTCGGGCCGGGCTCCGGGGTCGCCTTCGAGGCAGGCGGCCACCGTCCGGCCCAGGGCACCCCCCAGGCGTTCCCGCGGCCCGGGAGGCAGCGGACGTCCTTGGGCCGCTGCCATCAGGTCGGCCAGGGTATAGGGCGTCTCCCGGAACATCGCCTCGTGGAGCAGCACACCGAGCGCGTACAGATCCGCCGCCGGACCTGCCGCCTGGCGGGCCAAGACCTCGGGCGCCAGGTAGGCGGGAGTCCCGACCGCCTCCCCGGAGACGGTGTGGCGCAGATCCTCCTCGGAGAGCGCCAGCCCCAGATCCACCAGCACGGGCCCCCGCTCGGGGACCATCAGCACGTTGGCCGGCTTCACGTCGCGATGCAGGATCCCCTTGGCATGCAACGACGCCAGCGCCGAGGCCAGGTCCCGTCCCACCGCCGCGGCTCGGGCGCGGGACAGGTTCCCTTCCATCTCCAGGACCTCGTCGAGCGGTCGGCCCTCGACCCGCTCCATGGAGAGGACCGGCGGATCATGGTCCGGGAAGTAGTCGAGGAACCGGACCAGGTGGGGGTGGACCAGGCTCGCCAGGGCCCGGGCCTCGCGCAGGAGCCTTCCCCGCTCCGCCGGGCCCGCACCCCGGTAGAGGAGCTTGAGCGCCACCCGGCAGCCCGAGGCGATCTCGACCGCTCCCACGACCCTGGCCTGGGCCCCGCTGCCGAGCACGCCTTCCAGCCGGAACCGCCCATCGAGCGGCGGCGAGAGCGTCGGGAGCGGCGGCATCGGCTTCGACCCCCCGGCAGACGGGATCCCGGCAGGAAGACCCGGTCCTCCCGCGACACGGCACGGCCCGGCTTGCCAAACCGGTCCGCGTTCCCTAGAAGGTAGACGATCGGGAAACGGCCGGTCGGGCCCCAGGAGAAACCGACCCCAACATCCGAGGACCTCCGAGGCCGCCAGCGCGACCCGCGAGGCTCCCCCAATACCCAGGAGTGTTTCCCGTGTCCCGTTCCGCTGCCCTGCGCCCGCTGCTCGCGTCCGCCGTCCTGTTCGCTTCCGTCTCCTGCCCGTCCGCCCTCCGGGCCGACTCGATCCTCTTCGGCGAGGTCCTCGAGGCCGACCGCCCCGGGGTGGTCCAGGGCACCCGGGTCCGGCTCGAGTCCAAGGAGACCCGCGGCTTCTTCTCCCGCCGGACCTGGTGTCGCCTGGTCCTCGAAGCTCCCGACTCGGAGGAGGCCCGGCTCCGGTCCCAGGGCTTCCAGCCCCTCCAGGCCATGAAGCTGGTGGTGACCTGGTCCCGGATCGGGAACATCAACGGCTGGGGCACCGACGTCAACGGCGAGGTCACCCGCCGGGCCGGGATCCGCCCCGCCTACACCGGCGATCAGATCCCCGCCGGACTCGACCTGGCGAGCGAGCTGCTCGTCGACTGGCGGGCGGCCTCGGAGCGGATCGAACCGGAGGCGATGGCACAGATCTTCGCCAACCGTCCCGCCAACTCGATGGAGCGGAGCTTCAAGGTGAGGATCCGGGTGACCGCCACCGCCATCGATCCGACCTCGGGGAACACCGTCACCCTGCTCGACTGGGGGAAGAGCTCGCCCGAGTACGGGTTCTGATCCCGCGCCCCGGGGCAGGAGCCTCGTGGACCTCTCCCCGCCGGGTGGGGAGAGGTTCCCGGGATCAGTGTTCCGGGCCGA
>CAYOHP010000128.1:0-18329 GCA_964403795.1 uncultured bacterium | reverse complement strand
CGAGTCCCCGAGCAGAGCCAGGCATCGGGCACCCTCGATGCTCTTCACCGCAGGCGGCTCCTTGGCCAGACCCACGAAGAAGGGGGGCTCCTGGATGTAGGTGGACTTGGCATCCCAGGTGTAGAGGTCGCCTTCCCGGACCTTGATCCGGTTCCACTCGCTGGAGCCGGCGAACACGTCGGCGTACTCCTTGGCGAAGATCTCGGGCGAGAATGCCTTGGCGACCGCGGCCTGGACCTCGGCCGAGGTCGGCCAGACGTCCTTCAGGAAGACGGGCTTCCCCTTCTCGTCCTCGCCCAGGGGGTCCTTGGCGGGATCGAGGTCCATGGTGCCGGCGATCGCGTAGGCCACTACCAGGGGCGGCGACGCCAGGTAGTTCGCCCGGGTCTGGGGATGGACCCGGCCCTCGAAGTTCCGGTTGCCCGAGAGCACCGCGGCCACCACCAGGTCGTTGGCCCGGATCGCTTCGGAAACGCCGGCATCCAGCGGACCGCTGTTGCCGATGCAGGTGGTGCAGCCGTACCCGACGACGTGGAACCCGAGTTCTTCGAGGGGCTTCAGGAGGCCGGCCCCTTCGAGGTAGCGGGTGACCACCCGGGAACCGGGAGCCAGGCTGGTCTTCACATGGGGGGAGACCTTGAGGCCGCGGGCCCTGGCCTTCTTGGCGACCAGGCCGGCGGCCAGCATGACCGAGGGGTTCGAGGTGTTGGTGCAGCTGGTGATCGCGGCGATCACCACCGAACCGTGGGTGAGCCGGCCTTCCCGGTCGCCGTCGTGGCGCTTGATCCGGACCGTCGGGCGGGGCGCCGAGCCGTCGAGCTTCTTGCCGAACTCCTCGACCGCCTTGTGGATCGAGGCCTTGGCGGCCGACAGGGGAACCCGGTCCTGGGGCCGCTTCGGTCCCGCCAGGCTGGGCTCGATCTTCGAGAGGTCGAGCTCCAGCGTGTCCGAGTAGTCGGGGGCCTTGGAGCCCGGCTCCCGGAAGAGGCGGTTCTCCTTGCAGTAGCGGTCGACCAGCTGGCAGAGCTTCTCGGAACGACCGGTCCGGCGCAGGTACTCGATGGTCTCGCCGTCCACCGGGAAGAAGCCCATGGTGGCGCCGTACTCCGGGGCCATGTTGGCGAGCGTCGCCCGGTCGGCGAGGCTCAGCCGCTCGGTCCCGGGACCGAAGAACTCGACGAACTTCTCGACCACACCCTTCTTGCGGAGGATCTGGGTCACGGTCAGGACCAGGTCGGTGGCGGTCGCCCCCTCGGGCAGTTCCCCGACCATCCGGAAGCCGACCACCTCGGGAGCCACCATGTAGAGCGGCTGACCCAACATGGCGGCCTCGGCCTCGATCCCGCCGACTCCCCACCCCAGGACCCCCAGACCGTTGATCATGGTGGTGTGCGAGTCGGTGCCGACCAGGCTGTCGGGGTAGGCCACCGCCTCCTTGCCCCGCTTCTGGCACTGGACCACGTCGGCCAGGTATTCGAGGTTCACCTGGTGGACGATCCCGGTGGCCGGGGGCACGCACCGGAACCTCTCGAAGGCCCGCTGGCCCCAGCGCAGGAACTCGTACCGCTCCCGGTTGCGCTCGAACTCGAACCGGGCGTTGGCGGCCAGGGCCTCCGGGTCGCCGGCCACGTCGACCTGGACCGAGTGGTCGATGACCAGATCGACGGGAATGGTCGGGTTGATCCTCCGGGGGTTCCCCCCCAGGCGCTTCATGGCCGAACGCAGGGCGGCCAGGTCGACCACGGCCGGGACCCCGGTGAAGTCCTGGAGGACCACCCGGGCAGGCTTGAAGGGAACCTCCGGGCGCTCCGAGGCCTTGGCGGTCCAGCTCGCCAGGGCGACCACATCCTGCTCCCGGACCTGGAAGTCGTCGCAGTTGCGCAGGGCCGACTCGAGCAGGATGCGGATCGAGAAGGGGAGCCGATCGAGGTCGGTGATCCCCTGGCGCTCGATCCGGTCGATCCGGTAGGCGGTGGCCGGCCCGTCGCCGGTCTCGAACCTGGTCCTGGCTCCGAATGGGTCGTGGGCCTTCATCACTCTCGCCTCGGCTTTCGATCGCGGGCGGGAGCGGGGGTGCGTCCCCCGCCCCCAAGGCCCCCATCGAATCACGCGGAGCCCGCCCGGATCAAGGCTCCAAGCCGGATTCCCGGGCATGAGGCGGGGATTTCGTGTACACAGGGACGATGTCCATCCTGACGGCCCGAGGACTCGCCAAGAGCTACCGGATCTCGGAGCGGGACCCGGGGCTGGCCGGGGCGGTCCGCTCCCTGTTCCGGAGGCGGACCCGGGAGGTCCGGGCCCTCGACGGGGTCGATCTCGACGTCGGGGCCGGCGAACTCGTGGGGTTCATCGGTCCCAACGGCGCCGGCAAGTCCACCACCGTGAAGATCCTCTCGGGGATCCTGGTCCCGGACGCCGGGGAGTGCCGGGTCCTGGGGCGGGTCCCCTGGGAGGACCGGATCGCCCACGTGGCGGGGATCGGGGTGGTCTTCGGACAGCGGACCCAGCTCTGGTGGGACCTCCCGATGATCGAATCCTTCGAGCTCCTGAAGGTCGTCTACGACCTCCCTCTGCCCGAGTACCGCGCCACCCTGGAGGAGCTGGTGGCGGCCCTGGGCCTACAACCCTTCCTGGACGTACCGGTGCGCCAGTTGAGCCTCGGGGAACGCATGCGCGGCGACCTGGCGGCCAGCCTCCTCCACTCGCCTCCCCTGCTCTTCCTCGACGAGCCGACCCTGGGTCTGGACGCCGAGGCCAAGCTGGCGGTCCGGCGCTTCATCGCCCGACGCAACCGGGAACGAGGCACCACGGTCTTCCTCACCACCCATGACATGGACGACATCGAGGCCCTGGCGTCCCGGGTGCTGGTGATCGGCGGGGGGAAGGTACTGGCGGATTCTTCCCTGGGGGAACTGCGTCGCCGGTTCGAGGACCAGCGATACCTGCTCCTGGACCTCGTCGACCCCGAGGCCGCCTTCGACCCGGGTCCGGCTCGGCTGGTCTCGCGGGAAGGCGGACGCATCCGCCTGGCCTTCTCCCCGGAAGCCACTCCCACCCCGCAGCTGGTCGCCCACCTCATGGAACGCCACGCCGTCCGCGACCTACTGGTCGAGAACCCGCCCATCGAGGAGATCGTGGCCCGCATCTACCGGGAGCTGGAGCCTCGGTGATCCGCCCCGAGCTGGTGGCCAGCCTGTGGACGACCCGGGCGAGGGTGCTCTTCCAGTACCGGGCCGCGGCGCTGGCGGGCGTCGTCACCCAGGTCTTCTGGGGGATGCTCAAGGTCATGGTGCTGACGGCCTTCTACGAGTCCGCCGCCGACCCCATGCCGATCCCGCTCGGCTCCACCATCACCTACATCTGGCTCGGACAGGCCTGCTTCGCCATGTTCCCCTGGCGCATGGACCAGGAGCTGGTGGCCATGTTCCGCCAGGGGCGGGTGGCCTACGAGCTGCTCCGCCCCTTCGACCTCTACCTGGCCTGGTACTCGCGCCATCTCGCCTTCCTCTCGGCCCCGACCTCGCTCCGGTTCCTGCCGGTCCTCGGGTTCGGGGCCCTGGCCTCGGGATCGGTGCTGCCGGCCGACGCGACCTCCGGTGCCGCCGCGCTGGTCGCCCTGGCGGCCGGCCTGGCCCTCTCGTCGGCGATCCTGACCACCGCCACCTCGACCCTGTTCTGGACGGTGGCGGGGGAAGGCGTGATGACCCTGAACTCCGCCGCCTTCTTCATGTTCTCCGGGATGCTGGTGCCGCTCCCGCTCTTCCCCGACTGGTTCCGCCGGGGCGCCGAGTGGCTCCCCTACCGGGGGGTCGCCGACCTGCCGTTCCGGCTCTGGACCGGCCATCTCCAGGCCGGGGAACTCGCCGGGGTGCTGGCCTTCCAGCTCGGGTGGACCGCGATCCTGGTGGCGACCGGCCGGTGGCTGGTGCGCCGGGGCATGGCGAGGGTGGTGATCCAGGGAGGATGAGTCCGCGGCGCGCCTTCTCCGTGTGGCGGCGGCTGGTGGCCGCCTCGGTGCGGAGCCAGCTCCAGTACCGGGCCTCCTTCCTGATGCTCTCGCTGGGGCACTTCCTCCTGACCGGGATCGAGTTCCTGGGGATCGCCCTGCTGTTCGAGCGCTTCGGGTCGATCCGCGGCTTCGCCCTCCCCGAGGTCGCCCTGCTCTACGGCATGGTGAACGTCTCCTTCGCCCTGGCCGACGCCACCTCGACGGGCTTCGACCGCTTCGGCGAGACGCTCAAGGCCGGGGACTTCGACCGGATCCTGCTCCGGCCCCTGCCGGCCCCGCTGCAACTGGCCGGGGCGGAACTCACCCTGAGGCGGGTCGGGCGCCTGGCCCAGGGCCTGCTGGTGCTCGGCTTCGCCTCCCGCTCGCTGGCGATCGCATGGACCCCCGAGCGGATCCTGCTCCTGGGGGCAAGCCTGTTGGGCGGGGCCCTGCTCTTCTACGGGATCCTGGTGCTCCAGGCCACCCTGGCCTTCTGGACGGTGGAGAGCCTGGAGGCCATGAACGTCTTCACCTACGGGGGCGTGGAGTGCCTCCAGTACCCGCTCTCGATCTACCGTCCGGGCTTCCGCACCTTCTTCGTCTACGGCATCCCGCTGGCGTGCGTGAACTGGTTCCCGGCGCTCGGGATCCTGGGCCGCCAGGATCCCCTGGGACATGGCGCCTGGATGCCGTGGATCTCTCCCTTGGTCTGCCTGGGCTTCCTGATCCTCTCCCTGGCCGCCTTCGAGCGGGGCGTCCGGCGCTACGCCTCAACGGGGAGCTGAGCCGGGGCCGGGGCCGGAGGACGCCTCGGCATCCTCGCAGGTCACCATCCCGTGGGTCCGGTCCCGCAGGCGCTGGACCCTCTCCAGGGCCCTGGCCAAGGTCGGGGGCGGGTCGAAGAGGTGGCGGCGGAGCAGGCTCGGGATCTTGTGGGTGGCCTCGTGGATGGGGTCCGCCAGGGAAGGCTCCAGCAGGTGCTCGAGGGTCCTCAGGCTCTCCTCGAGGTCCTCGAAGTCGACCGGGTCGGGAGCCTGGCGGCAGAGCGACGCCAGGCGGACCAGCTCGCGGGCGTAGACCGAGAGGAGGGCGACCCGATCCGGCAGCGCCAGGGGGCTCGGCTCGGCGAGCAGGCGCCGGACCATGCCGCGGACCACCCGGCGACGGACCTCGCAGGGGAGGTGTCCGAGATCGAAGACATGGTCGAGGAGTTCGGCCTGGACGGCCTCCAGGTCGAGGTGGCGGCGGCCGGGGAAGCCGTGGATCACCCGGGAGTAGACGGCCTCGACCAGGGCGGGGGTGTGGCTCGAGTCGAGGTGGTAGGAGAGGGACGCCAGCACCAGCAGCTCCATCTCGTGCCCGAGGCCTCCCGTCGCGATCCGGCGGTCCACGAAGGCCGCGGTGCTGGCGGCGATGTCGTTCCACTGGGCGCGGCCGGCCTGGAACAACCCTCCGGGATCGGGGTGCCGGGCGCTCACCTTGTCGAGCAGCATGAACTCGCGGGAGAGGGTCTCCAGACGCTGGACGTCCCGCAGCACATGGGTCCCCCAGACCAGCGACGCCTCCCGGAGGACCCGGCGCGCCTCGGGCGACCGGTCGGCGACCCGGGAGTCGAGGAGCAGCTCCACGCCTTCCAGCAGCCGCTTCCACTTGAGGGGGAGGATCGGATCGAGGAGCCGGGCGTGGATCTCCTGCACATGGTCCCAGCTCGAGGAGTCCGGGGCCGTGTCCCCATGGAGCAGATGGACCCGCACCAGGTCGTCGAGCTCCCTGCCGACCCTGCCGACCAGGTCGCGGTCGCGGGGCGAGCCGGTTGCTCCGGGAGCGGCCGGGACGATCTCCCGCGACACGAAGAGGAGGGCGGCGGCAGCCAGGCCGCACGCCAGGATCGCGGAGAGGGCCACCCGGGTGGCGAAGCTCCGGGACGCCTCCAGGTCGGGCGCCACCACCGGCTGGGCCTGGGAAACCACCGGGGCCAGGATCCCGGTGGTGCTGCGGGAGAGCTGGTCGTTGGCGCGCCGCAGGCGCTCCGAGAGCGAGCGGAGGCCCGGCAGGCGCTTCCTGGGGTCGACCGAGGCGGCCCGCTCCAGGAGCTCGGCCAGCACCGGGTCCCGCCGGCGCTCCTCGCTGCTCAGCTGGAATTCGAGGGGGGCCTCGTCGGCAGCCAGGAAGCGGGTCACGTAGGAGGGCTTGACCAGGCGACGCCGGTAGGCGAGCTCGTAGAGCGTGGCGGCCAGCGAGAACTGGTCGGAGGAGGCGGTCGCGGGAGCGCCCCGCCACATCTCGGGTGCCAGGTAGCAGGGGGTCCCGACCAGGACTCCCCGGGTGGTGAAGGTGCGGGTGTCGTGGGCCTGGTCCCGGGCCAGGCCGAAGTCGCAGAGGACCGGGTCGGCAGGTCCGCGCAGGAGCACGTTCTCGGGCTTCACGTCCCGGTGGACGATCCCCAGGTCGTGGGCCGCAGCCAGGGCCTCGGCCAACTGGATGGAAATGGCCCGGACGTCCTGGGGCAGGAACTCCCGGCCCGACTGGAGCGCGGTCCGCAGGTCGGATCCCGGGATCCGCTCGTAGACCAGGTAGGGCCGGAGGTCCTGGGTCAGTCCGAAGTCGAGCAGCAGCACCACGTTGCGGTGGCGCAGGCGGGCGGTGGTGACCGCCTCCCTCCGGAACCGCTCGGCCAGCTTGGCCTCGGCCAGGGGATCCTTGAGGAGCTTGACCGCCACCACCCGGTCGAGCTCGAGGTCCTGGGCCTCGACCACGCAGCCGAAGGTCCCCTCGCCCAGGAGCGCGAGGGCCCGGTACCGGGAGGCCAGCTCCCCGGGCAGGGCATCGATCGGGAAGCCGGCGTCCACGCTCCCCTCCCCGGGATCCGCAGGATCACTCGTAGAACGTCAGCAGGTCGTCGGAGTGGTCGATGTAGACGTTCTTGATCTGGGTGTATTCCTCGATGGCGTGTTTCGAGAGGTCCCGCCCGAACCCCGATTGCTTGTAGCCGCCGAAGGGGGTGTAGGGGGTGATCATGTTGTACTGGTTCACCCAGATGGTCCCGGCCCGGAGCATCCGGGGCGTCCGCAACGCCCGCTTCAGGTCCCGGGTCCAGATCCCGGCGGCCAACCCGTAGGAGGTGTCGTTGGCGATCCGGATCGCCTCCTCGTCGTCGGAGAACTTGATCACCGACAGGACCGGGCCGAAGATCTCCTCCCGGCAGATCCGCTCCTGGTTCGAGCAGCCGGCGAACACCGTGGGCTCGACGAAGAAGCCCTGATCGTAGCCCTCGCCCTCGAGCCGGCGACCCCCGCAGACCAGCTCGGCCTGCTCCCTGCCGGCCGCCACGTAGGAGAGCACCCGGCGCATGTGGGCCTCGCTGATCAGCGGCCCCATCCGCGACTCCCAGGAGAGCGGATGGCCCACCCGGATGCCCCGGGTCTTGGCCACGAACTTCTCCAGGAACTCGTCGTGGATGGCCTCATGGAGCAGCAGACGGCTGGCCCCGCAGCACACCTCGCCCTGGTTCAACCAGGCGGCGTTCATGGTCCCCATCACCGCCCGGTCGATGTCGGCGTCGTCGAAGACGATGTTGGGGTTCTTGCCGCCGAGCTCCAGGGTCGTCCGCTTCATGGTCTCGGCGGCTTCCTTCATGACCAACTTGCCGGTGGCGGTGCCTCCCGTGAAGGAGATCTTGGCCACCCGGGGATGGGCCACCAGGCGGGCACCGCAGTCATGCCCGTAGCCGGGGAGGAAGGCGAGCGAGCCGGCCGGGGCTCCGCAGATGTCGAAGAGCTTGGCCACCTCCATGGTGGTGCAGGGGGCTTCCTCGCTGGGCTTGTAGACCACCGGGCAACCCACCGCGTAGGCCGGACCGATCTTCCACGAGGTGAACAGGATGGGGAAGTTCCAGGCGGTGATGGCGCCCACCACTCCCACCGGCTCCCTCAGGGTGAAGTCGAGACAGTCGCCGGGGACCGGGATCACGTCGGAGTAGAGCTGGGTCGCCAGGTTGGCGAAGAAGGCGAAGGTGTCGGCCGCCAGCTGCACGTCGATCAGGGTGGTCTCGCTGATGGTCTTGCCGCAGTCGGCCGCCTCCAGCCAGGCCAGCTCCTCGGCCCGCTCCCGCATCATGTGCGCGACCTGGCGGAGCACCGCGGCCCGTTCCGGGGCCGACTCCTTGGTGGAGAACTCGCTGCGGAAGCAGCGTCGAGCCGCCACCACGGCCTTGTCGACGTCGTCGGCCCGGGCCCGCGCCAGGGTCGCCACCAGCTGTCCGTCGCCGGGACAGCGCGACTCGAAGGTCCCCCCGTCCTCGGCGTCGACCCAGTCGCCGTCGATGTAGAGCTGGTAGTTGCGGGGCTCGATCTCGAACATGGTCACATCCATCCCACGAAGGGCCGACGCAGTCGGACCCGCGGGCTCCCGCTCTCGGGAGCCAATTCGAGGCGCACCCGGCCCTCGTCGGAGAGCCGGGTCAGGGCACGGTTCAGGTCCTCGGCTTCGATCCGGATCCCGGTGCGGCGGAGCACGTGGAGCAGGCCTTCGAGGTCGGCCTCTCCCTGTTCGCTCAGGAAGTTCAGGATGGCCTCGTCCAGGAGGCGCTCCCACTTGTCCTCGTCGTGCTTCACGGTCGGTGCTCCCGTCGCGGCGAGTGCGAGTGTAACCCACGCTCCATCCCGGGTGGAGAGCGGCTTCCGTGCTAGCCTCGCGGCATGTCCGCCGCGGACCCACCGGGCCTGGTCGGGGCCCTGCTCGCGTGGTACGACCGCCACCGGCGCGAGCTCCCGTGGCGGGGGACCCGTGATCCCTACCGGGTCTGGGTCTCCGAGGTCATGCTCCAGCAGACCCGGGTGGAAGCGGTGATCCCCCACTTCCACCGCTTCCTGGCCCGCTTCCCGGACCTCGCGACCCTGGCCGCCGCCGAAGAGGCCGAGGTCCTGGCCGCTTGGAGCGGACTCGGTTACTACCGGCGGGCCCGCCTCCTGCTGCGGGGCGCCCGGCATGTGGCGACCGAACTCGGCGGCGAGCTCCCCCGGGACCGTGCCGGGATGCTCGCCATCCCGGGGATCGGCCCCTACACCGCCGGGGCCATCCTCTCGATCGCCTTCGATCTCCCCGAACCGGTGGTGGACGGCAACGTCGAGCGGGTCCTGACGCGTCATGGCGCACTCCCCGGCGACCCGCGGAGGGCACCGCTCAAGGCGGAACTCTGGCAGCGGGCCGCCGGGCTGGCCTCCGGCCCGAGGCCCGGGGACCGGAACCAGGCGCTGATGGAGCTCGGGGCCACGGTGTGCACGCCGCGGAGCCCGCGGTGCGGGGAGTGTCCCCTGGCCGCGTCCTGCGCGGGCCGCGCCGGGGGCGCGCCGGAGTCCTTCCCCCAGCTGGCCGCACGACCGAAGCCGGTCGAGGTGGAGCTCGCCTGCATGGTGGTCGAGGCGGAGCCGGGGCTCCTCTTCTTCCGTCGGCCGGACCACGGCTCGCTGGCCGGGATGTGGGAGTTGCCGACCGTCGAGGCCACCGACCCGGACGAGGACCTGCCCGCCCGGCTGGAGGCCGAGATCCTGGCGCGTACCGGGGCCAGGGTCCGAGCCATGGTCGAAGTCGGGAAGGTCCGCCACACCATCATGAGCCGACGGATCACCCTGACCGCCTGGCAGGCCCGCTTCCGTCGCGATCCCCGCCGGCCGGACCCGAAGTCCTGGGATCTGGTGCCGATTCCCGACCTGGCGCACCGCGCCATGTCGTCGATGTACCGGAAGGTGCTGGCGCTCCGCGGCGTGCCCGGAGAGGCCGGCCCCGGTGGGGCCCGGGCCCGGACCGGGCGGGTCAGCGCTCGGCGAGCACCACGATCGACCGGGGGTTGACCCCGTAGCGCCCGTCCACCCGCTCCTGGGCCGCCTCGTCCCAGAAGTTGCCGTGGACCTCGGCCCAGGCGTGGGTGTCGGCGACCCGGTGCCAGGCCTTGCCGCGACTGGGGGTCGGCAGGAGGTAGTCGACGCCCTGGTGGCCCAGGTTGACGAGCACCAGCAGATCCCGGTCGCGGAGCGGGTAGGAGCCGAACTCCTTCTCGCCCATGCCGACCTCCCCGCGGGCCGCGTCGAGACGGTAGCTGAAGGTCATCCCGGCGGGATCGGGTGCTCCCCCGTCGGGACCGCGCCAGACCAGCCCGGGATAGCCGTCCCCGTCGGCGTCTCGATCCGGGCTCCACCAGCCGGCCTTGTGGAAGGCGGGGTGGGCGCGCCGGAAGCGGATCAGCCGGGCCGAGAACTCGCGGAACGCCCGGATCCCGGCGCCCGGCATCGGTACCCGATCGAGGTGGTTCACCCGGTCGGGCACGTCGTCGAGGCGGTCGGGCGCGGGCCCCCACTCGAGCCAGCTGGTCTGGTTGTCGAGGTTGTAGGCGTTGTTGTTGCCTTCCTGGGTGCGGAGCCGCTCGTCGCCGCCCAGCAGCATCGGGGTGCCGTTCGAGAGCATCAGCAGGGCCATGGCGTTCCTGGCCTGCTGGCGCCGCAGGGCCGAGGTCTCCTCGCGGCTGGCTCCGGGCACCGTCGAACTCCAGGAGTTGTTGTGTTCCTCGCCGCCATCCGAGGGCCCATGGGGCCAGGCCCTGAGGTTCAGTCGATCGCGCTCGGCCTTGCCGTTCACGTCGTAGGACACGAGGTCGAACAGGGTGAGCCCGTCGTGGGCGGTGATGAAGTTGACGCTGTGGTGTGCGGTGCGTCCGTCGTCGCCGTAGAGCTCGTGGCTCCCGTTCACCCGGCCCATCATCTCGCCGGCCCGGGCCTCGGCCTTCAGGAACCGCCGGGCGGTGTCCCGGAACTTCCCGTTCCACTCGGCCCAGCCCCGGGGGAAGTTCCCCACCTGGTAGGTGTCGTCGAAGATCGCCCAGGGCTCGGCGATGAGCTTGGGGAGCTTGGCGTTCTGGTAGGGATCGTCCCCCTGGTAGCCGAACTCCTTGGCGATCCGATCGAGGAAACCGCCGATCTTCTGGAAGGCGAAGCCGTCCCGGTCGATCCGGTTCCCGAGCACGCTCGCCAGGTCGAAGCGGAACCCGTCGACCCGCATCTCCTCGACGAAGTACTTCATCGAGGCCATGAGGTAATCCTGGCACCCGGGATGGGCGGTCCGCAGGTTGGCGCCGATCCCGGTGTTGTCGTAGAAGCTGCGGTTGCCGCCTGCCAGCTCGTAGTAGAAGGCGTTGTCCAGGCCCCGCCACGAGAACACGGTGGCGGTCTCGAGGTCGGACGCCCCGGTCTTGTCCCGCCACACCCCGCCCTCGGCGGTGTGGTTGAAGACCACGTCGAGGATCACCTCGATGCCGGCGGCGTGCAGTTTCTTGACCATCGTCTTGAACTCCCGGACCGGGGCGTCGAAGCCCTGGCCCTTGGCGTAGCGACGATCGGGGGCGAAGTAGGCGAGCGTCATGTAGCCCCAGTAGTTCTTGCCCTGGGTGTCGCTGGGGTCCACGTCGTTGACGTCGTTGGGCGCCTCGTGGAGCGGGAGCAGTTCGACCGCGGTCACGCCCAGCGACTTCAGGTAGGCGAGGACCCGATCGTCGGCCAGCGCCGCGTAGGTGCCGGCGTCGGCCAGACCCGGGAAGCGCTGCGTCATGCCCTTCAGGTGGACCTCGTAGACCACCGTGTCCTTGAGCATGCGGGCGGGCTTCTTGTCCTGGCCCCAGTCGAAGCGGTCGTCGACCACGATCGCCTTGCCCTGGTAGGGGGCGCTGTCGAGGCGGCGCCGACGCGGACCGGTGGCGTGGGTCTCGCCGGTCCAATCCGGATCCCGGGTGATGGCCCGGGCCCAGGGGTCGATCAGCAGCTTGTTGGGGGCGAAGCGGTTGCCCTCGCCGTCGACATCGGCGACGAAGCCGGCTTCGCTGCCGGGCTTCCAGTCCGGGGAGTACGGCCAGTTCGGCCCCCAGGCCCGGAGGCCGTAGACCTCGCCGGGACGGACCCCGGCCACGTCGGCGATCCAGAGGTCGCCCTGCCGGGCCATGCGGATCACCCGGCGCGGCACCCCGAGCAGGTTCTTCCGTTCGTCGCCGATCACCTCGTCGTAGGGCCCGAAGAGTTCCAGGTCGATGCGGGTGGCGTTCCCCGAGCGGACCACGAAGCGCGTGCCCTCGCTCCGGGGGGTCGAGCCCTCCCGGACCGGACCCTTCCAGGCGAGGCGGCCGGACTCGGCCTCGGGACGCGCCGCGGCCCTGGTCTCGCCATGCAGGCGGCGGAAGGCGGCCTCCCCGCGCGCCAGTGCGATCCGGGGTGCCAGCAGGGCGAACAGCGAGGCGGCGAGGGGGATCGCGCCCCGCATCCGAGACCATGAACCGGACTGCATGGCAGACCCTCCCGCGGACGACCGTGCCGGAACTCTAGGGATCCGGAGGGAATTGTCCAGTCCGGGCACGGTTCCCGCAAGCGGGCTGCTTGCCGGGGGCGTCCCGGCCCCTTACCCTGGATCCTGGACCGGAGCCGGAAGGAGCCCTCCTGGAGCCGGAGGAATCCGAGGATGTCGGGAGCGGGAGTTCGGGTCCGGTCGACCCGATGCTGGCGGCCGGGGCCCTGCTGGCGGGCTACGGCCTGGTCGAGCTCCTCTGGCACCAGCATCCCGAGCTCCCGGGCGGGACCCGCGGCCTCGTCCTCTGGCTGGTGCTCCAGGCGCTGGTCGGGGTCGTCCTGTGGGCCAGCCTCCCGGATCCCCAGGGGAGGATCCCGGCCCGGGCCCTGGGTCGGACCGTGGGTGTCCTGGCGAGCCTCTGCCTGGCCGCCTCCCTCCATGAGCTGACCCGCTTCCACGCGGTGCCGGGCGGCCTGGTCTCCGACCTCGCGACCGGCACCTTCGCCCTGTGGATGGGGCAGGCCACCGGGGGCCTGGGGGTCGGGATGCTCGGGGCCTGGTGGATCTATTCGGCGGTCTCGGGCGCGATCGCGAGCGAGTTCGGACTGGCGCTCGGCATGCTCACCGACGCCGTCTTCGTGAGCCTCGGGACCGGGTTGGCGGTGGCCTTCCTGGCCCTCACCGTGCTGGGCCCCGGGGCCGCCAGGGCCAGCCTGGCCACGGTGGGCCTCACGGCCGCCAACCTCGCCATGCTCGCCCTCTCGGTCTTCGCCCACGGCTACCTGGGGTGGGAGGACGCGGCCTGGGTCGACCAGGTCGCCTACCTCGGGTTCCTGGTGCTCGGCGTGCTCTCGATCCGGATCGCCGCCACCGCGCACCTCCTGTTCCTCTCCCGGCTGACGGCGCAGCTCCTCAGCCTGCGGGTCCTGGCCACCTGGACCTGGTACACCGCCGAGACCCTCCCGGCCTGGGCCACCGCCCTGGGGGTGGGGATCCTGTTCCTGGTCTCGGCTGCCCTCCTGGAACGCCTGGGGACGCCCTCCGGGGTACTCGAGGAGGATCCGCGCCCCTGGGTGGCATCGCTGGGGAGCCGTCGCCGCGCCCTGGCCCTGTGCCTGGTCCTGGGGGTCGTGCTCCCGCTGGCCCCGGTGATGCAGGGCGCATGGAACGCCAGCGGAGCGCCGGTCCACGAGGTCGCGGTCCCGGGCCGGGCGCAGCGGGTCCATCGCTTCCTGACGATGGCCTACAACCCCTTCGATGTCCTCTACCCCTTCGAGAAGGAGGGCGGGACCCGCCTCGACCTCTACCTGGAAGTCGCCTGGTGGGGGGACCTCCCCGACCTGCCGGGGGCCGCGGTCGCCATCGAGCGGGCGATCGCGGTGGAGGCCGGAGCGGCCCGCCCCCCTCGGCTGCGGCCGGGTCTGACCCTGAGGATGCCGGCCCGGCTGATCGACATCCGGCTGCTCGAAGGCACCCGCATCCGCTTCGTCCTCCCGGAGGGCCGACTCGCCTTCGAGCTCGGCCCCGAGGACCTGGCCTCCTGGACCCCGGGCAGCTCGCTGGTACTCCGCGAGGGGCGCCTCGGTTGGATCCATCCCGCCGGCTGGCGCCGGCCATGAGCGGGACCGATCCCCATGCCGGGTGCCGGGCGCGGACCGACCGGGTGGTGGCCGCGGCCGAGGCGCTCCGTGCCCTCCCGCATTCCCGCGTCGGGGAAGCGGTACCCGTGGTCCTGGTGGCCGGCCTGCTCGGTTCGACCCGCATGGCCGCGGCCGCCTCCGGCCCGGCCTGGATCCTGTGGGTGGTGGTCGCGGCCTGGTTCCTGACCGCGCTGGGGGTGATCTCCCATGACTGCGTCCACGGCTCGCTGTCCCGACGGCGGGCCTGGAACGACGGGATCGGCACCCTGGTCCTGGGGCTCAACTTCGCCAGCTTCCAGGCCTACCGGGCGCTGCACCTGGCCCACCACCGGTTCACGGGATTCGACGAGGACCCCTCGGGCGATTCCCCCAAGGTGCAGCGCACCACCAACCTGGTGGTCCACCTACTGCTGGTGTTCATCCCCTTCGGCTTCCCGCTGTTCCAGATCCTGCCCGGGTGGCTGGCGGCCTTCGGGACCGACCCCGTGACCTATCCGCCCCGGGTGCAGGCGGCGATCCGCCGGGACTTCCCGAGGATGCTGGCGATCCAGCTCGGGCTGGGCGCGGTCCTGGGGTTCGACGGGTATCGAGCCTATTTCTGGGTGTGGATGCTCTCGATGCTCATGGTCATCCAGCTCTTCGGGTTCAACCACGTCGGTACCGAGGCCTATACCGACTGCATCCTCTGCAACACCCGGAACGTCCATGCCCGGCCGGCGTTCCTGGAATGGCTGACCCTCTATGCCGGGTACCACGTGGAACACCATCTGGTGCCCCCGGTCCCCTGGTACCGGCTGCCCGCGCTCCACCGAATGCTGGAGGCCGAGGGGGGCGCTACCTGGTCGGTGGACGGCTACCTGGCCTCCCAGCTCGGCATGGTGCGGAGCTACCTCGACCAGTGGCGGGGGCTGGGTCCGGGCCCAGCCCCGTTCACACGACCAGCACCGGATTCCGCGCATCCTTGAGGAGCGCCAGCACCTGCTGGAAGGCCGCCTCGCGGTGGTCCTCGGGCGCCGCCACGATGGTCAGGCGGGGAGAAGCCTCGGATTCGATCCTGACCACGTCGACCGGGTCCCCGACCTCGACCTGGACCCGACAGTCGAGGCCCTTCTCGGCGCAGGTCTTCTGGAGCGCCGCGATCAGGCTGGCGTGCTCCTTGGCCTCCAGGGCCTCCAGCGTGGCCGGATCCAGGGCCCGGACATCGAGGTAGCTCCCGAGCAGATGGGACGCGCTGGTCAGCAGCCGACGGTCGGCGACCGCCAGCAGCTCGATGCGGGTGGAAGAGCCCGCCAGCGCCAGCGCCAGCCCGCAGGCCCGGGGGTTCTCCCGGTTGGCGAAGGTGATGGGGATCAGCATCTGGTCGAGGGTGGCGGCGATGGTGGGCGAGGGGTCCCGCACCACCAGTACCGGCACGTTGGCCCGGGCCAGCACCAGGTCGAGGCTCGTCCCCAGACTCTCGTGGCCGAGCAGGTCGAGATCCGCCAGGTAGGGGGCCGGGATCACCAGGAGGTCGGCCTCGGCGGTCTTGACGGCGGAGAGGATGCGCTCGAAGGTGTGGGTCCCTTCGCCCCAGACGGCGGCGGCCTCGAGCTCCTTCGCAATCTCCCCGAGGTAGGCCTCCCGGGCCTCCTCGCGCTCGCCCTCGTAGGCGAAGGCCACCAGCAGGCGGGCCCCGGTCCGGGTCCGGACTTCGCGGGCGAGGGTCTTGGCCGCCTCGTCCTGGTTCGACCGGTCAATCGCCAGGAGGACGTTCTTGATCGGGTGGGGGGGGATCTCGGTCGGCTCCCGGATGAGGGCGGCCTCGAAGGCGTTCATGCTCTCGACGAGATCGGCATCGTCTGCTTTCGACACGGTCCTCGGTCCTCCTTCCGGGGTTTCAGGGAAGCTTCGGGAAGGCACCCAGCGAGTGCATCCCCAGGATGAAGGTCACGACCAGTACCAGCTGCAGACCGGTCACCACCAGACCGACCCGCATGAACTCGCCCCAGCCGATCTTGATCCCCCGCTCCTTCTCGAGCGCGTGCAGGGCGATGACCTGCGAGACGCTGCCCACCGGGGTGGGGTTCCCGCCCAGGTTGCAGGAGGCGACCACCGTCCACCACAGGGGCTCGGGCGCCAGGCCCTTGGCCACCATCGACTTGACCACCGGGATCATGGTGGCGGCCACCGGGATGTTGTCGACCACCCCGGAGAGGATGAAGCACATGGGGGCGAGGACCAGGACCGCGATCGTGACGTTGGTGCCGGAGATGTCGAAGATCCTCCCGGCGATCGCCTCGAGCAGTCCGGTGTCCTGGACCGTTCCGATCAGGACGAACAGGCCTACGAAGAAGAGGATGACCGGCCACTTCACCCGCTTGATGGCCTCGTCGGCATCGAAGCCGGAGAAGAGCAGGGCGGCGGTGCCACCCGACATGGCGATGAAGTCGAGACCGACACCGAGCTTCTGGGCCGAGGCGAAGCCGATCACGGTGAGCCCCAGGATCACCGCGCAGTTGCGGAAGATCCGCTTGTCCTTGACCAGGGCCCACTCGTCGAAGCAGGCCACCTTGGCGGCCCGCTCCTCGAGGCTGGCGCCACCGGAGAGGGTCGAGGCGTAGCGCCAGCGGATCACCCGGTAGGCGAGGAAGGCCGAGAGCAGCGCCACCGGGGTCGAGGCCACGAAGAAGTGGGCATAGGGGAGCTTGGCCGCGGTCCCGATCATCAGCGTGCAGATGCCCGAGGCGAAGGTCATCAGTGCCCCGGAGTTGGCGGCGATCGCCACCGCCACGATGTAGGGCCGGGGATCGTCGTCTAGGGCCTTGGTGATCACCAGCACCAGCGACGCCATGATGAGGGTGGCGGGCGAGATGGTCAGGAAGGTGACGAAGAAGATGGTGGCGGACATGATGGCGGGGAGCAGCTTGTCGGGCCGCCCCTGGGTCGCCTTCACGAGCTTCACCGCGATGAAGTGGAACAGGCCGGAGTGGCTGGCGATCTCGACCAGGATGCTGGTGCCCACGATCACCCCGAGCACCCCGAGGTCGTGCTCGATGAAGTGGTGGACCTCCTTGTAGCCGCCATGGGCCTTGTAGATCCCGAAGCCCATGCCCATGGTCACCGCCAGCATGGCGCCGGTCAGGGCCGCGATCACCTTGTTCATGAGCTCGAAGGCGATCATGGCGAAGGTCGCCAGCATCACCAGGCCGAGCAGGACCATGGGGACGATCGGCTTGTCGGTGACGACCGGCAACGCCGAGGCCGCGCCCGAGGCGAGGGCCGGACGGGCGAACAGGAGGAGGGTGGCCAGGCAGAAGAAGGAGGTCCAACCGATCTGGGCTGGGATCCCCCGGGAGCCTCCCGACGAGGTCGACATGGAACCGGCTGCCTTCCTTTCGTCCCCAGGGACTGGACCTTACCCGATGGGGATGCCTGGATCAACGGTGGGCGATCGCCGCCAGGGCCCGATGGGCTACCGTGAGGGCGTGACGCAGCCCAAGCCCGTGCGGCGACTGGAGCCGGCGACCCTCTTCTTCGTCGCCAGCCGGGAGGCGCTCCGCGACCCGCACCACATGCCCGAGGCCCAACCCCTGCTGCAATCGCTGGTGGCGTTCCTCGGCCTGTCCGCCCAGGAAGCGCTCGAGATCGCGGCCAGGGCCCGCCTCGACAACGAGCGCAAGGGGCGGACCGCGGGCCCCGCCCTCGACGCCCCGCGGCTCTTCGGGTTGGCGGCACGCATGGCCTGGAAGAAGGGCCGGGTGGAGGACGCCGAGCGGGCCCTGCTCACGGGCCTGGCCCGTCACCTGGGGATCTCCCCGGGGGAGGCGGCCGGCCTCGAGAAGGCGGCCCGCAGCCAGGACCCCAAGGCCACCGTGGACCTCCCGCAGATCGCACCCAAGCCGGTGGCCCCGGCCGGGATGCGCAGGGAAGGCGAGGACCCGCCCTCGCCCGCGCCGGAAGCCTCCGCTCCCCCGACGTCCCCGGCCCATGCCGAGTCACCCCCCGGAGCCCGGCCCGAGCCCCGGCCCGCACCCAAGGTCCCTGCGCGGCAGACGCCGGCGCCGGCTGCCGCGGCGCGCCCCCGGGCCCCGGGCCTGGTGAGGCCGGTCCTCATCGTCCTGGCACTCGGGTTCCTCGGGTTCTCGACCCGGGCCTGGTGGGGACCTCGTCCGGTCCCGCTCGATCCCGCGGGTCCGACCCCCTCGCAGCTCTCGGCCTGGAAGACCCATCTCGAGACTGCCGACGCCCACGTCAGGGAGAATGCCTGGGCCCAGGCCAGGAGCAGCCTCGAGGCCGCCGTCGAAGCCGCCGACCGGATCCCGGGTCCGGAGGGACCCTCGATGGGGCGGGGCGTCGCCCGCCACCGACTCGCCCTGCTCCTGCTCTACGAGGCCGAGCAG
>CAYOHP010000127.1:12536-18378 GCA_964403795.1 uncultured bacterium | reverse complement strand
CCTCGACGCCTGTCGCTTCGCCGAGAACGCCTGGTTCATCCGGGAGCGGGAGCCTGGCCAGGGGGACCGACCGGTGGCCGCCATCGCCCGCGAGATGTTCGACCTGGTCGACGGCTGCACCATGTCGGCCAAGAAGGACGGGCTCGTCAACATCGGCGGCTTCCTGGCCTTCCGCGATCCCGAGCTGGCCCGCAAGGCCACCAACCTGCTGATCCTGACCGAGGGCTTCCCCTCCTACGGCGGCCTGGCGGGGCGGGACCTCGAGGGCATGGCCCAGGGGCTCGTCGAGGTCCTCGACGAGGACTACCTCCGCTACCGGATCCGCTCCGTCTCGTATCTGGGAGAAGGACTCCGGAACCTGGGAATCCCCATCGTCGAGCCGCCCGGTGGCCACGCCGTCTACGTGGACGCCAAGGCGCTGCTCCCCGGGATCCCGCCCTCCGGCTTCCCGGCCCAGGCGCTGGCCTGCGAGATCTACCTGGCCGGCGGCGTCCGCACCGTCGAGATCGGCACCCTGATGTTCGGCCGCACCTCCCCCGAGGCCCCGGGCGGCCAGGTGCCCTCCGCCATGGAACTGGTCCGCATGGCCCTGCCCCGGAGGGTCTACACCCAGAGCCACGTCGACTACGTGATCGAGGTCATGGAACGGGTCGTCCAGGGGAAGGAGGGGATCCGCTCCCTCGAGCTGGTGGAGGAGCCGCCCGCGCTCCGCCACTTCTCGGCGCGCCTGCGGTGGCGGACGGACTCGCCGGCTACGCTGCGGAGGTGAGCGTGAGGCGAGGTGGGAGATGGGACCGGGCGAATCCGGGTACGAGGCACCGAGGCGGGTCCTCCTGTTCATGGTGTTCCTGGGCATCGCCAGCCTGGGGTGCGCGGGATTGCTCCGGGGAGGCCCCGGCACAGGGCCCGGTGCCTGGGTGGCGGCCTTCCTCGTCTCGTGGCTCCCGGCCGCGGCCGCGGCGGCGACCCTCTGGATCCGGCCGGCACCGGCGCCGGACCTGGGGCTCCGCCTGCCCCGCCTCGACTTCCTGGTCCTGGCCCTGGTGTTTCCCGTCGTCCTCTTCGTGGCGATCTTCGGCTTCTCCTGGTCGGACGGTCTCCTCGTCTTCCACGTGCCTCCCGCCCTGGCCGATCGGGTGGGGTCGAGCGGGCCGGCCTTCGTCGGGGCGGTCCTGGGCCTCGCGCTCGGCCTCTTCCTGCTCGCCGGGCTCCAGGTCCTGGGCGAGGAGCTCGGGTGGCGGGGCCTCCTGGTCCCGGCGCTGGTCGAGGCCGGGGCGCCGGCACCCCTGGTCATGGCCGGGCTCGGCTATGCTGCCTGGCTGGTACCCCGGTATCTCCCGGACGCCCTCGATGGCAACTTCGAGCCCGGCCTGGCGATGCGGTGCCTCTGGATCACCTGCCTGTCGCTGGGTCTGATCCTGGGGCGCGAGCGGCTCGCCACCGGATCGATCTGGCCTCCCCTGGTCTTCCACGCGGCCTTCCGGGCCCTGTTCCTGGGCCTGGGACCCTTCCTCACCTGGCAGGACGCGGGGACCAAGGTCCTGATCGGGATGGGAGGGATGCTCACCGCCTTCGCCCTGGGCACCCTGGCCCTCGCCCTGGCCGCCACCGGCGCCTTCCGGGCCGGGCCTCCGGAGCCCGACCACCCCCTCCACGCGGCGATGGCGTGATCTAGGGACGGCTCTCCAGCATTCGGATCCGGCCCGGGCCGTCGCGATCCACGCGCCCGATCACGGAGCGGCATGGCGTGCCGGACTCTTCCAGGAAGGAGAGCACTTCGTCGAGGGTCGGTCCGGGGACCGCCAGCAGCATGCCGCCGGAGGTCTGAGGATCGAGGGCCACCTGGAACAGGTCGTCGGGTAGGCCGAGCGAGAGGTCCAGGATCGCCTCGACATAGGCGCGGTTGCGGGCTGCACCTCCGGTGCGGAGCCCGGCCCCGGCATGGAGGCGGACCTCGGGCAGGAGCGGGAGCTGCCCGCCCCAGATCTCGGCGCCCCGGGCGGAGCCCTCGACCAGATGCCTCAGATGGCCGAGGAGGCCGAACCCGGTCACGTCGGTGGCGGCGCGCAGGCCGAAGCGGGCGATGGCCTCGCCGGCGACGCGATTCAATTCCGCCATGGAGGCGAGGGTGGCCGCCGAGGCGGAGGATCCCGCCACGCCGCGCGTCATGGCGGTGGTCAGGATCCCGGTGCCGAGCGGCTTGGTCAGGACCAGGAACTCGCCCCCGACGAGCCCGGTGGAGGTCGCGATCCGATCCGGGTGCACCGTGCCGGCCACGGCCAATCCGAACTCGAGGCGGTCGCCGGTGACGGTGTGGCCGCCTCCCACCGCGCATCCGGCCAGGGCGCAGACCTCGCCGGCGCCTTCCAGGACCTCGGTCAGGACCTCGGGCGGGAGCTTCTTCGAGGGGAAGGTCACCAGGTTCAGCGCCACCAGCGGTGTGCCGCCCATGGCGTAGACGTCGGAGAGGGCGTTGGCGGCGGCGATCCGTCCGTAGACCCGCGGGTCCTCGATCATGGGAGGGAAGAAGTCGGTGGTGAAGACCAGGGCCAGGTCGTCGGAGAGGCGCACGACGGCGGCGTCGTCGGCGTGGTCGAAGCCGACCAGGAGGCGGGGATCGGGGCGTCGGGTGAGGCCGCGCAGCACCTGCGCGAGGAGCTGGGGATCCAGCTTGGCCGCTCAGCCCCCGGTGCCGCAGGACTGGACGAGGGTGGGCTTGGACTCGATACCGGTCATCGGGCGCCTCCTTGTGGGGTCACGGCTCGACCGTGGCCACGGTGGTGGCGGGGGTCGAAGGCGTTGCGAGTACGGGAACCTCCCGCAGGAACGGTGCCGGGTCGAGGCCGGCTTCGAGGTCGAGGACCACGGTTCCCTCGGGCCCGAAGCGCCGGCGGATCGCCAGGCGCCCCAGGGTCTCGTGCCAGACCTCGATCGGATGGGAGCCCTCCGGGATTCCCGGGATCCGGAACCTGCCGGTCCGGTCCGAGACCGCGTGGAGGCGGGTGGGCGTCACGTAGAGGATCGCCCGCATCCAACGATGTCCCGCGTCGCAGCGGATCCGGATGGCTTCCGAGCGCTTGAGGACGAGGTCCTGGTCCACGCCGCCTCCCGGCATGCCGAGGTTGAAGCGGTCGTAGCCACCCGGGTCGCTGATCCCGTGGACGTTGTGGAGGGTCGGGTCGGAGTTCCGGAACCGCACCGGGTCGCCTTCGGCCACCGCCACCAGGTGGGGGACGAAGACGCAGGCCCGCTGGTCCATGACCGGCGGCGCCGGGACGGGGGCCTCGGGGACCGGTTGGGTCCTCGGGAGCATGACGACGAGGTTGGCGATCCCTCCCTCGGGGTCGACCACCAGGGTCTCGTTGGGTTTGGGCTTGGGTCCGCACAGATCGGTCTGGCTCACCACCGGGTAGGGGCGCAGCGGAGGAGCCGATTGCAGGAGGCGCACCCGGCCTTCGAGGATGGCGCCCGGCCCGGTCCAGACGGGGGGAGGCGGCGGCTTAGGGATCGGATCCGGGCTCGGGGAGATCGTGGCCGGCGGGGGCTCCGGCGTCGGGACCGGCCCGGGACCGCAGGCGCGGACGGCCAGGGTGGCCAGGAGCAGGAGGCCCAGTCGCGACCCTCGGCCGGGGGTGGCCGCCGGTGCCGGGGAGGCGGGGCGCGTCATGGGGCGCGGCATGGCTGCCTTCCCGCAGCGGATTCGGAGAGACGGAGGGCGTAGGCCGGGAGGTACTCGAGCCAGCGCAGGTCGAAGCGCAGCCCGACGAGCGGTGCCGTCACCGTCCAGGTCTTGCCGGCGTGGTAGCCGTAGTAGGCGAGCATGCCGCCGGAGAGGACCGGCCAGGCGAGCGAGCCCCCCAGGGCCGCGAAAGGTACGAGCCAGGCTCCGTACCAGGGGTTCTGGACCGGCGAGAGGACGAAGAGCAGGGCGATCGCGGCTTCGGCCTTGGCGACGACCCGGGCCGGGGAGTCCTCGGGGAGGCGCGCCAGGAGGAGCAGGCCGAGGATGCCGAGCGGGACCAGGACGATCTTGGCGGCGACCAGGGAGCCGGTGAGGCTGCGCACCAGCTCGAAGACGGAGGCATTCCAGACCCAGCTCGTCCCGAAGACGAGGAGCCCGTCCCCGATCCGGGCGCCGATCCCGAGGTAGGGGAGGGTCATGACGGCGATGGTGGCGAGCGCCGCGGCGATGCCCTTGGCGCCGAAGCTTCGGGCCAGGACCACCAGCACGACCAGCGGGAAGAACTTGCCGGTGACGGCCAGGCCAGCCGCCACCCCCGCCGCGACTCCGCGGCCCCGCAGCAGCAGGGCGAGGGCCGCAAGCAGGAACAGGGTGGCCAGCGGGTCGTAGTGGGCGCTCTGGGCGTACTCCTTCAGGACCAGCGGGCACCAGCCGTAGAGGAGCACCCACTCCGGCGGGCGTCCCAGGATGCGGAGCAAGGGGAGGAGGGCGAGGAGGACGCCGAGATCGATGGCCGCCACCAGGGCCTTCAAGATCAGGATGTTCCCGGGGGCGAGGCCGGCTGCCAGCGCGAAGAGGCGCTGGGCGAGCGGCGGGTAGAGGGTCGGGACGTTCGGGTGGTTCACCTTGACCAGGGTCTCGAGCAGGGCGGGATCCCGGAGCAGATGGGCCAGGCGGGCCAGCTCGACCCGCTCGGCGGGGGAGCGGCCCGGGACCTCGAGCCCGTCGGCGAAGTGCTGCACCTCCTCGGGCGCGAACCGGTAGGGGTTCACCCCGGCCCGGGCGACCGCTCCGTCCCAGAGGTAGCGGTAGGGATCGGTCTCGAGCAGGGGCGGGGAGAAGACCAGCAGGAAGCGGCACGCGATCGAGACCGCCAGGATCCCGGCGAGGCGGGGCGAGCCCGGAGATGCTGGCCTCCGGAGGACGATCCAGCAGGCCGGCAGGTAGAGGCACGAGGCGGCGGCCAGGCAGAGGACCGCCTGCCTGACCCGGTGGGCCTGGCCGGTGACCTTCCACTCGTCCCGGGCCAGCGGTCCGAACACGGCGGTGTGGAGCGCTTCCAGGGGCCAGGCGAGGTCCACGACCCAGTCCGGGGCCTGGCCCAGCGGGCCTCCCAGGCTGATCCGGTTCAGGTAGAGGACTGCCAGCAGGAGCCCGAGGCCGAGCAGGGCGAGACCCCCGAGCCAGGGATCGGCGCCGGGCTCGGAGGTCGGATCACGGACCTGGGGTTCGCCCACCGGTCCTCATGGTACGTGGGCGAGGCTGGCGCGCAGCGCCGCGTTCAGGGCCGGGCACTGGCTGACCAGGAGGCCGGGCCGGCCCAGGATCAGGGGGCAGTAGAGGGGCTTGCGGAACACCGCGTCGGGCAGCCCGGGCCGGTCGATCGCCAGGGTGATGTGCCCGCCCTGGAGGTGGAGGATGCCCTTGGGGGCCTTCATGGGATCGCCCGGGTTGGTGCCGAGTTCGTCGTGCGTCATGAACTCGAACCGGAGCGACACCGTCCAGCCCTGGCGCGCCACCTCGTCGATCGTCTCCTGGCTCAGGTTCAGCGGATTGGCGCCCGAGACGACGTTCTTCGCCGCCTTGAACTCGTTGTAGAGGACCATGAAGTCCACGGCCTCGACCCGCTCCAGGATCTGGTTGGCCAGGAAGCGCGTCATGCGCCGCTGGTCGGTCCGTTCGATGGACTTCCCGGCTCCCTGGAGCATGTTCCAGGTCGGCACCATGAGGAAGGCCAGCAGGAAGGCCCCGATGGAGACCTCCAGGATCGAGAAGGCCCGGCGTGCGGATCGGCGTGCCATGGGTCACCTCACCTCGGTCTTCCCGACCGTCGCGTCGTCGAACAGGGCGGTCTCGCAGACGATGAGCTTGGGCGGCACG
>CAYOHP010000127.1:0-12526 GCA_964403795.1 uncultured bacterium | reverse complement strand
CGGGCACGCTGAGGACCTGCACCAGGCGGTTGAAGAGGCGGCCGGCGGCTTCGCGGTAGAGCGGCTGGCGCACGGCGATGCGGCTGCGGTCCAGGGCCCGCGACCCGATGGCGATGTCGGCGCCCTGGGCGAGGGCCGCCTCGAGCCCGGCCAGCTCTTCGAGCGGGGTCGAGAGGTCGAAGGCCGAGTCGGGGCGGTGGATGCCCACGTTCAGCGCCTTGATGGCGCCGTAGATGGGCGTAGCCAGGATCATCGGGGCGTCCACGTCGACGAGCGACGTCAGGACCGCGAAGTAGCTCTCCACGCCCTTCAGGTGGAAGAGGCGGGAGACGGCCGCCCCCTTGGCCAGGTTGGCGGCCCGCTTCGAGGTGCGGTCCCAGTCCCCGAGCGGTTCCACGGTCACCTTGAAGGCGTGCTTGCGGGACACGGCCAGGCGGCTCGCTTCCTCCTGGTCGAGCCACTGGAGCTTCACGTCGGAGAGCGGGAAGGTGGCCTCCGAGAGGTCGGCACCGGCGGCCAAGGCGTCGAGGCGTTGCTTCTCGCTGGTCCAGCGCACGTTCACCGGGACGCCGTTGCGGTGGAGGTCGACGCCATGGCCGTCCTGGCGGGGCACCACCTGGTACTCGACGAGCTGGGCGACCAGCTGGGTCTTCTGGAAGCCGGTGGGAGGAGGCGAGTTCTGCCAGTAGCGGCGATGGTGCATGGCGAAGAACATGAACTTGGTGGAGCGCTCGGCGTTCTCGCCGCTGGGGAGCAGGATCGGCTCGAGCACGCCGGGCCAGTCGATCTTGTCGAGGCTGTCGTCGATCACGAGGCGATCGATGTCCTCGCCGATCACCTCGAGGATCCGGAGCGCATCGCTGCGCGCCTGGGCATGATCCCAGGCCACCACCACGGCCCGGTTGCCGGTGTTGAGGAAGGTGTAGATCCCTCCCATCAGCACGAACAGGATGGTGGCCGCGAACAGGACCTCGACCAGGGTGAAGGCGGTCCGGCGTCCCGGGCTGCTCAAGGCGTCGGCCCTCCCATGTCCACGGTCTGGGCCTTCGACATGTCGAGGTGGGTGCTGGCGATCGTGTAGGGGTACATGCGCCCGCCCGCGGTCACCGGCATGTCGGACTTGGCGAAGATGTCCCAGATCACCTTCTTGGGGTCGTAGCGGAGGCTGGAGAAGCCGCCCGAGGGAAGCGGGATCCGCACGTTGCGTCCGGGCTCGGCGGAGTCGGCGGGGTACATCGAGGCGATCTGCGAGTCGGTCATGCCGTGCTGGAGGAACTCGGCGATGATCCCCTTGCCCGGCTCGCCCTCGACCATGCCGGGGCAATAGCCCTGGGTCAGGGCCATGACCGCGTTCTCCCACTCGACCTTCTCGAACAGGCGGTAAGTGGTGAAGGCGACCTCGGGAGCCGCGGCGCCCCCGGAGGCCTTGTCGAGGTCCATGGCCTTGGTGTCGCCGTAGGCCTGGGTGGCGCTGATCTCGAGCAGGTAGACCTTGTTGTCCTTGAGTTCCCGGCTCTTCATCAGGTTGGTGGTGACGCTCACCTCGGTGCCGGAGGCGATCACTTCGCCCAGAGCCAGGTCGCCGATGGCGTGGGCCACCGCCCCGTTGGGATTCGACCCGCAGCCCTGGAGCTTGGAGGCGGCATCGTCTCCGATGGCCACGATGGCGGCCTCGAAGGCCCGCTTCACGGCGTCGGGAGCGGGCGCCCCCTTGGGCGAGACGCCTCCGCTCTTGGCGAGGCCCAGATCGCTGCCGTCGCAGTCGGTGGCCCGGGAGCCGTCGTGGGTGTAGAAGAGTTCGAACATGGCCCGGAGCGTCCCGTCGAGTTCGCCCGGGTTGTCCCGCTTGCCCCGCTTCTCGGGATCCGCGAAGGTGGTCGCTCCGGTGAGCGGATCGGTGGTGCAGGGAGCCGGGGTGCCCTCGGGGCCCCAGCTCTTGATGCTGACGTTGCGGGCCATGTCCATGAAGGCGTCGTTGCGGTCATTGGCGTCGTCGGTCAGGGTGCTCGACTCCTCGGTCTGCTCCTTCTTCATCCGCTCCCAGAACTCGACCACGTCGGGCTTGTAGCCGCCCTTGGCGATCTCGGCGAGGATCTCGTCGAGCTGCGCCTTGCCCGGCTTGCGCTCGAAGCGGTCGACCACCGAGGCCCGCATGGTGACCTTGGGCCTGGATCCGGCATCGACCCCGAAGTACTCGAGGTTGTCCTCGTTCATCATCGGGGAGTCGGCGAAGGCGAGCGGCACCGCCGAGTCCAGGGCGCCCTCGATCGAGGCGTTGGCGTGCCCGTTGTTGATGAGCAGGGCCGCTTCCTCGGCTGCCGCCTTGGCGACTTCGAAGGCGTTGTGGCGCATCCCCTGGTGGAACTCCTTGCGGCCGGCGTGGCCGGACATGGTCAGGGCGGCGGCGGCCAGGGCGGCCACCACCACGGCCACGATGATCACGATCGCGACCGAGCCCCGGCGGGTCCGAGGGTGCCGGCCGAGGGTCCTGGGGAGTCGCATCGAAGCCTCCTTGAGGTCCCGGAGCGGGTGGCTTCCGGGAGTTTCCTTACCTTCCATGAACCGCCGCGGGGGCCGAGGTGAGGGTTGGGTGAGTTTCCGCACCTCGCAGTCCCGCCAGCCTTCGGGCCAGCGTGGCGGTGCGGGCCGCCAGGGCCCGGATCGACTGGTGTTCCTCCCCGGAGATGGCGATCCGCAGCCGGTCCTCGAGCTGGGGAGCAACCTCGGGGGGAAGGCCGGAAGCGCCTACCCGAACCCCCAGGAAGGCCCCCAGGGTGGCGGCGTTGCAATCGGAGTCCCAGCCCAGGGAGGCCGCCAGGCGAAGGGTGGTGCGGAAGTCCCCTCCGCCCCAGGCGAGCGCCAGACCGAGGAGGCCGGCATTGGGGAGCGAGAAGACCCAGCATTCCTTGGTGTGAGCGGTGCGGAGCGGCTCGAAGTGGTCGCGGGCCAGGGCCTCCCAGGATTCCCGGAGGGGCGTCCCCGAGGCCCGGGAGCGGAAGGCGGCCAGCAGGGTCCCGGCGTACCTCCCCGGGGCGATCCGGGCCGCGAGGTCCAGGCAGGCGGCCAGGTCGGGCTCGCGGAAGGCGGCCGAGAGGGCGGCGGCCCAGAAGGCGGCGTCCTCCGTCCCGGTGCCCCGGGTCTCGATCGAGGCGTCGCGGGTGGCCTGGGCCGAGGCCTCGGCCGGAGAACCGGGCAGCAGGAAGGCCCAGGGTTCGACCCGGATCCGGGCAGTCAGGGTCTCCCCGAAGGGGCCTTCAGCGGTCGCCGGCGGTCGGGCACCCCGGAGGAGCGCCAGGGTCGCGCTCCACTCGTTCACCCACAGGAACTCCGGCGAGGTGCGGGCCCGCCAGGAGGAGGCGATCTCGAGGGCGCCGGGAATCCGGCCGAGACGCTCGGCCAGGAAGAGGCCGGAGACGCCCAGGGTGGTGTCGTCGTCCGGGCCGAATCCGAAGCCGGTCGGGAACGTCACTGGTGCCGAGGCCGGGAGCGAGAGGGCGGCTTCGACGGCGGCCCAGTCGGGTTGGCTCCGTCCTTCGCTTGGCATCCCGAGGTCGCCGCCGGCCACCTTGCCGAGCCAGCCGCCCAGGATCCGGTCCTCGAGGCTCCCTGGTGCAGGGGTGGGGGGAGGGGCAGCCGGCGCAGGCGGGACGGACTCGAGGAGACGGAGGGGACCGACCCCCAGGCGTCCCTGGACCGAGGTAAGGCGCAGACCGGGGACATCCGCGATCACCAGGGCGCCGCCGGGCGGGACTTGGCTCCAGGTCTGACCGGGAACCGGATCGAAGGCCGCGAGGTCGAGACGCAGGGTGGTGGCGAGTGCCTCGGGCGAGAGGGTCACGTGCCGGACCCGGGTGTCGTCGGGGGCGAGTGCCAGGAAGACCCGGAGCTGGGTCGGGGAGCGGCTCTCGAGCCGGAGCTCGATCCCGCCCGCGCGGTCCAGGGAGAGGCCTCCCAGGCGGATCACCTCGGTACCCCCGGGCTGCCTCGGGTACTCGATCCAGGCGGTACCGGCGGCGATCCGGGCGGCGTCGAGGAGGAGCGGACTTGCCGTGGTGGTCGAAGGAGAAAGGAGCCTGCCGAGGAGGAGGGCGAGGGCTGCGGCCCGGGCGCTCCAGGCGATCGGGGCAGGTCCCTTGGACCTCAAGACGCGGCGGTCCGGGCGGTGTCGAGGGACCGGGACGCGGGGAGCAGCCCCTGGGAGGCGAGCCAAGCGACCAGCGGCTCGGCCTGGTCGGAGCGGAAGACGGGGAGGTCGGCGGGCGGAACCGGAGCCGGGACCGATTCGCGGTGGACCCAGGCCCGGACCCCGTCACGGACCGGATCGGCCCGAGGCCCGCGCTCGGGGTGGAGGACTTCGATCTTGGGGAAGCGGTGGTGGGTGTAGCCCTCGCAGAGGACGACGTCGAGGTCGAGACCGCCGAGGTGGGCGTCGAGCAGCTCCTCGGGGGATCGCTCGGGAACGGCAACGGCCGAGACGAAGACCATCCGGTCGGAGGCGAGCACTACCGCGTCGGCTCCCGCGTCGCGCAGGCGGAAGCTGTCCTTGCCCTTCCGATCCAGTTCGATCCGGTGGGCGTCGTGCTTGAGGATCCCGACCCTGAGCCCGCGGGCCCGGAGCAGGGGTACCACCTGCTCGAGCAGGGTCGTCTTGCCGGCACCGGAGTGCCCGACCACGCCGAGGACCTGGGGTCGGACCGACCGGGGAACGAGATGCATGGAGGCCTCCTGCTCCGGGTGTGACAGCAATCCGCGTGCCGGAGGCCAGAGCGGGAACGCCGGGACGCTCCTCGCCCTTGTGTGAGGGTTCTCGGTCTCGCCGACCGGACGAACGTCTCCGATCGTGACGTTTCCGTGTCACCCATGGGGATAGGGTTGACGAGGTGCGGTGAGGTTTCCTGCATTCGGCCGTACTCCCGCTCCCGATCCTGGGAATCCGGAAGGAACTCCCTGGATGGGGAGCCGATCCGACATTTCTGGCACGGGTGTTGGTGGAAAGCGCCCGATGCCCCCGAGCGAGCACAACCTGGCCTGGCTGGCTTCCAACTTCCCATGCCGTTCGGCATGCCCGGTAGGCACCCACGCCGGAGGCTACGTCTCGCTGATCGCCACCGGGCACGTCAAGGAAGCCTACGCGCTGGCCCGTCGACCCAATCCGCTCGCTTCGGTGTGCGGCCTGATCTGTGCCCACCCGTGCGAGTCGGCCTGTCGTCGCGACGCCCTGGACGACCCGATCTCGATCCGGGCCCTGAAGCGCTACGCCACCGAACGCTTCGGGGTGGAGAGCAAGGTCAGCTTCGAGGAGATCGCCTCGGTGGTCGAGCGGCCCCGCCCTGCCGCCGGGAAGCCCGGGAAGGTGGCGGTGCTGGGGGCCGGCCCCGCGGGCCTGGCCTGCGCCCATGACCTGGCGCTCATGGGCCACCGGGTGACGATCCTGGATGCCGCCAAGGTGGCGGGCGGCATGCTGCGCCTCGGCATCCCGGCCTACCGGCTCCCCCGCGAGATCCTCGACCGGGAAGTCGACTTCGTGCGCTCGCTGGGCGTCGAGATCCGGCTGGGTGTGGAGGTAGGCCGGGACGTCTCGTTCGCCGACCTGCGCCGCGACCATGACGCGGTCTTCATCGCCACCGGCTGCCGCAAGGGACGGGGCCTGCCGATCGCCGGCGCCGACCATCCCGGGGTCCTGACCGCAGTGGACTTCCTCGCCAACGTGAACCTGGGCCATCCCCTCGAGACCGGTGACGACATCCTGGTGATCGGCGGCGGCAACGTGGCCTTCGACGCCGCCCGTTCCGCCCGGCGCCTGGAGATCGCCATGGATGCCGCCCGGGCCGCTCGCCGTCTGGATCGTCCGGGGGCGGACGCGGTCACCGCCATGGTCGAGGACTCGGCGGGCGAGAACCCCCACATGAACCTGGCCCTCGACGTGGCGCGGATCGCCGCCTTCTCCATGAAGAAGCGGGTGCGGATGATCTGCCTGGAGGACCGCCACGAGCTCCCGGCCGACGAGATCGAGCTGCTGGAGGCCGAGGAGGAGGGGATCGGCATCGAGTTCCGGCGCTCGCCCCGGGAAGTGGTGGTGACCGACGGGAAGGTGACGGGCGTCCGGACCCTGGACGTGCTCTCGGTCTTCGATCCCGACGGCCGCTTCAACCCGCGGACCATGGCGGGCACCGAGAAGGTCGTCCCCTGCGACACCGTGATCATCGCCATCGGCCAGGTGGCCGACCTCTCCTTCCTGGGGGCGGACCACGGACTGGCAGTGAGCCCACGGTCCACGGTGGTGATCGACCGGGAGACCCTGGCGACCAACCTGCCGGGGGTCTATGCCGGGGGCGACATCGCCTTCGGGCCGAGGATCGCCATCGAGGCCGTGGCCGACGGGCGCCGGGCCGCCCTGGCGATCGACACCCAGATCACGGGTCGCAGGTCGAACCCGCCCGAGGTCGTGGTGCGGGAGTTCTCCACCTTCGGCTACGACCACCCGTTCGCGGCCGGGGACTACGAGAAGATCCGGCGCCGTCGCATCCCCACCCGGGAGGCGCTCGACCGGGCCTCCGGCCAGCAGGTCGAGGTCGGCTACAGCGACGAGGCCGCCCACGCCGAAGCGGCCCGCTGCCTGCGGTGCTGGATCAACACCGTCTTCGACTCCCGCCAGATGAAGGGCAGCGAGTGCATCCAGTGCGCCGGCTGCGTCGACGTCTGCCCCGAGGGCTGCATCGACCTGGTGGCCTTGTCCCGGATCTCGGCCCAGGGCGACGAGGCCCGGCGGTTCCTGCTGCCCGATGGGGCCGACGCACCGGGAGCGGGCGGGGCCGCCCTGGTCAAGAACGAGGACGCCTGCATCCGCTGCGGGCTCTGTGCCCGCCGCTGCCCGGTCGGGTGCGTGACGATGCAGGGCTTCTACCGGACCGACGAGATGGACCTGCTGCGGCTCGCCGAGAGCTCGATCTAGGAGACGACATGCCGCTGATCGACGACCTGAAGTTCGACCCGAGCGACGAGGAACTGGCGCGCCGGAAGTTCCTCGGTCTCGGGGGAGGGGCAGCCCTGGCGATCGTCGGCCTGGGGTCGGTGATCACCACGGTCCGGTTCCTGGAGCCCAACGTCCTCTTCGAGGAGGCCAGCCGGTTCCGGGTGGCCCGGGCCGAGGACGTGCCGGTCGGGACCCTGCTCGTGCTGGAGCGCCAGCAGTGCTTCGTACTCCGCACCGAGCGGGGCTTCGTGGCCATGTCCTCGGTGTGCACCCACCTGGGCTGCATGACGCGCTACGAGAAGACCGAGGGACGGATCTTCTGCCCCTGCCACGGCAGCGAGTTCGACGCCCACGACGGACACGTGACCGGAGGTCCGGCACCCCGCCCGCTGTCCCGGTTGAAGCTCACCATCGACAAGGGCTGGCTGGTGGTCGACACCAAGGCGGAAGCCGGTCCCGGCGAGACCCTCGAGGTCTGACCCGGAGGAAGGGAACGATGACGGACACCTCGCATCCCCTCGGGCGCCCCGAGGATCCCCATGTGCTGGCACCCCGCGGCGGCTGGGGGATCCTGGGACGCGTCTACCGCTCGATCATCCGCCACGGCTTCCCGGACTCCAACCGGAACCGCTCGCTGACGGTCTTCTCGAACCTCTTCCTGCACATCCACCCGGTGAAGGTACGGCTCCGGGCGATGCGCTTCGGCCAGACCTTCTACCTCGGCGGGATCTCGGCCTCGTGCTTCTTCGTGCTGGTCGTGACCGGGGTGCTGCTGATGTTCTACTACCACCCGTCGATCCCGAGGGCCTACGAGGACATGAAGGACCTCGGCTTCGTGGTCTCCAACGGCGTGTTCCTCCGGAACATGCACCGCTGGGCCGCCCACGCCATGGTGGCGGCGGTCTTCCTCCACATGCTCCGGGTCTTCTACGCCGGGGCCTACCGTCCTCCCCGGGAGTTCAACTGGGTGGTCGGGGTGGTGCTCCTGCTCCTGACCATCCTGCTCTCCTACACAGGCTACCTCCTCCCCTGGGACCAGCTCGCCTACTGGGGAGTCACGGTGGGGACCAGGATCGGGAAGGCCGCGCCGGTACTCGGCGAGTACTCGTCCTTCCTGCTGCTGGGAGGGAACACCCTCGACGAGAACACCCTGGTGCGTTTCTACGTCATCCACTGCGTGGTGCTGCCCCTGCTCCTGACCCTGACGCTGGCGGTCCACATCTGGCGGGTGCGCAAGGACGGCGGGCTCTACCTGCCGCCCCGGGAGGAGGGCCGCCATGAGTAGCTTCGTGGCCGAGACCGGATCGGATGCCCGGAAGGTGCCGACGCGCCTCCTGGTGGTGCAGGCCGACCGGAGCCCGGTCGTCCATCTGGACGACGAGGAGTGGGTGATGACCTTCCCCCACCTGGTGGTGCGGGAGGCCATCTGCTTCCTGGGCGTGGTCCTGGGGCTGTCGCTGCTCTCGCTCTTCTTCGACGCCCCCCTGGATGCCATTGCCAATCCCCTCGAGACGCCCAACCCCGCCAAGGCTCCCTGGTACTTCCTGGGCCTCCAGGAACTGCTCCACTACTACCCGCCGCTCATCTCCGGGATCATCCTGCCCGGAGTGGTGGTGCTCGGCCTGGTGGTGATCCCCTACTTCGAGGTGAACCTGCGGCGTGACCCGATGTGGGAGAGGGACGCCGGCTTGAAGTTCCTCTGCGTCTGGGCGGGTGCCCTCGGCATCATCGGCCTGCTGGAGGCCACGGCTCCCCACCACGTCTGGTCGGTGACCATCCCGACCGCCCTGCTGGCGCTGGTGATGACGCTGCCCTACCTCCTGGGGAGCGAGGGGCGTCTGCTCGGCTGGCTCGCCACCCGCAGCCTCCCCTTCTGGATCTTCTCCTGGTTCGTGATCGTGGCGGTGGTCCTGACCACCATCGGCGTCTTCTTCCGGGGACCCGGATGGGGTTTCACCCTGCCGTGGAGGGACGGGCTGTATTTCTGATGAGTGCTCGCAAGGATCCCCTTCACACCGAGAGCCTGCTCCGGATCTTCTTCTTCCTGTCCGTCGCGCTGCTGGTGGTGCTGGGACTGGCGCCGGCCAAGTCCCACTTCACCGAGTGGCGGGCGCTCCAGGGCCAGTACAACCGGTTGGTCACGGCCCAGGGCGGGGCTCCCGTCGAGGTGGGCCTGAAGCAGATCTGGAACCCCCGGCGCGGCTTCGTGGACCGCTGCATCTCATGCCATGTCGGGATGGGCGATGCCGATCCCATCCCCGGACACCCGGTGTTCGGTCCCCACCCGGCGATCCCCCACGAGACCCGGGAGTTCGGGTGCACCAGTTGCCACCAGGGGCAGGGCCGGGCCACCTCCAAGGCCACCGCCCACGCCGACGGCGGGCACGTCGAGTGGGACGCACCCATGCTCGAGAAGGCCATGACGCAGGCGAGCTGCGGGACCTGCCACTCGACGGTGAAGGTCCAGCCCTTCGAGGTGGTCGAGCGCGGCCGCTACCTCTTCGACCTCCATGGGTGCCTGTCCTGCCACAAGGTCGGGGACGAGGGCGGGACGGTGGGTCCCGATCTCTCGGGGGTGGGCTTGAAGGGCTTCGACCGGGCCTGGCATGTGCGACATCTGGTGCTCCCCGCCTCGGTGGTGGAGGGCAGCCGGATGATGAACTTCGGTCACCTCACGGAGGACGAACTGGAGGCCCTGATCGCCTACATGGACACCCTGGTCGGGGCACCCAGGGTGATGGCGGGAAAGGCCCTGGTGAACCGCCATGGTTGCCGGGGTTGCCATACCTTGAGGGGAGTGGGCGGGGATCTCGGACCTCCCCTCGACGAGACCGGGAGTCGGAAGCTGGCACACGAGGACCGGGCGCGGCTCGGGGAGCACCCCAGCGTGGCCGAGTGGCAGCGGCGACACCTGGCGGCGCCCGGCAAGCTGGTGGCGGGGAGCAAGATGCCCCGCCCGGCACTCACCCCCTCCGAGATCGAGGATCTGTCCACCTACCTGATGAGTCTCCGCAAGGACCGGACTCCCCTCGAGCAGCTGCCCAAGGCCGAGGTCGTGGCCCGCCTCGAGGAGCGCCGGGACCATGGGGACTCGGGCGAGGCCCTCTTCGGCACCTACTGCTCCGCCTGTCACGGGGCCGCCGGCGAGGGCAAGGCGATCGAGGAGCTGGGCGTCTGGGTGCCGGCGGTCACCGGATCCGACTTCCTGTCGGTGGCGAGCGATGGCTTCCTCCGGCACACCATGAGGGTGGGTCGGGACGGGCGGAACATGCCGGCCTGGGGCACCAAGAACGGCGGCCTCAGGCCGGGGGAGATCGAGGAGATCCTCAAGTTCCTCCGGTCCCACGAGGCCGTCCCGCCCAGCCTGGCGGAGGTGAGAGCCGCCAAGGGCGATCCGGTGCGCGGCGAACGCCTGTTCGTGGGGAACTGCTCGGCCTGCCACGGGAACGACGGGACCGGGACCGACCTGGCGCCGGGGGTCGCCAATCCCGATCTGCTGGCCACCGCCAGCGAGGAGTTCCTCTACACGACCGTGGTGCATGGACGCCCGGGAACGGCCATGCCCAGCCACAAGGAACTCTCGGCGTCCGACGTGGCCTCGATCCTGGCCTGGCTCGACACCCATCGCAAGGGTCCGAGGAAGGACCTCGGGGACGTGCGGGCCGTGGGCTCGGTGGCGTATGGCCGGGAGGTCTACGCCACCCAGTGCGCCTCGTGCCACGGGGCGGACGCCAGCGGAGGCGTCGGACCCGCGATCGGGAACCGCCACTTCCTGGGGGTGGCCTCGGACGGATTCCTGGCGGCCTCGATCCGGGAGGGCCGATCCGGACGGGCCATGAAGCCCTTCGGTCGGGGACGGGGCGGGATCGTCGAGCTCGAGGAGCGGGAGATCATGGACGTGATCGTCTACCTGCGCTCGCTCGATCCGGGTGGCGAGGAGCCCATCCGCAAGGGCGAGGTCAAGGGCGACGTGGCGGCCGGGAAGCAGAACTTCGCCGCCATGTGCGCCGGGTGCCACGGGGCCGGGGGCAAGGGTGGGTTCGCCCCCTCGCTCGCCAATCCCGGGTTCCTGGCCGCCGCCTCCGACGGGTTCCTGCAAGCCACCATCCTGAAGGGTCGGGCCGGGACCGCCATGCGCTCCTGGGGCAACCACGGGTTCGCCGAGCTCTCTCCCCGCGACGTCAACGACCTGACCGCCTACATCCGAAGCCTCGAGAGGAAGGACACGCCATGAAGCGCAAGAAGGGCAAGGGCTGGAGCCCCGACCGCCGCACGTTCCTGAAGACCGCCGGGGCGGCCGGCATGGGCGTGGCCCTGGGCGGGTGCGGCGAGGTCCACCTCGAGAAGGGGGGCGAGCTCGCCCGCGCCGCGGAGCCGAAGAAGGAGGCTGCCGGGCGCCAGGAGTTCCTCGCCCAGTGCCCGTACTGCGGCGTGGGGTGCGCCACCATCATCCAGACCGACGGCGACCGCATCGTCGGGATGGTCCCCGACAAGGCCTCCTCGGTCAACGTGGGCGTCCAGTGCATCAAGGGGCTCACCGCCTGGGAGCCGACCTACGTCGACCGCCTGACCGCCTGCCTGGTGCGCAAGGACATGTCGGACCCGCTGAAGGGCCACGTCTCGACCACCAAGGGCCGGCTCGACGACGCCGTGTGGAAGGAGGTCACCTACGAGGAGGCCTCCCACCTGGTCACCGAGAAGATCGCCGCCATCGTCAAGGCGAGTGGCGGGAACTCGGTGGGTCTCTACGGCTCCGGCCAGCTCACCCTCGAGGGCCAGTACCTGGAGAACCAGTTCCTGAAGGGAGTGATCAAGTCCAACAGCATCGAGGCCAACGCCCGGATGTGCATGACCAGCGCGGTCACCGGCTACATCCACAGCCTCGGATCCGATACCCCGCCCGGGTGCTACGAGGACATCGAGCTCTGCGACTTCATCTCGTTCTGGGGCCATAACCCCCGGGAGGCCCACCCCGTCATCTTCTGGCGGGCCGCCGACCACAAGAAGAAGAACGGGATCGCCACCCTGGTCGTCGACCCCCGTCGTACCGCCACGGTCCAGGGCTTCGAGGCCATCGATCCCTCGAACAGCTACCACGCCCCCATCATCAACGCCGATCTCGCCCTCCACAACTCGATCGCCTGGTGCCTGCTCGAGGAGCACAAGGACGTGATCGCGTGGGACTTCATGAAGAAGCACACCGAGGGCTGGCAGGAGTACGTCGACGGGATCGCCCGCTACTCGCCGGAGGCGACCCGGGAGATGACCGGGCTCGACCCGGCCTTCGTCCGCAAGGTCGCCTCGGAGTGGGCGGCGGCCACCCGCAAGGGCAACCAGCGGGGAGTGGGCGGCGTGGTCACCTTCTGGGGAATCGGCTACAACCAGAGCCTCCACGGCCAGCACAACACCATCGGCATCATCAACCTGCACCTGCTGACCGGGAACATCGGTCGGCCCGGGGCGGGACCGTTCTCCCAGACCGGACAGCCGAACGCGATGGGTGAGCGGCTCACCGGAGGTCTCACCGGTCGGCTGCCGTTCAACGAAGCCCTC
>CAYOHP010000126.1:0-18460 GCA_964403795.1 uncultured bacterium | reverse complement strand
GGATCGCGGTGTTCAGGCTGCCGGAGAGGCCGGGGGCCGCCCCGGAGGCGACCAGCCGGGCGATGTCGGGCATCAACTCCGGCTTGGAGAACGCCACCAGCGACAGGATCAGGCAGGTCGAGCCGAGGCCCAGCAGGCCCAGGCCGGCAACCAGGAGGCCCATCACGGATCCGCCGTTGAAGGCCACGCCGAGGGCGGAGGCGAGTCCGCTCTTGGCGGCATTGGCGGTGCGGACGTTGGCCAGGGTGGCGACCCGCATGCCGTAGTAGCCGGCCAGCATCGAGCAGCCGGCCCCGGCGATGAAGGAGAGGGCGCTGGCGGGACTCTGGTAGCTGCCGAGCAGCCCGGCCACCACGACCACGAAGGCAGCGAGATAGGTGTACTCGGTCCGGAGGAAGGCCATGGCGCCCTCGCGGATGAAGCCGGCGATCTCCGCCATGGTCTCGGTGCCCTCTTCGCGGGCCTGGATGTCGGTGGCGATCTGCCGGGCCCGGGCCAGGGCCAGGATGCCCATGACCACGGGGACGGCGAAGGTGGCGCCTTCGAGGATATCGAACCGGCCGGGAATGCCTTGGAACATGGCTCTTGTTTCGGGGCGCTGGCCCCACTCCTCCCAGGGTCCTGGCCCCGCGCGTCAAGGCGGGGCCGCCGGAAAAGGCCGGTAGGATATCACCCCGGGGCGGGCCCGGCAATATGGACGGGAGGCCCGGAGCGAAGCCCGTCCTGAGCTCGGGCTCCCTCGGCCCGGCGATCCGTGGTACGAATCGCTACGCATGCAGGATCTGGTCCCGCTCGACGACGAGGCGCTGGTGGCCCGGGTGCTCGAAGGGCGCCGGGAGGCCTTCCAGGTCCTCTACGAGCGGTACCTGAAGCGCATCTACGGCCTGGTCCAGCGCATGGTCGGCCGCCAGGACGCCGAGGAAGTGACCCAGGAGAGCTTCCTCCAGGCCTTCCGGACCCTGGGGCGCTTCCGGGGCGAATCCCGCTTCTACACGTGGATGTACCGGGTGGCCGCCAACACCTCGCTCCAGCACCTGCGCCGCAGGGGACGCAGGGAAGCCCGGAACTCGAGCTACGACGAGCTGGCGGAGCATTCCTCCGGGAACCTCGGGGAGCCGATGGGCACCCCGCTCCCGGACCCGGAACGGATGGCGGCCGACCGGGAGTTCCAGCGCCACGTGAAGGAACTGGTCGAGGAACTGCCCGACAACCAACGCCTGGTGATCCTCCTGGGGCCCGTCCAGGGCCTCTCCTACGAGGAGATGGCCCGGGTCCTCGAGACCTCGGTGGCGGTGGTCAAGGCTCGTCTCCATCGGGCCCGCGAGAACCTCAGGACCCGCATGGCGGCCCGCTATCCCGGCGAGCGCATCCCCGGGACCGAAGCCTCGCCCAAGGCCGCCGACCCGGCGCACCCGTCGCGGGGCAACGGGTCGGTGGGGGAAGGCGTGGCAGGGTCGCCCCGGGCTCCTCCCGGGGACTCCGTCTCCGAGCCACCCCTCGGTCGGGGGACTCCGTAACCGGGGACCCCGATCGCCCACCAAACCAGGATGACCATGGAACGCCGAGACCAACCGTCGCCGGGATGCCTGAGCCTCAGGGAGGCATTGGACCAGCCGCCCCAGGTCGCGGCCGGCCGCCTTCCCGAGGAGCTGGTTTCCCATCTCGAGGAGTGCGCCGACTGTCGACGGCACCGGGACGTCTCGACCGCCATCGACCTGGCCCTCGACGCGGCACTGCCGGGGATCGAGGTGCCCGAGGGGATGTGGGCCCGCTTCGAGGTCCGCCTCGACCAGGAACCGGTCCCGGAGCCGGATCGGGCCGGGTCGGTCCTGGGATGGCTCCGCGGCCTGCTACCCGGGGCGGGGACCCGCTCGGCGATGGCCGGGGCCTGCCTGTTCCTGATCGCCTACCGGGCGATGTGGTGGGACGTGGGCAGCGGATTCGTCCCCATGACCGAGCAGAATCTCCATTGGGCGGGCGCGGAGGACGGGTTTTCCCGTACCATGTCGAGCATCCATGAGGAGGAGACCCAGGCGATCCTGGAATCCGTGATCGAGGACCGGGACTATCGTTGGGGGCTCATGCAGGAGGAGTTCGATGCCTATGGACAGCACCTGCAAGGAGGGCCGCGTGACCCGGGCTGAACGAACCATCCTGCTCTGCCTCGCCGGGATCCTCGGGACGGCTTCGCTCCTGCCCGCCGACGAGCTCCCGGTGCCCACCCCGGCCCAGATGGCGGCTCCGATCAAGGGCACTCCCCACGGCACCGGAGGCAGTCCCGTCGAGGGGGCGCCGCCGGCCAAGGGTGGGTACGCCCGGAACCCCGACCCGGCCACCGTGAGACGCCTCTTCTCCAAGGCCCAGGCCCTGCACATGCAGGCCGGGGTCGACCGGCGCAAGGGCGAGCTGGGTCCTGCCGCCCGCCGCCTGGGCGAGATCCTCGATCTTCCCTTCCCGGACGAGCCGGCGGCCCGCAAGCTGCTCGGGAGCGTGGCGCTCAACCTGGCCGACCTGCACGTGGCCGAGGGCCGCTGGGACGACGCCAGGAAGGCCGTGGACCGGGGGCTCGGCCACCTGGATCATCCGGGTCTGCCCCCGACCTACCACCTGGCGGAGCTCCTGAAGCTGCAATCCAGGGTCCTCGACCAGCTCGGAAAGCGGGAAGAGGGCGAGAAGGCCCTGAAGCGCTGCCTCGAGATCCACAAGAACCTCGAAGCCCACTGAGTCGGGCGTAGGGGAGCCCCCTCGATGCCGAAGCTGGTCGCCACCTCCGGGCCCGAGGGCGGGCGCGAGTACCTGGTGAACCCCTCGATCACCCGCATCGGGCGCAGTCCCGACCAGGACATCGTGCTGCGCCATGACTCGATCTCCCGCCAGCATGCGAGGATCGAGAGGATCGGCGGCCAGTACGTGCTGATCGACGCCGGCTCGACCAACGGCAGCTTCCGGGCCGGTCGTCGGGTGGCGCGGGCGGTGATCGAGGACGGGGACGAGGTCGGGATCGGGGAGCTCCGGTTCCGGTTCTCGGGGGCCGCTCCCAGCGGGGAGCTCGAGGGGTTCGGACTGCTCCGGGGGATCGGCCGGGTGGCCGAGCTCCTCGGGGATACCGGCAAGCGCGACGAGGAGGTCCCTTCGGCCCCTCCCGAGGGACCGTTCCGGGGAGCCCTGGAAGCCCTGAAGGAGCGCTCCCGTCGTTGGGAGAGCGCCTACCGCCAGCTGGGCGTGCTCTACAAGATCGCCAACCTGCTCCAGCAGGAGGCACCCCTGGAGAACCGCCTCGAGGGTGCCGTCAAGCTGGCGATCGCCACCCTGCGGGCGGAGCGGGGCTTCCTCTTCCGGTATCGTCCCGGGGCCGACGAGCTCGAGGCCTCGGTGGCCTTCGCCAGGTCCGCCGACGGGACCCAACGGGTCGACTGGGTACGGGCCATCGCCCGCCGCATCCTGGACCACGAGGGACCCATGGCCTGCGGACCGGACCTGGCCGTGGGCGAGGGGATCACCCGACCTCCTTCGGGCCGCACCTTCGTGGCGTCCGCCCTGCGCAGCGAGCGACGGACCCACGGCTCCCTCTATCTCGACGTCGGTTCCGACCAGGAACGCTGGGGCAAGGAGGAGGTCGAGTTCGTAGGCACCCTGGCCGCCCAGATCACCTCGGCCCTCGACCACGAGGACTACTCCCGGCAGATCATCGCCTCGACCGAGGTAGAGCGGGAGCTGTCGATCGCCCGATCGATCCAGTCCCGGCTCCATCCTTCCGAGCTGCCGTCCCACGGGTCGATCCGGGCCTTCGGCAAGAGCCGCGCCTCGCGGGAAGTCGGAGGCGACTACTTCGACGCCTTCGTGTCCCGCAAGGGGGTCTTCCACTGGGTGGTGGCCGATGTCTCGGGAAAGGGGGTCCCTGCGGCCCTGGTGCAGGCCCAGATCCGGGCCCGGATCAGGGTCCTGGCGCGACGGGACATCCCCATCGAACAGATCCTCGGCGAGCTCAACGCCGCCCTCCTCGACGACTTCGCGGGACGCATGTACGTCACCCTCTGCCTGGGGACCGCCGGGACCGACGGCGTCCGCTACGTCAACGCCGGCCACGAGCTGCCGATCCTGCTCCGGACCGGGGAGACCACCCGGATCCTGGAGGACGGCGACCCTCCCTGCGGCCTCTTCCCCGACACCGAATTCCGAGCCCACCCGCTCGACTTCCAGCCGGGGGATCGCCTGCTCTGCGCCACCGACGGGATCGTCGACCTCCAGGACACCCTGGGGGAGCGTTTCGGGCCCGAGCGGTACCACGCCCTGGCGGGATCGCTCGGCGGTCTGGGGGCATCCCAGGTGGCCGATCGGCTGTTCGAGGAGCTGGACCGCTGGGCGGCCGGGGCACCCCAGCCGGACGACGCCACCCTGCTGGTGTTGGAGCGGGTGGAGTAGCGGCAGGGCGCGGGCCCTTTGCGCATGCGGCCCCGTCGGATCGGGGGTTCGGCGGGTGGCGGGGGGGGACCGGCCTCAGGTCCCGGTCTTGGAGAGGGCTTCCCCGGTCGGTACCGAGAGCTGATCGAGGCGACTGGCGGTCTCGCGGTCCTCCGGCTCCAGGTCGAGGGCCCTGCGGTAGGCGCTGACCGCGCCTTCCCTGTCGCCGGTGGCTTCCCGGGCCCGTCCCAGCAGGCGCAGGGCCCCGGCGCCTCCACCTCTCGCCTGGGCGGCCCCGGCGGCCTCTTCCGCCATGGCGGCCTCGCCCATGGTGAGCAGCAGCAGGGCCCGCTCCTCGAGGAGGGTCGCCGATACCGAGAGTCCGCCGGCCTGGTCCAGGATCTCGAGGGCGGAACGGTACTCGCCGCGCTCCCGATAGAGCGCCGAGAGGGACCGTACGGCCCCCTCGCAGCCGGAGTCCCGAGACAGGGTGGCCCGATAGGCGCGGATGGCCGATTCCAGATCGCCCTGCTCCCGGGCCCAGTCGCCCGCAACTTCCCATCCCGCGGGGTCGTCGGGATGGACCGAGAGGTAGGTCTTCAGACGCTCCCGGGCGGCCCTTCGCTGCCCTTCCTGGTAGAGGGCCTTGATCGACTCGAGCGAGACGTCGAGGGAGGCGGCCGGTGCCGCCGGCTGGAACTTCTCGGGGTCGCGGGTTCCCTCGAACCCGTGCCGCTGGCTGGGCTCGGCGGTCAGGAACTGCTCGAGGAAGGCGAGCAGGTTGTGCACGCCGGTGGGGGAGAAGGGGCGGAGCAGGACCGGGAGCTGGGCCCGGTCGAGGACCTTCTCCTGGTCCATGCGCAGGAGATCGAAGAGGGTCCCGAGCGGGAGGATCCGGATGCGGTCATGCAGCGACGATCGCCGGATCAGGTCCTCGATCGCCGGGTCGGCCCCCTGGCAGAGGACGAAGCAGGCGACGGGACGGGTTCCGGCCACCACCGGATTGCGGACCAGGGCCGAAAGGTCGCGATCGAGGCGGGCGAGGTCGATGCCCTCGAGCCGGGCCGCGAAGACCTCGATCGCCAGGTAGAGGGACTCGTCGACCCGCCAGAGGCCGTCGAAGGGCATCCAGCCGGCATGGCTCTGCTCGTAGACGCCGTACTGCACCTGGAACCCGAGCCGGACTCCCAGCGAGTTGACCAGATCCTGCAGGGCCCGCTCGCGTTGCGGGTCCCCGGGCACCGCCAGGGCCTCCTGGCACCAGTCCCGAAGTTCCCGCAGGCGGATGTTGGGGCTCTCGATGTTCTCCCGGAAGCGCAGCGACTCGTTGGAGCCGTCGAGGAGATCGCCCGAGAGGCCGAGCAGCCAGCGCAGGGTGACCTGGGGCGAACCCCCGGCGGGAGGGTCGCTGGGAGGGGCGGGACGCGGCCTCCGAGGCTCTTTCCGGAACCAGTCGAACACGGACATGGGTGCTAGCGTACCAGTTCCGAAACGAAGGCGAGTTCGATCCCCCGGTCCCGGAACCGGGTCCGGGCATGGTCCATGCTCGCCACGCTCTCGGGCTTGTCGTGCAGGATGGCCACCTGATCCCGTCCCGACCCGGTGGCCGAGAGCAACTCGGCGAAGGCGGCGTCGACCCCGGCGCGTGAGGGATCGTTGTCGAGGAAGGCCGTGTTGCGGCGGGTGGTGGGGATCCCCAGCTTGCGGGCCGTCTCCTGGGCCACCGAGCGGGGCGAGGTCAGACTGTCGACGAAGAACAGGGGGCGATCCTTGGCCACCCCCAGGACCTCGCTGCAGACGAACCAGGACTCGGTTGCCAGGCTCCCCATGTGGTTGTTGAACCCCAGGATCCCCGGCAGCGAATCGAGCGCCGCCCGGGTCCGTCGTCGGATCTCCTCGGGGGGGAGATGGGCGCCGACCACGTGGTTCTCCCGGTACTTGCCCTCGGCCGCCTTGGGCTGCATCGGCATGTGGAGCATGGGATCGAGGCCCCGCTCGATCGCCCGGTCATGGGCCTGGGTCGAGCCGGGATAGAAGGGCAGGATGGCGATTCCCATGGGGATGGGAGTCTCCAGGAGCTTGCGGGTCGAGGGTCCGCCATAGCCGACGTCGTCGACGATCAGGGCCACCCGGCCCTTGGCGACGGGCTTGTCGAAGGTCCAGTCGAGCCATGGCCGGGCTTCCGATCCACAGGTGATCCTCAGGTACCCCGAGCCGTCGTCCTCTCGGTGGGTGGAGAGGCGAGGGTTCTCCGGGCGCCCGGGATCCGGGAAACCTCCGCCCTTCCGGGGAGCCAGGACCGAGCCGAGACGGCGGGAGAGGAAGGTGAGGTTGGCCCACCGGGGCAGGGTGATGCGGACCTTGCCGGTCGCTCGCCCGGGAAGCCAGGGGCCGTCGCCCAGGATCCTGGTCAGGACGGGTTCCAGATCGGCGGCCAGACGCTCGGCCAGCTTGGCGCGGGGACCGGTCAGGGCGGGTTCTCCCGGCGAGGGCTGGCGGGAGAGTCCGAGCAGGGTCTCGGGGAGGGAGACCAGGCCGGCATCCGGGAGCAGGCGAAGTCCGGGGAGGGGAGCGTAGCCGGCGTGGGCGAGCCGGACCGGCGGCGAGCCTGGTGCCCGCAAGGTCTCCGGCGCCATCGACCCCTGCAGCGCCAGTACGCCTCCCAGGGAGACGATACCCCCCAGGAGCAGACCGCACAGGGGAACGAGTCGGCCAGGACCCTCGGGAGATGCGGAACCGAGGCTCCGGCGCAGCAGGTTCAGGTCCTCGTAGGTGGTCATCGACCGTCCGGCGCTCCGGGTGGGACCCGGTTCTCGGCCTGCTCCAGCTGCGCCGTGCCCAGGGTCGAGAGCCGGAAGCCGCCGCCCAGGATGCCGAGAGCCTCTCCCAGCTGGGAGTCCAGCTCGGCGAGCCGCTCCACGATCTTCTCCACCGGGAGGACCTCCTTGCGCTCGAGGGACGGCTCGGCGAAGAGCTGGCCCCGTAGCTCGCGCAATTCGATCAATTCTTCGGTCGAAAGTGGCCTGGCATCCACTGCGATGTCGGGCGGGATGCCCTTCTTGTGGATGAGCTTCCCCGAGGGCGTGTAGTAGTAGGCGGTCGTCAGCGCCATGGCGGAACCGTCCTGCAGCGGGATCACGGTCTGCACCGATCCCTTGCCGAAGGTCCTGCCCCCCAGGAGCACCCCCCGTTCGTTCTCCCGGATGGCGGCCGCCACGATCTCGCTGGCGCTGGCCGATCCCTCGTTGATGAGCACCACCATGGGCCAGGGCTTCAGCGGCGAGCGGTAGCTCATGAAGCTGTTCTCGGTCCCGGCCCGGTCCTTGACCGAGACGATCTTCCCCTTGTCGAGGAAGAGCTTGCTCATGGCCACCGCGGCCTCGAGCAGACCGCCCGGATTCGACCTGAGGTCGAGGATGAACCCCTTCATCCCCTTGGCCTCGAACCCCTCGAGCTGTGCCTGGAGATCGGGAGCCGTTTTCTGGGTGAAGCCCGGGGCGTAGCAATAGCCGATCCCGCCCGGGAGCATGGCGGAGCGGACCGAGGGCAGGGGGATCTTGGCCCGCACGATCTTCACGGTGATCAGCTTGCGGGTGGCGGGCCGGAAGAACGTCACTTCCACCGGGGTCCCGACCTTGCCGCGCAGGAGGTCGACGACCGCCTGCAGGTCGAGGTTGTCGATGGGCTCGCCGTCCACCCGGACGATGATGTCTCCGGCCAGCACCCCCTGCTTGTCGGCGGGGGTGTCGGCGATGGGGGCGATCACGGTGACCCGCTCGTCCCGGACCCCGATCACGATCCCCAGCCCGCCGAACTCCCCGGCCGATTCGGTCTTCATGTCGTCGAAGCCCTCCGGCGGCATGAAGCGGCTGTAGGGATCCTTCAGGGCCCGGATCATCCCCTCGACCCCACCGTGGATCAGGGCGGTCTTGTCCTTGGCGATCTCGGGCTCGACGTAGTGTTCCTGGATGCCGCGGAACACCCTCTGCACCAGGTCCAGGTCCCGCTGGAAGCTCAACTGGAGCTTGCCGGCGTGGGCCTGGTTCACCGAGGAACCGAGGAAGAACAGATTGAGCGCGAACGAGAAGGCCAGGAAGATGCAGCTGGTGGTCAGGAGCAGCCGGGCGATCCGCGACATGGCGAGCCCTCCCCGTCAGTCGTTGGTCTTGGCCTGGCGGAAGAAGATGGTGGCGGCCTTGAGCAGGTGGACCGCCCGGACCAGCCGGGGATCGTGGCGCTTGACCATCGGATAGTCATGGAAGGGATCGACCGGTCCCATCGGATCGGAGGTAGGGTCGACCTTCTGGTCGGGATTCTTCGGGGGGCGCTGGGCGGGATCCGCATCCTCCTCCGGCTCCTCCTCCTCGGAACCCTCACCGAGGGCCGATTTCAGGTCCTTCTCGGTGGCGCTCTGCTGCTTGGGAGGCTCCCACTTGCGGCCCTCGGCGAAGGCCAGCAGCTGGTCCGAGAAGGTCTTGGCGACTCCCTTGGGGAGCGAGCCGGCCCGGATCGGCAGATCGGGGGCGAAGCCGCGCCCGGTGATCGGATCGCCCTCGGCGGCGGCCACGGTGCGGGCCGGGAGGCGGAGATGGGCTCCCGAGCGCTCGAGGGTGCGGTACTCGGGAGCGATCCCCAGGGTGGATCCGCCCAGCAGGAGGCCGCGGTGGTTGACCTGGAGGCTGCGGGCCGCGATCTCGGCCGCACCCGTGGTGCCCGAACCCACCAGGACGACCAGGGGAGCCGAGGTGACCACGTCCTTGGAGGTGCGGAGCGTGCGGGCCGGGCCGGTACCGGCAGTCTCGGTCCCCACCGGCCGGTCGGCGAGGAAGGGATTGGCCAGGACCACCGCCTCGTCGAGACCGCCTCCCCGGCAGCCCCGGAGATCCAGCACCACGCCGGCGAGCTTCTCGCTGCGGAGCTTGCCCAGGCGCAGGGTGTACTCGGCGAGCACCAGGGAGGTGGCGCCGGTCACCTGGACGTACAGCATCGATTCCGGCAGGTTGCGGACCAGGACGCGGGGGCGGATCTCCTCCCTGGTCAGGGTGAGCCTGGAGGTGCCGAGGTCCCGGGGATGGAGCACTTTGAGCTCGACCTCGGGCTTCTCGCCCGATTCGATCCGGGCCGCGATCGAGGCCAGGCTCTCGTCGGCCCGGATCACCGCCCCGTCGACCTCCAGGATCCGGTCGCCCTCACCGAGGTGGGTGGCGGCGGCAGGCGAGTACGGGATGGAGCCCGCCACCGAGGGGTAGCCGTCGATCCGCCCCAGGAGCAATCCGGTCTCGGCCGAGGTGGTCCGGGCCCGGGGACCCTCCAGGGCGGCCGCCGAGAAGCCGTGGGGATCGAGGGTCCGGAGCAGGGCATCGGCCGCCGCCACCGCTCCCTGCAGCGCCCGGACGCCGGCCGGCTCGGCCTGGGGAAGGTCCGCCGGCGGCAGCAGCGTCTCGAGGGTCTTCAGGATCCCCGGCACCGGACTGGGGGCGGCCGGAGTACCCGGGACCAGGCAGATCGCCAGGATCAGGCCCGGGAGCGATCGGGGACGGAGCACCATTTCACACTTCCTTCCGGCTCGCCCGTCGGGCGTGCCAGCGACGGCTTCAACGCGTAGCGATCCACTCCCGGGGGTCCTGGGCCTCGGTCCCGCGGCGGACCTCGAAGTGCAGGACGGGTGGGGGTGAGCCCCGCTGCGGCTCGGTCCCGACCATCCCGAGGGTGTCGCCGGTACGGACCTCCTGGCCCTGGGCCACCAGGATGGTGTCCAGATTACCGTAGAGCGAGATGATGTTCACGGGCGTCCCGCCATGGTCGAGCATGACCACCTTGCCGTAGACCGGTGAGAAGACCCCCTGGAAGAGGACCTTGCCGTCGGCCGCGGCCTTGACCTGGGTCGGGCCGTCCACCTGGAGATCGAGCCCGGAGTTGAACTCGGGGGTCCCGGTCTCGTTCACCGCCCGCCCGAAGGGGCGGGCGATCGAGATGTCCCCGTCGAGCGGCCAGGCGAGGTCGCCCTTGCCGAGCTTCTTCGGGGCGGGTCGGGGAGGTCGGGTCCGTTCCTCTTCCACCACCCGGGCCGCCCTCCCGAGGTTGCCGATCCGGGTCTCGAGCATGCGGCTCGCCTCCAGGAGCTTCCCCGACTTGGCGACCTCGTGCTCCCGCTCCCGGCGGATCGATTCGAGGAGTCCCGTCTGCTCCTGGATGTTGAGCGCCAGTCCCCGCTCCCGGCCGGCCAGTTCGGCCCGGAGCCGCTCGGCGTCGTTCCTCGCCTTCTCGAGGCCGGTCCGCTTGCGCTCCACCTCGTCGCGGATCGCCTGGAGCCCGGTCAGCTGCAGCGCGTCCTCCTCGAGGAAGAGGAAGTAGCGGGTTCGCATCACCAGCTCCTCGACGGAGCGGGACTGTGCCAGCGCCGCCAGGGGCGAGAGGGTGGATCGCTTGTAGATGTGCACCATCCGCGACTCGAAGTCGGCCAGGTAGTCCCGGTAGCGGGTCTCGGCCTCGCCGAGCTCCCGGGTGGAGGCCTCGATTCCCTTGCGGGCGGTCTCGGCGTCCCGCCTGAGGTCCTCGATCTGCCGCTCCAGGCCGGATCGTTCGCTCCGGTTCAGGCTGAGCTGGGTCTCGAGCACGGTCCGTCGGCTCGAGAGCACCCGGATCTTGCGCTTGGCCTGCTCGTGCTTCTCCCGGACCTCCTCCAGGCGCCGGGTCTCGTGCTCGAGCTGTTCCCGCACCCCGGGTTCCGAGCCGGCGGGGTGGGCCGTCGGGAGCACGACCGCCAGCATCGCGACCCGCCATCTCGCGGAGGAAGGCCTCAAACCAGGATCCTCCGCAGACTGAGGAGGGCCCCGAGGAGTCCCAGGATCATCCCCATCAGCAGGAGCTGGGCCGCCAGGCGTGCCAGCTCGAAGCCGTCGGTGACCATGGGAACGAAAGGTGCGACCGCCAGTACCTGCTCGACCAGGAACGAGTAGAGCCCGAGCAGGGCGAGGATCGCCAGCAGGGCGCCGGCCACACCCTGGAGGAAGCCCTCGATCAGGAAGGGCACCCGGAGGAACCAGTTGGTGGCCCCCACCAGCTGCATGATGGAGATCTCGTCCCTGCGGGCATGGACCGTGAGCTGGATGGTATTGGCGATGATCAGGAGCGAGGCGCCGCCGAGGACCAGGATCATCAGCAGTCCCGCGACCCTGGCGATCTTCACCACCCGGAGTGCCCGGGAGACCCACTCGTCGCCGCTCGAGACCTCGGAGACGCCGGGCAGGGCGGTGGCCCGGGTACGGAAGGCGTCGAAGTCGGCACCCTCCTGGATCAGCACCCGGAAGGCGTCGGGAAGGGGATTGCGCGCCAGCTCGGGGAAGCTCTGCCCGGACTCGCGGAAGCGGGCCGCGATCTCGGAGAGCGCAGCATCCTTGGGGACATAGGTGGCCGACACCACGGCGGGGTCGATCTCGAGGTTCTGGCGGACCAGTCCGACCTCGGTGGGACCTGCTTCCCGGGCCAGGAAGAGGGTCACCTCGTAGCTCGACTGGAGCCGGTCCAGGAAGGCGTTCACGTTGCGGAGACCGAGCAGGTACGAGCCCAGGATGAAGAGGCTGAGCGCCACCGTGGTGACGGTCGCGAGGTTGCCGACCCCGGTGCGGCGGATCCCGTCGAGGGCCTCCGACACCTGGAACGCGAAGGTCCGGGCGTCATACAAGGCTGGCCTCCCGTCCCGGGGGAGCCCCGCCCCGCTCGGCCACGTCCCGGACGATGCGTCCGTCGGAGAGTCCGATCACCCGTCGCCCGAACCGCTCGACCATCCGGGTGTCGTGGGTGGCCACCAGCAGGGTCGTCCCCCTCCGATGGATGTCGAGGAAGATCTTCATGATCTCGAGACTGATCTCGGGGTCGAGGTTGCCGGTCGGCTCGTCGGTGAGCAGGATCGCCGGGTCGTTGACCAGCGCCCGGGCGATGCACACCCGCTGGCGCTCGCCACCCGAGAGCTGGGTCGGGTGGAAGTTCGCCTTCCCGGAGAGGCCCAGCATCTCCAGCACCGTCATCACCCGTTCCTTGATCAGGTCGAAGGGGCAGCCCGTGACCTGGAGGGCGAAGGCGACGTTGTCGTACACGGTGCGGCGCTCGATCAGCCGGAAGTCCTGGAACACCACCCCGATGGTGCGTCTCAGGTAGGGCACCTTGGCCCGGGACAGCCTCTCCACGTTGCGGCCGTCGATGATGATGTGGCCGCTGGAGGGGAGGTGCTCGCGGAAGATCAGCGAGAACAGTGTCGATTTCCCGGCTCCCGAGGGGCCGGTCAGGAACACGAACTCCCCCGGGCGGATGTGGAGGCTGACGTTCCGGAGGGCGGTCACCCCGTTGTCGAAGGTCTTGGTGACGTCGAAGAACTGGATCACGCGGCCAGCTCCTCGGCCAGGGGGAAGCGGAGGTCCTGGACGGCCTCGAGGTCCTCGACCGTGGGGCGGTCCCGACTCTCCAGGCAGGAACGCGTCAAGGCCAGGGCCAGCACCGTCCGGGCTCCCCTGGGACTGCTCTGTTCCAGCAGGCGTCGCGAGACGACCCCGGGGAAGAAGGCGGCCAGCTCGGAGAGGCCGGCGTCCCGGGCGAGTCGGCCCGGTCCCAGGTGGCGGGCCTGGTGGTTGCGGGCGGCTTCCACCTTGGCCCGGAGGAGGGTGGGGTCGGGAGCCGGGGTCGCACCCCGGGTGCTCGCCCGGGAGAGGCGGACCCGGAGGTCGAGGCGGTCGAGGAGGGGACCGGACATCCGTCCCCGGTACCTGGCCACCGCGGCCGGGGAGCAGGCGCATCGCCCCTCCGGTTCCCCGGCATATCCGCAGGGGCATGGGTTGGCGGCGAGCACCGGCAGGACCCGGGCGGGAAGCTCCTCCCGGGAGTGGAGACGACCCACCCGGAGACGGCCCTCGACCAGCGGTACCCGGAGCGAATCGAGGACTCCCCGGGAGAACTCGGCGGCCTCGTCCAGGAAGAGCACGCCCCGGTGGGCCAGGGTGACCTCCCCGGCCACGACCGGATCCCCGCCCCCCACGATCGCCTCCCGGCTCGACGAGGAGGGAGGACAGCGCAGGGGGGGCCGCAGCGAAGGCGGGTCCTCGGGACCGAGCAGGCCGGCGGCCGAATGGATGGCCGCGACCTCCAGGGCTTCCTCCGGCGGGAGGTCCGGGAGCAGGTCGACCAGCCGCCGGGCCAGGAAGGTCTTGCCGCATCCGGGAGGGCCGATCAGCAGCAGTCCGTGGCCTCCGGCGGCGGCCATCTGCAGGGCTTCGAGCAGCCAGGACCCGCCTTGCACCCCGGTCCAGTCGGGGGCAGGTCCGGCCGCGAAGCACTCCTGGGCCAGCGCCACGGGCTCCGGGGCCGAGACCACGGCCACCGCCTCGGCCAGATCGGCGGCCTCGTGCACCCGGAGGTCCGGGGTCACCGCCGCCTGCCGGCCCGCACCGCGCGGCACCAGGAGTCGGCGGACCCGGCTCTCGGAGGCGGCCAGGGCGGCGGCCACCCCGAGGGCCCCGGGCCGGGCCCGGAGCCCTCCGTCGAATCCCAGTTCGCCCCAGGCGGCCCAGCCCTCCAGGCGACCGGGATCCAGCTGCCCGGAGGCGGCCAGGACGGCCAGTGCCATGGGGAGATCGAGCCCGGAGCCGGGCTTGGGGGTCCCGGCCGGCGCCAGGTTCAGGGAGATCCGGGCCAGGGGGAACTCGAAGCCCTGGTTGCCCAGGGCCGAGCGGATCCGCTCCTTGCCTTCCCGGGCAGGATTGCCGGGGAGGCCGACCAGGTGGAACCCGGGCAGGCCGCGTCCCAGGTCGACCTCGACCTCGACGGTCAGGCACCGGGCACCGGAGGGAACGGCCGAGAAGCAGCGAGCGAGCATCACGGGATGGGGCGCAGGCGTACGGCGGGCGGGGGACGGGGATCTGTGGGCCGGTAGCCCCGTCGTCCTGCGGGTCGCAAACGGCAGGCTACCACGAGCGCGGTTCCCACGGGTATCCGCGGCCGGGGTCGCGGGCTTCCCGGAGACCGTGAGCCCTTCTTCCCCTGCGAGGCCCGCCGGGGAGAGGTTCACGGGGTCGCTCACCCGCCCGAGAGGAGCTTGCGGGCGATCACGATCCGCTGCATCTCGGAGGTGCCCTCGTAGATGGTGGTCACTCGCGAATCCCGGAACTGGCGCTCCACGTGGTACTCGCGCACGTAGCCGTAGCCGCCGTGGACCTGGACCGCCTCCCGGGAGATCGCCACCGAGGCCTCGCTGGCGGCCAGCTTGGCCATGGCGGCGGCGGCCGAGAAGTCCTCGCCCCGGTCCTTCAGCATGGCGGCCCGGTTGCGGAGCAGGCGGGCGGACTCGATCCGGGTCGACATGTCGACGAGCTTCCACTGGATCGCCTGCAGTTCGGAGATGGGCGAGCCGAAGGCGTGGCGCTCCTTGGAGTAGGCGAGCGCCCGCTCGAAGGCGGCCCGGGAGATCCCCAGTGCCTGGGAGGCGATCCCGATCCGGCCCCCGTCGAGGGCCCGCATGGCGACTTTGAAGCCTTCCCCGATGGCGCCCAGGCGGCCCGAGTCCGGGACCCGGACCTCGGAGAGGTGGATCTGGACGGTGTCGGAGGCCCGCATCCCGAGCTTGTCCTCCTTCTTCCCGACCTCCAGGCCGGGAGTGCCGGAGGGCACCAGGAAGGCGGTCAGCCCGCGGTGCTTCTCGCCCTCACCGGTCCGGGCCACCACCAGGAACAATCCCGCCCGGGTGCCGTTGGTCACCCAGGCCTTGGTCCCGGAGAGCACCCACCCATCGCCGTCCCGGACCGCCTTGCAGGCCACCGATCCGGCATCCGATCCGAAGTCCGGCTCGGAGAGGCAGAAGGCGCCCAGCACCTCGCCGCTGGCCAACCGGGGCAGCCACTCCCGCTTCTGGGCCTCGGTCCCGAACATCCCGATCGGCTCGGCCGAGACCGAGGTGTGCACCGAGAGGACCAAGGCGGTGCTCGGGCAGGCCATGGAGAGCTCCTCGATCACCATGGCGTAGACCAGGGACCGGAGGCCCAGCCCGCCGGACTCCTCGGGGATGCGCATCCCCATGAAGCCGTTCTCGGCGAGCACCCGGACCGCGGCCTCGGGGAACTCGGAGCGACGGTCCAGTTCCTCGGCCTTGGGAGCCAGGTGGTCCTCGGCGATCTTCCGGGCGGTCTCGAGGATGAAGCCTTCCTCTTCGGAGAGCTCGAACATGGGATCGGGGAGCAGCATGGGGACCTCCGGGATCGCTGGCGCGATCAGGCCTCGGGATAGGGGTAGAAACCGCGACCGGTCTTCTTGCCGAGGTGGCCGGCCTCGACCTTCTTCACGAGCAAGGGGCTGGGGCGGTACTTGGAGTCGCCGAAGCCCTCGTGGAGCACCCTCATGATGGCCAGGCAGGTGTCGAGGCCGATCAGGTCGGCCAGCGCCAGGGGACCCATGGGGTGGTTCATGCCGAGCTTCATGATCCCGTCGATGGCCTCGGGGGAAGCGACACCCTCGTAGAGGGTCTGGATCGCCTCGTTGATCATCGGCATCAGCACCCGGTTCGAGACGAAGCCCGGCTGGTCGGCACAGGCGATGGGGGTCTTGCCCATGCGCTCGGCCAGGCCCACCACGGCTCCGTAGGTGGCGTCCGAGGTGTCCACGCCCCGGATCACTTCCACCAGCTTCATCAAGGGCACCGGGTTCATGAAGTGCATCCCGAGGAACCGGTCGGGCCGACCCGAGGCCCGGGCCAGGGCGGTGACCGAGATCGAGGAGGTGTTGGTGGCCAGGATCGACTCGGGTCGCGCCCGGCGTCCGACCTCCTCGAAGAGGCTGGTCTTGGCCTCCTGGTTCTCGACGATGGCCTCGATCACGAGATCGGCCTGGGAGGCCTCCTCGAGGTCGGTGGTCACGGAGATGCGGGCCCGCGCCTTCTCGGCGGTGGTGCCCTCGAGCTTGCCCTTCTGTTCGAGCTTGGCGAGGCTCTTCTCGATGCCGGAGAGGGCCCGTTCGAGGACCACCCCGGTCAGGTCCCGGAGTTTCACCTCGAGTCCCGCCTGGGCCGCCACCTGGGCGATGCCCGAGCCCATCTGGCCGGCGCCCAGCACCGAGAGTTTCTTGATCGTCGGGGTCGCCATCACAGCACCTCCACGGCCATCGCCACCGCGTTCCCGCCGCCCAGGCACAGGGTGGCGAGACCCTTCCTGCCCCCGGTCCGGCGCAAGGCGTGGATCAGGGTGGTGAGCACCCGGGCCCCGCTCGCCCCGATGGGATGTCCCAGGGCGACGGCCCCTCCCTGCACGTTCACCTTGGCGGGATCGAGACCGAGCTTCCTGGTGACGCCCAGGGCCTGGACCGAGAAGGCCTCGTTGGCCTCCACCAGGTCGAGGTCCTCGACCGTCCAGCCCGCCTTGTCGAGGGCCCTCTTGGTGGCCTCGACGGGAGCCATCATCACCCAGCGGGGTTCGACCCCGGCCGAGGCGTAGGAGACGATCCGCACCAAGGGCTCGAGGCCCTTCTTGGCGGCGAACTCCTCGCAGGTCACCACCAGGGCGGCGGCCGCGTCGTTGGTCCCGGGGGCGTTGCCGGCGGTCACCGTGCCGCCCTGGGGCTTGAAGGCCGGCTTCAGCCTGGCGAGGGCCTCGAGCGAGCTGTCGGCGCGGGGGCATTCGTCGGTGTCGACCCGGGTGATCTTGCCCTTCTTGTCGGCGATCTCGACCGGCACGATCTCGGTCTTGAACCAGCCCTTCCCGATGGCGGCTACCGCCTTCTGGTGGCTCTCGAGGGCGAAGCGGTCCTGCTCCTCCCGGCCGATCCCGAACTCCTCGGCCACCAGTTCCCCGGTCATCCCCATGTGCTGGTCGTCCAGGGCGCACCACAGGCCGTCCTGGATCATGGCGTCCTGCATCTTCGAGTGGCCGATCCGGGCGCCCCAGCGGGCGTCGGGCAGGAGGTAGGGAGCCTTCGACATGCTCTCCATGCCGCCCGCCACCACGCAGTGGGCGTCGCCGGTCTTCACCGCCTGGGCCGCCAGCATCACCGCCTTGAGTCCCGAGCCGCAGACCTTGTTCACGGTCAGCGCCGAGACCTGGGGGGGCAGCCCCGCCTTGAGGGCCGCCTGCCGGGCGGGGTTCTGTCCCAGGCCGGCGGCGAGCACCACGCCCATCACCACCTCGTCGACCTTGTCGGGGGCGACTTTGGCCCGGGCTACGGCCTCCTTGATGGCGATGGCCCCGAGCTCGGGGGCCGTGAGCGAGGCGAGGGTTCCGCCGAACTTGCCGATCGGGGTCCGGACGGCGGAGACGATGACCGGGTTCTCCACGGGGATCTCCAAGCTTGGGTGACGGGGGCGGCCGGGAGCCTGGGCGCCGTGTCCAGGGGAGTCTCGACCGGGAGCGCGATGCTAGCACGCAGGCGGGGGCCCGGATCGGTCCCGTCGTTCCCGAACGGTGGAAGGCCGCCAGGCCGCGCCCTGGCACGGCCGCGGCCGGAGTGGCCGCTACCTCCCCGTCACGGGGCGGTCCTGCGCCGGAACAGGTTGCCGAGCATGGTCCCGAGGCGACCGGAGCTGTGGTCGCCGGCGTCGCTCGCCTCGACCCCCAGGAGCCGCTTGGCGAAGATCCCGATGCTCCCCGCGATGTCGGACTCGGGTGCGTGCAGGACCAGGGGGACGCCCACGGTGACCGACTCGATGACCACCGGGCCGTTGGAGACCACCGAGGCCACGATGGGATAGGGGTTCAGGTACTTCTCGAGCTCGTCCTTGGCCAGGCCGGTGGACTTGCTCACCCGGTTCAGGACCACCCGGACCGCGGCCGGCGGGAACTCCAGGCGCTTCAATTCCTGGAGGTAGATGCGGGTGTTGCGGAGCGAACTCAGGGTGTTCTGCACCACCGCGATATGCCAGTCCGAGAGTTCCAGCGAGGACCGGAGGGCGTCGCAGAGGCGGACCGGGCAGTCGAGCAGCACGAAGTCGACCTGGTAGCGGAGGAAGCAGAGGAGCAGGTCGAGCGCCGAGCGGTCCCGGTCGCCGGTGAGGGCGCGGGCGACGGCACGGCGGGCATGGGCCGAGCCAGAG
>CAYOHP010000125.1:0-18510 GCA_964403795.1 uncultured bacterium | reverse complement strand
CCCCGCCTGCGGCAGCGCTCTCCTCGCAGGCAGGATCCGCTGCCCGCTTCGTCGACCGCCTTGCAGTCGGGGCGCTGGCTCGCTCTCGGGCCTACGCCGGGGAAGTCTTCACAGTCTCTGAGACGTCACGGCGCGAGCTACGTGGAACTCCTGGTCAGCGTGCTCCTGGTCGGCCTGCTGGCGTCGATGGCCCTGCGGAGGGACCGGGAGATCCTGGACCCCGGCAGCCTCGCGGCCAAGGACCTCTGCCGCGCCAACAAGCGGAACCTCTCGGCCGCGGTCGAGGCGCTGGCGGCGGGCCGTCCCGGCGAGGATTCCCCCCGGTTGCCTACCGCGTATCCCGACCTGGTGGCGGCGGGCCTGCTCCGGGCGGTGCCCTGGGAGCCGGGGACCCGGGACTGGCCCTATACCTACGGCAGCGACGTCCACGGGCATGTCTGGTGCCGGGTCCACGATCTCGGGGAACGCAGTCCTCCGGGCGTCGAGGAGAAGCGCGCGCGGATGTTCTCGCTCGAACTCCTGGCCTTCGCCCTGATCCTGACCACCGCTGCCGCCCACCGGGTGGTGGAGCGCCGCTTCGGGCGGCGGCCCTCGGCCCCGATCGGACTGGCCCGCATGCGGGCCTTGCTGCCGGGGGTGATCCGGGCCCGGGAGGACGAGGCCCGGGTCGCCGCCGAGGTGCGCGAGTTCCTGGAGGTCTGCGGACCGGTCGGGACCCGGCGCCGCCCGGGTTGAGACGGTACGCACCCGACCGGGAGGCGTTCCGCCTACTTGATCCGGATCACCTTGTCGGCATAGCCGCTGGCCTGGAGGATCTGCAGGAAGTCGCCGGTGGCCTTGACCACGATGCGGTCCCCGACCTGGGCGGGGATGTTCGAGGGCGCCGGGTCCGAGTTCGGGTCCCAGGGCCGCCCCATCACGGTGCCCTGGTCGTTGCCTCCGGACTTGTTCCAGTAGGCGAGCGGTGTGGTGCTGCCGCCGCGCTGCCGGCTCACCTCCAGGGTGCCGGAGTTCGCCAGCATCTGGATGGCGGTGATCACCTCGGGCGGGATGTCCACGGTGCCGTCCTGTTGCACGTCGATGGTCGAGACCCCGGGGCCGCTGGGAGGTGGGGCGATCCCCGCCGGGTTGCCCGTACCCTGGGAATCCGGCAGGCCGGGGATCGGCTGACCGGGGGCCGGGACATCGGCAGGGGCGAGCGGGGGGCCCTCCGCCTCGCCGGTGCCGGGTCCCAGCTCGTCGGGCTCGGAGCCTGCCAGAGGGTCCGTGGGAGTGCGATCCGCCGGGGGCAGCGGGTCGGCCAGGGCCGGGACTTTCTCGGCCGGGGTGTCGTAGAGGCCCGGCGGGTCGCGCAGCGTGTCGTCGGGGGCCGGGACCGCAGTGCCCGGCAGGTCCGGCGGATCCTGGGCCAGCACCCGGGCGGTCTCGGAGACCGCCACGAAGACATCGAGCGGGGCCACCCCGGCAGGACCCCGGGTGCGGAGCAGGGCCTCGGCCTCGGCGATGGAGCGGGCGGCGCTGCGCCGGTCCCCGGCCCGGAGCGCCTCCTCCCAGATCCGGATCCGGGTGGCGATCTCCCGGGCCAGGGCCGGGTCGAGCCCGCCGGCCTGGAGCCGCTCGAAGACGTCGAGGAAACTCGAGATCGGGAGACGCGGCGGAGGGATCGGCGGGAGCAGGACCCGGCCGGCAGCCCGGCTCTCCACCGCCAGCACCGCCACCTCGAGGTCGAGCCCGTCCCGGATCGACCCGGCTCCCGGGGCCACCTCGGCGGTCGGGACCGATCCGGGGGCCAGGTGGCCCGAGGTCTGGCGACGCTCGGGACCCGAGACCTCGCCGAAGCCCGCGGCGCCCTCGGGGGTCAGCCAGCTGGCGCCCGGATCGGGATCCTCTCCCAGGGTGCCCTCGGCGCTCCGGCCCAGGGGCTTCACCACGATCTCGCTGGGGAAGGGGGGACGGGCTCCCGGCAGGAGCACGACCAGGGTCCCGTCCCGGAGGTCGAGCTGGGGATCGACCCGGGACTCCCCGGTCTCGTCGAGCACGAACTCGCGGGTCCCCCCCTCGGGGTCGACCACGGTGAGGACACCGGGTCGGCCCGCCTCGAAGAGGGTCTCGGCCATCCGCACCCCGCCATGCCCGTCCGGGAGGTGGTGGGCCACCAGGAGTCCGGCCGCGGTCGGGGTGACCCGGACCGGGAAGCGCAGCACCCGCCGCAGCCGCTCCGCCAGCAGGGCCGCCTCCCGGGCCGCCTCGGAGCGCTCGACCCCGCCCGCGGTCCGCAGCGAGAAGAAGCGGAAGGCCTCGATTGCCAGTGCGATCAGCGCCAGGCCCAGGCCCATCGCCAGCAGCGCCTCGGTGGCGGTGGCGCCCCCCCGACGCGGATTTCGTCCGCCCATACCGGGAGCGTAGCCCGGTACCGGCCACCGTCCTACCACCTGGCGAATCGCAGCTGGCGAGCTTCGCCGGTGGAGCCGGGGCCGCTCCGGCTACCGCCCCGTGACGTCCCTGGTGGTCTTGAAGTGGAGCTTGGCGACCCGCGCCAGGAGCGCCTCCCCGCCCTTGCGGAAGACCTGGCGGGCGGCGTCCACCACGGTGGTGGCGCCCTTGGGGAGCTCGGTCCCGGCGGTGCCCGAGAGGCGGTCGAGGCGTTCCAGGAACTCGGCCCGCGCCACGATCGAGGCGGCCGCCACGGCCGGGTCGCGTTCGCCCTTGGGCACCTGGACGATCTCCACCCCGCCGACCTCCCGGAGCTCGCGCTCCAGCCGGATCTCGGGACCGAACTTGTCGGAGACCGCCTGGGTGGCCTCGGGGTAGCGGGTGAGGAGTCCCTTCAGGGCCTTGCCATGGGCCCATGCCAGCAGCGCGTTCAGATTGCCGAACTTGGCGTAGAGCTGGTTGTAGCGCTCCGGGCCGATGGCCACCACCTCGACCGGGGCCACCCGGCGGATCTCGCCGGCCAGGCGGCGGTTGGCGACGTCCGAGAGCTTCTTCGAATCGGTCACGCCGAGAGCCACCAGGGCCTTCTCGCTCTGCGGGTCGAGCCGGCAGGCGGCCACCACCAGCGGTCCGAAGTAGTCGCCCTTGCCGCTCTCGTCGCTTCCCACCCGGATCGGATGGGGCCGGTAGCCGAGGTCCGTGCCGACCCCGGAGCCGGTGGCCGACCCGGGACCCTGGGATCCCGGGTCGGGCGCGCCGATCCTGCCTTCCGCCGTTGTCCGTACCCGCTCCAGGGCCTCCTCCACCGCGGCCTCGACCTGGCGGAAGACCTCGTCCTCGTCCTGGGTGGCGTCGATCACCCGGAAGCGGGCAGGCTCGCGCGCCGCCAGGGCCAGGAAGGTCTCCCGGACCTTCCGGTGGAAGGCGAGGCCCTCGGCCTCGATCCGGTCGCCCCCCTTGCGGCCGGCCCGGGCCAGGCCCAGTTCCGGGGGCACGTCGAGGAGCAGGGTGAGGTCGGGGACCAGGTTCCCGGTGGCGAAGCGGTCGGCCTCCCGGACCTCGTCCTGGTCGAGGCCCCGGGCGCCTCCCTGGTAGGCCGCCGAGCTGTCGGAGAAGCGGTCGCAGAGCACCACCTGGCCGGCCGCGAGGGCGGGGCGGATCTTCGCCTCCACGTGGTCGGCGCGGGCGGCCAGCATCAGGAGGAGCTCGGCCCGGGCCGCCATGGGGCCGGCGGCCTTGCCGAGCAGCACCTCCCGGATCCGCTCCGCCACCGGGGTCCCTCCCGGCTCGCGGGTCGTGAGGACCGTGATGCCCTGGGCCGCGAGCGCCGCCGCCAGGCGCCGTACCTGGGTGGACTTGCCGCCGCCCTCGGGGCCCTCGAAGGTGACGAAGACCCCCCGGCTCACGCCGGGACCAGGGTCCTGAGGCGGCCCAGGACCCGGCGGTCCTCGAGCAGTCCCTCGGGTTCCTCGAAGACCTTGAGGTAGTGGTGGTAGGCCGCCTGGCGGTCGCCCCGCCGGTCGGCCAGCTCGCCCAGGCGCGCATGGGCCGGGGCGAAGGGCCGGGGGCCCGAGGTCAGGCAGCGCTCCAGGGCCCGCATGCCTTCTCGCACCACGGTGCTGTCGGGATCCTCGGTGGCCAGCATGCCGAGCTCGTAGAGGAGCCATGCCTCCCGGGGGAAGCGGCGGACCGCGGCCCGGGCCGCGGCCAGGCCCCTCTCCCAGGCGGCATGGGAGCCGCGGGCCACCTGGATGCCCTCGCCCGCGGCCCGCACCCCGCCCCACCATGGCCAGGGGTTCTCCGGCAGCAGGTCGGCGGACTTGCGGAAGGCCGCCGAGGCGAGGCCCAGGGCCTCGAGCCGGCGGTCGGCGTCGGCCAGGGCGAGGTGGGCGAAGCCGAGCCTCAGGTAGCGGGGACCCGAGTTGGGATCGGCGGCGGCCTCCTGCTGGAGCTCGCGCAGGGTGGAGCGCAGCGCCCGGTCACCGTCGGGCACGTTCCGGGCCTCGGCCGCCAGCAGCCGGAACTCGAGCAGGTGGAGGCGGCCGTCCTCCGGGAAGCGGCGGGCGGCCCGCTCGGCCGCGGTCCTCCCGTCCCGGAGCCGGCCGGTGGCCTCGAGCCAGCCGGCGTGGACCGCGCAGGCATCGGGATCGTCGGGTGCGACCGCCATCCATGCCTCGAGGGCGGCCTCGATCCCGGCCGGGTCGTCGGCCAGGCGGCACTTCTCGAGCCGCGCCAGGGCCGCCTGCAGGAGCAGGGTCTCGCTCGGGTGTTCCGACATGCCCGCCAGATGCGAGTCGACGGCCGAGACCCAGACCTTGGGTTCGAAGAGGTGGCTGCCCATCCCGAGGTGGAGGTAGGCCAGCTCGACCCGCGCCAGGTCGGAGTCCCCGGACTCGAGGTGGGACCGGTAGGCCTCCTCCAGGGAGGGGAAGAGGTCCGCGCCCACCTGGCGGTCGACCAGTCGATGGCGCAGGCAGCGCAGGACCCGGATCCGGGCCCGGAGGTCGCCCGGCTCGATCTCCACCAGGGTCTCGTAGTCGCGGGCGGCCTCCTCGTAGCGGTCGAGGCGGTAGGCCAGGTCGGCGTGGGCGCGCCGGGCCGAGGTGTCCTTGGTGTCGAGGACCATGAGGTCCCGGAACCGGGCCAGCGCCTCGTCGAACTCGCCGATCACCCGGGCCGTGTCGGCCAGATCGGCCAGCCACCGGGCGTTGCCCGGGACCAGCCGCACGATCTCCCGGAGGTGCCCGTGGGCGGCCGGGAAGTCGCCCCGGGCCAGGGCCGCCACCGCCTCCCCGTGGAGCTGGTAGGCCTGGCGGTAGTCGTGGTGCCCCTGGAGGAGCTCGGCCTCCTCGCTCTCGCTCCAGCCCTCGGGGTCGATCCGGCGGGCATCCTCGAGGTCATGGAGGGCCTCCTCGTAGCGGCCCTGCTCGAGCCGGATCCGCGCCCGGATGCGGTACAGCGAGGCGGCCGAAGGCTCCAGCCCGAGCTGGGCGTCGAGGATCCCCAGGGCCCTCTCGAGATCGCCCAGGCGGGCCACCACCCGGGCCCTCTGACCCTGGACCTCGGAGGCGGCCGGGTGACGGGTGGAGAGGTCGTCGAGCACCCTCCGGGCGTCCTCGCAGCGGTCCTTGGCCTCGTAGACCGAGGCCAGCTCCAGCAGGGGCGTCGGGTCTCCGGGGCGACGGGCCTCGGCTTCCCGGAACCATGGTTCGGCTCCCGCCGGGTCGTCGCGCCGGACCCGCAGCCGGGCCCGCTCCAGGAAGGGAGCCGGGTCCTCGGGAGTCAGGCGGGCGAGGCGTACCAGCTCGGCCTCGGCCAGGTCCTCGGCTCCGGCGGCCTCGTGGCAGCGGGCCGCCAGGAGTACGGCCTCGGGTACGGGCTTCTCCCCGGCGAGCACGGGCTGGAGGGCCTCCAGGGACTTCTGGGGGAGCCCCTCCTCGAGGTAGAGGCGGGCCAGGTCCAGCCGGGGCGCAGGGTCTTCCCGGTCCAGTCCGATGGCGTGGCGCAGGTCGAGAACGGCCCGGTCGGCGGTACCCCGGGAGAGCTGGGCCCGGGCCGCCAGCACGAAGATCCTGGGGTCCCGGGGGGTCAGGGCCTTCAGGTGGTTCAGGTAGCCGAGCGCCCGTTCCGGTTCGCCGGCGGAGAGCGCCATCTCGGCGAGCAGACGGTAGGCCTCGACCGACTGCGGGTCGAGCTGGGCGCCTCTCCCCAGCGAGGCGACGGCCCTCGCCAGGTCGCCCTGGGCCCGGTACACCTTGCCGAGTTCGAGATGGGCTGCCGCCGAGTCGGACTTGCGTTCGAGCAGTTGCAGGTAGGTGGCCCGGGCCTTCTCGAGGTCGCCGTCCTCCCGGTACATGCGGCCGAGGAAGAGGTAGGCCGGTTCCAGGCCGGGTTCGAGGGCCTTGGCGGCCCGGAACGCCGAGTAGGCCCTCTGGCGGTGGCCCAGGCGAAGGTGGAAGCGGCCGATCTCGAGGTGCCGGGAGGCGTTCTGGAAGTCGCCCTTCAACTCGGAGAGCAGGCGGTGGTACTCGGCGAGCGCCTCGACTCCCTGGGGGGCGAGATCGCCCGAGGAGCCGGGGGCGTCGAGATCCGGAGCTTCCATTTGGGCCGCGATTCAACCAGCTTTCGTAGGGGGTTTCAATCGCGTGTTAGGTTCGGTGCGAGGAGAGCCTGCCATGCCCTTCGAACGCGTCCTGGTCACCAACGACGACGGGCTCGATGCCCCGGGGCTCGGGGCGCTGGTGGCCGCCCTGGCGGAACGGCACCGGGTCTACGTGGTGGCTCCCGACCGGGAGCGCAGCGGGGTGAGCCAGGCCTTCACCCTGTTCAGTCCGCTCCGGGCCGACGAGATGCCCGACCGGTTCCCCCGGGGCATCGCCGAGCGGGTCTACCGGGCCAGCGGCACGCCCACCGACTGCGTGAAGCTCGCCATGCTCGAGCTGTTCGCGGACCTGGGGATCGACGCGGTGGTGAGCGGCATCAACAACGGCGCCAACATGGGGCCGGACGTGCGCTACTCGGGGACGGTGGGCGGGGCCCTGGAGGGCGTCATGAACGGCCGGCCCTCCATGGCCGTGTCGCTGGTCACCCTGCGGGGCCTCGAGTCCGCCGGCAACCGCCACCCCCACTTCGGCACCGCCGCCGATTGGGCCGCCCGCCTGCTCGGGGAGCTGGAGGCCGAGTTGGTGCGGGGACGGGACGAGGGCTACGCCCTGAACGTGAACATCGGGAACTTCGGTCCCGGCGAGATCCAGGGCTGGCGCTTCACCGATCTGGCCCGGGCCCACTACGACGACCGCTACGTGAAGCACCTCGACCCCTCCGGCCGCCCCCACTACTGGCTGGAGGGCGACCTGGTGCTCGAGGACGAGCGCCCCGACACCGACATCCGGGCGGTGCGGGAGGCCTGGGTGAGCGTCACCCCGCTCTCGGCCCGGATCTCCCACCGCTCCGCCCTGGACCGCCTGGGCGTGACCCCGCTCGCCGGCACCGCCGGGACCTCCAAGGGCAAGGCCCGCAAGCCTTCCCGGTAGCGGGGGAAGGCCGGTAGGCGCGGATCGGGAGGCCTCCCCGGGTACCCCGAACCGGGGTGCGCGACCGGACGAAACGCCGGCCCGCCCGGGAGGTCTCGGCGTGCGCCGGCCCGGTGGCCCGACCGATCCATGGCCTGATGGCATCGACACCGTCTCGGCACCGCTCCCTCTCGACCGTGCTCCTGGCCCTGGCCGTGGGGGGACCCCTGGCGCGAAGCGCCCCCGCCAGCGCGGCGGCGGCGAGGGGCGACGACCCGGTGGCCCGGCTCGAGCAGGATCTCCAGTGGTGGCTCTCGGGGGTCTTCGAGTCGGCCTTCGTGAAGGTCCGGGGCTGGCAGGGCGGGAACGTCGAGGTGGTGGCCAACCTGGTGCCGCGGCCCGATTCGCCCCCCATCGGGGATGCCGAGGTGGATCGCCTGGTCGAATCGATGCGGGTCGAAGTGCTCGATCGGGTGCAGCCGGGACTCGACTTCGCCAGCGGGAGCCAGTTCGTGGTGCTGGGGAGCGGTCGCCTGGAGGTCGAGGGCGCCGGCGAGGAGCTGACCCGCCAGGTCCGGGACCTCGCCGCCGACGTGGTGAAGACCGCCACCGGCCTGGGGCTCTCGGTCCAGTTCCTCTCCGCCACCGCCTATGCCGGCCCCATGGTGGCCCTGGAGCTCGAGACCCGGGGGGTGGGCCTCGGGCCGGAGCGCCAGACCCAGCTCCGGGAGGAACTCCTGGCGGCCCTCACCGGGCAGGTCTTCGGGTCCCGCTGGCGCTTCATGACGTTCCTCGAGGAGGACAGCTTCGTCGAGGTCCTCGACTACGAGCGTCCTCTGGAGGCGAGTCCGGTACCGGCGCCGGCGCCCGCGTCCCCCCCGAGCGAACCGGCTCCCGCCCCACCCGTCGACCCGCCGGCGCCGGTCGCGGTGCCCCCCGAGCCCGCACCACCCGTGCCGACTCCCGAGGCGCCTCCCGCCCCCGAACCGGTCCGCGTGCTCCCGGCCGCGGTGGCGGGGACCCCGGGCCGTCTGGGCGAGGAATGGAAGGGCTCGGTGCGCCGGCGTCTGGCGGCGGTCCGCCGCAGCGTGGAGGGCGGGGACGAACCCGCGGCTGCTCCGGGGGGATCGGCCTCCGGGCTGGCGGCCGGGTCGTCGTCGGCGGTCGCCCCGGGCGAGGGGCCCGACTTCGGCCTGCTGCTCCGGGAGGCCAGGGCGAGGCGACCCTGGGAACCGCCGCTCCCGGTGGCCGCGCTCCCGGTGGCGAAGGCCCGGGGAGTTCCGCCCGAGTACCCGGCGGCGCCGTTCGCCCGTGGTCCGGGGGTCGCCACCTGCGACTTCATGGTCTGGTTCGACACCGACCGCGCCGAGGTCAAGGACATCGAGAAGAAGCGCCTCGCCGAGGCCATCGGGCGGATCGGGGCGGAACGGATCCGGGGCGTCACCGTGGTGGGCCACGCCGACACCAGGAACACCGACGACTACAACCTGAAGCTCGGCAAGCGCCGGGCCGACGCGGTCAGGACCGCGCTCTCGGGGCTCGGGGTCCCGGCCGACCGGATCAAGCCGCTCTCCTACGGCGAGACCGATCCCCTGGCCGAGCCCGACGACACCGATCCCAAGCGCTCCCTCAATCGCAGGGCCCTGCTCGAGATCGCCTTCCACGATCCCGATCGCCGGCTCCACACCGACACCCTGCGCCCGATCCGGGACGAGCACGGCATCTGGGACCCGCCCCACCACGGGCCCGACGGCAAGCCCCGAACCTCGGGGCGAGGCCGCCGGGCCCGCGGCGAGACCGAATAGGGGTCCTCGACCGCCCCCCCCCCGGGGCGGGACGGGACAGCCTAGAAATCCAGTTCCCGCTCCAGCTGCCGCAGCTCCCGGATGCACCAGTGCTGGTTCCCGGGCTGGAGGTTCTGGCCGATGAACTGGAGCTTCTGGACGTAGACCCGGTTCTTCGACCAGTCGTGGCCGTCCTGGCGGATGTCCCGGATCAGGGTCTCGAGATCGCGCTGGGCCATGCGGATGTTGCCGTCCTGGATGGTGTCGATCAGGTCCCGGATGTCCTTGCGCCACTCGCGCCGGTTGGCCTGGTCGGGGTCGTTCGGCCAGCCGCCGCCGCCCCCGCCGCCGTTCCCGGCACCAAGGCGATGGAGGATGGCGTTGACGTGCTGGGCGGCTTCCAGGATCCGGTTGGCGGCCGCCAGCCGATCGGCGTAGGCGACGTACTGGGCCTCCTGGCGGAGCTGGAAGTCCTGGGACCGGACCATGCGCTGGTACTCGTCGGCCAGGATGCGCCGGGCCGGGAAGGCCTGGCCGCCGGAGAGGAACCGGTAGGCCCGGTGGAGCTCCCGGATCACCTGCTGCTTTTCCCAGCCGTTGCCGCCCTGGCCCTGCTGGATCTGGCGGACCAGCCAGGCGAGCCGCTGGCGGGCCCCGGCCAGGTTGCCGTTCTGGAGGTCCCACTCGACGGCCCCGACGCCCTGGGCGATCTGCCGGTAGCGGGGATCGGGCTGGGCCTGGAGGGTCATGCGGATCTGCACCAGGAGGTCGCGGGCCTGGAAGGTCGAGCCCTGCGCCATCAGCCAGTCGGCCCGACCCAGTTCACCGAGCAGCCAAGGGTCGAGGTGGCCGTTCTGGCCCGGGTTCTGTCCGGGGCCCTGGCCCCAGCCGGGACCCCCATGGCGCGGGTTGCGGCCGGGGATCGGGCGCCCCAGCCCGGGGCCGTCGGAGCCGCGGTGCCGGAGCCCGGGCGCCTGGGGGGCGTCCTCGGGGGCGCCTTCCGCCTGCACGTCTGCGACCTCGGCGGGGGCCGGGGTCTCGAGCGCCAGGACATGGGCCTGGGTCAGGGTCGTGGCCATCAGGATGGCCAGGAGCTTCCGCAGCATCGGATCCTCCTCCTCGTGGGTCCTCGTCCGCCCCCGGTGTCCCGCATCGGGCCCGGATTCGTGGTTCTCGCTTCTCGGTACGGTGAGGACCGGCACAGCACAATAGGGAGCGAGGCCCCGGGCGTCAACCCCCGACCCGAAAAGGAAAGGGCTCAGGGTCGCGGCGAGCAGGGAGGCTCGGCTACCCGCCGAACAGCCGGGCGATCGCGGGGAGCACCGGGGTCAGGATATTGGCCTTCCCCAGGCGAGCCATCTCCCAGAGTCCGACCAGCATGGAGAGCCCGACCACGAAGAGGTTCAGGAACACGCCCCGGAGCGACCGGCGTCGGTACTCGCCGAGCACCGCCCGGTCGGCAGGGTTGGAACTCCGGTACTGGCGCGCCTCGGCCACCTGGTGGAAGAAGTGGGCGGTCATCTGCAGGAGCACGTAGGGGAGGAAGATGTTGAAGGTGACGAAGGCCGGTGTCATCCAGCCGGGCAGCCAGGCCCAGGCCGGATAGCGGGCGATCCAGGCCACCATGTCGGCGCCCGAGAGCAGGGTGACGAGCGAGCTGTGGAGGCACCAGAGCCCCACCAGGCACAGGCCCACCGTCAGGAAGCTCCCCAGGAACTGGCTGGAGACCAGGAAGAACAGCGACCAGCCCATGGCGCAGGAATGGAGCCCGAACCGGATCTGGTCGAGGCTGGCCCCGCCCAGCACCTCGCCCCGGCCCTCGAGAAGGGCTCCGAGCACCTGGAAGGCGGAGAAGGCCACCGCGAACAGGGCCCTGGCCTTGTACGCGATCTCGGTGGTGGGGACCAGGATCACCGGCAGGCCCACCACCACGACGACGGCCGCGGCCACGCTCTGGGGGTCCCGCAGCAGCTTCGCCTGGTCGCCCTTCAGGGCTCCGAAACGGATCTGCAGGATCGAGAGCGCGCCCACGAACAGGACCGCCAGCACCGCCGCCGAGACCAGCCGCACCCGGAGCGGGGCGGGGGGCTGCCGCACCAGGCGGAGGCGACCGGCCTCGTCCCGGTACACCGCGCTCCGGCCGCTCCCGAGCTCGCTCTTGCACTTCTCGCAGAGCTTGGCCTCGATGGGGTTGTAGTGCCCGCACGAGGCGCAGTGGCTGGCCTCGATCTTCCGTTCGATGGTGAAGCGGTCGCTCTTCTCGAGGTGGTCGCCGCAGTCACCGCAGAACATCGCCTCGGGATCGTTCTTGGCCTGGCACTTGGGGCAGACGCGCTCCGACATGGTTCCCTCGGTTCCCGCATGGCAAGGATGCCGACCCGGTCCCCGGGGGTCAACGTCACCACGATTCGCTCCCCGGACCTGCCGGATGACGTTCCAGGCGTTAGGATTCGGGTCGATGCCCCTACCCGCCGGTCGCCCCCTCTCCTCCCCCCTGGACGTCTTCTGGACCCTCTCGGGCCTCTGCAACCTGACGTGCAGCTTCTGCATGACCGGCTCCGGTCCCCGCCCGGCCCGCCCCTCGCTGGGGCCCGAGGACCGGGCCCGGATCGCCACCGAGTTGATCGACGCCCGGGTCCTCAAGGTCTACCTGACCGGGGGCGAACCGCTGGTCCTTCCCGATACCCCGAGCCTGGTCGAGACCCTCTCCCGCGCCGGGATCGCCCTCGAACTCACCACCAACGGCACCCACCTCGACGCCGCCACCTGCCGCTGGCTGGCCACCGTCCCGAAGCTCTCGGTGCAGGTCAGCCTGAACGGCTCCTCGGCCCGGGTCAACGACCCGCTCATGGGACCGGGCAGCTTCGAGCGGATCCGCCAGGGGATCGTCACCGCCCTCGCCCATGGCCTCGATCTCCATGTGCGGCCCACGGTCCAGGCCGGCAACGTGGCCGACCTGCCGGAGCTGATCGAGGCGCTGGCGGCCCTGGGGGTCCCGAGGATCGACCTCCGGGAGCTGACCCCGCTGGGCCGCGCCGCCGGCGACTTCGCGGCCCAGCGTCCCGATCCCGAGGCCCTGGCCCGCCTCGAGGACTTCTGCCGCGACTTCTCCCATCCTGTGACCCGGGTCCAGTTCGAGAGCTGGTCGCTGGCCTTCGCCCGCCAGGGCCATCCCGCCCTGTGCACCCTGGGCGAGGAGCGCCCCGCCACCGTGCTCATCGACGAGGGGGGGCACCTGGCCGGTTGCAGTGCCACCTTCTACATGGGATTCGAGAACCCGGTGCTGGGGGAAGGCGGCCTCGGCGGTGCCTGGCTGCGGCTCACCCGGCTCTCGGCGCTTCGGGATCCGACCCGGCTGGGGGGCGAGTGCGGGACCTGCGACCTCGTGTCCGACTGCCGGGGAGGCTGCCGGGCCGCGGCAGCCCGCCTGACCGGCGATCCCTGGGCGCCCGATCCCCTCTGCCCGCGGGTGGAGGTCGACCGGGTGGTCGACCCCGAGGGCCTCGACCTCACGCTCTGGAAGGCCCTGTGAGAGTCCTGGCGCGACGGTGGGTGGAGAGGATCTCGGGCTGGTGGTCGAGGTCGGGGCCGGGCCCGCACCTGGCGGCCTGGCTGGGCGAGGTGGCTCCCGGTCCCGCCCGGTGCACCCCGGCGGCGATCTCCCGGGAGCTGGCCGCGGGCCGCCGCCACGGCCCCGGAGGGCCCTGGATGCCCCCGTGGTTGGGGCGACTCTTCACCCGTCCCGGGTGTCGGGCCTACGCGGTGCTGCTGGCCTCCCGCCTGCGCCGCCAGGGGCATCCCGCCGAGGTGGTGGTGGGGGCCTCGACGGCCGGCGGCCACGCCTGGGTGGAGTGCCAGGGGACGGCTTTCTGCCTGCTCGCCCCGGAAGGCGAGACGGCGGCGGACCGGCGGGCCCGCTTCGCGGTCACGACCGTCTTGTCGTGAGCATGCAGCTCGCCCGCAAGCGGCTCGCTTGCGACGGGTTACGCCTCCGCTCGTGACCGGCGCGCCTTCCGGTACCGGGACCCCGGAGGGACCGGGCCCCGAGGGGCCCGGCCTGGCGGAGCTGGCGGACCTGTTGCCCCCTCGCTACCGGGACCTCCAGCCGGTCGGGCAGGGGGCCATGGGCACGGTGGTCTCGGCCCTGGATACCGAGCTCGGGCGGCGGGTGGCGCTGAAGCTCCTCTCGGGCGCCCCCGGCCCCGACGCCGAGCGCCGCTTCGGGCGCGAGGCCCTGGCCCTTTCCCGGGTCCACCACCTGGCGATCGTCCGCATCTTCGACGTCGGCACCACCCGGCTCGGGCCTTTCCTCTCCATGGAACTGCTCTCCGGGGAGACCCTCGAGAAGGCCGCTCCGGACCGATCCGAGGACCGCATGCTGGCGGTCGCCGAAGGGCTGGAGGAGGTGCACCGGGCCGGCCTGGTCCACCGGGACCTGAAGCCCGCCAACCTCATGGCGGTAGGCGAGCGCACCGTGATCGTCGACTTCGGCCTCGCCCTGGTCGTGGACCGCACCCGGCTGACCCGGCCCGGGGTGGTGGTGGGCACGGTCGCCTTCATGGCCCCCGAGGTGCTGGCCGGCTTCCCGGCCACCCCGGCTTCCGACTGGTACTCCTGGGGAGCGACCTTCTATTGGCTGGTCGAGCGCCGGCATCCGTTCTCGATGGCGGACCTGCTGGCGGCTGCCGACCGGCGGGTGCTGCCGGTCCCGGTCTTCCGCCGGGTCGAGCCGGGGAGCCCGCTCGCCGAGCTGCTGACCGCCGCCCTGAGGGCCGAGCCGGGACGTCGTCCCGGAGGTCTCGCCGCCATCCGGGAGATCCTGGGGAAGGCCGGGAGCCGCGCCCCCAGCGGGCCGGCGACGGTCCCGGAGGGGCTCCCCAGCGTGGGTTCCCGAGAGTCGCGGACGATCCCGGGCCGGGTCGGGCCGCGCCTTCGGGGGATGCTGGCGCTCGGCGGCGTGGCGGGCCTGGCGGCGCTCCTCGCCCAGGTCCGGGAGCCGGCCCGGTCCCGGGCCGGTTCCGAGGCTGGGAGCGACCGGGGCGGAGGGGACGAGGCGCGGCTGGCCGCCTTCCCTGTGGATCTCGAGGCGCGGCTCGAGGAGGAACTGGCGGCCCTGGCCAGGGTCCGGTTCGATCCCGCGGAGCACGGGTTCGCGGAGGAGGCTCCGCCCGGGGCGGAGCGGGCGCTCCTCGGGCCGGACCCGGCGCTCTACCGGATCCAGCTCGGGAGGCTCGGCTGCCTGCGGGCGGGGCTGGTGCGACTGGCCGGCGGGCCGCCTCCCGAGGGCCTCGAGGGAGTCATGGAAGAGCGTCTGGCGGGGGTCGACCGCCGGCTCGAGGCACGAGGCATCCTGCCCTTCTTCGCAGCCTGGGCCTCGCTGCGGGCCATGCCGCCGGGGCCCAGGCCGGGATTCCTGGAAGAGCCGGGGCTTGCCGGGCTCGAGGTCCCGGGTGAAGTCGGGGGATGGTTCCGGACCGCGCTCGTCGAGCTGGCCGGGGCGATCCGCGAGGTGGAGGTCGCCGAAGCCCGGCGGCAGACTCCCGAGGGGCGGGCGGAGCTCTCGCTCCCGGTCTGGGATGCGGCCACCGTGGCGCCCGAGACTTCGCTCCTGGAACTGGTCCGGGGCCTGTCCGCCTGGGCGCCGGCCCGAATCGACTATGCCCGCTGGCTCTGGCCCGGCAGCCTGCGGCTGAGGCGGGCGCTGCTGGCTGCCGGCCGCTGCCTGGCCGGGGAGCCCGAGGTCGCCGAGCTCATGGCCTTGGTGCTGGTCGGGCTCGAAGGCCGGATCTCGCTCCTCTGGTTCGGGCCGCTTGGCACCCTGGAGCCCGAGCTCCTGCTGGGCGCCTCGATCGACACCCCGGCTGCCGCCCTGGTCTCGGGCTGGCTGGTCCGGGCCTCGGGCACGGTGCGGCGGCGCATGGGGACGCATCCGGGGCTGGATCCGGTGGCGGGGGCCCGGGGCTACTTCCAGCAGGCCAGCCGGCGACCCGGACCCGGGGCGGGCGGGTGGGCGCGGCGGCGGGCCGGGCTCGGGCTCTACTTCCTGGCTCGCGCCTCCCCGGGCCCGGAGCAGGCGGCGGAGCTGCTCCAGGCCCGGGAGGCCGAGCTCCGGGAGCTCGATCCCGACCTCCGCGAGCTGGCCATGGCGGCCCTCTCGACGAACGCGGCTCCCAGTCCGCCCGTCACCACGGAGCGAGGGGGCGGGCTCGGTCAGGCCCCGGCGGGGAGGCCGGCTTCGGAGGCCGGGTCCGGGGGGCCCACCCGGTAGGCGAAGCCCTCGGGCTCCTCCCGGGAGAAGGGGTCGATCGCCTCCCAGGCGGACTCCGGGATCTCGCCGCCGGAGACCTCGCCGGGCAGGGGATCCCGGCCTCCCGGGCCCCCGCCGGCTCGCCCTGGGTCGCCCGCCGACGGGTCGGAGCCGGGCCAGGCCAGGGGAGGGTGCCAGCCGCTCCCGGTGGTCGCAGGGTCCGACCCTTCGGCCGGGGGGACGGTGGTCGGGTCCGGCCCAGCGCCGGTGCTGGTGCCGGGGTCGGGTGGGTCCCAGGTCCCGGGCGGGCTGGCGGCTCCGGATTCCTGCATCCGGGCCCGGGCACACTCCGGGTCGCCCCGGCACTCCGCCAGGAACTGGTCCCAGGGGTCCACGGTGCGTTCCGCCGCGCTCGCCGGCGCCCCGAGCTCGCCCTCGGGACGCTCCGCCCCCTGGCCGGGGTCCTGCGAAGTAGCCGGGGACCAGGAGCCCCTGGGGGACGGGGAATCGGCCGGGGCCAGGGAGGCACCCGGAGACCGCGCACCTCCCGGGGGCCTGGCCACGGTCCCGGCTGCCCGGGACGGGGGCGTGCCCAGGAGCAAGGCGTCGAGGATCCCGTCCATGCCGGTGGTCCCGGGCACGCAGCCGGGGCCCGCCACCAACGCCAGGGCCGCCAGGGCCGCCCGTGCCCATCGTCCTGGTCCCGTCTGCTCGCGCTCCGGTCCTTCCATGGTGCTCGCCTCCCGCAGGAGACCCGTGGAAGCAGATCGGATGCCAGACTGCCTCGGAGGGTCACGGGCTCTCGGATGCCGGGAGGGCGTCGACGGGAAGGGATCGCGGACTGTGCTGGCGGGAGCTCATGGGGCCTGGCCCGGACCCAGACCTCGAGCCTCCTCCGGGGATCTCCATGCAGAGGGCGTGGATCGCCGGGGATTCCCGGAGACCGCTTCCTGCGCCGCTCCCGGGAGACCTCGGGGAGTGGCTCCGGCGGTCGGGAGGCGGTGGCACGGAGCCTGCGAAGACCTGCCTCGTCCGGCTCCGATCCAGGGGCCCGGCTCCGGCGACAAGGAACCTCCTCATGAAGGTGCGCAATCGGATGGGTGCGGCGATGGTCCTGGGTCTGGCCCTGGGGGCGGTGGCCCCGGTCCGGGCGGGGCTCGGTCCCGGCGACCTGGCGGGGATCGACCCCTTCGCGTCCCAGGGCTCCGGCAGCGGCTGGTGGCAGTCGATCTCGGATTGGTTCGGGGGTCTCTACCAGGGCCTGGGCGGGGCTGCCGCCTCGGCCCGCCAGGAGGTCGGCTCCTGGTTCGAGCCTTCCCCGGCTCCCGCTCCGGACTCCTACCCGGATCTCCTCCCTGCCAGCTTCGATCCCCTGGCCCCGGCTCCCGGGACCTGGACCCGCACCCCGACCCGCCCGGGGCGTTCCGGGGGAGGCGGCTCCCGGACCCCGACCAGGCGGAGCTCCCGGCCTTCCTCCGACGACTTCGAGGCCAGCTTCGGCGAGACCTCGGGTCGCTCCGAGGGTGGCCTGTTCGGCCAGGACACTGCCAAGGCCCCCGACTTCTACCAGCAGGAGATCTACTGGGACGGCTCGATGCGGCCGGGACCCGAATTCGAGAAGGCCGGCCTCTTCGAGTCCGAGTTGGAGTAGGGAGTCCGCCGGCCCCGGGAAGCTACGCTCCGACCGGGACGGGCTCGTCCCGGGGCGAGGTGGGCGTGGCGGGTGAGGCCGGTTTCCGGGTGAGGGTGGTTGCCGGCGCGGGCCGACCCCGGTGCCTGGTGCTGGAGGCCGGACGGACCTACCAGCTGGGGAGGGACGAGGCCTCGGATCTGGTGCTGTCGGGACCGGGGGTGAGCCGGCGCCACGCCCGGCTGGTGGTCGACGACTCCGGCGTCCGGTTCGAGGACCTGGGGTCGGCGATCGGCACCCGGGTCGGGGGTCGGGCCGTGGAGGGCGGACGATGGTCCCCGGGCGAGACCCTGGAGATCGCCAGCGCTTCCTTGCAGCTCGAGGTGGTCGGGGTGGGCGCTGGGCCCGCTCCCGGAGGGGACGGGGGGGATGGGGCCGACCTCGACCCCGGCGAGCTGCTCTCCGCCCTGACCGCGCTGCTGGTGCCCGGTGGGGAGGGGGATCCGCCCGAGGCCCTTCTCGGCGCCATGCTCGACTGCCTGCTCCGGGCCTTCGGGGCCGACCGGGCGGCCCTGCTCCTGCCGGGGGGAGAGGCCGGGGAACGCCGGCCCGAGGCGCTGGCGGTGCGGCCCGGGAGTCCGCTCGGGGAGCGGGATCCGATCAGCCGCCGGGTGGCCGAGCGGGCGGCCTCGGGACCGCTCCTCCTCGACAGCCTGGGGCTCTCGGAGCTGGCGGCCGGGATCGAGAGCCTTCCCGGGACGTTGCGCTCGATCCTGGCGGTGCCCCTGCCGGTGGCCGGGAGCCCCGGGGTGCTGTGGCTCGACAGCGTCATGGAACGGCGTCGCTTCGGGGAGGCGGACCTGCGGCTGCTCCAGGCCTTCGCCCGGGCCGCGGCCGGGGTGGTGGAGCGGGGCCGCCGCCTGGCGGCCGAGCGGGAACGGGGCGAGCGCCTGGCCGAGCTGGTCCGGGGCAGCCCCGAGGGCGGCGGGCCGGTGGCCGGTTCGGCGGTCATGCGGACCGTGCTCCAGGCTCTCGATCGGGCTGCCGGGACCGACGTCCCGGTGCTCCTGCAGGGTGAGTCCGGTACCGGCAAGGAAGTCCTGGCCCGCACCCTGCACGCCCGGAGCCCCCGCCGGGACGAGCCCATGGTGGCGGTGAACTGCGCCGCCCTGCCGCCCGAGCTCTTCGAGAGCGAACTCTTCGGGGTCGAGAAGGGAGCCTTCACCGGGGCGACCGAGCGGCGCCGGGGACGCTTCGAGCTGGCCCACGGCGGGACCCTCTTCCTCGACGAGGTGGGGGAGCTGCCGCTGGCGGCCCAGGCCAAGCTGCTCCGGGTGCTGGAGGACCGTCAGGTGGAGCGGCTCGGAGGGCGGGCTCCGGTCCCGGTCGACTTCCGGCTGGTGG
>CAYOHP010000124.1:0-18616 GCA_964403795.1 uncultured bacterium | reverse complement strand
AACCCCGCGGGGTCCCTCCTGGTCCACCTGCCGAGCCCTGGCCTGTAGTCGCGGAAACCACTTCCCCATTGAGCCCATAGCCGGTCTTGGTGATGGCCACGCGGCCATCGCCCAGGTGGACGTGCTCTTCGAAGGGGCGATCCAGAGCGTCGTACTTCGTTTCCCGCACCTCGGGGCCGGGCCCCTCGATCCGCGCCAGCTGGCCGCTCGGCGTGTAGGACATCCGGACCTCGCCCTGCTCCGGGTCGACCGTGCGGATCAGGCGCCCGGAGAGCGGGTCATAGAAACTCTTGGATTCCTCGCCGCCCGGGCCGACCGTCATTGCGACGGTCGAGTCCTCGTTGTAGACCGTGAACGAGGCGTGGTTCAGACTGTCGAGCCGCACGAACGGCCTGCCACGGGAGTCGTAGCGGACTTCCTCGCGCTGGCCGGGCCTCGGGCCCAGGGTGACCGTGGGCCTTCCCATCGTGTCGAACTGCTGGGTCACGGTGTGGCCGAGCGCGTCCTTGCGCTCCGCGACCAAGCGCTCGCCATGGATGGTGACCCACTTCGTCTCCGAGGTCACCACGCCATCGACGTCGATCTCCTTCACCGGGTTGTAGAGGAGATCGAACTCGGTGCGGCGGGTGCCATCGATGGTGGTGATGGTCTCGACCAGCGCGTGGATCAGGTAGCCATAACGGGTCTCGCGGCCTGCGGAGTCGAGCGAGCGGGTGGTGCGGGAGAGAGCATCGAACTCCTGGCGGGTGATCTCGCCGGTAGGGGACTCGGTCGCAATGAGGTCGGCCTGGACAGGATCGTAGGTGTACTTCCAGAGCCCCTGATCGGCCCGGCGCTCGGTGAGGACCTGGCCGCGGGTATTGAAGGTGCGGACGATCTTCTCCTGCAGCTGGTTCACCCGCTCGACCTCGTTGCCCCGCGCGTCGAGGGTCACCCGGGTGACCGCGCCGTTGGCGGCGACGTGCAGATCCTCGAAGTCGAGGCTGGGGTTCCGGGCCCAGGCCTGGGCTTCACCGCCCGCGCGCTCATGGCGCGTGGGGAGCCCCTTCTCCGAGTACTGCCAGGTCTCGGTGCGGTCGAGTTCGCCCTGGACGCTCAGGATGAGCCCGTCCGCGGACCATGCGAACTCCTGGGAGCTCGCTCCGCCGGGATGCTCGACCCGGCTCGGGTACCCGTTGGCGTCGAAGAACCAGGTTCGGGAGCCGCCTTCCGCATCCGTGATGACGGTCTTCGATTCCTCGGGGAAGTAGGCCATCGAGGTGACGTTGCCCTGCTCGTCCCGGTAGCCCTGGACGCGGTCCTCGCCGGGTTCCCAGATCCAGAACGCGCTCTGGCCCGCGGGGTTCACCCGCTCGACGATGCGGCGCTCGCCGTCCCGCCGGTAGGTCCAGGTGCGCAGCTTCGGGTCCTGGATGGTCTGGAGCCGGCCTTGGGCGTACCCGAAGAACCAACGGGAGGCATCGGGGAAGACCATGCCCGTCACCAGGCCGTCCTGGCTCTCGAAGAGGACTTGCCGGCCCACGGGATCCACGATCTTCTGGAGCATACCCGAGGTCGCGTCATGAAGGAGATGGAAGGCATTAGCGTTGCGATCTGCGATCTCAACCAGGACTCCGTCCGCGGCTCCTGGGCCCGGAGCCGAGTAGGTGAAGGTGGTGCCACCGCGGTGGCTGATCCGGATGCCTCCATCCGCCAGGACGAAGGCTTGGCCCCGGTTGGTGCTGTTGGCGAGGAAGCCGCCCGCGCCGTCGGTGGGGTAATGGTGGACCGTGCCGAAGCCGTCCGTCTCGATCAGCGAGGTCCCGAACTGCTGGATGCGCCAATCGTAGGAGAAGCGGAAGTCCCCGAACATCGAGGGCCGATCGCGGTCCTTGCTGTCGTGGGTCAGCAGAGCGATGAAGTTCCCGTCGCCAGGGCTGGGGAAGCCCCCGAGCATGTGCTTGAAGATCTGGCGACCCGACTGGCGGAGCACGGGATCCGCATCCGCGTTGAACACCCAAGTGCACTCGCCCTGGGGGCACAAGCAGCCCTCGGGATCGGACCCGCACTTGTTGGCGAGGGACGCGCGGAGGATGTCCGGGACAGTCGGACAGCCTCCCATGCGGCAGGGGAGAGAGATGAGGGGATTGGCCGGAAGCCAGGTACTTCCGTTCGCGAGGGCAGAGGCATCGAAGACGAAGAGTCCCCTGCTCGCGTTCTGGGGGCAGGCCCGATCCTCGTCCTGATCGGATGGCACGAGGACCCGCACGTCGATCGGGCGGTTGAGGAAGCGCATGTCGACGTCCTGGGCGAGAGCGCGGAAGTCGATGGTCATGCGCAGGCGTGCGGCGTCATGGAACGTGACCCCGGCCATCGTCTCGGTCACCCGGATGATGGTGTCGGGTGAGCTGGGACCACCGGCGATGCTGAACTCCCATACCACCGACTGGATATCCGGGGCGCCTGAGTCGAGGGCAGCCTCGAAGTCGATCACCGTGGTCTCGAGCGGCGTACCGGCGGAGCTCGCGGGGATGCCTTGGCCGCGGATGGCGATCAGCTCGAGATCGCAGGTCGTGCCGGCCTCGACGACGAACCGACGCTCCGCGACCCAGAGTCCGTCGGGCACGAGCCCGGGGCTTGGAGAGAACACCTCCCGCACGTGCTCAAAGACCAAAGTGTAGGTCCCCGCCGCAAGGCCCTCGACCTCCAGGGCAAGGTCGCCGGGTGTGGAGCGGTCGGGCACGAGGATCTGCTCATCTTGGGGGCCGGGGCCGCGCAGCAGGACTCGGTGGCGGTTGATCTCCAGATGGTCAAGGCGGTAAAGGGAACTCAGGACCAGCCGGAGGGGGATCCTGGCTTGCGGATCGAATCGCTGCCCTTCGAAGGGCTCCAGGATCCGTGGGATGGGGCGGAACAGCACCGCGCCATCATTGTCGTAACCGAAATAGACGTTGGCGGAGAAACGGGCGTCGGAGGTGACTACCAAGAGGTCGGCGCTGATGAAGTCGTTCTCCCCACCGATGTCGTCGATGCCGACCTCGAAGTCCGACGTACCCAGCGGGAAGGCCTGCTGGATCCGGACGACCTCGGATCGGTCTTTGGGGTCGGATCTCAGGAAACTCCGGACGCCATCCGAGGAACGGTAGAAGATGGTGTAATCGATGTCGTCACTGGATTCGATGGTTCCGCCGAGCTCGATCTCCTCGATCTGGTGCAGCGGAGGGAACTGGATCGCATCCACCCATGCAGCGTCATCGGCGACTTCCGGTGGGCCACCCCGGAGGTACTCCCACGTGAAGGTGTGGATTCCGGTTGATACCGGATAGGAGACCTCCGACCAGTCCATCTTCCCGCTTCGGTAGTCGATCTCCTCGCCATCGATGTAGAACACGACGAAGTCGACATCCGTGGCGGAGCTCACCTTCCAGGAGAAGCGGATCTCTCCCTCCTCGACCGGAAGCGTGACCATGAGGCGGGCCGCGGTGTCCTCGTCCGCGGTGAGGGAGCGCGCCGCGAACGCGCCCTCGGCCGCCGTGTCCTGCTGTACCTCGAAACCGGGTCCTGGGAGGATCTGGCCATCCGCGTCCACGATCCGGGTGATCCACTCGAAGGCGGTCAGCCCACCGGACTCGAAGCCCTCGTGAGGTCCCTGCGTCTGGGCGCGCGCAACCTGGCCACCGAGGAAGAGGCTGAACGCAAGGATGCCAGCAAGCCCGCGGGGAAGGCGGGCCTCCGGGAAGCAGTGGCGGGACGGCGGGTGTTTCATCGAGTACCCCCTGTATAGCGATGGCCCATCCGATGGATACGCGAGGCCGACCTCGCAGACTGAGAAGCTCGCCCCGCGTCCGCCCTCAGGCGGAGAATCGGTCGCTGACCCTTGGGAGCGCATGCCGCCCAAAGGTAGCACCACTGATCGGCCTGCCCAAGTCGCGGGAAAGATGGAGATGTCTCACACCAGCGGCACGCCTTCTTGGTCGATCCAGCACCTTCGTCTCGCGCCCCCCATCGTTCCGCTCCGCCCTCCGGGGTGGGTCCGGAATCTGGGAGAGGGCCGGGCTACCGGAGATGGGGAGTGGAACATCCGTCAGGGCCGATGGCACTCTATGCGTGAGCACGCACGGCGAGTGACGGAGGACCTGATCGGCTGGAAACGCGGGTCGAGGTCACATCTGCTGGCTGTCCATGAATGCCTCGATCTCGATGAGCTGCTCGATGTGCGCCCGGTGCGCAAGCTCGGCGGCGAAGAACTGGCGGACGGCGAGGAGCCAAAGCTCGGCGGGCGACCGGGTTGCGGCGTTCGGTGGCGGAGTGAGGTGACGCCAGATCAGTCGCCACAGGGCGTCGAAGGCTATGGCCCCGGACTCCATGTGCCTGACGACAAGCCACTGCTCCACTTGGGGGAGGTCTTGGATCGGACCCGACATTCGACGGCAAGCCACCATGGGTGACGCCATCCTTTCTTGTCTCGGAGGGCCGGCTGGCCATCCGACCCAGACTAGTCACCAGGGCTATGCACGATTCTGCGAGCTCCGACGACGGACCAGGGTGCGCAGGGCCGAAACGGGCCCTACGGTTCGCTGAAGCGTAGTTCTGGAGCCCGATTCGTGGCCCTGGAGGGCCGAATCGAGGCACTTCATGACGCTTCGAGGGTCCCCCAGGACGTTTCAGGGTGCCCCCAGGACGCTTCGTCGAAGTCCGGAGCGGTTCGCTAGCCAGTTCCCGTCCGCAAACTCTGCAAGCTGCTCCCAGAGCGCGACATGCAGAACCGGCGTGACTTTCAGGTCGCGCCCACCTACACGCCATGTGTAGGCTGGGCGCAGAAACAAGCCTGAAGGAGGTCCCGCCGGTGAGAGAAACGATACCGTTTCAGCGGCCCCTGTCGCCATGCTTCCCCGCCCACGCCCATGCCCGGGAGCTCGCGGCGATCAGCGACATCCTGGACGAGCACCCGGAGATCCCGGAACTGGTTCGGCAGGATCTGGTCCGGTCGCAGAGAAACCCCCAGGTCGGCAGGAAGGGACTGTCGGCGGAGACCGTGTTCCGGATCGTGGTCCTGAAGCAGATTGCGGGGTTCAGCTACGAGCAGGTCTCCTTCCATCTGGCCGACTCCCACACCTACGCGGCCTTCTGCCGGATGGGGTTTGCGGCCAGGGTCCCCAAGAGGTCGACCCTCCAGCAGAACGTGAAGCGCCTGCGAGCGGGCACCCTGGAGGCCATCCATCGGATCCTGGTCGAGCACGCTCGTGAGGCCGAGGTGGAGAAGGGACGCAAGGTCCGCTTCGACACGACCGCGGTCGAGACGAACATCCTGTACCCGTCCGACTCGGGCCTGCTGCGGGATTCCATGCGGGTCCTGACCCGGCTCCTCGGGCGAGCCCAGGAGGGCTTCGGAGTGGAAGCCTGCCCGGATCACACCCGACGCGCCAGGCGACGGCACCAGGAGATCTACTACGCCCGCAGGCGGGAGCAACGGATCCCGGGATACCGAGACCTGGTGCCGGTGACCGAGTGGACCATGGGGTACGCGAAGCGGGCGATCGAGGAACTCCGGGCCTGGGATGGCGGCGACCTCCTCGCGGTGGCCCAGGCGCGGGCGCTGGCCGACGAGATGGATCACTTCCTCGGGCTCGCCCGCCGCGTCGTCGACCAGACCAGGCGCAGGGTGTTCCAGGGCGAGACAGTTCCGGCGACCGAGAAGGTTGTCTCGCTGTTCGAGGACCACACCGACGTACTGGTCAAGGGGAGCCGGGACACCGTGTTCGGGCACAAGATCGCGTTGGCAACCGGCCCGTCCTCGTTGGTCCTCGACTGTGTCGTGTACCGCGGCAACCCTGCGGACAGCGGACTCGGGTCACAGCTGGTGGGGCGGCAGAAGGATCTCTTCGGCCGGGCGCCTCGCCAGACAGCGTTCGATGGAGGTTTCGCGTCGAAGGCCGAGTTGGCGGCGATCAAGGCTCAAGGCGTGAAGGACGTGGCGTTCTACAAGAAGAGGGGCCTGAGGGTCGCTGACATGGCCAAGTCGAGCTGGGTGTACCGGCAGCTCACCAGGTTCCGCTCGGAAGTCGAAGGGGGGATTTCGTTCCTCAAGCGATGCTTCGGCGTCGACCGCTGCACATGGCGGGGCTTCGACTCGTTCGGTGCGTACGTGTGGAGCTCGGTGCTGTCGGCGAATCTGTTGATCCTCGCACGCCACGGCCTCGCCTGAACCGTTGCTTGAGACCTGGACCTACTGGAACCGAGGGTCGAGCGCGGCCGCAGAACTCCGGAGAGCCCGGTCCGAGACCGGAACGCCGCTCTGTACAGCCTGATCCAGCTCGTAGCCTAGAGGTTCCCCACCCGCCCCGGGCTCCCCACACGGCGGCAGCCGGAGCGCCCCTGGCTCCGCCAGGGGGAGCAGCGAGGCGGAGCCCGTCGCAAGCGAGCCCCTTGCGGGCGAGCTGCAGGCTCAGGCATGCACCAGCGGCACGAATCGGACCGAGAGGCCCCGCTCCCGGACCAGGCTCCCGTCGGGCCGGCGCCGGATCCGGAGGAGTTCCTGGGACCATGCCCCCTCCCCGACCGGGACCACCAACCGGCCTCCTGGCGCCAACTGGGCGACCAACTCGGGGGGCACGGCCTCGGGCGCGGCGGTCACCAGGATCACGTCGTAGGGCGAGGCCTCCGGCCATCCCTGCCAGCCGTCCCCCACCCGGGTCCGGACCCGGGTGTAGCCGAGGCGGTCGAGGACGGCGCGGGCCCGGGCCGCCAGCTCCGGGACGATCTCGACGCTCCGGACGTCGTCGGCGAGCTCGGCCAGGATCGCGGTCTGGTACCCGGACCCGGTGCCGATCTCGAGCACCCGGTCCCGGCGTCCCACCTCGGCCCACTCGGTCATGGAAGCCACGATGTAGGGCTGGGAGATGGTGGCCCCCTCGCGGATCGGGAGCGGCCCGTCGCGCCAGGCCAGGTCCCGGAGCTCCTCGGGCACGAACTCGGGCCGGGGCACCCGGGCGAAGGCCGCCAGCACCCGGCGGTCCCGGATCGGCCTGCGCCCGTCGGCGGGCTCCGAGAGCTGGCTCGCCAGCTGGTCGGGAGGCATCCCGGGCGGTGTCTCGGTCATCGGCGACTCGCCTCCCGGACCGGGGCGCGGCTCCCGGCCTTCCCTCCTCTCATCGCGAGAGCTTCTCTTCGAGGACCCGGAGCACGAACCGGGGCAGGTGGAAGATGCGGGTCAGGCGCCAGGGCTCGGCGATGGTGCGATAGAGCCACTCGAGGCCGAGGTGTTGGAAGGCCGGGGGGGCGCGCTCCAGGGTCCCGGAGAGGACGTCCAGGCTGCCGCCGATCCCCATCAGGACCTTGGCGCCGGTGGCCGCGCCCCAGCGACGCATGAAGCGTTCCTGGCGGGGCACTCCCATGGCCACCAGGCAGAGGTCGGCGCCGCTGGCCCGGATCCCGGCGACCACCTCGTCGGCGGCGTCGAGGTCGAAGAAGCCATGGTGGGTACCCACCAGGCGGAGGCGGGGGAAGCGGGTGACGAAGGCGTCGCGGGTGCGGGCCAGGACCTCGTCGGTGGTGCCGAGCAGGAAGACGCCGGCGCCGGTCTCCTCCGCCAGCTGGAGCAGGCGGACCGTGAACTCGATCCCGGGGATCCGCTCCAGGAGGGGCTTCTCGCACAGGAAGTCGCTGGCCCAGATGACCCCGGCGCCGTCGGGCAGGAGCAGGTCGGCCGACTCGAGCAGGGCACGGTACTCGGGGTCCTCGAGGCTGCGGAGCAGGGCCAGCGAGTCGGGAGTGATGATCATGCGGGCCGGGCCGCCCCGGAGCCACTCCCGGACCCTGACCAGATGCCGGTCGAGCGAGCGGCGCAGGAAGGGGATCCCCAGGATCGTGACGGTGCGTCCGACCTTGGGGACCGGTCCCTTGGGGCGGAGCAGCACCAGGGTCGCCACCTGCACGAACAGCGCCCCGGCGAGCCCCGAGAGGCCCACCACCCAGGCCGGGCTGGGAGCGAAGAGCACCAGCAGGGTGATCACGTTCACGAGCAGGCAGAAGAGCAGCAGGACCGCCACCACCCGGTCGCTGGTGAAGGCCATGCGGAGCACCAGGCGCTCCTCCCGGCGGGCGGTGACCCGGGGCCAGAAATAGGAGCGGGCGATCACGAAGCTGAAGAAGGCGAGCGGGGCGAGCCCCAGGCCGATCGGGGAGAGCACCGCCACGGTGGCGACCTTCTTGGAGGTCGAGAGCACCGCCACCGAACCGAGCGTCAGCGACCAGAGGCTGCACGCCACCCGGCCCAGGCGACCCGAGGGGGTGGAGAACGAGTTCAGCCACATTCCCGAGGAGACGCCCGCCACCAGCGCCAGCAGCCGGAAGTCGTTGGGCCCGTGCTGCTGCTGGTAGAGGAGGCTGCCGAGGAGCAGGTAGGAGAGCAGGGCCGCCACCCCGGCGAACAGGCCCGGGAGCCGGTTGGCGAGCTTGAGCAGGACCATGAAGCAAAGCAGCCAGGCCCAGGTCAGGGGTGCCGCCAGGCCGCGCAGGTAGATGTAGCCGCCGCTCGGGTCGGTGAGCACCGGGACCTTGAGGCCCAGCGCCACCACCGCGGCCGCGGCCAGGGCGTCGCCGCCCACCATGGCCCAGGACGAGGAGCGCCGGAACACCGTGAGCAGGCCGCCCCAGGCCACGATCACGGCGCTGGCGGTGAGCAGGCCGATCGCCAGCCAGCCGCGCTCGGCGAGCAGCGGGACCGCCAGGGCCAGGAACACCACGTGCGAGGCCAGGCCGACCTCGAGGCGCCCCACCACCGGCAACCGGTCACGGACCCGGCCGGTGCCCCAGACCAGGAGGAGCGAGCCGACGAAGCCCGTGAGCACCGCTTGCATGCGTGCGCTTGCCTCCTCCAGCCGGGGCCGTGGGTCGCCCCAGGGGCGCGCCGGTCCCGGGTGCCATGCAAACATGGCCCCGGCTCGATTATGGAAGGTCGACGGGCCGGAGGGCGAGCCCCGGCTCGGGAAATCCATCGGCTCCCCAAGTCCCGGCCCGAAGGGATAAGGGCGGATACGGGCGGAGGCGGAGCGCCCCGGGCTCCGCCCGGGGAAGCAGCGGAGCCGGAGCCCGTCGCTCGCGAGCCCCTTGCGGGCGAGCGGCAGGCGAAGGGCATGCGGAGGCGGAGCGCCCCGGGCTCCGCCCGGGGAAGCAGCGGAGCCGGAGCCCGTCGCTCGCGAGCCCCTTGCGGGCGAGCGGCAGGCGGACTCACTCCACCAGCAGGAAGCTCTTCCCGAGATAGGCGTCGGCCTCGGGTCCGAGGGGGAAGCCCTGGGCCGCGGTCAGGTAGAGGCGGGACCGGAAGCGGACGTGATGGACTCCCGGCGCCAGGTCGGCGAGCGGGATGGCGGCCACGAAGTGCCCGTGCCCGAGGCGCCGGAACGGCACCACGGGCTTCTGCGGCGAATCCAGGTCCCAGTCGTCGACGCCCGGAGGCTCGGGGGTGAGCACCCCGCCGTGGCGGTAGCGGAGCACCGCGAACCCGTCCTCGGACTTCCGGTAGACCTCCTTGTCGAGGGCGACCTCGGGGACGATGGCGAAGCCCATGTTCACCTGGAAGAGGCCGAGCCCCACCACGATCGAGACCAGGCCGTAGCGCCAGCTCCGGCGGGCCAGCCGCTCGGGGGGCGGGGGCACCCACCACATCCCGAAGAAGCGGACCAGAGCCTCCTCCCTCTGCTCGAGCCGGTCCCGCCAGGCCTTGAAGGGGGCGAAGCGGGCCAGGGCGTTGGGGGTGCGGAGCAGGAGGGCGATCCCGAAGCCGAGCACCATGACGAGCCCGGCGGTGCGGAGGACGGGACTGTCGCTGTCCCCGAACCACAGGCAGCCCAGCGCCAGCACCAGCACCGCCAACCCCTGGAAGAGGAAGTAGAAGGCGAAGTAGAAGACCGAGTGGCAGAGCCGTTCGAGCTCGGCGATCGAGTCCCGGTAGTTCCGGACCGGGGCGTCCTCGGGGGCCCAGGCCTCGGGGGCGTTGCGGCTGTAGAGCACCGAGGCGAGCCAGGCGCCCCGGTAGAGCAGGTGGAGCAGGAGCGCCATGTCGAAGACCTCGATCACCGTGACCACCCCGGTGGCGAAGTAGAACTGCCACAGGCTGGCCCAGCCGTCGGTCTTCGAGAGGTTCTGGAGGAAGAAGCCGGCGCCGGCCGTGGTGGCCAGCAGTCCCGCCGAGAAGCTGAGTTCGACCTCGAGCGGGATCTCGGCACCCCGCCGGCGCCGGGGCGCCGGCTTCGGGGTCCGGGCGGCGCGCAGGAGCCCGAGGGTTCCCGGGATGCGGAGCGCTCGGCTCGCCACGAGGTAGCCATCGGCAGGCTCGCTTGCCCGGGCCAGCGACCGACGAAGCCATCATGGGAAGGCGGCCAGGCCGCGACCCGGGGAGCGGGTGGGATCCCCCGGGATCCGCGGACACCCGGTACAATGCGGCGGGGGGAGCGGACCCGGGAGCCCTCGATGCCGGTGCACAGCGATGCCGCCAAGGCTGCCGGCGCCCTGCTGCTGGCCGCCGCCGCCCTGGTCGCGGCGATGCGCCCCGGGCCGGCGGATCCGGCGCAGGTACCGGCGGTGCCGACCGGGCCCCTGCTCCCGGCCTTCACCCTGACCGCCGACGACGGAGGGGTGCTGTCCCGCTCCGGGCTCGCCGGCAAGGTCTGGGTGGCGTCCTTCGTGTTCACCCGCTGCCCGGACGTGTGCGTGGCCATGGTGGCCCAGGTGCGGATCCTCCAGGGAGCTCTCCCCGAGGGGGTCCACCAGATCTCGATCTCGGTCGACCCGACCCACGACACGCCCGAGGTGCTCTCGGCCTTCGCCGAATTCCAGGGCCGGATCCCGGGACGTTGGAGGCTCGCCACCGGGCAACCCGACGAGATCCGGAAGCTGGCGGTCGAGGGCTTCGGGATGCCGGGCAAGGCGCGCCAGCTCCACTCCTCGAAGTTCGCCCTGGTCGATGCCCAGGGCCGGGTGCGCGGCCACTACGAGAGCCGGGACCCGGAGGCCCTGGCGGCCCTGCTCCGGGACGCTTCCCTGGTACTGGCGGAAGCTGCGAGGAGTCTCGATGCGTCCACCTGAGGAAGGCCGCCGGGCCGGGTCCGCGCTGCTGCTCGGAGTGGGGCTGGTGGCGGCCGGGTGGAAGCTGCTCCCGGGCCCTCCGCGCCCGGTCCCGGTTCCCGAGCCCGCCCCGGCAGGGGATCTCGTCCTCCATCTCACCGCCCGGACCCGGGACGTCCGGGCTCTGGCCTGGCCGCTGCTCGAGGCCCGGATCGTGAACCGCGGCCGGGAGGCACGGACCGTGCTGCTCCCCGGCCTGGGAAGCTCCTGGGGACTCAGGACCCCCACGCTGGCCTGGTCGGTGCGACCGGTCGAGGCCGGCAGTGGGCAGCCGGAGCGCTTCCACGTCCCGACCCACCAGCCGCTGCGCTGCGGCAACATCCCGGCTCCCCGGGTCGAGGAACGGGTGACCCTGGCTCCCGGGGAATCGGTCCGCCTGGATCTCGACCTCTCGGGTCTGGTGCTGGCGCGACCCGGCCGCTACCGGCTCGCCCTCGAGTACCGCAATGCCCCGGGCGCCGACTGGACCGACTGGAGGCTGGCGGCAGGGGAGCCGCAGAACCCGGCATGGCAGCTGGTCTCCGGGACCGAGGACCTGCGATTGGTCTCCAACCCGGTCGAGGTCGTGGTCCATCTCACCGATCGCAGCCACGAGGTGTGACGGACCGGCACGTCGGGATCCGGCGGTCCCGGACCGGCGCCCCGGTACACTCGCACCCCACGAGGAGGAAGTTCCCATGGATTACCGACGACTCGGTCGCTCGGGCCTGAAGGTGCCCGCGCTCAGCTTCGGGACCGGGACGTTCGGGGGGAGGGGCGAATTCTTCGCCCGTTGGGGCCGGACCGACGTGGCGGAGGCGAGCCGGCTGGTCGACCTCTGCCTGGACCACGGCGTCGATTTCTTCGACACCGCCGACATCTACTCGGGCGGAGCCTCGGAGGAGATCCTGGGGGCGGCCCTGAAGGGGCGGCGCCACCGGGCGCTGATCTCCACCAAGGCCACCTTCACCATGGGCCCCGGCGTGAACCAGGTCGGCAGCTCCCGCCACCATCTGGTGCGGGCCTGCGAGGCGAGCCTGAAGCGGCTCGGCACCGACCACATCGACGTCTACTTCATGCACGGCTTCGACGCCCTGACGCCGGTGGAGGAGACCCTGGCGGCCCTCGACGACCTGTTGCGCGCCGGCAAGATCGGCTACCTCGGCTGCTCCAACTTCTCGGGCTGGCAGGTGATGAAGTCGCTCTCGGTCTCGGAGCGCTACGGACTCGCCCGCTACGTCGTCTACCAGGGCTACTACTCGCTGGTCGGTCGGGAGTACGAGTGGGAGCTCATGCCGCTCGGGCTCGACCAGGGCGTGGATTGCATGGTGTGGAGCCCGCTCGGGTGGGGGCGCCTCACCGGGCGGATCGGGAGGGGGAAGGCCCCACAGGAGGGCCGGATCGCCTCGGGCGGTGCGGTCGGGGGTCCCGAGGTCGACGACGAGCTCCTCTTCCGGGTGGTCGACGCCCTGGAGGAGGTCGCCGGGGAATGCGGCAGGAGCGTCCCCCAGGTGGCGATCCGCTGGCTGCTCCAGCGCCCCACGGTCTGCAACGTGGTGCTCGGCGCCCGGAACGAGGCCCAGCTCCGGGACAACCTCGGAGCCCTGGAGTTCACGCTGGCGCCGGAACAGATGGAGCGCCTGGACTCCGCCAGCTCGCGACCCCTCACCTATCCCTACTGGCACCAGATGGGCTTCGAGAGCCGGAACCCGAAGCCGGTGCGATGGAAGTGACCGACTCGCCCGAGGTCGCGAAGGCCGAGGACACCTCCGAGGTCGCAGGCGACACGACTCCCGGCTTCGCCGGGCTGGGCCTTCCCGAACCGCTGCTGCGGGCCCTGGCCGAGGTCGGCTACGAACGACCGTCGCCCATCCAGGCCGCCGCCATCCCTCCGCTCCTGGCCGGCCGCGACCTCCTGGGAGTGGCCCAGACCGGGACCGGCAAGACCGCCGCGTTCGTGCTCCCGCTGCTGGCGCGCCTCGACCTGGCGCGGGGATCGCCGCAGCTCCTGGTCCTGACCCCGACCCGGGAGCTCTCGGTGCAGGTGGCCGAGGCCACCGGGACCTACGGGCGCTTCCTCGCCGGGCTGCGGATCTCGGCGGTCTACGGCGGCACCGGCATGGACCAGCAGCTCCGGGAACTGCGGCGCGGGGTGCACGTGGTGGTGGGGACGCCGGGGCGGGTCCAGGACCATCTGCGGCGCGGCACCCTCGACCTCTCGGGGATCCGGGCCGTGGTCCTCGACGAGGCCGACGAGATGCTCCGCATGGGCTTCCTCGACGAGGTGACCGCGATCCTGGAGGCGGCGCCCGAGGAGCGGCAGACGGCGCTGTTCTCGGCCACCATGCCGCCGGCGATCGCGCGGGTGGCGGGCCGCTCGCTCAGGGACCCGGCCGAGGTCCGGATCGAGGCCCGGACCACCACGGTCGAGGCCGTGAACCAGCGGTTCTGGCAGGTGCGCGGGCTCTCCAAGCTGGATGCCCTGGTGCGGATCCTGGAGGCCGAGGACTGCGACGGGGTGCTGGTCTTCGCCCGCACCAAGAACGCGGCGGCGGAGCTGTCGGAACGGCTGGAAGCCCGGGGGATCCCGGCCACTCCGCTCCACGGGGACCTGAACCAGGCCGCCCGCGAGAAGGCCATCGAGCGCTTCAAGGCCGGGAAGGTCGACGTGCTGGTCGCCACCGACGTGGCCGCCCGCGGCCTCGACGTGCCCCGCATCAGCCACGTCCTGAACTACGACATCCCCTACGACACCGAGTCCTATGTCCACCGCATCGGACGGACCGGGCGGGCCGGGAGGACCGGCGAGGCCATCCTCTTCGTGATGCCGCGGGAGCGCCGCATGCTCCACGCCATCGAGCGGGCCACCCGCCAGCGGATCCGGCCCATGGAGCTGCCCACCCGGGCCGACCTGGCGCTGCGTCGCCGGGGCCGGCTGGTGGCCGCCCTCCAGAAGGCCATGGAACGCCCGGACCTGGCGCGCTGGGAGGAGTTCGTGGCCGGACTGGTCCCGGAGGCAGGGGGCGAGGTCTCCCGGGTGGCGGCGGCCTTGACGGTGCTCCTCCAGCGCGACCTGCCGCTCGATCTCGACCTGCTGCTCCCTCCCCGGGAGCCGTTGGTGTCGCCCGAGTCGGAGCCGGAGTCGGAGCCGGAGTCGGAGCCGGAGTCGGAGCCGGAGCCGGGGCCGGGGCCTGGGCCGGGAGGGCCGGCGGGACCGGACCACCCGACCGGGCCCGGCACCCGAGCGGTGGCCCGCGAGGGAGCTCCTCCCGCCCGACGGGAAGCCGCGGTCCGCTCGCCTCCGGGGCGACCGCCGTCGGTCCGGGGGGAGAACGCCCGCTACCGGGTGGCGGTGGGACGTCGCCACGGCCTGATGCCGGGGAACCTGGTGGGCGCGCTGGTCAACGAGGCCGGCTTCGCACCCCGGGAGATCGGGCGGATCGAGCTCGGCGAGGAGAGCTCGAGCGTCGAGCTGCCGGCGGGACTGCCCCAGGACACGATGGTCTTCCTCGGCGAAGTGGTGGTCTGCGGGGTCCCGCTGGCGATCCGGGTGGACCCCTGGGTCCCCGGCGTGCGCCCCGCTAGCCGGGAGGGCCCTCCACCACCACGGGGTCCCCGTCCCGGTCGAGGTCCAGGCCCAGGCGGATCCCGCGGAGTCCGGGCCGGGCCGAGAGGAGGCGCGCCAAGGTCGTTCCCGCCAGGGCCTCCACGGCGCGATGGAGGGGGCGGGCTCCATAGCGAGGGTCCGCGCCGGCCTCGGCCACCCGGGAGAGGAAAGCCTCGCTCCAGGTGAGGACGAGGTCGCGGCGGGCCAGTCCCTCGCGGGTGGCGAGCGCCTGGAGCTCGCGCCTGGCGAGGTCCCGGATGGCAGCCGGGCCGAGGGGTTCGAAGACCACCACCTCGTCGATGCGATTGAGGAATTCGGGACGGAAGAAGGCCCGGAGGTGCTTGCGGTAGGCCGGGACCGGACGGGCGTCGAAGCCGGGGGGAGTGGCGAGCCCGGCACCCAGGTTCGAGGTCATAACCAGGATGGCGGAGCGGAAGCTCGTCACCCTGCCCAGCGGATCGACCAGGCGACCCTCGTCGAAGACCGAGAGCAGGAGGTCGAAGACCTCGGGATGGGCCTTCTCGATCTCGTCGAGGAGCACCACCCGAAACGGAGTCTCGCGCATGGCCTCGACCAGCCGGCTGGGGGTCCCGTCGGGCTTCTCCTGGAGCCGGAGGGCCGCTCCCGGGGCCGCGAATTCGCTCATGTCCAGGCGGAGCAAGCGGTCTCGGGAAGGATCGACGTCGGCCCCGAAGCCGAAGCAGTAGCGGGCCAGCGCCTTGGCCAGCTCGGTCTTGCCGACCCCGGTCGGCCCCACGAAGAGGAGCACGCCCGGGGGTCTCGCCGGGTCGGCGAGTCCGCTCTTCAGGCCCATCACGACTCTGGCGGCGGCGCCGACCGCGGCCTCCTGGTGCCTTACCTCGCGGCCGAGCCGGGCCACCACGTCGGCGATCGGGAGCGGGAGTTCGTCCCGGAGCAGGACCTCGGGCAGCCCGCTCATCGCCCCGAAGGCCGCCATCGCCTCGGGGACGCCGACCTCGCCGCGCCGCGCCGCCCCGGCCTCCCGGAAGAGGCGCGCCAGCAGCGGCGCGGCCGCTCCCGGCAGGGCCCGGTAGGGCTGGAACCGCCGGTAGAGCCGATCGAGACTGTCGGGAACCCCGGGCGCCAGGGTCGCGCCCCGGCCCAGTCGTTCGCCCTGGAGTTCCCCGAGCCGGGCCAGCGCCTTGCGGGTGGCGGCCGGAGGGAGCGGATCGAGACGGACCGGTCGGAGCACCGCCAGGAGGTCGGGGAGCAGGCGCCGACAGGCATCGAACTCCTCTGGGGTCGCCTCCGCCGCCAGCCGGAGCTCGCCGGCCGCCAGGTAGGGGACCAGGAAGGCCGCCAACGAGGTCGAGGGGTCGCGGCCGCCGGTCCGGACCAGCTCGAGCAGGTTCTCGACGGCCAGGACGCCCCGGATCGAGGCGAGGGCCGCGATCACGCCTTCCAGTCGCTCCTCCCACTGCCCCAAGTAGCGCATGCCGGCGATCAGGCGTCCCGCCGAAGTCATCCACAGCCGAGGGACCCTCCCCGCAGCCCGGGACGACGGTTCGAGGCGGCGGGCCACCTCGACCAGCACCGAGGTCTTCCCGGCCTGGGGTTCCCCGACCAGCACCGCCGAGGCGCCCTGTTCCTCCAGCACGGTCAGGGTGCTCTCGACCGAGGTCTCCCGCTCCCAAGGTGGCGCGTACCGTCGGCGCACCCGGGGATCGGAGAGCGCCTCGGCCACCGCCGCCAGCTCCGCGGGCGCCTGGGCCGGCGCCGGCACCGCCCGGCGGACCGCCCTCACCGGCAGGCTCCGCAGCTCGGCACGGGCGGGAGGCAGGAGGCGTGCGAGGTCCGCGGGAGTGCGGCCCCGGAGTTCCTCGCGGACGTGGTGCTCCACCAGGTCCTCCAGGGCATCCCCGCGATGGAACTCGAGCGAGAGGGCAAGCCGCGGCAGGAAGGCCACCCGGGAGCCGCCGGGGCGGGTGCCGACCACGCACTCGGCACCCACCGGGATGCGTTCCCGCATGGGGAAGACCCGCTCGCCGACGCGGTACTCGGGGCGGACCCCGACCACCATGAGGCGCAGTTCGAGCTCCTCGAGCAGCTCGCCGTCGTCGGCCCAGAGGCGGGTCTCGGGGACGCTCTGGAGGTACTCCTTGAGTTCCCGGAGCACCGCCTTCTCGTTCCTGCCGGCGGCCAGGCCCGAGGGGTCGCCGACCACCGCCCCGGTGACCTGGTCCAGGGCGTCCCACCAGAGGAGCACCGGATGGGAGGCGGTGGCCACGTTCACCCGTCCCTTCGCAGCAGGAGCCCGGGGAGTCCGGAGAGTTCCGGCGGCAGCGGGAGGAGCGCCGAGAGCAGGGCGACGTGCTCGACCGGCGAGGGGACCAGGGTATCGAAGACCCGGCGGGTCGCCAGGTCGAGGCAGCGGCCGCCGATCTCGTAGACCCGGACCACCGCCGGGAGTCCGCTCCCGGGAGTGCCCACCCCGGGATCCCCGGAATCCCCGCCCCCGGTTGCCAGGTCGACCACGACGGGAGCGAACCGGCCGTCCTCGGTCCACAGGAGATGGGTGCCGCATTCCGGGGCGAGAAGCCGGGCTGCGCCGGCGCCCACCACCCGGAGTCGATGGGTGTGGACATCGTCCCGCGAGCGGGTGCAGGCCGGCGCGCCCGGGGCCTCGGCTTCGTCGACCGCGTGGACCAGCTCGGCGAGGCTCCGGAGGGTCGACTTCACCTCGGGCCGGTCGTGGGCCGCGCCCTCCCGGTCCGCCGCCGGACGCACCTCGAGCGAGAGACCGAGGGCTTCGACCAGCTCGTGGTAGTGGGCGCAGAGCAGCCCCGCCATGTCCTCGGCTCCCCGGCGCGGGACGAGGCGGAGCTCGACGGTCTCCTGCGGACTCCGGCCGGCTCCGGCCCGGGCCGAGAGCCGGGCGAGGTCCTCGGCCAGCCCGAGGCGGGCGGTGAGCCGCTCTCCGCCCTCGGGTCTCCGGGCCGCCTCGGCCAACTGCTCCATGGCGGCATGCACGTCCTCGGCCGCGGCCAGCCGGCGGAGCAGGTCCCGGTGGGCCTCGTCGAGCCAGCCGGGGGCGACCCGCCGGCGATGCTTGGGGCTTCCGCCTCCCAGCACCGCCCAGCTCCCGGGCCGCCGCGTGGTGGCACTGCGCTCGAGGCCCTCGAGGCGGGCGCTGGCGGCCTTCCACCCCTCGCGGGCCCTCAGGTAGTCGAGGGCCTCGGGGCGGATCCGGCCCGCCTCCATGAGCTCGCCCCCTCCCCCGGCATCGAGTTCCCGATCGATGCGGGCGAGCGCCCGGGCCGAGCCCGCCAGCACCAGGTCCTCCGGGACCTCCGCGAGCGCCCGGCTCGCCAGCGCCGACGGTGCGATCTCGGCGAGCGCCTGGACCGTCACCGAGAGACCCCGGGGCCCGCCCCGGCCCGCCACCTCGACCAGGGTCGGGAGGTCGGGAGCCAGCACCGAGAGCCGCTCGGCCACCACCGCTCCGATCCTCCGTTCCAGCGCCCGGCGGAGGGCCCGGGCCCCCAGCTCGGGGTCGTAGCCCTCGTCCACGATCGCCTCGAGGGCCTCGTCCTCGACCTCGAGCAGGGTCCGGCGCCGGGTCAGGCCCTCGCGCCCGAGCAGCTCGGCGAGGAGGTGGCGGGCGATCCCGGCGACCTGGCTGCGGGAGAGCGGGGCGAAGGGGACGATGCGGTCGATGCGGCCCAGGAACTCGGGGCGGAAGAAGCGCTCCACGGCCTTGCGCCACGGCCCGGGCGAGGACCCCGACGGGGCGGAGGTCGCGAACCCGGGCGCGGTCGCCTCGCCGGATCCCAGGTTCGAGGTCATCACCACCATGGTCCGGGTGAAGTCGACGGTGCGCCCCCGGGCGTCGCTGGCCCTCCCCTCCCCCAGGATCGCCAGCAGCACGTCGTGGACCGCGGGGTGGGCCTTCTCGATCTCGTCGAG
>CAYOHP010000123.1:0-18797 GCA_964403795.1 uncultured bacterium | reverse complement strand
CCGGTTCAGTCCCGATCCCTGGAGAGGAAGAGATTGATCAGCTTCCAGACCAGGTAGATGAAGTCCCAGGCCAGCTCGAGGGCAGCCGCGTAGTGCTCGTCGTCGTCGTAGTGGTGGAGCACGTTCGAGGTGTCGTAGAGGATGAACCCGCTCACCATGCCCAGGCCGAGCACGTTGTAGAGCAGGTTCGAACCCATGCCGAGGCCCAGCACCCAGTTGAAGATGCTGACGAAGAACATGCCCCAGCACATCGTGAACAGGAAGCCGCCCATCCAGTTGAAGTCCTTGCGGGTGGCGAAGACGTAGGCGGTGAGCGACCCGAAGACCGCGATCGCGGTCCCGATCGCCATCCAGAACACGTCGCCGTGCCCGGAATGGACGAGCAGGGGATAGACCCCGCCCAAGGTGAGCCCCTGCACCATGTTCCAGGCGTAGAACAGGCCCTTGTTCCAGGTGTGGTTGCGGCGCATCCAGATCGCCGAGGCCATCAGCAGGAACGAGACGAACGCGAAGCCGCCCATCATCGGGATCACCACATGCGGGATCTGGGCGCCGATCAGGCCCGCCACACCTGCGGCCGAGAGGCCTTGGAGCAGGGTGACGTAGACCTTCTTGATGAACGCGGTCCGGGATGCCAGGCCCTGCTGCAGGGCGTCGGCAGCTCCGTGGATCCCGCCGGCCGGTGCCGCCTGGGCCTCGTGCTGCGCGTGCAGGTTCGTGAACCCCATGGAACCTTCCTCCGTCCTTCCTCGCCCTCGAGACTCCGTCTCGATCGTTTCTTGGCTCCCCGGGGCGGTGCGGGGAAAGAGCCTCACACTAGGGATTGGCCGTTCCTTGGCAGGGTCGCCCTGGCCCACCCTGCTACAAGTGTACCTTGCCGGTCCCCTTCCAGCACCATCGGTCGCCGGAGCCGATCAGCGATACAGCCTGCCCAAGGCATCCCTGAGCGGGTGCAGGATCGCAGTCCAGGCGAGGAGCAGGAGCCCGGCGACCACCAGGGTCGGGCCGCGCCCTCGCAGCCGGTCCAGGGCCTCGATCTCGGAGGTCCCGAGTCTCTCCTCGCGGCGTCGGGCCAGGTCCGAGAGCACCGGGTCCCGGGGCTCGGGGCCGAGAGCGGGGGCTTCCTCCTCGGGGACCCCGTCGACCGGGGGACGGGGCTTGGAGCCGAGGACCCCGACCAGGAAGCAGACCGCGCCCAGGACGAAGGTCCAGCGATCGAAGGTGGCGTAGGTCCGGCGCCAGGACCACCCCTCGAAGGTCCCGGCCAGCACGGCCAGCACCAGGGCTGCCCCGGCCACGCCCGCGGTCCCCAGGACCAGCCTGGGCCAGCTCCCGGCGTTCAAACCACGAACCGGACTTCGACGGGCTTGCGGTCCCCGGCGGCCGGCACGTAGACGAAGCCGTTGTCGAGGCCGAACTCGTAGAGGTCCCGGGTCACCTTCACGTCCTGCTTGCAGTACTTGATGAGCAGTTCCCACTGCCCGTTCTTGAACCACTCGATGGCCTGCAGTCCGTGTCCGCTCTTGCCGGTGCCGAGGGTGGCCGCGGCCACCTTGTCGAGTCCGATCCGATAGCCCAGGGTGTGCTCGATCCCGAGCATCAGGTCGATGGTCGGGAGCTGGTAGAGGTCGAACTCGGTGTAGCGTTGCAGCACCGGGTAGTCGAAGCCGACGATGTTGTAGCCGACCACCACCTCGGCGGACCGCAGCTCCTCGACCATCTTCCCGAGTTCGTCCTCCCGGTACACGGTGTAGGTATCGGTGCCCGAGTTGTAGGCGACGCCGACCGAGACCTCGAGCTTGTGCATGTTGGCGCGGCCGCCCACGTCCTCGAAGGTGTTCTTGGTCTCGAGGTCGAACACCACGTAGCGTCGACGGGCGCTGCCGGATCCGGTCCCCGGGTCGGCGGCGGCTGGCCCTGCCTGCGATCCGGATGCGGCCGGCGGGCCATCCGCCGGGGAGGGTTCCGGAGCGACTGCCTCCTCGGGCTCCTCGAGGAATTGCTCGGGAGAGAAGAGGGAGAGCTGTCCCTGGATTTCGTCGTCGGCCATGAGGATCCCGTCGGGCAGGCCCCGCCAGGATACTCCTCATGCCTCTTCCCGGGAACTCCTACTTCTTCTTCGGTTCGTCGTCGGCACCCAGGAAGCCGAACGTGTACCCGATCACCAGCCCGATCAGGGCGCCTGGTGCCGAGTGCTGGAGGACGTGGCGGTCGACCCAGATGATCCGGTCCATCCCCATGCTGGCCCAGAGGCCCCCGTGCATGGTGAAGAGCTCCGGCGCGGTGGCGTAGTTCAGCGCCAGGAAGGCGATGGACACGACCGGGATGAAGAAGATGAAGAGCAGGACCAGGGGGTTCTTCATCACGTTGAAGAGCACCGCGGGGATCGACTCGACCGGGAAGAAGGCTCCCGCCAGCCCCGCGACGCCCAGGGCCCAGGTGTTGGGCGGCCGCTCCGAGAGGTTCACCAGCAGGATCGCCATGAAGTAGCCGCGGAAGGCGATCCGGAGCAGCTCCGAGACCGCTCCCTCGATCCTGGAGGCGGATCCGAGCGCCTGGGCACCCATGGCCCCACCGAGATGTCCGAACCGCTGCTGGTAGCAGGGCGCGCAGATGAAGGGGAAGGTCTCGGCCAGCGAACTCTCCAGCTTGACGGCGCGCACCGTCTCGCTCGATAGATCCGCGAACTTGAAACCCTGCTCGACCGACACGACGTTGCCGCAGAGGCAGCAGTTGCGGGTGTCGATGAGCGCCTTGGGAGGGGGCTGCCCCGGCTTCGGTCCCGCACCGGCACCACCCGCGTTCCCGCCCGCCTTGGGAAGAGCCTTCGGGGCCAGCTCCTGGACCGCGGCGGGCTTGAGCAGGCCTGCCAGGAAGTCGCCCTGGATGACCCGGTACATGCAGCAGAGGTCCTCGATGACCTGGCCCCGCGCATCCACGGGGCGGAAGGCGACCAGGGGATGTTCGGGGGGCACCACGACCGAGGCGGTCCGCAGGGGAGGGGGCCCCGGGTCGATCACCGTCATGAACCGGTTGCTCCACTCGTTGTCCTCGGGAGGGAACGAGACCTGGAACTGGGCCGTCATCCCGAGATCGTCGAGCACGACCGTGATCTCGGTCCCGATGGGCGTGGGCCGGGTGGTGTGGACGAAGAGCTGGAAGGGATAACGGGCCCCCGGCGGTCCGTAGCCATTGATCCCGTCGCTCATCGCTGGAAGCGTAGCCCCTCCGGGGGACGGGGTTACACTTCTCCTCGCCATGTCCTCCCCGAGGTCGCTCGCCCTGCTGGTCGCGGGTCTCGCCTTGCTGCCGCCCTCGATCGGCCTGGCCCAGGTTCCCGACGTGCGGGTGCTCGATCCGCCGGCGCGCCTGGGGGACCAGGGGGCAGCCCGCCTCCTGGAAGCGGGTCTCCCCGGCCTGAAGGCCATCCCGACCGGGTCCGGGGAGCTGGTACTCAGTGGGCCGCGCCAGGTGCTGGACGCCGCCGAGGAGCTGCTGCGCCGGCTCGACCGGCCGCCTCGCGAGGTCGTGGTCGAGCTCCACCGGGGTGCCGGCTCCGATCTCGCCACCCGGGAGCGGGCCCTGGGCGTCGGCTTCGGGGACCGCCGGCCGGCGACGACCGCCCGCGAGATCTCGAGCCGCAGCCTCTCCTCCGGGACCCGCAGCCTTCGGCTCCGGGAAGGTTCGGCATCGACCCTGTTCGTGGGCGAGGAGATTCCCTACACCACCGGAGGGCTCCTGCCCCAGACTCGCCTGATCCCGGCCGGTCGCTCGCTCTCGCTCCGTCTGCTGCGGGTCGATCCGGGCAGGGGAGCGCTCCTGGAACTGGCGGCCGACACCAGCTCGCGAGGTGCCGACGGACCGCTCGGACCCAACCTGCGGCGGGAGAACCTGGGCACCCAGGTCTTCGCCCCCTTCGGCCAACCCACCTGGCTGGGCGGGGTCGACGGGGGGGACCAGTCGACCACCCGGGACTCCGGGATCGAGGGGGCGTTCGGGGTGACGGAGTCCGTCGACCGGCGCTCCGGGCGCCCGACCGGACGCTTCACCCGGAGTCCCCTCGACTTCGGGGTGCGGATCGGGACCACCAGGGTCCGGGAGTCGGGAGCCTCCGGGTACACGGTGGTGGTGCGCGAGGTCCCGGCTCCGGAGGCGGGCGCGGGTGCCGGGTCCGCACGGTCCCGCTCCAGGGGAGCGGGCTCCCCCTGACCTCGACGAATGTCCCGGCCCGTCCGGGGCGGCCTGTGCGAACCCGGGAGGGAGGCCCGCGCCCGGCGTCGACCGCCTACGCTCGGGCCGTGGTGAGACCCCTGGGAATCCGGCTCGGCCTCGCGCTCCTGCTCGCCGGCAGGGCCTCGGCCGCGCCCCCCCAGCTGGGCGAGGTCCTGGACCTGGCGATGGTCTGGTACAGGGATCCGGCCTCGGTCCCGAAGGCGCTGGTGGAACGCATCGGCAACCGGTTCCAACGCCGGGAGGACGAGGTGCGGGCCTTGCTCGGCGACGCCGGGCGGCGCCAGCGGGCCGATCAGGAGCGGGCCAGGCGGGAGGCGGCCAAGCCCGATCCCTACCTGCGGTTCGACATGGGGGTCGATCCCCGCTCCGGGCTGATCCCGTTGGGGCAAAATCCCCAGGGCCAGGACGAGTACTGGCACCCGATCTCCGACGGGGTCATGGTGCTGGTGCCCGAGGGGCTCACCCGGGCAGCTCCTTCCATGCACCCGAATCGTACCGATGTCGGCTCCCGGCGCACCGGGCCGTTCCTGCTCGACGAGGTCGAGGTGAGCGTCCGTCGCTACGACCGGTTCCTCAGGGAGACCGGGCACCCGGCTCCCGAGTCCTGGACCTGGCAGTGGGGGATGCCGGACCGGCCGGCCGTGGATCTGGCCTGGGAGGATGCCGCCGCCTTCGCCGACTGGGCGGGGGCGAGGCTCCCCACCGAGGCCGAGTGGGAGCGGGCGACCTTCGGCCCCGGCAACCGTTGGTTCCCGTGGGGCAACCGCAGGCCGGCGGCGGCCGACCTTCCCCATCTCCCCGCACGCGATCGGGTCGGCCCGGGCCGGCTCCACCGGCTCTCGGTGGCGGACGCCGCCGGGCACCCCCGCTCCCGGAGGCTCGGCCACGGGATGCCGCTCCGGTCGGGCCCCGGGGGGAGGGACGATCCCGATGGCTTCTCCCGCCATGGTCCGGTCTCGTTCCGGGAGTGGAGCGAGGTGCCGGTGGCTCCGGCCAGCGTGGAGCTCGACCGCAGTGTCTGGGGGATCCGCGATCTGGCCTGGAACGTCCGCGAGTGGATGGAGGACCGGGTCGACGGCACCCGGCCCGGAGCCCGCTCCCACCAGAAGCTCGCCAAGGGCGGGAGCTACGCCGACGATCCCCGGGAGGTGCGCCACCTCTGGGGCCGGCACTTCCTGTGGCGGCGCCGGCGCTACGCCGACGTGGGGTTCCGCCTGGCCATCCCGCTGCGCCCCGGCCGCGTCCCGCTGCCCTAGAAGGCGTACTTGTGCTCGCTGAAGTACGAGGCGGGCAGGTACCCGAAGAGCAGCAGGGTGAAGATCACGGCCAGCCCTCCGAGCACGATGAACCACGAGGAGCGCGGTCCCCGCCACCCGCCGACCAGGCGCAGGTGCAGGTAGATGAGGAAGACCAGCCAGGTGATCAGCGCCCAGACTTCCTTGTTGTCCCAGCCCCAGTAGTTCGCCCACGCGTACCAGGCCCAGGCGGTTCCCAGGGACAGCCCGATGGTCAGGAACGGGAAGCTGATGGCGACGTTGCGGTAGGCGAACGTGTCCAGGTGGAGGATGATCTCCTCGCCGCCGAAACGCTCTCCCAGCCGGGTGTAGTGCAGCACCAGGTAGACCACGGCCGAGAGTGCGGCCACGATCGAGGAGCCGTAGCCGAAGATGTAGACCATCACGTGGGGCAGGAAGAAGGCGCTCTGCAGGGCGGGCGGGAGCTCGAGGCGATCGTTGCCGTAGGAGGTCATCACCGGCCCCAGCACGGCCACGATGGTCCCGAAGCCCAGCACCCCGAGCGAGGAACCGACGACCAGGCCGCCCCGGCCGCCGTCGTGCAGGCGGTTCACGAAGGCCACGATCAGGTAGCAGATCGCCATGCACAGGGAGCCGTAGAGGAAGATCTCGAAGATGGTCTGGAACGGAGGGTGGAGGACCTCCCAGGCCCTGGCGACCTGGGTGGCGATGATGCAGGCCACCCCCACGAACGAGACTCCCAGGGCGGCCTTGTAGGCGAGCCGGGCACGAGCCACCGCCTCCGGGGAAGCGGTGCGGCGTCCTGCCAGTACCAGCGTGATCAGGTGGAGGACCGTGACCACGGCCATCACACCCATGCTGAGCGAGCGGAACTGGTCGGCGCTCAAGGCGCACCCCCCTTGGCGGCAGCCACCGGGTCCATCTTCAGCCAGGGTTTGATCCAGAACATGAAGATGACTCCGAAGCAGACCATCACCAGGCCCGGTTCGATCAGGTACCAGCCCGGATCGGCCAGGACCTGGATGCCGGAGTAGGTCGGATCCTCGAGCTTGGCGTCGGTCTGGTACAGGGTCCAGCCCTGGACCTCCATGGGGTGGTTCACCCGCACCATCTGGCGCCGGGTGGTGACGCCGTCGCTCACCACCAGCAACGAGCGCCACTCCTTGACCTTGTTCTCGTTGGGACCGAAGACCAGGCTGAGCGTCCCGTCGGTCCAGCGTCCGGCTTCGGGGTGTCCCGAGAGGAACCAGCGCTCCACCACCCCGCCCGGATGGGTCAGGCGGAGCTTGACCGCGGGGGGCCCGGGAGGCTGGAACTTGCGCTCCAGTTCGGGAGCGAGCGGCCCGAGCAGCTGGTCGAAGGCTCCCTTGCGCTTGGCACCGGGTCCACCGTGCCCGTGTCCCGAGTGGTCGTGTCCGTCCTCCCCGGCGTGGGCGTGGGGATCCTCCCCGTGCGCCCCGGGAGGATGGTCGTGCCCGGCGTGCTCGTCGGGCTCCCCGGTTCCGCTGCTGTCGATGGCGTGGGCCTGTCCCGGAGGGTGGTCATGTCCCTCGTGCTCGTCGTGCCCGGGATGGGGCGGGTGATCCGAGCCCTTCCCGGAACTGGAACCGGAGCCGGCCCGGGTCGCCGGGGCCCGAGGTGCCGGTCCCGCCAGGCGGTCGGCCGCCACCAGGGCCTTCTCGAAGACCGGGGTGACGGGATGTTCCAGGGCGGCCCTGGGGAAGAGCTCGCCGACCTGCAGGGAGAGGTCGTCGAACCCCAGCTGGAGTTCCTGCCTGAGGTCGAGGGCGGAGCGAGCCGGCTTCCCCCCGGAGTCGAAGCGGATCAGTTCGAGACCCCCGTCGGGGCGGCCGTGGATCCGGAGGACCCGGGTGGGATCGAGCTTCCCGGACCGGAAGGTGTACTGGATCGAGACCTCGGGATGGGCCGGAGTGTGCATCCGGTCGAAGTCGATCCAGGCGAAATTCCATCGGAGCTTCGGCTCGGTCTCCCCGGGGGCCGTGATGGCGAAGAGCACCGCCGGGTTGCGGGCCCCGGAGGTCTCGGCCGGCTCGTTGCGCCGGGAGAAATCGGGGGCCACCTTGCGGATCTCGAAGGCGAGCCCCGCGAACTCGAAGCGGTGGCCTTCGCGGACGTCGATCCGGACCGGGGCGAAGCCTTCGGCGGCGAGTTCGACCGAGCCCCACACCCCGGGTTCCGGGGCGACCTCGACCCGGGGATCCTCCCAGTGGAACGAGAGCACGAACTTGCCCTCGGGGTCCTGGTAGAAGCTCTGGGCACCGCTGCCGGCGAAGAGCCAACCGTTGGCTCCCAGGCCTTCCGCCGAGGTCACGTCGATGGAGATGGCCGGGTTGAGCGGTCCCTGGTCGCGATTGACGACCCGGGAGTCGGAGGAGCCGTACTCGGAGGCATCGAGGATCTCCAGCCGGTACTTGCCGCCCCACATCGGGTACTTGCGCCCCGGTTCGGCCTTCACGCCCCGCTGGATGGGTCCCGGGAACTGGAGTGCCTTGTGGTCCACGTCCTGGAACTCGAGGAAGATCTCCTGGTGGAACTCGGTGTAGAAGTCCTCCAGGGTCACCCTGAAGGGCAGCTTCAGCTCCTGCTGGCTGCCGAACTCCCAGATCCGGTCGAGCGTGGTCCCGACGTTGAGCGGCAGCATGCCGCGCTGCTCACCGGCCAGGCTCAGGGTGAACCCGATCATCAGCACCAGGAACCCGAGGTGGGTGAGGTGGAAGCCGACCTGGTCCTTGCGCCAGACGAACCGCTTCCAGGTCCCGCAGGCGAGCGAGATCCCGAGCATCGTCATCAGCGCCAGGAACCACCAGGACCGGTGCACGTTGGAGAGCTGGGTGACCTGGCAGAACTCCCAGAAGCGGCGGAAAGCCTCGTCGTGGTTCTCCGCCAGCAGTTCGATCTTCGAGTCCTGGTAGCGCCCACCCATCATCTTGTCGAAGAGGGCGACCCGCTCGTCGGCGAACTCGTTCCCGAAGCGCTCCCGGAGGGTGCCGAAGAACTGCTTGGCGTTCTCCCTCTGGGGTTGGGCCCCGCCCCGCCCGTGGAACATATGGTGGAGGAACCCGGCCTGGGCGAGCCGGAACGCCTGGTAGGCCTTCTCGCCGGTCAGGCCTCGGGTGTCGAGGTCCCTCTGCTGGAGCACGAAGGAGCCGGCCACGCAGGTCAGGGCGAACAGGGTCAGGATGGTGACCGAGGTGCGCACCGACGAGAACATGCGATAGAGCCATCGCCAGTAGACGCCGGTCCCGGCCAGGAGCACCACGCCCCAGGCGCCGAGCAGGCCCCGGAACCAGCCCTGCTCGAGGGCCCCGGTAGCCTTGAGGTGGAACCGCCAGAGGTACTCGGCGAGTCCCGCCGCCAGCATCACCGAGAGGACGAACCCGACGGAGGCGACGAAGCTCTGGCCGGGATCCGCCGGCCGACCGGCGGAAAGGGCTTTCTGGGAGGGAAGACTCGAACCCATCGATGACCCACTTCCGGCCCAGAATCTATCACGGATCCGGGCGCCGAGGGGGCCTTCCTCGGGCTTGGGACCGGGGCGAGAAGCGGGCTCGGGTCAGAGCTCGACGTCGAACCAGCGCAGGGGGACTCCGCCGGCCCGGGGCCTCGGTTCCCTCCGGCGCGCCGGGGCGCCGAGCAGCTTGGCGAGGCGGGGATCCATGCTGGCGGCCGAGAGGGGCTCGACCTGGCCGACCGCCACCTTGGCCTCCATCGGCTCGGGCTGCGGGTCGGGCCCCTGAGCAGGCCGCCGGGCGGATCCCGGGATCACCTTGCGGAGTTCCCCGACGGCTCGCTTGGCGACGAACCGGATGGCGGCGTCGGGATGTCCGACCAGGGGCATGATCCGGGGCAGGGCCGCCACCTCGCGGGCGTCGACCAGGATCCTCAAGGCCCGCTTGGTATTGGCCGGATCGAAGCTGTCCAGGGCCTGGTAGGCGTCCTCGATCGTGCGGATCTCGTTGCCCATCGCCGTCGACCTCCCGGGTTCCGGGAAGACCATCGGCAGATCCGGATCGGACACGAAGCTCCAGGACCGCCTGGTTCTTGTAGGGTCCACCCCGGGAGCGCCGGGCTCCGGGCGCCGGGAGCCGGCCCGTGGCCAGCGGCCTCAGCTCCCCAGGCGGACCCTGGCCACGTCCTGGATCCGGAGCACGGTTCCCTCCCGGGTGGCCCATGCCAGGCCGCCCAGGTATTCCACCGGGGTCCCGGGTACCAGGGGGCCGGAGGGCAGATCCTCCAGGTGGAGTCCGTCCTCGTCCCGGAAGACCCCCAGCCCTCCCGGCTCGTAGGGGACCAGGATGCGGCCCTCGGCGCCCCGGGCGGTCCCGGCTGTCGGCTGCGCCAGCTCGCGGGTCCAGAGCAGGTTCCCTCGAGGATCCAGGCGGGTCAGGGCGCCCCGCCCGGTCAGCAGGAATCCGCCTCCGGGCAGGGTCGAAACCCCCACCAGGCCTCCGCCTGGAGCCTCGGCGATCCGTTCCCCGGGGAGCGGTCTCGCATCGGCGGGGCCCCGGGCCAGGTCCCGGGCGGCCAGGTCGAGGACCCGGTAGCTGCCCCTCGTCCCGGCCACCACGGCCACCCGTCCGTCGGGGCCGAGCGCCGGCGGTCCCGCCGAGGGAGGGTCGAAGGCGGGCCCGATCCGCCAGAGTTCCTGTCCGGTGATCCGACCGATCCGCACCAGCCAGCCTTCTCCGGTGGCGACCAGCAGCGCCGGCGAGCCGGCCGTCGAACCCGCGATCGCGGCCTTGGCCGGGTCGCCGGCGGCGATGCCCTGCCGCCAGAGGTGGAGGCCCCGGTCGGGATCGAAGGCCATGAGGGCGGGTACCCCGGACCTGCCGGCCATCACCAGCCGGTCGTCGCCCACCACGGCTCCGCCGGACCCCGTTTCCGGTGCCGCCCGCTGCCAGGCGATCCGATTGGCGAAGGGATCCATCGCCACCACCGTGCCGTCCCGTTCCCCCAGGATCCGGTCGCGAGCGACGCCCAGGAGCCGCTCGATCGGCACCGGGGAGTCGAGGTACCGGGCCCGACCGCCTTCGGCCGGCAGCCACTCCAGGCCTCCGTCCCGGGCGAGGGCGGCCAGTCCCCGGTACCCGGCGGCCAGCCCCACCAGGCCGGGTGCGGGCCGGGGCCGGGAGATCTCCAAGGGCGCCAGACCCGGGGTATCGAGTTCGACCCGGGCCGGGACCACCGGGGCACCCTCGGACTCGAACTCGAGCCAGGCGGACCGCCCCGGCGGCAGCAACGGCAGGAGAGCCTCGACCTCCGCCTCGGAGGTCGGCGGGGAGAAGGGGTGGGAGCTCCCTCCGGACTCCCTGAGGGTCACCCGGACAGGAGCGGGCGGAGTGACGCGGGCTCCGAACCGGACCCGCCATGGACGATCCGGGAGGGGGGTGAGGGAGAGGCCCTGGAGTCGGACCTGGGCCGCAGCTTCGACCGGACGGACCGCCAGGGCCTTGCCGCCGGCGTCCTGGAGGACCAGCAGGCCCGAGGTCCACTCCGGGAGATCGGGAAGGCGTACCTCGACCTCGGTCTCGGCTCCTGGGGGCACCGGGAGCGACGCCAACTCCCCGGCCTCGTCACGGAGGACCAGGCGCAAGGCGGCCGCACCCCCGCGGGCGACCCGGGCGGTGATCTCGCCGGGCAGGGACGCGACCTCGAGCATGCGGGGTCCGGAGGTCGGCACCGGAGTGTGCGCGCGGCTCCGCAGGCCGGCCAGGATCGTGCCGACAAGCAGCCCGATCAGGGCGGCCGAGAAGAGCATCCCGACCGTCCCTGCGGGCCCTCCTCCTCCCGGGTGGGCCGTCTTCGACTCCATGCCTTCCCAGAGTTAGTAACACACGGGCCCCGGGCGGCGAACCCTGATCGGCGGGGCAGCCTGGGAGGCTATCCTCCCACCGATCCGCGGGCTCGGAGGGGAGGCCATTGGACGCCGAAGAGCTGGAGCGCAGCCTCCGGGATCGCTACACCCTCGAGATCCGCCTCGGGTCCGGAGCCGAAGGGATCGTGTGGCGGGCGCGCCAGGTCTCCATGGACCGGAGCGTGGTCCTGAAGATGGTGCCCTGGGCCTCCTCGGGCGATCCTCGGGCTCGATCCCGGTTCGAGCGGGAAGCCCGGTGGCTGGCGACCGTGCCCCATCCGAACCTGTTGCCGGTGCTCGATTTCGGGATCGAGGGCGAGGCCGCGTTCCTGGCCTACCCCGACCTGGGTGGGACTTCGCTGGACCGGACCCTGGAGTCCGGTCGGCTCGCCTGGGAGCGGGCCGTGGAGATCCTCGACGGGATCCTCGCCGGGCTCGGACATCTCCACTCCCATCGGATCGTGCACCGGGACCTGAAGCCCGCCAACGTGCTGGTGGCCGGGGATGGCTCGATCCGGATCTTCGATCTCGGCCTGGCGCGCCGGGCGGTCCAGGACGCCACCGTGACGGGTTCCATCTCGGGGACCCCCTGGTACATGGCCCCCGAGCAGGTGCGGGGACTCCCCGCCGATGCCCGGGACGACCTCTATGCGGTCGGGATGATGGCCTTCCAGATGATAGCGGGGACCACGCCCTTCGCCGCCGACGGGATCGAGGATGTCCTGCAGGCCCAGCTCTCGGCCGAGCCCCGGCCCCTGGTCTCGGTCGTGCCCGAGGTGCCGGAGGAACTCTCGGTCCTGGTCGGGGAGCTCCTGGCCAAGACCCGGGACGAACGTCCGCGCCGCGCCCTCGAGGTCCGGCAGCGTCTGCCCCGGCCGAGGACCGCGACCTCGGACCACCGAGTCCAGCCGACCACTCCCGGGGACGGCGCCGCCTCCGGTGGGTACGTCGTGGCGGGCTCGGGAGGCTTCCCGGCCGCCCCTGCCCGCGCCCCCTGGAAGGCCCTCCCGGTGGTCGTCCTGCTGGTCCTGGCGTGCCTCTTCGCAAGGGTCTCGTTGCAGGGCGGCCCAGACCTGACACTTGGGGCCCGGCCTGCTCTCCAGGCCGCCGATCCGGGGACTCGACCTTCCCTGGCATCGGCTGCGACCGCCGTCACCGGTCCGGGATCGCCAGGCTTCGTGGGCCGGACCCGGGACCAGCTCGCCAGCCTCACCCCGGAAGACCTGGCCCGCCTGGCGGACCCCGCGGCCTGGGGCGACCTCGAGCGGAGGCTCTCGCCGGTCGCCGAGGCCATGGCCTGGTTGGCGACGGGCCACTGTCCGCCTGACGGGCTCCCTCGCGAGCAGGCTGCCGACTTCGAGGAACTCGACCGGGAGTTCGTGGCCCTCGGACTTCCCGAGGTCTTCCCGGCGGCCCGCGGCCTCCTGGGTCGCAGGCCCCCCCCCCCCGGGGCCCCCCCGCCCCCGCCGCCGGCGCCGGCGCCGGCGCCGGCGCCGGCGGGCGAGCCGAGTCCCTCCTGGATCGGCCTGTTCCGGGATCGCCTCTACGCGGCCGCGGTCGAGACCCAACGCCTACAGGATTCCCTCGATCGCGCCGTGGAGTCCGACCCGGTGGCTCGGGCGGACGACCCCCCCGGGCGGAGTCCCGGCGAGGAAAGACTCCTGGCCAGGGTCCGGGGCATGGCGGTCTTCCGGGCCGGAGGTCGCCCGCCGATCTACGAGTCCCTCCAGGTGATCTGGAACCTGGGGGGACCGACCCGCTCGGAGTGGGTCCGCGACGGGGCGGCCGGGATCCTGGCCACCCGGGGCATGCTCTGGGCCCTGGGCCAGATCCTGCGCCATGAGCCGGAGGCCGCCGCCGAAGCCCTGGAGACCTGCCTGGCGACCGATTTCGCCTTCCGCCCCTGGCTGCGCTCGACGCTCGCCTTCCAGCCACCCGACGCCCTGCTGGGAGGACCGCCCTCGAACTGGGTGGGAAGGCTCGCCCGGGGCTTCCTCTACCACGAGACGGCCAGGATCCCGGCCTTCCCGGATGCGGGGAACTCGACCGCGAGGAGGTCGGCCGCCATGCTCGAGTGGGAGGAAGGCCTGGAAGCCGCGACCCCGAGCGGCAGCTTCGGAGCCAGGCTGGTGGCGAGGTCCTTCGCCGCCTGGTGCCAGGGCGCCCTGGTCCGGGGCGACCCTCCCGGGCGGCTTGCCGAGGTCTACGCATCCAGGGTGGCGCCCCGCCTGAGGGACGACCGCCTGGTCCCACCGATGGCCCTGTCCTGGATCCCGGAGGCGGTCGCCCAGGGACGAGGCGCCGCGACCCGCCTGGGTCCCCTGGCCCGGGCCATCCTCTCGGCCTCCCCCGGGGGACTCCCCGACACCCTAGTGACCCTCCTGGGCACCCTGGCGACGCCGGGCGAACCCGAGTAGCCGATCCGCAGGCCGGAAGGCCTGCCCGCATCCTGCGAACCGGACTCTCGGTCTGCGAGGCCTACTCTCGAAATGAGAGTCTGCGGGCTCGGCCCCGGCCCGGGTACTCCGGATTGCAGGCAGGCAGGGTCCTTGCGAGGGACGAAGGAAGTCCCACCCGCAGGCCCTAGGCTCATCAGCCCCTGGCAGGCGAGCGGGCAACCGAACTGGAGCCCGATCCCCATGGCCGTTCGCCCGACAAGGCTCTTGCTCCCACTCACCCTCGCGCTCTTCGCCTCGCCTGGCCGTGTCCGGTCCGATCTCCTCGGCCTCGGCGAGACCTTCGGGCTCCCCTGGTCGACTCCGTCTCCGGTTCCCACGGCCCAGGTCCCCTCGGCCCCTTGTGCCCCGCTACCGCCCCTGGACCGGTGGCGCCAGAAGGTCCGTGCTCCCTGGGAGGAGTTCCCGCGACTCACCGGGACCGGGACCGGCACCGCGATCTACACCCGGATCCCGGAGCGGGTACGCCCGGTCGGTCCGGCCCCGGTGTTCCCCTCTCTTCCGCCACCCTCCCCGGCGCCCGGAGGGCTCCGGCTCGACGTGGTCAGCGCCACCGACCCGAACACCCTCGACCACTTCTGGATGCGGGCGGAGCTGGTTGCGGCCTCCGACCTCGAGGTGGAGGCGGTGGAGTTCGGCATCCTGTTCCACACCATGGTCGCCGAGGGCCGACGCGGCGAGCGCCTGGACCCGGAGCTCCTCCCGGCCCTGCGGGTGGCGCCGGATCCGCTCGTGTTCGTGCGCCCCGTCCTGGTCCAGGAGCGGCTCTCGGTGCGGGTGCGGGTCCGCCCTCGGCCGGGTCCGGATGCCCTACCCGCGGAGCCGGCGCAGGAATGGGAGGAGCGGGAGCTCCACGCCGAGATCCCGCTTCCCCGCGCCGAGCCGGGCGGCGACCTGCCCTTGCAGGTGTTCTCCCACAACAACCCGGTGGAGCTGGCGGTCCCCCTCCTGGCCCGCTCGCTGCGCCTGGGGATCCAGCCGGATCCGATGCGGGTCCCGGCGGGGAGCATCCGGGCGATCCGGTACGGGCTGGAAGGCTCGGCCGAGCTTCCCGGGTGGTTCCGGATCCGCGGCTCCACCGGCACCTCTACCCTCCGGGAGCCGGTGCTCCAGCAGATCGAGGGGAAGGCGGAAATCCATCTCCTCTACACCTGCCCTCTCTCCGAGCCGGAGTGTGGTCCCTCGCGGCAGCACCTGCGGGTGTTGGTGCACTGGCTCGATGGGGACGGAAGGTTCCTGGGCACGGAGGTGGTCCTCCCCACCCCCGCCCCGCAGGTCAGTCCCGATAGGACTTGAGCCGCCGGTACAGGGTGGCGGGCGAGATCCCGAGTTCCCGGGCGGCCCGTTCCCGGTTGCCGCCGTGGCGGGCCAGGGCCGTCTCGATGGCGCTGCGTTCCAGGTCGGCCAGGCCTCGTCCCGAAGGGTCCGCGGCTCCCGGTCCGGGTCCCGGTCCACCCGCGGCATCCGCCGCCTGGCCCGTCCGGATCCCCGTCCCCCGTCCCAGGGACGGTCCCAGGTCGGCTTCCGTGACCTCCCGGCCGGCGGCCAGCACCCCGCAGCGCTCCACCAGGTTGCGCAGCTCCCGCACGTTGCCGGGCCAGGAATGGGCGGCCATGCGTTCCAGCGCCCCGGACGAGAACCGGCAGGCCAGTCCCAGGGAATCCCGGAAGTGCTCGACCAGCATGGGAAGGTCCTCGAGTCGTTCCCGCAGCGCAGGCATCCGCACCGGGACCACCGAGAGTCGATGGTAGAGGTCCAGGCGGAAGCGCCCGTCCCCGGCCTCGGCCTCGAGATCGCGGTGGGTGGCCGCCACCAGGCGGACGTCCACGGGCTGGCGACGGTCCCCGCCCACCGGGGCGACCTCCCGGGTCTCGATCACCCGCAGCAGGTGCGACTGGAGGTCCTTCGGCGGTTCCCCGATCTCGTCCAGGAACAGGGTTCCCCGATGGGCCCGGCGGAAGGCTCCCTCCCGCGAATTGACCGCCCCCGTGAAGGCGCCCCGGGTGTGCCCGAAGAGATCGGAGCGGATCAGCTCGGGATCGGTGGAGCCGGCGTCGAAGACCTCGAAGCTGCCGGGCCGTCCCGAGAGCCGATGGAGGGTCCGGGCCGCGCCCTCTTTCCCGGTCCCGGATTCGCCCAGCAGCAGAACGCTGACCGGACTCGCCGCCACCGCCCGCAGCAGGCCGAAGAGCTCCCGCATGGGCGGGGAGCCGCCGACCAGGTCTCCCAGACCGTCCTCCCGGGGTGCCAGCCCGGTGCGTTCCTCGGTCCCGAGTTCCAGGATCAGCTCGGTGTCCCCGAGCCGCAGGTGCGACCCGGGCGGGAGGACCGCCTCCTTCAGCCGGGCGCCCGCGTGCCAGGTGCCGTTGGCCGAGCCGAGGTCGACGACCTGGAGACCGTCCTCCCGTACCCGCACCTCGGCGTGGCGTCGCGAGACGCTGGGATCGACGATCCGCAGCTCGTTGTCCTCGTCGCTGCCGATGCGGATCGTCTCGATCGGGAAGGCTGCCCGCCGTCCCGCTTCGGGTCCCGCCACGACCCGTACCCGGAGCCCGGGGATCTCGACCGTGCAGGAGAGCACGGCACCCCGCTGGATCCGGATGGTCGCCCCGTCGGCCACCCGGCCATTGTAGCCAGCGAGCCGGCAAGCGGATCCCTCGGGCTCCGGGGAGCCTCGGGGCCTCCAGCTCGGAAGGACTCGGGACCCGGGCGCAGGTAGTCTGTCCCCGGTGGACCTCGACGCGCTCCAGCTCGAACGCTCGTTGGCGCCCTTCTGGCGCGGCCCGATCTCGCTCCTGGCCTTCGCCCTGGGCTTTGCCGCCGGGGACGTGCCCGCCGGGATCCTCCTGCTCCTGGTCTCGCCCCTGGTGGTGCGCCTGCTGGCGCCCCGGGTCCGCTATCGCCTGAAGCTCCGGGATCGGGTGGTACTGCGCTGGATGGTGCTGGGGCCGGGGATCCCCCTGGCCCATCGCCAGGCCTGGCTCGACCTCGACCTGGTGGTGGCGGTGGGGGCCGGGCGGGACCCTCGCACCGGGATCCAGACGGTCTGGCTGGAGGACCGCTCGGGCACCCGGCATCCGGTTGACGACCGGGCCGGGGCCTCGGCCGAGGCGGCCCGGGAGCTGGCGGCACAGCTTTCCGCCAAGCTCGGCCTGCCTGCCTGAAGCCCGACTGCTACCCCCGGTGGGCGCAGGCGAGCACGGTGCACCCCTGGTTCAGTTCCATGCATGCCTCGTGGTGGTTGGCGCCGCAGCGAGGGCAGGGGGTGTTCGCCCCTTCGCCCCGGCAGGACACGCAGCGGGGTCCCCGGGGAGTGGCCGGTCCAGCCTTCCCCAGTTCGATCCGGACGCTCTCCCGGGCCGAGGTCTCCTTGGAGCCGTCCATCCACACCTCGGCCCGCACCTGGAAGGCCGCCGGCCCGTCGGCCCGCCGCAGGTCGGCGCGGCGGATCACCGTGTGCTGGGCGTGCCACCAGGCCAGCATCCGGGCGGCCGGCGGCGTGTGCAGCTCCTCCCCCAGGGTGTCCACGCCGTCGCTGAAGCGCACGAAGTTCGACCCTCCAGGGATCGGCAGGGCGGCACCGCTGGCGTCGCAGAGGCCCAGGCGGATCACCGCCGTCTGCCCCGGACGGTTCCGGAGCACCAGGTCGCATTCGATCCTCAGGTCACCCTGGGGCGTCGCCAGGACGCGCAGCGAGGGAAGGCTGATATCCGCTTCCAGGGCAGCGAAGGGCGTGGACCCGGGGAGCGTCGAGGGCTCCGCATCCAAGGCCGCGGGCAGCCAGCCCCGGGCCCGCAGGAAGCGAAGGATGGCGGCCTTCTCCCGCCGCCAGTACCAGACCGAGACGATGACGAAGGTCCAGAACAGGACGTCCCGCACCACGTCTCCCCAGATCAACCGATCTCCCTTCCGGCTTCGCCCCATGCTAATCTCTCGCACGCCCCGCTCTCGCGCGAGGCCACGCGGACAGGTGGCTGAGTGGTCGAAGGCGCTGGACTCGAAATCCAGTGACGTTACGGCGTCCGTGGGTTCAAATCCCACCCTGTCCGCCATAGTCACGGGGGGGCTCCCCCCGGACCCCCCGCGAGGCGGGGGAGCCCTCGGACTCGGTAGAGCCGAGTCGAACGTGGTCGGTCCCGGTTCCGGGTCCCTACCTCGCCCCCTCCCGACCTCTGGTACGGCGCCCGTGAGGCCTCGGGACCAGACTCCCCCGGAACCCCCCGCAACATTCTCCCTCAACCCGCCTCGCCACTTGGCCGATGGAGGGAAAGGGAGACGGATCCCGGTCCGATCTCCCCCATTTGGTCGGGCCGCAGCCGGCTCGCGGCATCTCGAAGGGGATTCCTCGTGAAGAAGCTCGTCTTGCTCGTCGCTCTCGCTTGGGCCGGGTTCGGTCTGGTCGGCTGCGGAGGAGGCGGGGGCGGTTCCACCGTCCTCATGGGTACCGTGACCGGCGCCGCCGGCACCACCTCGAGCCTCGCGCTGCGGGTGCGCCAGTCGGAGGAGAGCTTCGACGAGACCGTCTCGGTGAACGACGACGGGGAGTTCCGGGCCCGCAGCGTCCCCGAAGGCACCGCCGCGGTCTCGATCTCCCGGACCGGCGAGTCCACCTCCATCGGATTCGACGTCGACCTCGAGAAGGGCAAGACCACCGAGGTCGATGTGTTCCTGATGACCTGGAGCCCCGAGCCCGTCGGCGAGCTCCGCTCCAAGCTGGGCTCCAGCGGCTCCTTCTCCTCCCACCGCCCGCTCGGTCCCTCCGGATCGACCCTGGAGTCCGCTTCCGACGGCTCCCGCATCGTCCGCACCCCCAAGGGCCTCAAGGTCACCCGGCGCGCCGACGGCTCGGTGACCGTGGACGATACCAACTACGTGCCCTAGTTGATCTGCAGCTCGCCCCAAGGGGCTCGCTCGCGGCAGGACTCGTCGGGTAGCCGGGGGCGGTTGCCCGCCCCCGGCTCCCACAGAACCGTACTT
>CAYOHP010000122.1:0-18977 GCA_964403795.1 uncultured bacterium | reverse complement strand
GCCATCGGCGCCGAGGCCGAGCACGCCGTCCGCCAGGCGCCCGCCGCCACCAGCTCCGGCTCCTCCGGGACCCGGGCCGGGAGCGCCCGCCGCGCCCCCGGGGAATCCGCCATCGACCCCAGGGCATACAGGGCAGCCGCCCGGATCGCCACCGGGAGGTCGGAGTTCCCCGCCATGTCGGCGAGCGCCCCGGAGGCCTCCGCGGCCCCCAGCAGTCCCAGGGCCCGGGCCGCGGCACCCGCCGCCGCCACGTCGACGAGCGCCTCCTGGAGCGCCCCGGTGGCATCCTTGTCGCCGAGCAGGCCGAGGGCCAGGGCCGCCTCGGCTCGGACCCGACCATCGGGATCCCCCGAGAGCAGTCCGGTCAGGTGGGGTCGCGCCGAGCGGTCCGCCAGGCGTCCCAGGGTCCGGGCCGCCAGCACCCGGATCCGGGGATCGACGTCCCGGAGGTAGCGCACCGCGCCGCTCCCGGGAAGCCGGCCATCCTCGATCCGGAGCAGCTCCGCCCAGGCGGAGCGGACCTTGGCCGGGACCAGCTTGGGGTCCTCGAGGAAGCCCGAGGCCGAGACCGGCCGTCCCGCCCCGGCGAGGCAGACAGCCGCCAGTGCCCCCAGGGCCGCGCCCCGGATCCGGGTCACGACCCGCCCCGGGCCAGGGTGTCGAGTTCGTCGTCGGTCAGGGGCCGGGTGGAGGCCTTGGCGGCCGCCAGGATCCGCTCGACGGTGGCGGTCTCGACCGGGAAGCCATGGCTCTCGAGCCACCACGAGACGTTGGAGCGCCCCGACATGTGCCCCACCAGGATCTTCTGCTCCATCCCGAAGTCCCGGGCCGGGACCGCGGAGTAGACCCGGTCGGCGAGCCATGCCTCGCCCTTCTTCAAGGCCTTGATCACGGCCGCGGCGTGGACCCCGGTGGCGGTCTCGAAGGCATCGTGACCGAAGACCGGGTACTGGTGGTGGACCGGCGTGGCGGTCGCCCGGGAGGCCAGGGCCACGTAGTCCTTGAGCGCCGTCAGATCGGGCTCCCAGGATCCCAGCAGCTTCAGGTTCACCAGCAGCAGGTCCATCGGCGTGTTGCCGACCCGCTCGCCGATCCCGATGGCGGTGGCGTGGACCACGTTGATCCCGGCCTCCACGGCCGCCAGCGAGTTGGCCAGCGCCAGGCCGCGGTCGCTGTGCCCGTGCCAGTTCAGCTCGACCGACAGCGTGGGATCGAAATCCCGCACCAGCTTCCTCATGAACTTGACGATCTTCCGGGTCCCCTCGGGGGTGGCGTGGCCCACGGTGTCGGCGATACAGAGGGCCCGCGCCCCCTTCTCGAGGGCCCTCAGGTAGACCTTCTTCAGGTCGCCGGGCTTGGAGCGGGTGGTGTCCTCGGTCACGAACATGCAGGGGACACCCTCGCGGGTGGCGAAGCCGACCGTCTCGTCGATCCGCTCGAGCAGCACCTTGTCGGTCCAGCCCTCGACGTACTTGCGGATCCGGGAGCACCCCAGGAAGGCGCTCGCCTGGATCGGGATCCCGAACTTCTGCTGCAGACGCACCACCGGCTCGACCTCGGCGACCACGGTGCGCACCGCCAGACCTGGCCGGATCGGGAGCTTCTCCTCCACGATGGTCCGGAGCAGGACCTCGATGTGCTCGATGTGCTGGGGCCCGGCACCCGGCAGTCCGAGATCGGCCTTCTGGATCCCGAGCTTCACCATCAGGCGCAGCAGGGCCAGCTTCTCGTCGATGCTGGGGTTCCGGACCGAGGGGCTCTGGAGCCCGTCGCGCAGGGTCTCGTCGTCGAGGGCGACCTTGGGGGGCGGGGTCCGCCGCGAGGGCGCATTCCAATCGTGGATCAGCTGCATGGCGCCATGCTCGCAGCTCCCGCCGGATCGGGCAAGGCTTGGGGGAAGGACGGGAGCCAGGGTCCCGTGTCGGGTCCGGGGGATCTCTCCCCCGAAACGAAAAGGCCCCGGGTGACCAGGGCCTAGACCCTGATCTCCCGAGGCCTTTCGTCGCGAGCCCTCGCGAGTCGCCGTTCCTCGGTGGGAGGTTCGACGCTCCAGAGCACCTGAGACCCGCCTCCAGGGATCCAAGGAGGGGACGAGCCCTTCTCCGTCAGACCTGACTTCGGACCTCAACGACCCGTGTCCGTGGCTCTCGCCACGTCGGGCTCCCGCCGGCCGGCTGGGCTCTCGCCCGGTCCGTCCTGCGGTGCCCCGGGAACCGGTCCCGAGCCGAAGCTCGAGGTGCCGTACCCCGGCGGATCCGCTTCCCCGCGGTTTCCGTTCCCTCCGAAGAGGATCCGGACCTTTCGGGGACCCATGCCGCTTCGGACTTGCGTCCGCTCCGGCACCGAGGGCTTCCCCCAGGGGATCCCTGCGGTCGCCCGCAGACATCGCCCTCGAGCGCGGGCGCCAAGCCCGCTCGCCTTCGAGACCGGCCCCGATGGGACCGCCCTCGTCGGAGGGTCCTCCCTCGTTCCGGGGCCTCTCGGCCCCTTCCCGGTGGGGAGGAGTCCTAGTGTATGCCTGCCGACCCCCGTTTGTCATGCAAAATCTTCACGGACCCGGTGATTTTTCTCCGTTTCGCCGATCCGCTCCCCCTGCCGGGCTGCGAACCCGCATCACCAGGACCGGCCCGACCTTGCCCATGGGTTCCAGCATGTCCTCGACCATGGGCAGGATCGAGGACCGGTACAGGGCGTCCTCCCGGTCCTCCTTCATGAGCACCCACTCGATCCGCCGCTCGACCAGCGCAGCCCGGGCCGCCCCCGGATCCCGGAAGAGAGGCATCGCCACGGCCCCGTCGACCAGCACGCTCCCCCGCTTCCGACCCGCCTCCCGGGCCGATCCGTGCATGGCCAAGGTCCCCACCACGAAGGACCCGCCCACGTCGTGGGAGGACACGATGTCGAAGCGCACGAACAGCCGCTGCGGCGCCAGCAGGTAGTCCTGGCGGGAGAACATGCAGAGCACCCTGGCCCCGGGCGGGATGCGGGCGTCGAGCTCGCGCCAGAGGGGATACTGGTCCGGCCACCCCACCGTCCAGTAGGACTCCCGGGAGCGTTCCCCCGTCAGGTAGGGGAAGGCATGGAAGAGCGGCTGGACCGGCAGCTCGAGGACCCCGATGGCAACCACCGTCCCCGTGAGGATCGTCGCCGGCAGGGATCCGGAGGCCTGCACCAGCCGGGAGAGTCCCAGCGCCGAGGCCGGCAGCGCCAGGGCCACGGCCGGGAGCAGGGCCCGGGTGTCGAGCGGCCCGGTGCCGAGACACCAGAGCAGGGCATAGAGCGCCGAGAGCGCCAGCGGGAAGACGAACCGGAAGCGCGACCGGAACGCGGCCGGCACCACCACGAGCGTCAGGAGCAGGGGGGCGAAGGTGCGCCCCAGGCCCTGGCCCAGGATGCTCGACCGGTCACGGTCGGTCACGAGGGAGAAGGCATAGGCCAGGGCGTCCCCGGGCGTGGCATGCACCATGCGCCGCTGCATGTCGAGCTCGGCGGCCTGCAGGAAGGAATCCCAATCCCGCCCCTGGAACCAGGGCCAGCCGTACGGGAAGATCGGATCGCCGGTCACCAGCCAGTTCTTCACGAAGAACGGCAGCGCCACCAGCCCCGCCACCCCCAGGGCGACCCCCAGCCGTCGCCGGCCGGGAGGTGCATCCGCAGCCCAGAGGAGCCCCAGGGCAGCCACCGTGGCGAGCGCCACGTGCTTCACCCACACGAAGCAGCCCAGCGCCAGCCCGAGCCCCGCGGCAAGGAGGTCTGGGCGCGCCTGGCTGCCTTCCCCCCCCTGGCCCGAGGACTCGACGAGTTCGACCAGGAGTTCCACCACCAGCAGCTGGAAGCAGACCTTGGCGGCGGTGACGTGGGCCGTCCCGATCGCCACCACCGCGATCGGATGGAGCAGCAGGAGCACCGGTGCCAGGGCCCCCGGTGCTCCCAGGCGCCGCCCCGCCCCGTGCAGCAGGCAGAGCGCCAGCAGGCCCATCCAGAGCTGGTGGAGGCGGGGCGCTTCCTCCACTCCGAGGACCAGCCCGTAGCCCGAGAGGCACTGGACCATGAGCGGGAACTGGAGCGCCTTGTCGTCGCCCCACAAGGGCAGCGTCCCGGTCCCGGCCAACCGGGTCGGGATCGCCACCTGGTAGAGGATCTCGTCGCCGTAGAGGGGCGGTGCCAGCGCCAGCACCCCGGCGATGGCGAGGCCGGGCAGGGCCGGAAGCCACCACCAGGAGCGATCGAGACACGCAGCCAGGGCCGCGGCCAACGTGCGCGCCTGGTCCCGGCTCCGCCAGGCCAGCACCCCGCCGAGGGCGAGGATGGCGGTGAGCGCCGGTGCCCGGAACCACCCGGCGTAGCCGAGGCCCATGCCGAGGAGGCCGAGGGTGGCGAGACCGAGCGCCTGGGTGGACCCGAGGCGGAGCTCGGGAGCCCTCCCGGGATCGGAGCCTCCGGTGAGGTGCGCCAGCCCGCTGCCATAGCCATGGGCGGCAGTCGCCAGGACCGCCAGCCAAGCCAGACCCCGGAGGGCCCGGAGCAGGCGGTCCCCGAAGTCCCAGGCCACCGGGGCCGCGGTGAGGAAGCGACCGGCCGAGACCAGCAGCAGGGTGAAGACGCACAGCGCCACGACCCGCGCCTCGGCGGGAGCGGCGGTCCGGGACTCCTCCGAGGGCCCGGTCAACGGCGATCCGCCGTCGAGGAGGCCGGGACCTGTTCCACCGATCGGGTCGCCTTGCCGCCGGGGAAGCGGAACACCACCTCGAAGCGATGGTCGTGGCGACCGTCCGCGATCCAGGTCCACTCGGGGGTCTCCGAGGTCCCCAGCAGCCGGCCGTCGACCGAGAACTGGTAGCGGACCGTCGGTCCCATGTGCAGCGGCGTGGCGGAGAGCCTCACCCGGGTACCCGCGGTCCAGGGCGCGCTCGGGTGGAACGAGAGACCCAGCGGCTTGCCCAGCGCTTCCCGGCGCACCGGGTCCCGCACCGTGAAGAAGGCCCCCCGCCGGGCCGCGGCCGTCGGGTGCGGCGGGTAGGTGGCCCGGACCTCGATCTGGTGGGTACCGGGTTCCCCGGCCTTCCAGCGGATCCGGCGACCTTCCCCGGCCGGGGCGCCGGCGATCCGCCACTCGACCCGGACCCGGTCGGGATGCGAGGCCACGAGCTCCACCTCGGCCTGCATCCATTCCCCGGGGTCCGCCACCGGGGGAGTCACGGTGAGCCTGGGGAACGAGGCCGTGAGCCGCTCCTCGCCCGGCACCTCGCGGCCGGTGGTGAAGACGATCCGGCGTTCGCTTCCCACCAGTCGGAACCTCGCCTCGTACTCGGTCCCGGGTTCGAGCGGCGCCTCGGGGACGAAGAACACGCACCCCTCGAGCAGGTCGGGACGGGGGCCGGTGGTGCGGTCGATCCGCTTCAGGCGTACCTCCCCCGAGGGCCCCACCAGGCGGGCGGAGAGGACCTCGGGATCCCCCCGGGCGACCATCACCGAGAGCGGCGGGCCCACGGGGTAGGCGGCATCGGGCAGCGGGTCGGGCGCCTCCCCGCCGGGAAAGCGCGGCGGGACGTCCTGCTGACCCGGACCCGGGTAGCAGAAGACGCCGTCGACATCTCCCTCCCGCACCAGGTCGAGGACGGTGTCCCTGCCGACCCCGTGGCCGAGCCGGCGACCGGCCGGACGCAACAGTCCGATCCGGTGGAAGACCGTGTTCATGAGGTGGTCCACCGCGGCCTCGGGTTCGGGGATCCCGAACGAGATCACCTCGTCGACCCGCCCCGCCAGCCCCTGGGCCGCCACCCGCTCGGCCGCGGTCCTGCCCGTGAACCCGGGCCGGTCCGGCTCCTCGCCGTGGACCTCCCTCAGACGGATCGGGACCCCGGGCGCGGGAGCCGGGGCATGGCGATCGAGGTAGGCGGCATGGGCGGCGGCCGCCCTGGTCACCCGGGGATCGGCCACCACCGGGGGCAGCATGGCGAAGCGTCGATGATGGTTCACCCGGTCCAGGGCCCGGCGGATCGGCTCCTCGAGCCGGGAGTCGGGCAGCGAGGCGCTGGCGTGGAGGGCGTAGGCCCGCTCCGTCTCGCCCTTGGCGAAGGCGGCCCGGGCTCGGGCGTACAGCTCGGCAGCCCGAGCGGCCGACCGTCCCGATGGCCCCTGGTCGGCGCCCACCCACGTCGTCGTCCACGCCAGCAGCAGCGCGGCCGCGAACCTCGCCGAGCTACCGTTCCCCCACCGCTCCCGCTCCGGCGTGGGCCCGACCCGGCCAGGTCGCCCGCTCACGGCGCCGGTCCCAGGTCGACGACCAGGGTGCGGGCCGCGAAGGCCTCGTCGGTCGAGCGGTAGTAGGCCCGGATCCCGAGCTCGTGCCGGCCCCACCCGGGGAGCTGCCACTCGAAGCTGCGCCCGGGACCGTCCTGCACGGTCGCTCCGTCCTCGGTGAACCGGAGTCCCAGGTCCTCCTCGTGGGTGGCCACGAGTTCGACCGCGATCCGCACCCGGGCACCCCGGGCCAAGGTGCCGTCGATCCGCACGTCCCGGATCTCGACCGACCAGAGGTCCTCGCCGGGGGTCTCGCTCCCGGTCGCGAAGCCGGCGCCGACCTTGCGCCAGCGATCGCCGTCCCTCACCTCCGCCTCCAGCCGGTACGCCGTCCCCTCCTGGAGCGGCTCCAGGGGCACGAGGTAGGTCCAGACCCCGAGCAGGTCCCCCTGGGGGGCGTCGCTTGGGGTCAGCTTCCGGAGCGGCACCGCTCCCCCGGGTCCGACCAGGCGCGCGGCCCGCACCCGGGGCGCCGCGCCCGGGGTCCCGATCGAGAGCGGCGGGCCCACCGGATACCCGACGCCGGGGAGCGGGTCCGGCAGCTCCCCGCCCGGGAACCGGGGCGGGATCCCGGTGGCGCCCTCGCCCGGGTAGACCCAGATCCCGGGCGGACTCGGGTCCTCGGGGGTCCAGGCCAGGTTCACGACGCCTCGCGTCATGGCGCCGAAGCCGATCCAGCGCGCCTCGGGACGGAACAGACCGGAGCGGTGGTAGACCGAGTTGACGAGGTGGTCGACGGCCGCCTCGGGCCCGGTCTCGGAGGACACGCCCTCGGCCACCGAGGCGGCAAGGCCCTGGACCTCGACCCTCTCTCCCGGTCCCCGCCCGGTGAAACCGACCCTGCCGGGCCGTTCCCCGTGGGCGTCCTCCAGCGAGATATGGCCCGCCGGGACGTGGCGCGCCAGGTAGCGGGCGTGGGCCAGGGCGGCCCTCGCCACGGCCGGATGGGGACGGACCGCCGGCAGGCCCGCCAGCGACCGGTGATGGTTCAATCGGGCCGCCGCCCGCGCCTGGAGCCCATCGTCGACCGGTACCCGGACCGGGTCCCGGGCCGGCGCCATGGGTACGACCGACGCCAGCAGGATTCCGGTCAAAGCCGTCCTGGCGACCGTTCGTGCCGACCCCGGGAATCCGGCCGCCGCCTCCCGACGCGACCTCACGATCGGCCCCGCCCCGGCCTCCAGGGACACTCGATGGCGATCCCCTCGGGGCCGGCCCGGGCCGGCTCGGGGACGACCACCTCGACCGGCTCCGCCCCCGGAACGCACTGGCAGGCCAGCCGGGTCGCGGCCGTCCGCCCCCTCAGGGTCGCCAGCCGCCGCAGCTCGTCGGCACCGGGGGGGGAGCAACCCTCCGCCCCGGTGGTCACCTCGACCCGGCAGGTGCCGCAGCCGGCGTACCCTCCGCAGACGTGGTCGATCTCGACCCCCGCGGCCACCAGGCCCGCCAGCAGCGAGCCGGCCCGCCCGGGGCCCGCGGCACCGTCGCCCTCGAAGTCGCGGACGACACCAGCCTGGACGGAGCGGAGCTTCACTCGCTCGTCCCCAGGCGGCGCTCCAGGTCGACGGGGAGCGAGAGGCCGAGCCGCTGTGCCCGGTCGCGGTTCACGCCCACCGAGAGGATCCGCTCCGGGGGCGGCAGACCCAGGGCCTTGCGGGCCGCCCGCTCGCCCGCGACCTCGTAGGGGATCTCGAGCGAGAGCGCCGCGCCCTCGTCGAGGAGTCCCGGGGTGAAGGAGACCACCGCCACCCCCGTCCGGTGCGCCTCCTTCAGCAGGTGCCGGACCTGCTCGACCCTTTCCAGCAGCGCCGGGTCGCGCAGCAGCAGCAGGACCCGGGCGCCCGCCAGGGACTTGCGGAGGGCCTCGGGGAACGAGGTCCTCCCTCCCACCGCCACCACCGACAGCTGTCGCCCGCGGGTACCCAGGGCGGTCCCCAGGGCGGCCAACCGGGACGCGGCCGACGGGGATCCCGAGAGGGCCGCCACCTTGGATCCTTCCGGAGCCACCTCGGCCAGGAAGCGCGCCCAGTCCTCGACCCCGGGCTCGAAGGGAACCAGGTCGGCATCGCCCTCGCCCGATTCCGGGACCATGGTGGCGGCGTAGCCTCGCCGGATCCGCTCGGAGCGGGCGAACTCGTGGGCATCCTTGCCCAGTGCCACCACCGCGTCGAAGGGGAAGTGGCGGAGCGACTGCACCGCCCGGTCCACCTCCAGGGTCCCCTTGAAGAGCTCGAAGCTGTGGACATGCACGCCGGGGACCTTGGCCACCCCCGCGGCCGCCCTGCGGAGCCCGCCCACGTCGGCCCCCAGGAGTACCGCCACCTGGAAGCCTTCCCCGGCGGCCCGGACCCGCGCCGGGGCCGCCAGCCAGGCTGCGACCAGCCCGACGAGGAGGACTCTCGACCCCCCCCCCGGGAACCGGTCGCGGACCGGGATCACAGGTCCCACCGCACCGTCAGGTAGAACTCGCGCCCGAAGCCGACGCCCTGCTCCCGAGTGTCGCCCACCAGGGTGTAGAGCACTTCCCGGTGTCCGTGGTCGAGCACGTTGGCCGCCGACAGGGTGAGCGAACAGGCGTCCGAGAGCCGACGGCGCAGATGGACATCGAGGAGCCCGTAGCCCGGGAGCTGGGGCGAGGCCCCGTCCTCCAGGGCATTGCGGTCCACGTCGTAGGGCCCGACGCCCGTCCAGGTCAGGGTGGCTCCCCAGCGCCGCCCACGCGGCGCCCGCGACAGCATCACCGAGCCCGAGCGGCTCGGGGCATAGGGGGCGTCGGCCCCGAGCGAGCTCCCGCCCACGTCCTGGACGTTGAGCGCCAGCTGCAGGTCGAGCTCCCCGAGCTTCTCGGTGAAGGAGAGGGTGGCTCCCCGGAGGCGCAGGCGGTCCGGGCTGTTCTGCCACTGGTGCGGGGTCAGGCCCGAGGAGACCGGAGCCGGGGTGAGCAGGTTGGCGGCCGGAGGCATGCCCACCAGCTCCACCAACCCGTCCAGACGAGCGGTGTAGAGATCGAGCCCCACGTGGCCGTCGCGCCAGCGCCGCTCGAGACCGGCTTGGACGAAGCCCCGGGCCCGCTCGTTGTCGAGGCCAGGATTGGCCGTGAGCAGCGGCCGGTCGAGCGGCGTGGCACCGAGCCGGCCGGTGGTCCTGAGGCGCGCCGAGATCAGGTCGGGCTGGCGGAAGCTGGTGCCGATGGCCAGGCGGAGGGCGGTGTCCGGGTGGGGCCGGTAGAGGCCCGCCACCTTCCAGGAGAGTGCGTCGTCGCCGAGATCCTGGAAGACCATGCGGCTGCCGGCGAACAGCACGAAGCGGTCGCCGAACTCGCGCTCGCCCTGGACGAAGACCGAGGTGGACCGGGCGTCGTCGTCTCCCGGCTGGAGCAGGTAGCCGGAGGACGAGACCTCCAGGAGGCTGGCACCCCCGACCAGCCTCCAGGGACCGCGGCGCTGGTTGTAGCGGAGTTCCAGGTCCAGGATCCCGCTGCCCAGGTCCCGTTCCGCGACACCCTGGAAGCCCAGCGGTGCGGCCGAGAACTCCCGCTCCCGTTCCGACCAGGTTCCCTTCACCTGGAAGCTCCGGGTGGTCGAGAGGTGGTGGTCGAAGTCCAGGTCGAGCCAGTGGGATCGTTCCACCCCGTCCAGTTCGGCGATGGCGCCGGGCGCGGTGGGCAGGTGCTCGAGCCGGGACTCCTGCATGGCGGCCGCCACCCGGAGTCGCGACCGGGAACCGAGCGCACTCTCGCTGACCACCCTGGCCGAGCGCCGGCGCACCTCCTCCCCCCGGACGAAGGCCGCATCCGGCGTGCCCACGCCGTCGACCAGGGCCCCGAACCCCCGCTGGCCTTCCTCCTCGACGCTCACCCCCAGGTACTCCTCCGGAGTGGAGCGGGCCGCCAGCCAGGACGTCGCCCGGTACCCGCGGTTCCCGCCCCGCACCACGACCCGGCTGCCTCCCCGGTCGCGCAGGCGTCCGGTCCGGATGTTCACCACCGCGGCGAAGGCGTTGGTCCCGTGCAGGGTCGATTCCGGGCCGAGGACCACTTCGATCCGGTCCACGTCCTCGACCGCCACCGGCAGGTCCTGCCACAGGAAGTTCCCGAATCCCGGCTCGGTCACCCGGTGTCCGTCGACCTGGATCAGCACCTTGTTCGAGAACTGCCCGCCCACCCCGAAGGCCGAGACCTCGTGCCCCCGCACCTGGCGACGGAGCACCGTGAAGCCCGGGACCAGGCGCAGCAGGTCGGCCACGGTCTTCGGCTCCACCGCCTCGATCTGGCTCTTGGGGATGACATGGACCCGGGACGGCGTCCGGTCGACCCGCTGCGAGTACCGGGCCGCGGTCACCACGGTGTCGGCCTGGCGGGCCAGTGCCGACTCCTCGGCCAACAGGCTCTCCAGGCCTTCCGCCCCGGCGATCGTCACGGCGATCGTCAGCGCAGGGGCCAGCATCGCCCCCCTCCCCAGGCATCCCCAAGAGGCCATGGCGAGCGGCTCCTTCCGGCTGCGAGGGAGCGTATCACTCCCTCCCCGGTGGGTCGCCCCGGGCTTCCCCATGTGACGGAGACACGATGCCTCGGCTACTCTCGCCGGGTGGCCGAGGAACCGGATCCGGGAATCCTGGTCGACCGCCTGGCCCACGAGCTGAAGAACGCCTCGTGGGCGCTCTCGGGCTACACCGAGATGGTCCTCATGAAGCTGAAGTCCGGCAAGCGCGGCGGGGCGCGCCGGGACCTCGGACCGCTCACCGACGCATCGCATCGCCTGGCCCGCTACGCCCGCCTGGTCGATGCCGCGGTCTGGCTGGCCGAGCACGGGAGCGAGGCCGGGGGCAGCCGCGGCGACCTCGATGTCGACGAACTCCAGGAGCGGATCCGCCTCCATGTGGCCGGCCATGGATCGACGGTCTCCCGGCGCCTCGAGGTCGAGCGGGCTCCGGGTCCCGGATGGAGCGTGCCCGACATGGTCGGAGTGGCGCTCGAGATCCTGGTGCAAAACGGCCTCGAACACACCGAGGGGGTGGTCCGGGTCCGTCTCCTCCCCGGGACCCGGTGCCTGGAGGTCGTGGATCGCGGCGCGGCGGTCCCGGACCGCAGCCGCTGGGGCCAGGCCTTCCACTCGACCAGGGGTTCGCTCGGTCTCGGCCTCTACCTGGCCTGCAAGCTGGCGGACCGTTGCGGGTACCGGCTCGGCTTCGAGGACGGGGAACGCGGCGGCACGGTGGCGCGCCTGGCCTCGGCCGGGGTGGCGGCTGCCTGCAGCCGCCTGGCCGCCAGCGGGGACTGGACGGCCGCGGCCCGGAGCCGCACCGTGGTCTACATGGACGACCACGAGATGAACCGGCGGCTCGTCACCCGGGTGCTCTCGGCCCACGGCTGGCGGGTGCTCCTGGCCGAGGATGGTCGCCGCGGCCTCGAGCTGGCGCTCTCCGAGTCCTCCGACCTCGTCCTCATCGACCTCCACATGCCCGGACTCACGGGCATCGAGGTGGCCCGCGAGCTGGCCGCCCGCGGCGATCCCCGACCTCGCATCGGCTTCACCGCCACCGCCTCCGAGGACCTGCTGGCCGATCCCGAGCTCGAGCAGTGGTTCACCGGCTTCCTCCCCAAGGGGATCGAGGTCACCCTGCTCCACTCCCGTCTGGAGGCCCTGGTGGGCGGGACGCCCCCGGGAACGCCCGGGGCGGTACCTGGAGGCGCCGGCCCCGAGCCCCAGCCCTGTGTCCCGGACCTCCGGACCGCCCTCGACCACGTCCTCTCGCTCCTCGACCGCCGCCTGGCCGAGGACCCGGGGACGGGCCCCGATCGACTGGCAGCCGCGCTCTTGGACCTGCTCGCCCGGATCGAGGGGGGCGGGTCCTGAATCGCCCGGGTGGGAGCCTGGTCCGGGAGCTCGCGCTGCTCCTGGTCCTCCATTCCCTGGCACTGGCTTCGGTGGTGGCCTGGTGGGTCCACCGCAGCCTGACGACCGTGCTGCAGGACAACTTCCGCAACCGTGGGGTGGAGTACGCCCGGGACCTGGCCGACGCCATCTCCGTATATGTGGCGGGCAAGGACCGGACCGGGATCCAGGCGGATGCCATGGTCACCCGCCTGCTGGCACGTCCCGGGACGGCCTGGGTGGCGGTCTATGACGAGGACGGGGCGGAGCTCTTCCGGTCGGAGGGAACCGGTGGCGGGAGGGTGGCCGACCGCAGCCCGGGTGCGGTCCCCGGAGGCCGGCCTCCGGTCGAACCCGAGGTGGCGGTCCTCGCCGAGGTCCTGGCGGTGACCGCGGCGGTCGAGATGGCGGCTCCGCCCCGGATCCCGGTCGACCCCCTGGACTGGACCGGGACCACCGGGCCGGACGGGGATGCGGCCCCCAAGAAGGCCATCGGGAGCCTCGCCATCGGGTTCGGCATGGGAGACCTGAACGCCGCCCGCAACCGGGCGGTCAACGAGGCGGTGGCCATGGGGCTGGCGATCGCGCTCCTGGGCAGCCTCTCCGCCTACGGCCTGGGTCGGTCGCTGCAGCGTTCCATCCACCGCGTCTCGGAGCGGGCCCGCTCGATCGCCGAGGGTGAGCTGGTCCACGCCCCGCTGCCCGAGGAAGGGCGAGGCGAGCTCCTGGACCTGGCCCGGGCCTTCAACACCATGAGCCGCGCCGTGGCCGAGCGGGAAGACCGGCTCCGGGGCGAGAGCCAGGATCTCGAACGCGAGGTCGAGGCCCGCACCCGGCAGCTCCAGGCGGAAGCCCTCCGGCTGGAGAACGCCAACGACCTGCTCCGGATCCAGAAGCAGGACGTGGAGGCAGCCGCCAAGGCCAAGTCGGACTTCCTGGCCACCATCTCCCACGAGCTGCGCACGCCCCTGAACAGCATCATCGGGTTCTCCGACCTGCTGCGCCAGGAATACCAGGGGCCGCTCACCCCCTCGCAGCGGGAGGACCTCGACACCATCCACTCCTCCGCCCACCACCTGCTCGCCCTCATCAACGACCTGCTCGACGTCTCCAAGGTGGAGGCCGGGCGGATGGAGGTCCACTGCGGAGCCACCGACGTCGACGAGCTGGTCGCCCGGGTCCGGGCGGTCGCCTCGGGCCTGCCCGTGCATCCGGGGGTGGAGTTCGAGATCCGCCGCGACCGGGATGCCCCCGCCCCTTGGGCCGATCCCAAGCGCCTCCACCAGGTGGCCCTGAACCTGGTCTCCAACGCCCTGAAGTTCACCACCCGGGGCTCGGTGGAGATGCTGCTCGACTCGGACGGACACGGGCGCTTCCGCCTGCGCGTCCGGGACACCGGCCCGGGGATCCCCGAGAGTGCCCATGACCGCATCTTCGAACCCTTCGGACAGCAGGACCAGGGTCCCGAACGACAGCACGGCGGCACCGGGCTCGGCCTCACCATCTCACGCCAGCTGGTGGAGCTGATGGGCGGCACCCTCACCCTCGAGAGCCGGGTGGGGGAGGGCTCCACCTTCACCGTCCTGTTGCCGACCGACCCGCCCGAGGAGACCGCGTGAGCCGCCCGCCCCGGATCCTCCACGTCGAGGACAACCCCCACAATCGCCGGCTGGTCCATCGCATCCTCGAGGCTGCCGGCTGGACCGTGCTGGAGGCGGCCAGCGGCCTGGTCGCCATGGAGCGCCTGGCGGAGGACCCCCTCCCCGACCTGGTGCTCCTGGACCTCGCCCTGCCCGGGCTCGACGGCTACCACGTGGCGGGCCGGATCCGTGCCGATCCCCGGCTGGCGGGACTGCCGGTGGTGGCCCTGACCGCCCACGCCATGCCCGGCGACCGGGAGAAGGCGATCGACGCCGGCTGCGACGACTACCTGACCAAGCCGATCGACGCCGCCACCCTGGTCTCCTCCCTGATCCCCTGGCTGCCGGAACCGCTCCGGGGTACCGCCGGCTCCCGCCCGGTGGCCCCCGGCCCGTCCGGGTCCCCGCCCCCCCCCGAGGGCCTGCCTGCCGCGCTGCGTCAGGCGATCGATGCCCTGGCGGCGACCGGACCCGACCGGTCCGACGCATGCAGGCCGGCCCTCTCCGGACTCCGGGACCTCCTCGCCCGGTGGCGTTCCGGCATGTGAGGAGCCTGACCGGCCACCTTCCCCCTCGACCGGCCGCCAGTACCGTCTGGTACAGTGCGCGGGACCGGGAGGAAGAGGGAACTTCGCATGGCCGACACCTTGACCATCACCGACAATCGCACCGGCAAGACCTACGAGGTCCCGATCGAGGACGGCGCCATCGATGCCATGACGCTGCGCCAGATCAAGACCTCCGAGGACGACTTCGGGCTCATGAGCTACGACCCGGCCTTCAAGAACACCGCGTCGTGCAAGTCGGCGATCACCTTCATCGACGGCGACAAGGGGATCCTCGAGTACCGCGGCTACCCGATCGAGGTCCTGGCCGAGAAGTGCACCCATCTCGAGGTGAGCTACCTGATCCTGAACGGGGAGCTGCCCACCCGCAAGCAGCTCGACGACTGGGTCAAGGACATCACCGTCCATACCTTCCTCCACGAGAACCTGAAGAAGTTCATGGACGGCTTCCAGTACACGGCCCACCCCATGGGCGTGCTGGTCTCGACGGTGGCCGCCCTGTCGACCTTCTACCCGGAGTGCAACAAGGTGCGGGACGCCGCCATCCGGGCCCGCCAGATCGTGCGCCTGATCGCCAAGATGCCGACCATGGCGGCCTTCTCGTACCGCAAGTCCAAGGGACTTCCCTACGTCTATCCCGACAACGACCTGAGCTACACCGGGAACTTCCTGTCCATGCTGTTTCGCATGAGCGAGCGGCAGTACAAGGTGAACCCGGCGCTGGAGCGGGCCCTGGAGGTCCTCTTCATCCTGCATGCCGACCACGAGCAGAACTGCTCGACCAGTTCCATGCGGATCGTGGGCAGCTCCGAGACCGATCCCTACGTGGCCACCGCGGCGGCGGCCGCCGCCCTCTACGGACCGCTCCACGGCGGCGCCAACGAGAAGGTGCTGCAGATGCTCGACGAGATCGGCGACGTGAAGAACGTCCCCGAGTTCGTGAAGGGCGTCAAGGAGAAGAAGCGCCTGCTGATGGGCTTCGGCCACCGGGTCTACAAGAACTACGACCCCCGGGCACGCATCATCAAGAAGGCCGCCGACGAGGTCTTCGAGGTGACCGGGAAGAACCCGAAGATCGCCATCGCCACGGAGCTGGAACGGATCGCCCTGGAGGACGAGTACTTCGTGGAGCGGAAGCTCTACCCCAACGTCGACTTCTACTCGGGGATCATCTACGAAGCCATGGGGTTCCCGGTCGCCATGTTCCCGGTCCTGTTCGCGGTGCCCCGCACCGCCGGCTGGCTCGCCCAGTGGCAGGAGATGATCATGGACAAGGAACAGAAGATCGCCCGGCCCCGGCAGCTCTACACCGGGAGCCCGCGTCGGGACTTCCTGCCCCTCGAGAAGCGCGGCTAGTCGCCGCGGGGAGCGGCCCCGGGTCGGTTCCCCGGGGTCCCGGGCCGCCGCCCCGGGACCCCTGGCATCGGACCGCAACCTGTGCAAGGCTGGGGTCGTAGCTTCCTACCAGATGGGCGGTCCTGCCATGGCGAGAATCTCCTCCGTAGCGATGCTGGCCCTTCTCCTCCTGGCGAGCCCGTCCGCCACCCAGGAGCTCGACGAGGAGCTCTCCCCCATCGACGCCTGGGGCGGGGTCTCGAGCCTGGTGGAGACCGACGAGGACGGGGAGACCCGGGTGGTCGGCTTCCTCCTGAACACCGAGGACGGCGAGTCCTACGACATCGTCCTCGACGACATGGGGCGCCGCCTCGCCCAGGAGGCCAGCGACCGCATCGACGTCCTGGTCGAGGTGCAGGGCACCCTCTCCGTGGACGGGACCATGGTCACCATCCACACCTTCGCCATGCACTTCGTCGATCCGTATGACCAGGACCTCGCCGACGAGTCGGCCGAGGAAGAGGCCTCCGAGCCGGAGGATGCCGGCCAGGAGCCCTAGTCGGCTGGCAGCTCGCCCGCAAGGGGCTCGCGCGCCGACCCGCGCCGCCTAGGCTGCTCCCCCGGGGCCCCTCGCCCGGCGCCCTCCCGGCGCTACCTGCGTACCCGCCCGTAGCCGTAGGCCAGCTTGGCGAGGCGCTCGGCGAGCCCGGACTCCACCTGGTTCCAGGTGAACCGCCACGACCAGTTCCCCTCCCGGCGCCCCGGCGTGTTCATGCGGGCCTCCGACCCTAGGCCCAGGAAGTCCTGCATGGGAACGAGGGCCAGGTCGGCAACCGAGGCGTAGGCCAGCCGGATCAGGGCCGAGGCCGCGCTGTCATGCGAGCCCACGTACCGGGCGAAGCCCTCCCGCTCGGCGGACCCGGCCTTGTCGAACCAGCCCTCGGTGGTGTCGTTGTCGTGGGTCCCGGTGTAGACCACCGCATGCCGGGGGAAGTTATGGGGCAGGTACTCGGCATCCGGGCCGGATCCGAAGGCGAACTGGAGCACCTTCATCCCCGGGAAGCCGAAGCCGTCGCGCAGCGAACGCACCGGAGGCGTGATGACACCGAGGTCCTCGGCCACGATCGGGGGGTCGCCCAGCTGGTCGCGGATGCGGGCGAACAGGGCCTCGCCCGGCGCCTCCACCCACTTGCCGCCGATGGCGGTGGTCTCGGTGGCGGGAATCTCCCAGAACGCCTGGAATCCCCGGAAGTGGTCCAGCCGGATCATGTCGACGAGCGAGAACAGGGTACGCAGCCGCGCCACCCACCAGGCGAACCCGTCGGCCTCCATGGCGCACCAGTCGTAGAGGGGATTGCCCCAGAGCTGCCCGGTAGGACTGAAGTAGTCCGGGGGTACCCCGGCGACCACCACGGGACGGCCCTCTGAGTCGAGGCGGAACTGGTTGCGATGGGCCCAGGCATCGGCCGAATCGTGGGCCACGAAGATCGGCACGTCCCCCAGGAGTCGGATGCCGGAGAGCCGGGCATGGTCGCGCAGCGCGGCCCACTGGCGGAAGAACACGAACTGGAGGAACTCGTGCCGCTCGATCTCCAGGGAGTACTTCTGTCGGGCCGTCTCCAGGGCCCGGGGCTCGCGGTGGGCGAGGGCCGGATCCCAGCTCACCCACTCGGCACCGCCATGGTGCTCCTTCAGGGTCCGGAACAGGGCATAGTCCCTGAGCCACACCGCGATCGAAGGCGCCCTGCGGAAGGCCTCGAAGCGCTCCTTCTGCCAGGGGGTGGCGCGCTCCCGGAAGCCCCGGTGGGCCTTGGCCAGCAGGGCCTCCTTCCAGGGGATGACGTCGGAGTAGGCCACGGCCGCGGCCGGGAACGACGGTACGGAAGCCAGGTCATCGGCGGCCAGCCAGCCTTCTTCCACCAACAGGTCGGGACTCACCAGCATGGGGTTCCCGGCGAAGGCCGAGAAGCACTGGTAGGGAGAGTCGCCGAACCCGGTCGGCCCCAGCGGCATCACCTGCCAGACCGACTGCCCGGCGGCGGCCAGGAACTCGACGAAGCGGTACGCCTCGGGACCCAGGTCGCCGATCCCGAAGCGCCCCGGGAGCGAGGTCACATGCAGGACCGCACCACAACCACGTTCGAGCTTCATCGCTATGGACCTCCCGCCCCCCGAGGGAGGCACCCAGGCCGCGGCCATGGTACATGAAGGGCGTGACGGCGGCGCTCGAGAACCGGGTAGCACTGGTCACCGGGGGGACCCGGGGCCTCGGTCTGGCCATCGCCAGGAAGTTCGCCTCCGAAGGCGCCCAGGTCCTGGTGGCCGGACGCGACCTCACCCAGGCCCGCGACCTCGCCGACGAGCTGCCCCACCGTTCCCGCGGCGAGCTGCTCGACCTCAGGAGTCCCACCTCGATCGAAGCGCTGGCCCGGAGGGTCGCCTCCGACCCGGGTCGCCTCGACATCCTGGTCAACAACGGTGGAGTGCTCATCGATCGCGATGCCCGTCCCTCGGACATCGCCCGGGATGCCCTCGAGGCCACCCTGGCGGTGAACCTGGTGGGGACGATCCAGCTCACCCGGGCGCTCCTGCCGCTGATCCGCAGATCGGACTGGGGACGGATCATCAACGTGTCCTCGGCCTGGGGACGCATCTCGGGACCGCCCGAGGACGGGGTTTCGGCCCCCAGCTACCGGATCTCGAAAGCGGCCTTGAACGCCTACACCCGCCTGCTCGCCGCCGAACTCGAGGGCACCGAGATCCTGGTCAACGCTCTCGACCCGGGATGGGTGCGGACCGACATGGGCGGTCCGGAGGCCCCTACCAGTCCCGAGGACGCCGCCCTCTCGGCCCTGCACCTGGCCCTGCTCCCGGACGGCGGCGCCACCGGGAAATTCTTCCACGAGGGCAAGGAAGTCGACTTCTAGGAGCCTGATCCCCCGGCTCCGAGGGCGCCCTGGAGGCGGTCCTACCCCAGGCCCTTCACTTCCTTGACCAGCTTCGAGACCGACTCCCGGGCGTCGCCGAAGAGCATGTAGGTCCGGGGGTTGTAGAAGAGCTCGTTGTCGATGCCGGCAAACCCCGGGCGCATCGAGCGCTTGAGCACCACCACGTTCTTGGCGTGGTCGACGTCGAGGATCGGCATCCCGTAGATCGGGCTGGCGGTATCGTGGCGGGCTGCCGGGTTGACCACGTCGTTGGCCCCGATCACCACCACCACGTCGGTCCGCTCGAACTCGGGGTTGATCTCTTCCATCTCG
>CAYOHP010000121.1:8400-19121 GCA_964403795.1 uncultured bacterium | reverse complement strand
CGGAGGGGAGTTCGTCCTCCCTGCCCCGGGCCCGGAACGCGGGGAGCATCTCGATCTGGTCGCGGCCGAGGTCATCGATCCGGCCCTGGGTCTGGCCGTCGACGATGCCTGGGCCGCCCTCCTCCGGTTCCTGACCGAGGTCGGCCCCGGCGGTATCGGAAGCTCCCACCGCCAACCGATCGCGTTCTTCCTGATGCGCCTGCTCCCCCACCTGCTCGCCGACATCCGGGAGATCGGCGGCAAGGGACTGCGCACCGTCAACACCCTCGCCGGTGCCGCCGACGCGTTCTCGGAACGGGCCCGGATGGAAGCCCTGCTGCGCTCCCGGGCCGAGGACCTCGGGCGCCTCGGCAGCTCGGCCTTCCTCCTGGGTTGCCGCGGCGCCCTGGGCTGCGTGCTCGAACCCGAACCCTGGCGCGCCCTGGACCGGGAACTGGAGGCTGCGCTCGGATCGGGACCGGCCGACGAGGACCTGGCCATCGTCGTGGAGGGACTCCTGCTGCTGCGTCGCGGCCCCTCGGGCCGGAGCTTGCGCTCCTGTCCCGAGCGGGCGGCGGACGCCGCCGGGGCGACCCGACTCGCCCTGGAGCGCGACCTTCCGGACGACCCGGAGTTGCCGGCGGACCTAGCCCGGATGCTGGTCTGGAACCAGATCCATGGGATGATCGACTGTCCCGGCGACTGGTCCCCCGACGCCGACGGCAGCCACGCCCGGCTGCTGCGACTCCTGGAACTCACGGTCACCGGAATACCGCGCGAGGACCCGCTGGTCGCCTGGACCAACCTGGTCCGGGTCCGGGGCGAGGACCGGGACCCAATCGGCCGCGCTCTCGTCGATCGCACCACCCGCCTGGTGGAGTCGATCCAGGGCTTGAAGTTCCTGGCCACCCAGGGAGGCCCGCCACTCTCCCGGACTTCGCCCCGTCGCCATGCCGCCCGGGGACCGGAGTTCGAAGCCGCCCTGAGGGCCGCACTGGCCGAGCCCGCTCCCGAGGGCGGCCGCCCCCCCGAGAAGGACGCGGCCCTGCTGACCGGGCTCGCCGACTGGATCGAGAGCCGTCGCCTGGCCGCCTTCCCCCAGCCCTGGACCGACCGGAAGGCCAGCGAGACCCTGCCCGCCTTGATGCTGCCGATCCTCGAGCGGGTCATCCCGGTCCTACTACCACCGACCCCCAAGGCCCGTCGGGATCCCGTGGCCAAGGCGGCCCGCTCCCTGCTGCTGCGCCACGACCTCGACCTCGACGGGGCACCGGCGCCGATGGTGGCGCTCCTGGCCCGGCTCGCCGGCGAGGTGGTCCACCCCAGGACTCTGTCCCTGAAGACCCGCCTGGAGGCCCTGCTCGCCCATCCGCCTGCCGAGGACTGGGTGGTGGTGGCGAGGGAGGCCTTGCCCCGGCTGTCGGCCCGTCTGCCGCCCGACCCGCAGCGCTGAACCCGGGCCGGTCCCGGGTCGCGGACCCCGGTCCCGCGGCGACCCCTGGTACGCTCGCGGCGATCCGCCATGGGCCTCCTCCTGCACGTGCTCCGCGAGGGGCGCTGGATCGAGAGCGCGCCGCTCTCCGACCTCCCCTTCTCGATCGGCTCCCGGGGCGGCTCGGACCTCGTCCTCCCGGAGCTCGAAGGGCGTCAGGGACGGGTGGTGCTCGGCCCCGACGGGATCCCCGAGTACCGGGGCGTCGCCGACTCCCGGAGGGTCGCGCTCCAGCCCGGCACCCACCTCGAGCTCGGCCCCTACACGCTGGCGGTCGCGCCCGCGCCCGAGGCCCGGTCGGGCGGGCCGGAAGCGGTGCTCGAGCGGATCCTCGAATTGCTCCCGGATCTCTGGGACGAGACCGCCGGGCGCCCCGACCTGCACGCCCTGCTGGCTTCGTTGGTGGAGCTCTTCGGCGCGTCATGGGGAGCCCTGGTACGGCTTCCCGAGGACGGCGGCGAGCCCGAGCTGGTCCACCAGGCCGGCGATCGCGCTGCCCGAGGTGCGCGCCTCAGCCGCACCGTGCTGCGCCGCGTCATGGAGGCCGAGGGCCCGGTGCTGGTGGACCCGGGCCTGGAGGCCGGGGGCGGGACCCCGGTGGCCTCGATCCCCCTCGAGGTGCGCTCGGTCCTGGCCGCACCGCTGCCCGGGGAGGGCGAACCCCTGGGCCTCGTCTACCTGGAGAGCCCGCGGTCCCGGAAGACCTTCTCGCCCGCCGAGCGGGCCACTCTCCGCACCCTGTGCCGGTTCGCCGCCGCCCACCTGGAGAGCCGGCGGGAGGCGAGCCTCTCCCGGACCCGGGGCGCGGCCCTGGCGCACCTCTACCGGGAGGAGGTGGCGGGCCACCACGACCTCGAGGGGATCGTGGGACGCAGCCCTGCCATGCAGGCCGTGCTGGCGGCGGTGCGCCAGGCCGGGCCCACCGACGTGACGACCCTGGTGCTCGGCGAGTCCGGCACCGGGAAGGAGCTGGTCGCGGGGGCCCTCCATCGCGCCGGCCGCCGGGCCCGGGGACCGCTGGTGGCCGTGAACTGCTCGGCGCTGCCCGCCGATCTGGTCGAGAGCGAGCTGTTCGGACACCGGCGAGGCGCCTTCACCGGGGCCTCCGAGGACCGCCCGGGGCGGTTCCAGATGGCCGACGGCGGGACCCTCTTCCTCGACGAACTCGGGGAGCTGCCGCTGCCGGCCCAGGCCAAGCTGCTCCGGGCCCTCGAGACCCGCCGGGTGGTCCGGGTCGGCGACTCGCGGGAGGAGGCCGTCGACGTGCGGGTGGTGGCGGCCACCAAGGTCGACCTGGCCGAGGCGGTCCGGGCCGGACGCTTCCGGGAGGACCTCTACTTCCGGCTCGAGGTCTTCACGATCCGCCTTCCCCCGCTCCGGGAGAGACCCGAGGACCTCCCCGACCTGGTCGAGTCGCTGGTCGGCCTGCTGGGACGGCTCCACGGACGGAGGATTTCCGGGGTCACGGCCCAGGCCATGGAACTGCTGCGGGCCCACGCCTGGCCGGGCAACGTCCGCGAGCTCCGGAACGTGCTCGAGCAGGCATTGGTCCGCAGCGACGGGGACTGGATCCAGGCCGGCGCCCTGGGCCTTCCCGGATCCCAGGAGAACGCCCCGGCCCGGAGCGAGGACCGTTACCCCGACGACCTCGAAGGTGCCCGGGCCCTGTTCGAGCGCCAGCACATCGCCCGCTGCCTGGAGGCCGAGCGCGGCGACGTCGACCGCACCGCGGCCCGGCTCGGGATCGCCCGGTCCAACCTCTACAAGCGCATGAAGGAGTACGGGCTCGACCCGGCGCGCTTTCGCGACCGCGGCTGAGGCGCTCCCGGGCTACGGCAGCCGCCACCCCCAGAGCGTCCCCCAGGTGTCGATCCACCAGGCCACCGGTCCCCGGCCCCCCGACACCACCACCGGTCCCGCCCGGACCGTCCCGCTCCTGCCCAGCTCGCCCGGATCCTCCGGGGCCAGGCGGACCAGCCCTTCCAACCGGTCGAGGTCCACCAGCACCAGGTCATGGCGCGACCAGCCCACCCGGAGGTCGAGGAGCGCCTGCCCGGGACGCCCGGGGACCGGGAAGAGCTCCACCTGGACCCGCTGGTCCACCAGCAGGGCATCGGGAGGCCGGGGCCCCTCGAGCCGGAAGCCCAGGACCCGTCCCGGGGACCCCACCGGATCTCCCCATCGGTACCAGGTGGCGAGCGCCACCTCCTCCCGGTGCGGTCCGGGCGGGATGGGATGCGGCACCAGCAGGTGAAGGCCGCTCTCCCCGCCGTCGAGGATCCGGCTCCTCCCGGGGATTCCCGGAACCCGCCCGGCACCGGTCGCCAAGGGCACCCGGACCATGGCATCGGCAGTCAGCTCGCCGGTCAACCGTTCCCGGGGTACCAGCCCGAGCGCTCCCTCGAGGGGAACCGCCAGCCCGCCCGCGAACATCCGGGGGGAGCCGTCGGGCAGCTGCGGCAGCTTCAGGCGGAAGCGGATCCGTCCCGTGCCGGGATCGACGGCGGTGAGCCGGAAGCCGCCGCCGGCGTGCCGGTGCGGGAGGAGGACCGCGCCTCCTACCGGGTCCGCTCCCGGCTCTCCCCAGCTGTGCCAGTCCGGCCCGTCGACGAGTTCGAGCCGGAGGGGCGACTCCCCGGGCCGCGCCAGGAGAAGGCGACGAGGTTCCCCCTCGACCGAGGACGGCAGGTCGTGGATCCGCCACTCCCCGGCCTCCTGCGGCAGGGCGCGGGCCAGCGGGCGATCGAGCGGCAGGAGGGCGTCCGCCACCTTCCAGGCCAGCGGGTCGTCGGGATCCCCGGGGAGCACGGCCGGGACCGGGAAGCAGGCGCCCGGAGCCGGGGTCCGGGCGCCCGGATCCCAGACCGGCGCCGCCCCGGGATTCTCCAGGTGCTCGGGATGGAGGACCCGCAGCCCGGCGCCGGGGCCAGGGAGGAAGAGGGTCGGACGGGTGGGACGGGCCATGGCCCGGACCGCCGGCGGCACCTCGTCATAGACGACCAGCTCCCCGCCGAACCAGCCGAGCAGGCGCCCCTCTCCCCACCCGGCCAGGATCCCGGTCGCCACCAGGGCATCGCCCTCGGGACCCCGGCACGGCGCAGGAACCCGGAAACCCGGCCTCCCTTCGGCCTCTCCGAGCAGGAACGCCCCGATCGCCGGGAGGCTTTCGTCGCCGGGTCGCCCGCGAGCAACGCGATCGACTTCCCTTCCCCCGTCCGCCTCCCGCGGTCCCTCGGCCCTCCCGGCGTCCACGCCGTCTTGCCCTGGTCGCGCCACCAGCATCGCCCCGGCCATCGCCGCCGCGACCGCGGCCCCGACCGACCAGCCTGCGAATCCCGGGTTCATCCCCCGACCCCGACCACGACCCTGGCGTCGGGGCGGGACGCGGGTCGTCCCCAGGGCCGCCGGGTCCGGACTTCTCGCCGGATCCCGACCCGTCAGGATCGCCTCGATCCCTGCGGCCGAGGCCGGCCGGAGCCGGTCGTCGACCGCCAGGCAGGCAGCCGCCAGACGCCACGACGCCTCGTCGTCCCAGCCCTCGGGCCGGGTCAGGGGCGGCAGCTCGCCCCCGCAGCCGTAGGCCATCATGTGCTCGAGGTTCCAGGGCGTCCGGCCGGTGTGGAGGGCATAGAGGGAGGCCCCCCAGGCGAACCAGTCCCAGGCGGGCTCGGTGGGTGCTCCCCGGAAGGCCTCGGGAGGCAGGTACCCGGCGGTCCCCAGCACCACCCCCGAAGCCGTCAGGGTCTCGGCCCGGGCGTCGTAGATGCAGCCGAAGTCGACCAGCAGACTGGTCCCGCCGGGTTCGACCATGATGTTCTGGGGCTTCACGTCCCGGTGGACCAATCCCGCGCCGTGGATCGCCTCCAGGGCACCGGCCACCTGCACCAGGCTCGTCACCGGTCCCGGCCCCGCGTCCCGGAGCCATGCGGAGAGCGGACGCCCCTCCACCAGGCGCATCGCCATCCAGGGCGTCCCGGCGCACTGGCCGGTCTGGTAGATCTCGACCAGGTTCGGGTGCTTGACCGCCGCCAGCCGGCTGACCTCCCGCTCGAAGCGCACCAGCGCGCCCGGAGCCAGGGCATAGAGCTTGATCGCCACCAGTCGATCCAGCTCCCGGTCGCGGGCCTCGAACACCGTTCCGTGGGCCCCCATGCCGAGGATCCGGAGCGGCGTGAAACGCCGCTCCAGGGCGGCCGGGAAATCGGTGGGCGGGGTGTCGGCCAGGAGACGCCTCCGGTCCCCATGGTGCCCGGTCCGGGCCAGCTGCCAGCTGCCAGCTGACTAGTACCTGCGAGCTCCGCGACCGAACCCGAGACCCACGAACAACTCGTCCCGCTCGGCGGTGCGCGCCACCGAGTCGTCACGCCAGAAGTAGCGGGTGTTCTTGATCACGGCAGAGAGTCCGCCGCCGAGCTCGGTCCGCAGGGTGTTCGCCCAATCGAGACTCCGCACGTGGTCGCCACCCACCCCCAGGAAGTGGTCGACCGTGCTCGAGAACTCGACCCCCTTGGTGAGCTTGCGTCGGTGCTCGAAACCCAGGTTCAGTCCGGTGTCTCCCGGGTCCCCCGGGGAGGAGAACCGGACGATGTGCCCGGCGCCCACCAGCAGCTTGGTCGAGTCGCCCAGCGTCCAGGCCTTGCCGGCCACCAGCTTCCCGAAGAGCGGTCGGTCCCGACCCGGGAGATCGGGATCGATCAGGGTCCCGAACATCCCCAGCTCCGCGAAGGTCCGGGGGCGGCCGAGCCGGTCCTTCCCCTCGTGGCGGAGCAGCAGGGTCGAGCGGTCGACCATGCGGAAGTCGTTGAACTTGGTGTAGTTCACGTTCAGCCGCAAGGTCAGGTCGCGCTCGGGCCGGTCGATGGTGTGTTCGTGCTCGAGCCCCAGGTTGGTGATGGTGCTCGCCTGTCCCACCAGGCCCGGGATATCGCTCGAGGTGAACAGCGCGCTGGGGTCGGGGAACTGGTAGGCGGCAGCCGCCCCCCCGAACTGCAGCCTCGTGACGCTGGCGTCGAAGCGGGTCTTGAAGCGGTGGACCGGGCGGCTCCCTGCGGCCCGGGCCAGGGCCGGTCGCTTGCCCAACTCCCGGGAGACCCCGCCGGTCCGGGCGAAGTGGTCGGCCACCACCGCCACGAATTCCCGGTCCCGGACCGCGCCCGGGGTGCGGGGCAACAGTCCGAGCGCGCCCAGGGCCAGGTACTCGACGGTGGCCACCCGGTAGCGATCCTGGTCCCGCACCGGTCGACCGTTGACCATGAGGCGGCCCTCGACCTCGGAGAGCCCCACGAAGACCAGCCCCTTCTGGTTGATGATCGGCTCGTCGCGCCGGGCCCAGAGCTTGCGGAGGCGCGAGCCCTCGACCGGGACGAGCGCCGCCCGGTCCGGGAACGGAAACGCCGCCCGCACCCCGGCATGGGTGAGGTGTTCCGCCGGCTCCCCGGTCTTGACCGCCCCCCGATGCAGCATCGCCACCTCCGCCGAGAGCTCGATCCGGAGCGCTTCGAGCAGGGTCCTGGCGAAGTCGGTGCGTTCCTCGGGCGAGAGCACCGTCAGGGTCGCCCCGGCGATCGCCTCGGCCTCGATCTCGAGGGCCGCCACGATCTCGGCGGCCTCCGGGTCCTCGGGGAGGTCGTCTCCCACCGTGAGGAGCCGGGCCGGCGCCGCCATCCCTCCCCCTTCCCGGTCCCCGACCTCGACCAGACCCATGGTGGTGCCGTAGCAGGAAGTGAAAAGGATCTTCCGGCCGTCGCTGCGCTCCACCTGGAAGGTCGAGTAGTCCCAGGGATCCGAGGTCCCGAGCTGCTGGGCCACCACCAGGTCCACCCAGGGCAGCTTGGTCAGCAGCGCCGAGTTCTCCTGGAAGTTCATGCTGGAGAGGACGACCACGCGGTCGACCTCGCCCAGGAGCTCCCTGGACTCCTCCAGGGCTGCCACCGGATCCGTGACCGCGAGGCGGGCGTCCCAACCGGGCCAGTCCCGGACCAGCTCCGGGGAGATCACCGAGAGCACTCCCAGGCGCGCTCCGCCCTGCTCCACCACGGCGTGGGTGCGGACCCGGTCCCAACCGGGATCGGAGAGTCCGTCCCGGCGCAGGTTGGACCAGACCAGCGGGAACTCCATCTCGTCGGCCCGTTCGAGCAGGTTCCCGGAACCCTTGAACAGGTCATGCGGTCCGACCCCGGCGACCCGGTAGCCGGAGAGGTTCATGAGCCGGACCACCGCGGCCCCGCCGTCGATCTCGCTGGTGGCCGAGGGGCCGAGGACGTTGCCGCTGGAGACCAGGACGAGATCGGGGTGCTCGGCGCGCAGCGCGGCGACCAGGCTGGCGGCGCGGCTCCTGCCTCCGCCCAGGGGAGGACGCAGCATGCCCTGTACCCACCCGTCGTAGAGGAGGGTCATCCGGTTCCGGGCCGGGGACGCCGGGGACGCCGGGGAAGCCGGGGCGCTCCCCGGGACTCGCAGACCCGACTGGGCGAGGAGCCCACCTGCCGAGGTGGATGCCAGGGCCAGTCCGAGGATCCAGGACCGCATGGGTGACCTCCCTGCCCGCCATGGAAGGCCCCCGGGACCGCGGACGCAACCCCCCGACCCGGATCTACACTCGTGCCGTGGGCACCGCCGAGACGCCTCCGGTCGACCGCCTCCCGGGGAGCGGACCATGATCCTGCCGCGACGGTATCGCCAGGAACGGGAGCTCGGACGCGGCGGCATGGGCCAGGTGATCCTCGCCCTCGACCAGGAACTCGGACGCCGGGTCGCCATCAAGATGCTCGCGCCGAACTACCTGTCGCGCAGCGACGTGCGGTCGCGCTTCGTCCGGGAAGCCAAGGTCCAGGGCATGGCGGCCCATCCCCACGTGGTGCAGATCCTCGACTCCGACCTCTCGGCCGACCAGCCCTACCTGGTGATGGAGTACATCGAGGGTCGCGACCTCGAGTCCTGGCTCTCCGACCGGGGCCCCATGCCGCTCGAAGCGGTGCTCCGACTGGGCCGGGAACTGGCCGGGGCCCTGGACCATCTCCACTCGCAGGGCGTGATCCATCGCGACCTGAAGCCACCCAACGTGATGATCCGCGACCGCGACGGTGCGGCGGTGCTGATGGACCTCGGGCTGGCTGCGGTCGAGGGCGCCACCGCCCTGACCGAGACCGGCAGCCTGCTCGGGACTCCCTTCTACCTGCCCCCCGAGATGCTCGCCGGCGACGGATGGCTGCCGGCCTCCGATCAGTACCAGCTCGGCGCCATCCTGTTCGAGGCGATCGCCGGGATCCGCCTGATCACCGCGTTCGGCATGCCCGAGCTCCTCGCCAAGGTCGGCCAGGGCCATCGCAACCTGTTCCCCGACAGTCGGGCTCCGGCTCCCCATGTGGTGGCGGCCCTGGAGCGTGCGACCGCCCTCTCCCCGGCGTCCCGCTTCGCCTCCTGCTCCGATCTGATCGACGCCATGGAGGACCCGGCCTGGGTGGATCCCCGGCCCTTCCCGCCGAGCGACGCCAGCCAACCCCTGCTCTCGGGAGGATTCGGCGCCGTCGAGGCCCGCCCGGGGCCGACCGGGTCGTTCCCCGGGGCCGGACCGAGGCTCCTCGCTCCCCTACTGGTCGCGCTCCTGCTGGTCCTGCTGGCAGTCCGGATCGGCCGCGACCGGGAGCCGCGCGACGTCCAGTGGAAGGCAGCCGGCGACGCCCTGATCTGCGAATTCGAAGGCGGCCACGGGGTCACGCTCCACGTGGGGAGCACCGCCCTGCCCGCACCTTCCGGCCAGACGCGGACCCGGCTGGTCCACCGGGGCCTCGTCCCCGGCAGTCCCCAACCGGCCTGGCTCTCCTGGTCCGGGGGCGAGGGCCCCCGGACCATGGTCGAGGCCCAGCCACCCGCGGTTTCCCCCCGGCTCCACCTCGGTCCCGGCAGGACCCTCAGGGCCCGCCTGGAGCGACCGGTCCGGGTCGCCTGGCGCGGCGCCGGTCCGGGGGAGGACCTCTCCCCCGGAGACCATCCGCTTCTTCCTCCCGCGGCCACTCCCTGGGTGCTGGTCTGGGACGAGTCCGGGATCGTCAGCGAGCGGCCCGTGGATCTCGAACGGATCCTGGCCGACGAGTCCCGGAGGCTGTTGTCCGACTTCTCGGGCCTCGACCTGGACGCCAACCCCATGGAGCGGCGGGGTCGGCGCGACGAAGGCCTGCAGGCCGCCCGCCGGGGTGCGGCACCGCTGGTCGCCTGGTCTCTCGAGCTCTTCCGGTCGGGCCTCGCGCGGCCCGAGAGGGCGCGGCTGTGGAACCTGCTCCAGGACCTGGCCCGCAGCGCGGTCCAGGACCGGGCCCTGGGCCACGAGGCGGAGTTCCCCGCTCCGCCCCCGGGAGCTCCCGGGTCCCGGTCCCTCGATCCGCATCCGGGAGGCACCCACAGGGAATCCCCGGCCCTGCGCCCGGTGGACGGCTACGGACATGAACCGGAACAGGGCTTCACCATGGTCCCGGAGACCGCCCGCCTGCTGCGGACCGCCCGGTTCCAGGACGCTGCCACCCAGGTCGCCTTCGTCTGGCCCGCGACCCCGGAGGGAGCCCTCGGCGACCCCTGGCTCGAGGTCTCGCTCTCCGGGGCCAGCGCCAACGAGGAGCTGGTGATCCGGGCCGAGGACAGCGACCCCGGGGAGCCGCGCTTCCGTTTCTTCCACCCCCGCCCTTCGGTGGAGCAGAAGCCCTCCGCGATGCCCCTCCATCGGGTGAGGATCCCGGCCGGACTGGCTCCGGCACCCGGGACCTCGATGATCGTGACCACCCAGAGCCTGCTCCGCCCCGAGGCCTACGGCCTCAGGCTCCGGTCGGTGCGGGTGATCTGGAGCGACAAGGAGTCCTCGTGAGCTACCTGATCCTCGACCCGGCCGGCGAGTACCCCGCCGCCATCCTCGAGTTCCTCGGCTCCACCGGGCGTCGGGCGATCGCGGTGTTCACCTCGGAGGAGAAACTCGCGATCTGGCGGTCCGCCTTCGAGTCCCGGCTCGCCCATTGCGTGGCCGACGAGTACCTGCTGCCCGAGCACCCGGGTCTCGAGGCCCTGGCGGCCGGGATCCGCGCCGACCACCCGGATCGACTCGAGGGCATCATCCCCTGGGACGAGATGGTCACGGAGCTGGGCGCCGCCCTGGGGGAACACCTGGGACTCGACTGGAACTCCCGCACCGTGATGCATCGCTTCCGGAACAAGTTCGCCATGAAGAACCGGCTCCGGGAAGTCGGCGGGATCCGGGTGAACGCCT
>CAYOHP010000121.1:7295-8390 GCA_964403795.1 uncultured bacterium | reverse complement strand
CCCGTTCCCCGCGCGCTCTCGCCTCATTCTCCCGGTCCTCCTCGAACCGGAACCACAGGGCAAAGTGCCGGAATGGTCCGAGCTGCCGTCCAAACGCCTGGTCGTAGGTTTGCAGTTGACGGAAGAGCAGTCGCGGCGCTTGCCGCCGGGTCGGCTCCTGGCCGATCGTGGTGAAGCCGACCGAGGGCGCCGGGACCCGGGCCGTCTTCCTCACGTACTCGATCCAGGAGCTGCTGGAGCGGTGCCGCCAGGTGGCGGGCGCGGGCGAGGGGGAGGTGCTGCTCGAGGAGTACGTGGGCGGCGTCGAGCACGTGGTCAACGGGATCGTGGACGCCCGCGGCGACCTGCTGGTCACCGACGTCTGGCGCTACGACAAGCGGGAGTTCTTCGGCGTCCCCAACCTCTACTGGCAGACCTACAAGCTCGGCTCCTACGAGCCCGACTTCTGGCCCGCGGCCGAGTACGCGGGCAAGGTGGTCGAGGCGCTCGGCCTCCGGCGGGCCCCGATCCACATGGAGGTGAAGATCGACGGGCGGGGGCCGAGCTTGATCGAGGTCGGCGCCCGGTTCGCGGGAGGACGCCATCCCTTCCTCTCGTCCATGCTCCACGGGCGCAGCATGTTCGAGCTGGCCGCCTGCCACTACCTGGCTTCCTTCCCGGCCGACCCCGGCGATGTCCACTACGACCGCTACGACCGGACCCATGTGCGGATCGTGAGCGGGGTCCAGGACGAACCGATCCCGCGGATCTCGGGATTGGCGGGAACCGAGCTGGTGGAGCGCCTGCCGTCCTTCCACGGCTTCGCCGAGCTGAAGCCCCCCGGCGCCCCCCTGCCCCGGACCACCGACCTCTACACCCGCTCCTTCGTGGTCTACCTGGTGCATCCAGATCCCGACCAGGTGGAGCACGACGTGGCCCTGGTCCGTCGCCATCTCAGGTATTTCTAGCTGGCAGCTCGGCCCAAGGGCCTCGCTCGCGGGCGGGCTCCAGCTGCGCTGCTCCCCCGGGGTGAACCCGGGGCGCTCCGCCTGCGCCCGGTTGCTGGCAGCTCGGCCCAAGGGCCTCGCTCGCGGGCGGGCTCCAGCTGCGCTGCTC
>CAYOHP010000121.1:0-7195 GCA_964403795.1 uncultured bacterium | reverse complement strand
CCCCGGGGTGAACCCGGGGCGCTCCGCCTGCGCCCGCGGCTCCCCGGGTTACCATCTGGGCAGGATGAGGATCGGGACCGCAGGAAGCCGACGACGGGGCCTGATGGTCCGTGCCGTCCTCGTCTTCCTGGCCTTCCTGGGCCTGCTCCTGGCATTGGCCGCTTGGCGGGCCCGCCGGGTGGTGATGCGCACCGCCCTCCAGCAGTTGCGCGATCTCCTCCAGGTGGACCTCCGGGTGGATCGGGTCGAGGTCGACCTCCTTTCGGGCACCGTCGACATCGTCCCGGTGCGCATCTTCCACGGGGACCGTCCGGTGCTGGTCACGGAGCGGATCACGGCCCGCATGGGCCTGGTCCCGGGGACCCTGCGCCCCAAGGTCGAGAGCCTCGAGGCCCATCGGCCCCGCCTCTTCCTGGAGAAGACGCCGTCCGGGAAATGGAACCTCGCCGAGGTCCTGGCACCCGCCCTGGTGACCCGGGCCGCCCCGGCCTCGCCTTCTTCGCCGCCCCCACCCTCGCCCCCGGCCCTGCCCTTCGAGTCCCGCGACCGCGCTCCCGGCCCCCCGAGGACCAGGCCGCCTCGCGACCCGGCACCGCCCCTCAGCCTGGCGGGCCTCCCGGTCTTCCGGCTCCGGCGCGGCCAGGTCCTTCTCCAGGGGCCTGCCATGCGCCATCCGCTGGCCCTGGAGGACGCCGAGGTCACGCTGTCCCCGCTCCCCGACGAAGCCATCTCCCTCATCGCCCGCGGCCACATCCGGGGACGCGGCAAGGAACAGGGCCACGAGCGCATGCAGGTCGACCTGGGGGGGCGGCTGGTCCCCGGCGAGGTCTGGACCGGCGAGCTCACCGCCACCCTGGCCGACGGCGACTCCGCCCACCTCGAAGGCCTGCTGGGGAGCTTCGTGGAGCGGACCCTGGCCCGCTTCACGGGATCCGCCTCGCTCTCCGGACCGCTGGCGGCCCCTCGCCTGGCGGCCAACCTGGTCCTTCGCGAGGGCGTCGTCGACCTCGGCGCCAGGGGGCGCGCCGCGGCCGCCGACTCCTCGCTGCGGGTCGAGGCGAAGCCTGGCGAGGCGCCCCTCTGGACCCTGCTCGCCGACCGGGTCGAGCTGGCCGCGCCCCAGGGTGCTGTCCTGCTCCGCGACCTCTCGGCCCGCCTGGCCACCCACCGCGACCGACTCGAGATCCTGGAAGCCCGCACCGTCTCGGGCGCCGGCACCCTCTCGGTCACCGGTACCGTAGGGCGCGAGCCGGACTCCCCGCTGGCCCTGACGGTCACCGGCGGCCCTGTCGACGCCGCCCTCCTCACCGCGGCCCTGGCCTCCCGGCGGGTCCGGGCCCGGGGCCAGGTCGTGGTCTCGGCGGAGCTCTCGGGCACCACCTCCTCGCCCTCGGTCCGACTGGCGGCGGAAAGTCCCGACCTGGTCCTCGAGCTGCCCACCCCCAGCGGGCTCCGGGAACTCCCGATGGGGCCCGCCCAGGCACGCCTGGCAGTGTCCCCCGACGATCTCCTGCTCGAAACCCTCACCGCCACCCCGGCGGGAGCCCGCCTCTCGGCCTCGGGCCGGATGTCGGCGACCCAGGAGGCCGGCTCCGTCGAGGTCGTGGCCGAAGACCTTCCGCTCGGCTTCCTCGCCGGCCTGGTGGCCGCCGGCCCCACTCCCCCGGTCACGGGCAGCCTCGACGCCCGCCTCTCGCTCTCGGGATCGCCCGGAGCCGCCCGACTCCTCGGCTCGATCTCCGACCTCCATGGAGTCGCCGGGAGCGGGACCCGCTCCCTCGGCTTCACCGGATTCTCGGCGAAACTCATGGGAAGGCTGGGAGCCGGGTCCGAGTTGGCGATCGAGAGGTTCGAGGGCGATCTCGGCGGGAGCCGCCTGGTCGGACGCCTGCAGCTCTCCCCGGATCGGGCGAGCGGGGAGCTGGCCAGCCCGGGCCTCGCCCTGGGAACCCTGCTCCGCCTGGCAGGGCGCCACGAACTCGACCGGGAGTCCCGCCTCGCCACCCGCATCCGCTTTTCCCATGACCCCTCCGGCCTGGAGGTCGAGGGCGACGCCCGGAGCCCGGAACTGGCGCTGGTCCTGGGCAGCGGGTCCACGATCCCGCCCGCGCCGCCCTCGCCCCGGACCGCGGTCCTCAGCGACCGGACCCCGAACGCCGCGGACCGCCCGGGTCGGACCCGCCTCACCGACCTGGAGCTGGCGCTCCGCTATTCCACCCGGGGCGAGCCCTTCCTCGAGGTGCGTCGGGGCCGGGCCCGCGGCTTCGACGGAAGGGTGCTCTGCGAGGGCCGCATCGATCTGGGGACCCGGCCCCGCATGGCCTTCGACCTCGAACTCGAGGACATCGACGCGGCGGCCGTCTCCCGCTTCCTGGATCGCGACGACCTCGAACTCTCGGGGCGGGCGACCCTGGAGGGCACCCTGGTCGGCCCGCCCTCGACCCCGGAACTCTCGGTCGCCCTGGACCTGAAGCAGCCGCGGCTCTCGGCCCGGCTCGGCGGGAAGACCCTGACCCTGGCTCCCGACGAGCTCTCGGGCCGCTTCACGGTGGCCCCCGGCAGGGTCGAGCTGGGACCGCTGCGCGGCAAGCTGGGAGGGGGCCCCTTCGACCTCGATTTCGAGGCCCGTGACGAGGGCGGGATCCGACCCTGGAGGCTGAGCCTGGCCAGCGAGGGAGTGGAGCTCGCCCGCTTCGCCGCGAGCTACCTCGACCAGGACCATGACCTCTCCGGCTCGCTCGAGGGATCGCTTCTGCTGCACGGCCGGGGGGCCGAGCGCACCTCGGTCACCGGCACCGGACGCCTGCGGGTCCGGGGCCGGGTGGGGAAGCTCGCGAGCCTGGACCGGGCCGCCGCCCGCTACGGTCTCCGGAACCTCAGAGGGATCGACATCACCACCTTCGAGGCCCGCCTCTCGGCCCTGGCCGGCAAGCTGGTCTGCCGCGACCTCAGGGCCGTGAGCAGCCTGGGCGAGGCCAGGGGCCTGGCCCGGATCGGACTCGACGGCGGCCTCGAGGGCGAGCTGAAGGTGGCGCTGGACCGGAAGATCCTGGGACCGGCCCATCGAGCCCTGGCCAAGCTCGAGGGAGGTCGCTGGTTCAATTTCGACCTGGGGGTGGGCGGGACCCTGGCGGCACCGGTCTACGGGTTCCGGACCCGCTTCCTGGGACGTCGTTTCGTGGCCGGGGCCTCTGCCTTCGCGCCCGCCGACGCACCCCTCACGCTGGTGTCCGGGTTGAAGGACCTGTACCGCCGCAAGGACGGGAAGGGACCTGCGGAGTGGAGCGTGGACCTCCCCTGGGAGGCGCTCGAGGAAGTCGTCGAGTGATCTCGACGATTGGACGCAGCGCCCTCCGGCTTGCTACCGTCGGAAGTCGCACGCAGGCCCCCAGGGGCCGCGAGCAGAGAGGGGCGGATCCCCAATGAGCGAGAAGAAGGAGCCGGCGGAAGCAGGCGGTACCGAGGTCGCCCGGAGCGGCGGCGTCCCGCCCAAGGTCGACCCCACCAAGCGGGTGGTGGCGTACTTCATCGACGCGGTGCCCGCCGCGTTCGCAGCCTCGATCCTCGGCATGATCGGGGCCTTCATCCCCGTCATCGGCGGTTTCCTCGGTCTCGCCGGAGCGGCCGGGGCCGCCGGCTACATGCTGGTCCGCGATTCGCTGAACGACGGACGCAGCTTCGGGAAGAAGCTCCAGGGCCTCACCGTGGCGACCCCCCAGGGCGGCCCTTGCACCCGGGAGCAGAGCATCCGGCGCAACCTCATCCAGGCCCTCCCCTTCCTGGCCTGGACCGTGAACTCGATGTTCGCGGCGGTGTTCGGCCTCATCCCCGTCCTGGGAGGCCTGATCGGTGGACTGCTCTCGATCCTCTTCCTCCCGGTCGTCCTCCTCTGCGGGCTCGCCTCGGCCTACGAGGCGGTGCAGGTCCTGGCCCTCGATCCCAACGGCCGGCGCCTGCTCGAGCTCAAGGAAGAGTGCTACACCGTCGAGGGGTGAGTCGCAGGCCGCTCACACCGACAGAGGCCACACCCTGATTCTTCGCTTGGCCGATGCCTGGCGGCAGGAGTCGACGCAGAAGCGCGGGAAGTCCCTCTGCTCCCGGAACGCCTTGCGGATCCGCTCAGCCAGCGGGCTCCGGAAGAGTTCCGGGAGCGGCGTCTCCAGGGCGTTGCCAAGCCGCATGGCGGCGTGGCCCTCGCCGTAGCAGCATGGGAAGCAGTCCCCGCTGGGGTCCACGTAGAGCTTGTCGAGGCCCGAGGGACATCGGAAGGGCTCGCCGGTCGTCTGCCGGGGAGCGTAGGCGAGATCGAGCGGCCGGAATCGTCGGCTGCGCATGATGCTGGCGCTCACCTTGAGGCGGGCCTCGTCCACTCCCAGGCGGGCCGCCAGCTCCGGGATCCCCGCCAGTTCCGCCTCGTTGCCGCGCATCGGCAGGGTCTGGAGCACGATCCGGGGACGATCCAGCCCGCGCTCCCGCTTCCGCCGGGCCAGGCGCTCCAGGTTGCCGAGCACCCGGGCCAGCCGGCCGCCCACCCGGTAGCGCCGGTAGCTCTCCTCGCTGAAGCCGTCGACCGCGAACAAGACCTCGTCGGGCGCCGCGTCGAGCAGGGCCTCGCACCGCGCCTCGTCGACCAGGCTGCCGTTGGTCGAGATCCGGATCCGGGCCGGACTCGCCGACTTCAGCCAGGCCACCATGGCCTCGAGCTCCGGGTTCAGGAACGGCTCGCCGCGGGTCCCGTAGAGGGCCACGGTCGAGAGCCCGGCGGCCACCGGGCCGAGCACCGACTGGAACTCCCCGAGCCCCATGCGCCGGCGCGCCACCCCGTCTTCGTCCAGGGTCCGGCACAGCGGGCAGCGATAGTTGCAGAGGTTCACCACCTCGATCTGCAGCTCGGAGAGGTGCGCCGTGTCCCTCCCGGCCGGGTCCCGCACCAGGAATCCGTCCTCGTCGAGTCCGGGCTCGACCCGCTCGATCCCGCGCTTGCCCAGGACGCCTCCTCGATTCCGGCACGCCCACGGCTCGGCCCGTGACCGGCCCCCGCCAGGCTACCCTGGCCCCGCCATGCCCGGTCTGCCGCCGCCCCGCACCCTCTACGTGGCCTTCGAGGTCTTCCCGCGACCCAAGGGCTCTTCCTCCCACATCGCCTCGATGGTCCGGGCGCTCTCCGCCAGCCGCCCGCCGGTCTGGCTGCTCTGCTGCGGTTCCCCCGACATGCCGCGGCTGCAGCAGGCCGAGGGCGTCACCATCGTGCGCCACCCGGCGAGGGAGGCGAACATGCTGGCGCGGGCCGAGGGCTTCTCGCGCTTCGTCGCCGAGACCGTCGACGCCCTCGACCTGCCCCCCGCCCTGGCCGTGTTCCGGGATCCCTGGGGCGGCCTCCCCCTCCTTCCCCTGACAGGGACCCGCCTGGTCTTCGAGGTGAACGCCCTCCCGAGCTGGGAACTGGGCTACCGCTACCCGGGCCTCAAGGAACGGAGCGCCACCCGGGCCAAGCTCCGCGACCTGGAGCTCGCCTGCCTCGACCGCGCCGACGCGTTGCTCACCGTCTCGCCCGTGACCACCGCCGCGCTCACCCGGCTGGGCATCGCCCGCGACCGCATCGTCACCTCCTCGAACGCCGCCTCCGACCTCTGGTTCGGGGCCGACCCCGGCCGCGCCGCGTCCATCGTCCCGGAACTCGCGGAGGGCCGGTGGATCGGCTACATCGGCAGCCTGCACCGCTGGCAGGGGGTCGAGACCGCGCTCGCCGCCTTCGGGAGGATCCAGGACGACTTCCCCGACCTCCGCCTGCTGGTGGTGCACCCCGGACGCAAGCGCCCCGCCAAGCGCCTGGTCCGCCGCTCGGACCGGCTGGGGATGAGCCGCCCCGAGGCCGTCCTCTTCCATCCCCCGCTCGACGCCGCGGAACTCGCCCCGGTGGTGGCGCGCCTCGAACTCACGCTGGCCCCGCTGGCCGAGACCTCCCGCAACGTCGAGCAGGGCTGTTGCCCGGTGAAGATCCTGGAATCCATGGCAGCCGGGACCCCGGTGCTCGCCTCCGACCTGGCCGTCACCCGGGAGCTCGTGACCCACGGCGTCGACGGCTGGCGGATCCCGCCCGACGATCCCCGGCTCTGGGCGGTCTGGATCTCCCGCCTGCTCGCCGATCCCGGGGCCCTGGCCGCCGCCGGGCAGCGGGCCCGCCGGACGGCACTCTCCCGCTGGACCTACCCCACGGTCCATGCCACGATGGAACCGGCCTTCGGGCCACTTCCCGGAAACGCTCCCTCCGCCCCGCCATGACGACACCCGGCAACGTCCCTGCCCCGGCTCCAGGCGCCGCCCCTCCCGCCCCCGAGGGGCCCCCCCCCTCGGTGGATCTGACCACCCTGTCCGGACCTGCCAAGTGGCTCCTGGAACACCGCACCATGGACCGCCGCATGTCGGTGGCCGACCTCTTCCTGGCGCTCAAGCAGGCGGAAGCCGTGGACAAGCACGCCGAGCACGTCTCCGGGAACTCGGGGTGCTGGGCCTTCGCCTGCTTCTTCCTGGGGATGTTCGCCACCCCGTTTTGGGTCGCGTTCGTGACCGAGGGCCGCATGCTCCCCGAGGAAGCCATCCCGCTGGTCCCGGCCCTCTTCACCCTGGGATTCTTCTTCCACCTGGTCCGCTGGTGGCGCTATTCCAAGCTCGACATGCCCGACGATTTCCGCAAGGTGCTCCTCCCCTTCCTCGACGCCATCCGCAACGACGTCCCCCGCAAGGAGAAGATCCGGATCCGGCTCGACATCCGGGGGATCGACCCGCACAAGGAGGAGAAGCGCCCGACCACCGGCTGGCAGGGCGGCTACTGGAGCTCCCGGGACCACTTCGCATGGTTCGTGGATCCCTGGTGCACCCTGGTCGCACCCATGGCCGACGGTTCCCGCCTGGTGGTCAAGCTGGTCAACGAGACCCTGAAGCACACCCGTCTCCGGGGCCGGAAGAACAAGCGCAAGATCAAGTGGAAGAAGGTCGCCTGTGCCCGGGTGACCCTGGTCCCTCCCGGGGGCGTGTTCGACTGGAACGACGCCGAGCTCGACACCGGACCCGGCCTCCGGGTGAAGGTCGGCGATCGCGAGGGAGTGCCGGTGCGCAGCCTGGCGGTGAAGCACAAGGTGGTCCACAAGGGCAACACCCATCCCGACGAGAACTACGGCGAGAAGTACAAGGTATT
>CAYOHP010000120.1:13990-19258 GCA_964403795.1 uncultured bacterium | reverse complement strand
TCGCCATGCCGCCGCCCAGGTGGTTCGAGAGCAGGTGCAGGGCGTAGCGGTCGCGGTGGCGGATCGAGAGCCCGGCCGCGGCCAGGCAGAGATGGAGCTGTTCGATCTTCTTGGTGCGCACCCGGTCCAGGCAGCGGAAGGCCGCCGTGGCCTCCACGCCCCGGTTCGGGGTGCGCCCGGTACGCCTTCCTCCGAAGGCCTTCGCCAGGACCTGGAGTCCGCCCCTGGGAATGCGACCGACCACCGTGAGGAAGAGGTTCGAGGGGACGTAGCGCTCCCGGTAGTACTTGAGCAGGCTGTCCCGGGCGACCCCGGCCACGATCTCCCTGGTCCCCACGATGGGGTGGCCCATGGTCTCGTCGTAGAGGCAGGCCGTCATGTCCTCGTGGACCTGATCGTCGGGCTGGTCCTCGTACATCGAGATCTCCTCGAGGATGACCCTGCGTTCCTTGTCGAGTTCGTCCTCGGGGAAGGTGGGGTTCTGGACCAGGTCGGCCAGCACCTCGGCGGCCAGCGGGAGCTTGTCCCACGAGACCCGGGCGTAGAAGCAGGAGTACTCCCGGCTGGTGAAGGCGTTGAGCTCCCCGCCCACATTCTCGATCAGCTCGGCGATCCGGCGGGCCGAGCGGCGGCGGGTGCCCTTGAAGAGCATGTGCTCGACCAGGTGGCTGACCCCGAACTCCTCGGGGGACTCCTGGCGTGACCCCACCCGGGCCCACACGCCCAGGGTCACCGAGCGCAAGTGGTCGATGTTCTCGACCAGGATCGGAATGCCGGAACCGGTCCGCCGGATGGAGATGGACAAGCCTAGTCCTCCACGAGGCGTTGGAGCGCCTCGACCTCGTCGGCCCCCAGCCGGCGGGACTCGCCGGGCAGAAGATCCCCCAGGGAGAGCGGTCCGAATCGACTGCGGTGCAGGCCCAGCACCCGGACTCCCATCGCCTCGAACATGCGACGTACCTGGCGCTTGCGGCCTTCCCGGAGGGTCATCCGGAAGCGGCCAGGTCCCATTCTCCGCACCTCGGCGGGAGCCACCGGCCGGTCGTCCAGCACCAGGCTCCCGTCCCGGAGCGCGGAGAGGGAGTCCTGGGACAGGTCCCGGTCGGTCTCCACCTCGTAGGTCTTCGCGACATGGCGGGAGGGATGGAGAAGCCGGTGCATGGCAGTCCCGTCGTCGGTCAGCAACAGGAGCCCGGTGGTGTCGCGATCGAGCCGCCCGACCGGGAAGAGCGACGCCATCCCTGGCTCCAGGAGATCCATCACGGTGCGGCGTCCCCGCTCGTCGCTCCGGGTCGTGACCACCCCGGCGGGCTTGTGGAGCATGACCCAGGTCCTGCGGCCGGCCTCGGATGCGAGCAGCCGGCCGTCGAGGAGGATCCGGGCGTGCCCGGGATCGACCTTGGTCCCCAGGCTGGCGGTCACGCCGTCCACCGACACCCGACCCTCCCGGATCCAGTCCTCCGACCGTCGTCGGGAGACGCCGGTCCGCCGCGCCAGCACCACCTGCAAACGGACTCGACCTGCCGGATCGGTCAGGACCGCACGAATCCCTCGTACATGGCGAGGAAGTTCGCCAGCAGCGTCTTGCCTGCCCGGGTCAGGATCGATTCGGGGTGGAACTGGACCCCCTGGATCGCCAGGGAGGCGTGCTCCACCCCCATCACCACCCCATCGGCGGTCCTGGCGGTGACCCGAAGGGTCGCAGGGATCGACTCGGGGCGCAGACAGAGCGAGTGGTACCGGGTGGCGGCGAAGGGCTGGGGAAGGCCCAGGAAGAGGCCCTGGCCGTCGTGGTGGACCTCGCTGGTCTTGCCATGGACGATCTCCGGGGCCCGCACCACCTCGGCCCCGAAGGCCTGACCGATCGCCTGGTGCCCGAGGCAGACGCCCAGGATCGGGACCCGACCCCCGGCGGCCCGGATCAGGTCGAGGCAGATCCCGGCCTGGTCCGGGTTTCCCGGTCCCGGGGAGAGGACCAGGTAGTCAGGGCGGCTGGCCAGGAGCTCCGACACCGTGGTCTGGTCGTTGCGCACCACCCTGAGTTCCTGCGAGAGCTCGCCCAGGTACTGCACCAGGTTGTAGGTGAAGGAGTCGTAGTTGTCGACCACCACGATCACGGGGAACCTCCCGGCAACGAGGATCGGACCGAATCCAGGGCCGCCACCACGTCCTCCGGCGTCATCGGGAGGACCGGGACGTCGAGGCCCCGGCGGCGCAGACGGTCCAGGAGCAGGACCGAGAAGGGGGGGCGCAGCCCGGAACGGGAGAGCCGGTCCACCTGGGAGAACACCTCGGCAGGACTGCCCTCCACCACCAGCCGGCCATGGTCGAGGACCACCAGCCGGGTCGCCAGCTCGGCCAGCAGGTCCATGTCGTGGCTCACCACCACCACCGTGGCCGTGGAGGTCTCGTGGAGCTCGGCCAGGCGCTTGGCGAGCAGGCTCCGGGCCCGGGCGTCGAGTCCGGCAGTAGGCTCGTCGAAGACCAGGATCCGCGGCCTCATGGCGAGGATCCCGGCGATCGCCACCCGGCGCTTCTCGCCGCCCGAGAGCTCGAAGGGGGAGCGGTCCAGGACCTCGGCGGCCCGGAGCCCCATCAGGCCGAGGGACTCCTCGACCCGGGCCTGGACCTCGGCGGGATCGAGTTCGAGTTGGCGGGGGCCGTAGCCGACGTCTTCCCTCACCGTCGGCTCGAAGAGCTGGTCCTCGGGTTGCTGGAAGACCATCCCGAGCGAGCGGTAGAGACTCCTGGAATCGATCGAGTCGGCGTAGGCGATCTTCCCCCGGGTGGCGGGGACCAGCCCGGCCAGGACCTGGACCAGCGTCGACTTGCCGCTGCCGGTGGCGCCCACCAGTCCCAGGAGCTCGCGATCCCGAAGGGCCAGCGAGATGGCCTGGAGCGCCGTGACCGAGAGCGGCCCACCGGATCCGTACTCGACGTCGAGATCCAGGGCTTCGACCAGGACCGCTGCCCCGGTGCCGGTGCCGGCTGGGAGACCACCTCCGGCGCCGCCGGGTGTCGCGGGGGGGCGGTCGGTGCCGGCTCCGGCCAGGCTTCCTGCCGAAGGCTCCGAACCGGCGGTCCCGGCCTCTTGCGCGATCCCGGGCGCCAGGGCATCGAGCACCTTGCCCGGTTCGAGGGGCGCCGGCGCCCCCAGGATCCCCTTGGCCTCCAGCGCCAGGGCGATCGCCACCGGGGCCGGGAGCTCGAGTTCGAGCGCGGTCAGCATCTTGCGATCCCGCAAGAAGGCGGCCGGTGTGCCGTCGAAGACGATCCGGCCCTTCTTGAGGCCGACGATCCGATCGGCGTCGGTGAGCTCCTCGAGGAGGTGGGTCACATGCAGGACCCCGATCCCGTGGCGATCCCGCAGGTCGCGCAGGCAGGCCCGGACCTCCTCCCGACCTCTGGGGTCGAGCATCGAGGTCGGCTCGTCGAGCACCACGTAGGCCGGTCGAAGTGCCAGGATCCCGGCGATCGCCAGGCGCTGCTTCTGGCCTCCGGAGAGCGTTTCCGCGGCCCGACCCAGGCACTCCCCGAGTCCGACTCGCTCCAGCGCCTCGGTCACCCGCTCCCGGATCTCCCCGGGATCGAGGCGATGGTTCTCGGGACCGAAGGCGACGTCGTCCTCGACCACGCTGCCGACGATCTGGTTCTCGGGGTTCTGGAGCACCATCCCCACCCGGTGCCGGGCCCGATCCGGATCGTCGCCGGTGGCGACCCCGTCGATGCGAACCTCGCCGGCGCTGGGCAGGAGCAGGGCATTCAGGTGCTTCATCAGCGTCGACTTCCCCGACCCGTTGGAGCCGACCACACCGATGTAGCCGCCGGGCGGGAAGTCGAGGTCGATCCCCGTGAGCACCTCACCCCCACTCGGATAGGTGAACCGGAGACCCTTCACCTCGATCACGTCGTCGGACCTCCCAGGACCTCTCGACCCTCGACGCAGGCCGGTCCAAGGCTACCCCGGGGAACCCCTCCGGGTGCCCGCCAACCTCGGGAACCGGGGGAACCGGGGGACCCGGGGGACCGTGAGGCCGGCGGCCGCGGTCCAGTCGATCCCGGGGACTCCCGGTCCCTGAACCCGGTCCGGGCGCGCCCGGATCTCTGCCCCGGCGCGAGACGACCCCCCGCACAGGCGGGGGGTCGCTCGACTCGGATCCCGGTCTCCTAGACCAGCTCGAGGATCGCGACTTCGGCGGCGTCGCCGACCCGCATCCCAACCTTGACGATCCGGGTGTACCCGCCGGGTCGCTCGACGTACCGCTTGCCGACCTCCTCGAAGAGGCGCCGGACGGTGTCCTTGCGCACCAGCTTCGAGTAGGCGAGCTTCCGCCGGTGCTGGTCGTCGACCTTGGCGAGCGTGATCAGGCGCTCGACCTTCGGCTTGACGGCCTTGGCCTTGGCCAGGGTGGTCTGGATCCTGCCATGCAGGATCAGGGAGTTGGCCAGGCCGCGGAACAGCGCCTTGCGCTGGTTCGCGGGCCGGTCGAAGATCTTGTTGCTCTTTCGATGTCGCATGACTGTCTCCAGCGGGACCCGGTGGGGCCTTGGGCCTCACCCGCAGTCGTCATCCGGGTCCGGGCCCGTCCTCGTCCTTGAGCGACAGGCCGTACTGGGCCAGCTTCTCTCGGACCTCGTAGAGGGACTTCTTGCCGAAGTTCTTGATCGCCAGAAGCTCGCTCGCCCGCTTGGTGGCAAGCTCGCCCAGGGTCCGCATGTTCTCCTGCTCGAGGCAGTTGCGGCTCCGGACCGAGAACTCCAGATCCTTGATCGGGATATCGAGGGACTTTACCCGCTCCTCGGTCTTCTCGGCCACCAGCCGGAAGTCCTCTTCCCGGACGTCGGCGGTGATCTCGAACTCGGCGAGGAGGTCGAGGTGCTGGCCGAGCATCTTGGCCGACAGCTTGACGGCTTCCTCGGGCAGGATCGACCCGTTGGTCTTCACGTGGAAGGTCAGGCGATCGTAGTTGATCGACTGGCCGACCCGGGAGTCGTCCACCGAGTAGTTGGCGAGCAGGATGGGGCTGAAGTTCCGGTCCAGGAACATGGTGTTCAGGGGGAACTCGCCCTTGGTGTTCTTGATCGCCAGCTGGTAGCCGACGCCCTTCTCGACCGTGAGTTCCATCCGGACCTCGCGGTTGCCCGTGATCTCGCAGATGTACTGCTCGGGATCGACGATCACCACGTCGCTGTTGGCGATGATGTCGCCGGCGGTGACCACCTTGGGGCCCTTGGCCTCCAAGGTGAGGTGCACGGGCCGCTCCACAT
>CAYOHP010000120.1:0-13980 GCA_964403795.1 uncultured bacterium | reverse complement strand
GTCGGTGACGTCCTCGAGGACGCCGTCCATCGCCTGGTACTCGTGGAGGACCCCGTCGATCCGCACGCTGCTCAAGCAGGCGCCGGGCATCGAGGAGAGCATGATGCGCCTGAGGGCGTTGCCCAGCGTGGCGCCGTAGCCGCGCTGCAGGGGCTCGAGGACGAACTTGCCCTCCTTGCCGGGGGCGGTGCCCTCGTATTTGAGATTCGGCTTGAGGAACTCGATCAAAGGTGCCTCCTAGGCTGCTATGCGATCGATCCGGGCCCGGGTGGCCCGCCGGCAGGTCGGCTGCCTGGCGGGACCACCGGGGATCTGCCCCGGTCCGGTGGGATCAACGGGAGAAGAACTCGACGACCAGGCTCTCCTGGATCTCCGGATCGAGCTGGGCCCGCTCGGGATACAGGCGGAAGGTGCCGACCAGCTTCTCCGGGTCGACCGACATCCACTGGGGGATGCCACCCCGGGTCAAGGCTACGGCATGCGTGTCCTTGGCCCGCTGGAACCACTTGGAACCCTCGGGGATCGAGATCTGGTCCCCGATCGACACCGCGGCGCTGGGGATCGCGACCCGCTTCCCGTTCACCCGGATGTGGCCGTGGAGGACCATCTGTCGGGCCTGGGCGCGGCTTGCCGCGAGCCCCATCCGGAACACGACGTTGTCCAGCCGGCTCTCGAGCAGGCGGAGCATCGCCGAACCGGTGACGCCCGGCATCTTGAACGCCTTGTCGTAGTAGCCGCGGAACTGTCGGGCCATCAGGCCGTAGGTCCGGCGCAGCTTCTGGGTCTCACGGAGCTGGGTCCCGTAGTCGGAGGTGCGACGGCGGAACATCTGGGCGTGCATGCCCGGCCAGTAGTTGCGCTTCTCCACCGAGCACTTGGTGGTGAAGCAGCGGTCGCCCTTCAAGAAGAGCTTCCCGCCCTCGGTGCGGCATTGCCTGCACACGGGTCCGGAGTTGCGAGCCATATCGATCTTCCTTGTCTACTTCAGACCCGACGGCGCTTCTTGGGACGGCAGCCGTTGTGGGGAGCCGAGGTGACGTCCTTCACCTGGCCGACCTTGAGATTCTTGTGGGACTGGATGAGCCGGACCGCGGCGTCCTTGCCGGCGCCGGGACCCCGATAGAAGACGTCCACGGCGGTCATGCCGAGCTCGGATGCCTTGTTGACCGCCTCCTCCGCCGCCATCTGGGCGGCAAAGGGAGTCGATTTGCGGCTCCCGGCGAACCCGGCGGTGCCGGACGACGCCCATGCGAGCACGTTGCCCCGATTGTCCGACACCGACACGATGGTGTTGTTGTAGGACGAGGAGATGAAGATGCGACCGTTGGTCACGGTCCGCTTGACCTTCTTCTTGGCGGTATCCCGCTTCTTGATCTTGTCTTCCGTCATCGCGGTGGCCTACTTCGTCGCCTTCTTCTTGCCCGCGACGGTCTTGGGGCGACCCTTGCGCGTGCGAGCGTTGGTGTGAGTCCTCTGGCCGCGTACCGGGAGTCCCTTGCGATGGCGCAGACCTCGATAGCAGCCGATGTCCATCAGGCGCTTGATGTTGAGCTGGACCTCGCGGCGGAGGTCGCCCTCGATCTTGCCGGCCTGGTTGACGGCCTTCTGGAGCTTCTGGACCTGGCCCTCGGTGAGGTCCCGGACCCGGGTAGCGGGATCCACACCCGCGCCGACCGTGACCTCCTGGGCCTTGGTCGCTCCGATCCCGTAGATGTAGCGAAGGGCGATATCGATCCGCTTGTTCTTCGGCAGATCCACCCCGGCGATGCGTGCCATGGAACTCGGTTTCTCCTACCTGGCGGCCATGCAGCCCGGCGGGCTCAGCCCTGCCGCTGCTTGTGCTTCTTGGTCTCGCAAATGACCCGGACGACGTTGCGTCGCCGGATGATCTTGCACTTGTTGCAGATCTTCTTCACCGAAGGTCGAACCTTCATGACTCTCCTCCACGTCTTCGAGGCCCGTGACCTGCGGGAACTCCCTCAGTCACCGGCCTCCCGACGGCAATTGCCGCATGGACGATCCCCTGCCTCGAGGCGTGGGGCGAGAGGCTAACACCCCTGCCCTCCGGCCGTCCAGCCATGATTTTCTCTTCCGTGAATTTCGGGGAACCGCTCACCTGCTCGACGTGCCCGCCGCCTCCAGGGCGCCCACCAAGGCGGCCTGGACCGAATCGATGGCGGCGTTGCCGTCGACATCCTGGACCTCGAGGCCCCGCTCCCGGAAGTAGCCGACCACCGGCTCCGTCTCCCCACGGTAGACCTTCAGCCGATTCCGGATGGTTTCCTCCGTGTCGTCGCTCCGCCCCTTGAGGGCTCCTTGGCAGGCGTCGCACCGTCCCTCCACCCTAGGAGGCCGGGTCCGCCGGTTGTAGACGGCCCCGCATGCCTGGCACGAGACCCGATGAACGATCCGCTCGATCAGGGACTCCTCGTCGACCTCGATCCGGAGCACCGCGCCCAGGGAGGCGCGCTTGCCGGCGAGGAAGGCCTCGACCTCCTCGGCCTGGGGGCGGGTCCGGGGATAGCCGTCGAGCAGGAAACCGGTAGCCAGGTTGCGACCCATATGGACCTGCATCATCTCGTTGATCAGGCTGTCCGGCACCAGGTCGCCGCGCTCCATGTAGGACTTGGCGGACTTCCCGAGGTCGGTGCCGGCACGGACCTCCTCCCGCAGGATGTCACCGGTGGCCAGATGCACCAAGCCGAAGCGCTGGCACAGCATCTTGGCCTGCGTCCCCTTGCCCGCTCCAGGAGGCCCCATGAGGAGGATCTGCATGCTCATCCTCAGGCGCTCCGCATGAAGCCCTTGTAGTGGTGGGTCACCATATGGGCCTCGACCTGCCGGACGGTATCGAGGGCGACGCCGACCACGATCAGCAGGGCGGTACCGCCGAACGAGAAGAAGATGTCCAGATTGGTCGCCTGGGCCAGCAGGAACGGGAGGACCGCGATCGCCGCCAGGAAGACGGCACCCGCGAACGTGATCCGGTTGAGGATCCGATCGAGGTAGTCGGCGGTCTTGCGCCCGGCCCGGATCCCGGGGGTGAATCCCCCGTACTTCTTCAGGTTGTCGGCCATCTCCTTGGGGTTCAGCACGATGGCCGTGTAGAAGTACGTGAAGAAGATGATGAGGACGCCGTAGAGGACCAGGTAGAGCCACTGTCCCGGCTCGATCGCGCCGATCAGCTTCTCCAGGTAGGAGACGTAGGAGCTTCCCGCCACCTTGGGCTGGCTGGCAACCCACTTCAGCACCAGGCTGGGGAACATCAGTACCGAGTTGGCGAAGATGATCGGGATGACCCCTGCCTGGTTGACCCGCAAGGGAATGTGGGTGTTGGCTCCGCCCATCACCCTCCGGCCGACCACCCGACGGGCATGCTGGACGGGAACCTTGCGGATCCCGTCCTGGATGGTACAGACCGCCGCGGTCAGCAGTACCAGGGTGACGATCACGAACCCGAGCTTCAGGATGTTCCCGGGAGTCGGATTGGCGAGGTCCAGGACCTGGTAGCTCCGGGCCAGGGTGGCTGGCAACGACGCGATGATGCCGGCCGTGATCAGGATCGACATGCCGTTGCCGATGCCCTTGGCGGTCATCTGCTCGCCCAACCACATCACGAACGACGAACCGGCCGTAAGGGTGAGCACCGCTTCGAACCGGAACCACCATCCGGGGTGATGGACGACCTGGTTGGCCTCCAGCCAGATCGCGATCCCCATGCCCTGGATGATCGAGATCACGATGGTTCCCCACCGCGTGTACTTGCTGATGGTCCGGCGACCCTCTTCCCCCTCCTCCTTCTGCAGTCGCTCCAGGTGGGGGATGACGTACACCAAGAGCTGCATGATGATGCTCGAGTTGATGTACGGGGCGATCCCCAGCGCGAAGACGCTGAAGCGCTCCAGGGCGCCGCCGGAGAAGAGGTTCAGGAACTCCATCACTCCGCCCTGGCCCTGGAACAGGGCCGAGAGGGCATCGGGGTTCACGCCCGGAGTGGGCACGATGGTGCCGATCCGGAAGACCAGGATCATGGCCAGGGTGAAGAGGATCCGGTCCCTTAGCTCCTTGATCCGGAACGCGTTGGCGAAGACCTGGAACACCCGAACCTCCTCGGGGGGTGGGAGAAGCTCCCGGTCAGACGGTCTCTACGGTACCGCCGGCGGCCTCGATACCTGCCCGGGCCTGGGCCGAGAAGGCATGCGCGACCACCGTGAGGGCCACCTCGAGCTTGCCCTGCCCCAGGATCTTGATCCGCTCCGCAGCCTTGCGGATCAGACCCTTCTCCTTGAGGAGCTCCATGGTGACACGGGTCCCCTTGGGGAGACCGGCCAGGCGGGAGAGGTTGACGCCCTCGTAGGAGACCCGGAAGTTGTTGGTGAAACCGCTCTTGGGGAGCCGGCGCTGGAGTGGGTTCTGGCCGCCCTCGAAACCGATCTTGGCCGCCGAACCGGTGCGGGCGGTCTGGCCCTTGCCGCCCCGGCCGCAGGTCTTGCCGTGCCCGCTGGCCCGGCCGCGTCCGACCTTCTTGATCGCCTTGCGGGCACGCCGCGGAAAGCGGAAACTGTTCAATTCCATGGCCTTGCGGCCTCCTTCGGACACTCCGGAGTCCCCTCCGGACGACTCAGGCACGGTCCGCCTCAGGGACGCCCCGTACACGAAAATCACCTCGCGGCCCGTCCGTTCGCCGGTACGGCCCGTGAACCACCTCAGCCTGCGATCCTGCCGACCTGGAGAACCGTCCCCTCACCGGACAGGATCGATCCGGACGGGCGACCCCGGCCGGGTGCGCAATCCTAGCCCCGTAGCGCTCCGGCTGTAAAGGGTCCGGGCGGGCCCTCCGAGCCCGCCCGGATCCCCTGCCCTTCCGGCGATCTCAGCCCTCGGTCTCCTCGATCCGGACCAGGTGGATGACCTTGTCCAGTTTGCCGAGGATCCCGGGGCTCGGATCATGGATCCGGCTGCTGCCGAGCTTGGCCAGCCCGAGGCTGTCCAGGACCCGGAGGATCTTGGCAGGCCGGCCGCTCCGGCTCCGCACCAGCTCGATCCGCAGTTTCTTGCTGGCCATATTCCTCATCCCTCGCTCTTCGCCGCGTCTGCGGGCGCCGGGGCGTCGTGGCCGTGGAACAGCTCGTGCATCGAGAGTCCCCGGAGCCGGGCGATGTCGTGGGGCGACTTGAGCTGCCTGAGGCAGGCCAGGGTCGCCTTGAGGACGTTCGCCGGATTGGACGAACCCAGCTTCTTGGTCAGGATGTCCTGGATGCCGACCGCCTCGATCACTGCCCTGGCGGCACCACCGGCGATGATCCCGGTACCGGGGGCGGCCGGACGCATGATCAGGCGGCTCCCGGAGTACTTACCCTCGACCGCGTAGGGGATGGACTTTGCCTTGGTGATCGGGACCGTGACCATGTTGGCCCGGGCCCGCTCGAGCGCCTTCTTGATGGCGTCGGGGACGCCGTTGGCCTTGCCCAGCCCGTACCCGATCCGGCCCTTCTGGTCCCCGACCACGCCGAGGACCGAGAAGCTGAAGCGCCGACCGCCCTTGACGACCTTGGCCGTCCGGTTGATCTGCACCACCTTCTCGTACAGCCCGTCCGTGCTCTCCCGGTCGCCGCGGCGACCACGGCCCTCCTGGCGCTGCCCAGGTCCGCCGCCGCGTCCCCCGCGCCCGCCTCGGCCCTGGCCGCCAGGCCCCCCGCGGGGAGCCTCCGCTGCCGCACCCTCGGGGGCGCCGGCGTCGCTGCTCGCCGCCGTCTGGTCGCGGGCTTCGGTCTCACCGGCTGCGGCGATCTCGACTTGTTCGTTCTGTTCGTTCTCGGACATGGTGTTCTCCACAACCCTCAGAATTCGAGGCCCGCGGACCGGGCCGCCTCGGCCAGCGCCTTGATCCGACCCTTGAAGGGCAGTCCGCCCCGATCGAAGACCACCTTGGCGATTCCGTTCGCCTTGGCGACCTCGGCAATCCGGGTCCCGACCTTGGAGGCCGCCTCGACGGGCTTCAAGCCCGCCAGGCTCCCCTTCAGGTCCTTGCCCCGGGTCGAGGCGGCAGCCAGGGTCTTCCCGGCCACATCGTCGATCACCTGGGCATAGATGTGGTTCGAGCTGCGGAACACCGCCAGCCTGGGTCGCTCCGGGGTTCCCGACAGCTTGCGGCGGATCCGCTCGTGGCGGGCCTCCCGCATTGCGCTACGCGACTTCGTGTTGGCCATATCAGGCACCCACTCGCTTCCCGGCCTTGAGCTTCACATGCTCGCCCTTGTAGCGGATCCCCTTGCCCTTGTACGGCTCCGGGGGTCGGCTCTTGCGGACCTTCGCCACCCACTCGCCCAGGACCTCGCGATCGGCCCCGGTGATGACGATCTCCTCCTGCTTCTTCCCGCCGACCTCGACCTTGAGGCCCTCGGGGATAGGCAGTTCCACCGGGTGGGAGAACCCGATCGAGAGGACGAGCTTCTTGCCCTCGACCTTGGCGCGGAAACCCACGCCTTCGAGCAGCAGCTCCTTCAGGAAGCCCTTGGTCACGCCCTGGATCATGTTGCGGATCAAGGCCCAGGCGAGCCCGTGGAACGCCTTGCAGTTGTCGTGGGATCCGTCGGTCTTGACCGAAAGATTGGAACCCTCGATGGAGATGCTGGTGCTGGGCGGGAGCGGCTTCGAGAGCGTTCCCTTGGCACCCTTGACCTTGACGGTCCGGCCCTCGAGCTTGACCTCGACGCCGGCCGGGATCTGGATCGGCTTGTTGCCGAGGCGGGACGTCTCTACCTTCTTCGTGGCCATGGTCTCGCCTCCCTTCACCAGACGTAGCAGACGACCTCGCCACCGACGCCGAGCCGCTTGGCGGTCTTGTCGGTAACGACGCCCCTGCTGGTGGACAGGATGGCCAGGCCCATCCCACCGCGTACGGTGGGAAGGTTGTCCCGGCCGACATACACCCGGAGGCCGGGGCGGGAGATCCGCCGCAGGCCGTTGATCACCCGCTGGCGATCCTGCGAGTACTTGAGGTACACGCGCAGGGTGCCGTGTCCGGTGGGCTCGCGGATGAGCTTGTAGTCCCGGATGAACCCCTCCTTGTGGAGCAGGTCCGCGATATGGGCCTTCTCCTTGCTGGCGGGGATGTTGACGAAGGACTTGTAGACCCGGTTGGCGTTCCGGATCCGGGTCAGCATGTCTGCGATGGTATCGGTGAGCATGGGTGTGACTCCTACCAGCTGGCCTTCACCACTCCGGGGAGCATCCCGAAGCTACCGAGATCCCGGAAGCAGACACGGCAGATCCCGAAGAACCGGATGTAGGCTCGGGGACGGCCGCAGCGCTTGCAGCGGTTGTAGGTGCGGACCCGGAACTTCGGCTTCCGCTTCTGCTTGGCGATGAGAGACTTCTTGGCCACGTCGGTTTCCTCGTGTCAGGTGCGGAAGGGGCAGCCCAGACCCTCGAGCAGGGCCTCGGCTTCCTTGTCGGTCTTGGCGGTGGTGCAGATCGAGACGTTCATGCCCCGGACCCGGGCCACGGCGTCGAAATCGATCTCGGGGAAGATGAGCTGCTCCTTCAGGCCGAGGTTGTAGTTCCCGCGGCCGTCGAAGGCATTGCGCTTGACGCCCCGGAAGTCACGCACCCGGGGGAGGGCGATGGTGAAGAGCTTGTCCAGGAACGCCCACATGCGCTCGCCCCGGAGGGTCACGGCCACGGCACAGGGCTGGCCCTCCCGGAGCTTGAAGTTCGAGATCGAGCGCTTGGCCCGGATCACGAGCGGCCTCTGGCAGGCGATCGCCTGCAGTTCCTCGGCGGCCCGGTCCAGGTAGGTCTGGTTCTCCCGGGCATCGCCCACCCCGATGGAGATCACGATCTTGGTGAGACGCGGGATCTGCATCGGGTTCTTGTAGCCGAACTTCTGCGTGAGGCCCGGCGCTACTTGTGCGGAGTATTTCTGTTTCATCCGCATGATCTGACTTCTCTCCTCCCCCGGTGGCTCCGGACGGCGCGATCCCATCCGGTTGGCTCCCGGGTCATCGCTGGATCAGCTCGACGGGCTGTCCAGCACCTTCAGGTTGGAGACGTGGATGGGCGCCTCCTTGTCGACGATGCCGCCCCGCTGTACCCGGGCTCCCGGCTTCTGGTGCTTCTTGACCATGTTCACGCCCTCCACCACGGCGCGCTCGGACTTCTTGAGCACGCGCAGGACGCGACCTTCCTTGCCCTTGTCCTTCCCGGCCAGGACCCTGACCAGGTCCCCGGACCGGACATGCAGGCATGCACGCTTGCGGGCTTCCATCTGGATCTCGGACTTCCGACGCCGGCGGACCGGGCGGAGGAGACGAGCGGCTGCCATGTCACACCACTTCCTGGGCCAGCGAGATGATCTTCATGAAGTTCTTCGCCCTCAGCTCGCGGGCTACGGGCCCGAACACCCGGGTCCCGATCGGGTTGCCGTCCTTCTTGATGAGGACAGCAGCATTGTCGTCGAAGCGGATCGAGGTTCCGTCGGGACGGCGCACGGTGGCGACGGTCCGGACGATGACCGCCTGGACGACCTGCTTCTTCTTCACGCCACCGCCGACCGCGGCATCCCTCACCGAGCAGGTGACGATGTCGCCGAGCGAGGCATAGCGGCGCTTGGAACCGCCCATGATCTGGAACAGGTTCAAGGTCTTGGCGCCGGAGTTGTCGGCGCACCGGAGGATCGTTTCCTTCTGGACCACGGCGTCTCCTACTGGGCCTTCTGGACGATGCGGGAGATGCGCCAGCGCTTGCGCCGCGAGAGCGGCCGCGTCGGCACGATCTCGACGACGTCCCCCATCCCGGCCTGGGACTCCTCGTCATGGGCCAGGTACTTCTTGTGGCTGCGGATGGTCTTCTGATACTTGGGGTGCTTCTTGCGGGTCTCGACCCGCACCACCGCGGTCTTCTGCATCGCGACGGAAACCACCTCGCCCTGCATCGAGCGGGGGCGGGGCCGGTTCTCCGAAGTCGCTTCCTCTTGGGTGCTCATGTGATCTCGGTTCCTCTTCCGATGGTGGGTTCAGGCCGGTCAGCCGGCGGCGGGCACCTTGGCCAGCTCGCGGGCGCGCACCGCGGTGAGGCAGCGGGCCACGTCCCTCCGGAGGGACCGGATCCGGGCCGTGTTCTCCAGCTGGCTGGTTGCGTACTTGAAGCGGAGCTGGAAGAGCTCTTCCTTCATCTCGACGAGCTTCTTCTGGAGCTCCTCGAGGCTCATGTCCGCAGTCTCGAGCCGCTTCACGATGCCGCCTCCTTGGCGATGGCCCCCCGCTCGTCGCGGGCGACGAACCGGGTCTTGACGCCGAGCTTGTGGGCCGCCAGGCGCAGGGCCTCGACCGCCACGTCCCGGGTCACGCCGGAGACCTCGTAGAGGATCCTTCCGGCCTTGATCGGGGCGTGCCAGGAGTCCGGAGACCCCTTGCCCGACCCCATCCGGGTCTCGGCGGGCTTCTTGGTCTTGGCCTGGTAGGGGAACACCCGGATCCAGACCCGCCCGCCCCTCTTCATGTGGCGGGTCATGGTGACGCGGGCCGCCTCGATCTGTCGGGCGCTCAACCACCCGGTCTCGGTGGCCTGCAGGGCGAAGTCACCGAAGTTGATCTGGGTCCCCTTCTGGGCGACTCCTCGGATCTTGGGTACGTGGGGCTTGCGCCACCGGACCCTCTTGGGCTGCAGCATGGTGCTCAGGCCCCTTCCTTGGCGGGCGGGCGGGGCTGGATCTTGCGCTCGGGGATGACTTCGCCCCGGAACACCCAGACCTTCACGCCCAGCGTCCCGTAGCTGGTGTGGGCCTCGCAGAGGCCGTAGTCGACGTCGGCACGGAGGGTGTGGAGGGGGACGCGGCCGTCCCGCTCCCACAAGGCCCTCGACATCTCGTGGCCGCCGAGGCGACCGGAGATGCGGACCTTCACGCCCTTGCTGCCCATCTTGCGGGCCCGCTGCACCGCCTGGCTCACGGCCCGCCGGAAGGCGACCCGCCGCTCCAGCTGCATCGCCACGCCTTCGGCGATCAGCTTGGCGTTGGTGGCGTACTCCTTGATCTCCTTGATGTTGATGAAGACCTGGCGGCCCGCGATCTTCTCCAGCTTGGCCCGCAGCTTCTCGACCTCGAGCCCGCCGCGCCCGATGATGATCCCGGGGCGAGCGGTGTGGATCGTGACCTTGATGGCCTTCTCGGAGGTCCGCTCGATGTTGATCTTGGCGATCCCCTGGTGCCGGTAGGTCTTGGTGAGGAAGCGCCGGATCCGGTCGTCCTCGAGCAGGTAGTCCGAGTAGTGCTTCTTGTCGGCGTACCAGGTGGAGGAAGCGGACTGGGTGATCCCCAACCTGAGCCCGATCGGATTGACTTTCTGACCCATGGTTTCCTCCGGCTCAGCGACCCTCGGGTCGGGAAGCCTTCTCCTCCGGGCGAGCGATCTCGCCGAGCACGACGGTGGTGTGGTTGTTGCGGCGTTCCATGCGGTCCGCCCGGCCCCGGGCCCGGTAGTTGATCCGCTTGTAGCCGGGGGCCCGATTGACCATCACCGCGGTGACGACCAGGTCCTCGGCCTTCATCCCCTTGGTGTTGGTGGCGTTGGCCACGGCGCTCTTCAGGACCTTGAGGGTGGCGCGGGCGGCGGTCAACGGCGAGAACTGCAGCACTGCGAGTGCCTGGTCCACCGTGAGGCCGCGCAGGCGGCGGGCCACGATCATGCCCTTCTTGTTGCTGTAACCCAGGAACTTCTGGGTGGCTTTGGCGACTCTGCCGGTCATCTTCATGATCGTGGTCCTTACCGCTTCACCGTGGCGGTCTTGTCCTTGGCACCGGTGTGGCCACGGAAAGTCCGGGTGGGTGCGAACTCACCGAGCTTGTGGCCGACCATGTTCTCCTGGATGTAGACGGGCACGTGCTTTCGTCCGTTATGGACCGCCAGCGTGTGTCCGACCATCTCCGGGTAGATCGTCGAGCGTCGCGACCAGGTCCGGATGACCTGCTTCTTGCCCGACTGGTTCATCTTCTCGACCTTGTCGAGAAGTTTCGGGTCTGCATAGGGAGGCTTCTTGGGCATCGTCTCACCGCTCACTTGGTCCGGCGGCTGACGATCAGCCGGTCGGAGTACTTCTTCTTCTTGCGCTGCTTCTGGAACTTGGCCAACCAACCCCAGGCCGACTTGGGATGCATGCCGGCGGGGCAGCACCCCTCGCCGCCACCCAGAGGGTGGTCGACGGGGTTCATCGCCTTGCCGCGCTGTACCGGTCTCTTGCCGAGCCAGCGGGTCCGGCCGGCCTTGCCCCAGTTCTGGAGGAAGTGCTCGGGATTGGAGACCTGGCCCAGCGACGCCCGGCACTTGCGGGGGAACTTCCGCATCTCGCCCGAAGGCATCCGCACCAGGGCCCACTCGCCCTCGTGGGCCATCAGGCGGGCCACGCATCCGGCGGACCGGCAGACCTTGCCGCCGGCTCCGGGCTTGATCTCGATGTTGAAGATCTCCGATCCGAGCGGGATCTTCTCGAGCGGCATGGCCGCCGACAGCTGGGGCTCGACGGACGGTCCCTGCACGATCGGATCGCCCGCCTTGGCCCCGTGGGGGACCAGGATGTAGCGACGCTCGCCGTCGGCGTACTTGACGAGGCCGATCAGGGCATTGCGGTTCGGATCCCTCTCGATCCGCTCCAGCACCCCAGGCACGCCGTCCTTGCCGCGTCCGAAATCGATGATCCGGTACCGGCGCTTGTGGCCGCCGCCACGGAAGCGGAGGGTGGTGTGGCCGTGGTTGTTGCGGGCGTCGACCCGCTTCTTCCCGACCGTAAGGGGCTTGTACGGGCCGTCTTCGTGGAGACCCGCGTGCCGGACGATGGCCATGCCTCGTCGGCCGGGGCTCGTCGGGTTGTACTTCTTCATCGTCATGACGTGGTATCCCTCAGCCGACCTGCTCGAACAGGTCGATCTCGCCCTGGGCCAGGGTCACGGTGGCCTTCTTCCAGGCGGCCCAGCGACGGCGGATCCGTCCACTGCGGCGCACCCGGCTCGCGAAGTTCTGGGTGTTCACCTTGGCGACCTTGGTGCCCGGGAACATCTGCTCGATGGCCTCCCGGATCTGCACCTTGGTGGCCCCGGGGTGCACCCGGAACCGGTACTTCTTCAACGCTTGCTGGTCGTAACCCTTCTCCGAGATCACCGGAGCGAGGATCACGTCCTGGTAGGTCCGGAGCTTCACGAGCGGGCCTCCTCGGTGGTCCCGGCCTTCCTGGCCCGGGTGAGCTGGCCGACCAGCGGATCGACCGCCGCGTCGAACAGGACCACGTGGTCGGCGACCATCAGGTCGTGGGGGTTCAGGTTCCGGTACAAGAGGGCCTTGCACCGGGGCAGGTTGCGGACCGAGCGTTCGAAGGCATCGAGCCGGTCGTGGGTCACGAACAGGACCTTCTTGCCGGCCATCCCCATCGCCGCCACCAGGTCCGCGACCCGGCGGGTCTTGGGGGCCTCGAAGGCCGGGGCCTCGATCACCGCCAGGCGCTCCTTGCGGACCTTGTCGGTCAGGATGGAGGCCAGGGCGGCTCGCCGGGTCCGCTTGTTCATCTCTGTGGTGTAGATGCGTCCGTCAGGACCGTGTGCCACGCCTCCCTTGCGGAAGTGGGGATTCCGGAGGGAGCCCTGCCGGGCACGCCCGGTACCCTTCTGCTTCCAGGGCTTCTTGCCGGTCCCCGAGACCTCGCTCTTGGTCAGGGTGGTGGGATTGGCATTGCGGCGGTTGCCGAGCTGGCGCAGCAGGGCCTGCTGGACCGCCTGGACCAGGATGCGGCTCTCGAAGACCGCGCCCGGGACCTCGTGGGTGCCGGCGGCGCTGCCGTCGGCCTTGAACTTCTTCACATTCGCCACGACGATCCTCCCCTACTTCTTCTCGCCGGCGTAGACGAGGACCACGCCGGTCCGGGGGCCGGGAACCGAGCCCTTGACGAAGAGGAGGTTGCGCTCGCGGTCGATGCGCTCCACCTCGAGACCCTTGACGGTCACCTGGACATTGCCCATGTGACCGGGCATCTTCTTGCCCTTGTCGACCCGGCCTGGCCACATGCGCATACCCAGCGAGCCTGTGCGCCGATGGAACATCGAACCGTGGGTGTCCGGGCCGCCGGCCATGCCGTGACGCTTGTGGACACCGGCGAAGCCCCGGCCCTTCGAGGTACCGACCACGTCGACCCTCTTGACGCCCTCGAAGATCGAGACGTCGATGCTGGAGGCGAGCTCGGGGAGCTTGCCCTTCACCGACGGCTGGAACTCCCTGAGAACCCGGGCGGGAGCCACCTTGGCGGCCCCGTAGTGCCCCTTCATCGGTTTGGTGACGTGCTTTTCCTTGCGGGCTCCGAAGCCCACCTGGACGGCCTCGTAGCCGTCCCGCTCCTGGGTCTTGACCTGCACCACGGGGCAGGGGCCGACTTCGAGCACCGTCACCGGGATCGCGATCCCGCGTTCCTGGTCGAACAACTGGGTCATCCCCAGCTTCCTGGCAATCATTCCGTTGATCATCGCGACGTCCTAGTCCTGGCGATTCTCGATCACGAGAGGTCGATCTTGATGTGCACGCCGGCCGGCAGGTCGAGGTGGGTCAGCGCATCCACCGTCTGCGGCGACGGGTCGTAGACCTCGATCAGCCGCTTGTGGGTGCGCAGCTCGAACTGCTCGCGGGAGTCCTTGTCCACGAACGGGGAACGGAGGACGGTCCAGCGACGGATCCGGGTCGGCAGCGGGATGGGCCCTGCGAAGCGGGCACCGGTCCGCTTCGCCGCCTCCACGATCTCCCCGGCCGTCTGGTCGAGGATGCGGTGGTCGAAGGTCTTCAGGTAGATGCGGATCTTTTGCTTGCGTGCCATGAGAAATCGGTCTCCTCGGTCGCCCGGAGGCGGCCCGGACGGGCCGGACCTCCTCGGGGCCCTGGGGTTCCTGTTAGCTGACCACCTCGACGACCACGCCGGCGCCCACGGTCCGTCCGCCCTCGCGGATCGCGA
>CAYOHP010000119.1:0-19363 GCA_964403795.1 uncultured bacterium | reverse complement strand
CCGGCCAGGTCGAGCGCGGGGGCGTGTGGTACTAGGAGCGGATCGAGGCCTAGCTGACCGACCGGGCCCGGGGCGGGGGCGAGCGGTCCCGGGTGGTGCGACAGGGCGGAGCGCTGCGGGGGGCGGCGGGCTTCGTCGATGTGGGGCAAGCGGACGGTCGGTACTACGGTTCCCCGGTGCTGGCTGCGGACCCCGAGGCGGCCGAGGGCCTGGTGGCCTGGCTGGTCGCCGAGGCCCGGGCGCGCCGTGCCGGGAGCCTGCGGATCTCGTGCGGGGCCGGGGAGGGCGAGGCGGCCAAGCGTGGGGCGCTCCTCGCCGCCGGGTTCCGGGAGATCTTCCGCTTCCTCGATCTCGGGGTCGAGGTCTCGGACGCGTCGCATCCGCCGGCCCCGCCGCAGGGCTACTCGGTGGCGGGCCTCGCGACGCTCCCGGCCTCGGACCTCGCCGAGCTCGCCAGCGAGTGCTTCGCGGCGGTCGAGAACTCCCCGCCCATGCGGTGCGAGGATGCCGAGGAGCTGCTCTCGGGCGGAAGGCTCCTGGTGGCGGCCTCGGAGGTGGTGCGGGATGCCTCGGGGCGACCGGTCGGCTACCTGTTGGCGACGCCCGACGGGTGGGTCGACGCGGTGGGGGTGAGGTCGGCGGCCCGCGGTCTTGGACTGGGACGCATGCTGGTCGCCCGCTTCCTCGCCGCCGCCCGAGGGCGCGGGATCCCCCGGGTCCGGGCCCGGATCGCCAGCAACAACGCGGCCTCGCTCCGACTCCACTTGGGCCTCGGTTTCGTCGAGGACTCCTCCCGGGCGGTTCTCGAACTCCGGTTCTGAACCAGGGAGTCGCCGAAGGGGCCGGATCAGGCCAGTCCGGTCACGGTACCGTCGGGGCCGAGCTCCATCCCGAGGAAGGCCGGGTCCTTGGGCAGGCCGGGCATGCGCAGGATGTCTCCAGTGAGGGGGACCAGGAAGCCGGCCCCCGCCGCCAGCTCGACCCGACGCACCGTGAGGTCGAAGCCCTTGGGGCGCCCCAGGCGCTTGGGATCGTCGGAGAGCGAGCTCTGGGTCTTGGCCATGCAGACCGCCAGGTCGCCGATCCCGAGCTTCTGGTAGCTCGAGAGGTCCTGGCGGGCCTCGGCGGTCCACTTCACGCTCTCGGCGCCGTAGATGTTGCGGGCGATGGTCGAGACCTTCTCCTCAGGGCTCGCCGAGAGGTCGTAGAGCGGCTGGAGCAGGGGCTCGGGCCCCAGGGCGGCCTCCCTCACCCGGTGGGCCAGCTCCGTGCCTCCGGTTCCGCCCTGGGCGAAGATGTCGGCGATCGCCACCGGGACCCCGAGCTCGCCGGCCCGGTTCTCGATCACCGCCATCTCCTCGGGGGTGTCCTCGGCGAAGCGGTTCACGGCCACCACCACCGGCACCCCGAACTTCCCGATGTTCTCGATGTGTTTCTCCAGGTTGGGAAGACCCCGGGCCACGGCCTCGGGATCCGGCTGCTTCAGCGCCGACTTCTTCACCCCGCCGTGCATCTTCAAGGCCCGGACCGTGGCCACCAGCACGCAGGCCGAGGGGGCGAACCCCCCGACCCGGCAGGTGATGTCGAAGAACTTCTCGGCGCCGAGGTCGAACCCGAAGCCGGCCTCGGTGACCGCCCAGTCCGCATGGGAGAGCGCCATGCGGGTCGCCAGGATGGAGTTCGACCCGTGGGCGATGTTGGCGAAGGGGCCGCAGTGGACGAAAGCGGGGACATGCTCCCGGGTCTGGACCAGATTGGGGTGGAGGGCGTCCCGGAGGATCACCGCCATGGCACCGGCGCAGCCGAGCGACTCGGCGGCCACGCCAACGCCATCGTAGGTGAGCCCGACCAGGATGCGCCCCAGGCGGGCCCTGAGATCGGACCAGTCCGAGGCCAGCGCCAGGATCGCCATGACCTCGCTGGCGGCCACGATGTCGAAGTGGTCCTCCCGGGGGACGCCCATGCCGTTTCCCCCGAGGCCGATCACGATCCGGCGCAAGGCCCGGTCGTTCATGTCCATGACCCGGGGCAGGAGGATCCTCCGGGGATCGAGGGTCGGGAGCGCCCGCTGGTGGAGCGCGTTGTCGAGGGCCGCCGCCAGCAGATTGTGGGCCTGGGCCACGGCCGAGAAGTCGCCGTTTAGGCCCAGGTTGATCTCGGCCGAGGGCTCGACCGTGGAGCGTCCCCCGCCGGTGGCCCCACCCTTGACCCCGAAGAGCGGTCCCATGGAGGGCTGGCGCAGGGCCAGCGCGACCTTCTCGCCGATCCGGGCCAGACCCTGGGCGAGGCCGATCGAGACGGTGGTCTTGCCTTCGCCGGCGGGGGTCGGGGTGATGGCGGAGACCAGGACCAGCCGACCGGGGCGCCGGTCCTCGCGGCGGGCCAGGCGCCAGTCGACCTTGGCCCGGAAGCGGCCGTAGGTCATCAGCGAGTCCTCGGGGATCCCGAGGTCGGTGGCGAGGTCCCGGATGGGGCGGAGTTCGGGAGGTGCTGGGGCGGCCATGGCGGTCCTTCCGCTCGGTACCCCGATGCTAACCCGGGGCGGGGAGCCGCGGAGAGCCTCGCTCCGAGCCGGACGGTCCTCACATGGCAACTCCCTTGAAGCCGGACTCCTCCTTCCCACGGGGACCGGATTGACGGACTTCCGACCACGCCTAGAGTGGCGCCGTATCGGTCCCCAGGGGGAGTCCGGTTCGAGGAGGACCATCATGTCGAACAAGAACGCTCGCACCGCCGCCCTCCGGGCCCTGGGCCTGGGGCTGGCGCTGACCTCGTTCGGACTCGTGCTCGTGGGTCTGGGGGCCTCCCCCGATCCGGCCGGGCTGGCCGCCAGCCCCCGGGGGATCGCCAACGACTACGAACTCGTGGTGGTGCTGAAGAGCGACGAGGTCCCGACCTTCGAGTACCGCAAGGCCCTGGAGCGGGTCGATTTCCAGGACATCCGCTTCGCCCCCCAGAAGGCCAGGGACGAGGCCGTCAAGGAGGCCAAGGCCCAGCTCGCCAAGAAGCGCGGCTACTTCCAGCAGCTCTACGGCGAGGGTTCCCAGCAGCTCGAGCGGGTCCGGGTGGTCGACGTGGTGCTCATGGACCATCGCACCGATACCCGGATCTCGATCCTGCGCCAATCGGGCGTCTAGGAAGGTTCGGAGCCCGCCTAACGAATGAAATCCTGGCTGCGATGCGATAATGCTTGACCTGCAAGTTTTCTAAAGCTACCGTCGAGAAATGACCAGGACTGTCCATGGGTTCGGCCCCCCGAGCGCCGACTTCTCCCATCGCATGTTCCTCCTGGCCAATGACGTGGTGCCCCAGGGCACTCGCCTGGTCGTGGCCGTCGACCATGGCCACCCCGACATCCGGCTGGCCGTGGCCTGGGGGGCCGGGGCCGACCCGGCGGAACCGCTCGCTCCCACCCGGGTCGACGGAACCGTGCGCCAATTCGTGGTGTTGGCCCCCTTGGGAACACCGGTGGTGGAGCTGGTTCCGGTCACGGCCGGTGGCGAGTCGATCGCTGGGCTCTCGGCGCGCTACAAGGTGATCGCGGACGTCTTCGAGGCGCTGGGACCCACCGGTCCAGGAAAGGGATCCGAGGCTCCCGCGAGTTCGCCCGCGGTCGGAGAGAGCGAGGCGGGTACCCGGTCGATTCCCGGGTCCCGGATGCCCATCGAGGCCTGTGTCGTCTGCGGGTGCGGGGTGCCTCCGGACCAGGCGGTACGCCTGGACGACCTCGAACTGACCGAAGCGGACGCGCTCCGGATCCTGGTCCCTTCGGTCTCCGCCCGGAGCTTCGTGTGCTTGGCATGTCGGACCGGGCGTCTCGGCAGCCGCGAGCGAATTCTGGGTGGGGTGGGACGGGCACAGGGCATCGCCTTCGTGCTGGCCCGAGTGCTCCTTCGCGGCTACCTTGCGGCACTCCTGGCGAAGCATGCGCTCGGTTTGCGCGGGGGATTTGCACTCTGTGCTTCCGCCTGGGGAGGAGCGTTCCTGCCGTTGGAACTCCTCCCGATCCTGGCCTACGATCTGGCCCGGGGATCCCTGGGGATGATGGGCCTGGCGCTCGGTCCCTTCGTCGCCTTCGGACTGGTGATGTTCTACCCTCACGAGACCCTTCGGGTCGCGACCGGGGACATCGGGTACCTCCTCGAAGTCCTCGGGCTCCACGCGGGGAACCTCCAGGACCCAGTAGTGATCCGGACTGGAGCCCTGGGCGGAGTGCTCGCTGCGGTGACCGTGTTCGCACGCGGGGATGGGGAGAAGGCCTTGACCCGCCTCGGCGACCGGCTGCGGGACTTCGCCGCCAGCCAGCTCTCCCGGATCCGGAAGGCGGGCTGAGAGCCTCCCTTCGGGCCCACCAGATCATTCCCGGCGGCCGCGGCACCGACTCCCGCTCGGGCGAGGCGGCGGCCCTGCCCGTGTGAGCCCGCAGCTCGCCCGCAAGGGGCTCGCTAGCGACGGCCTCCGCCTCCGCTGCTTCCCCTGGCGGAGCCAGGGGCGCTCCGGCTGCTGCCGTGTCCCCCCCAGGGTGCCGCGTCCCCACAGATGTCGGAGCCGCAGGCGCCTCTTCGGTTACTGTGGCGGCGAACCGGGAGGACGGGATCCGCATGCAGGAAGCCAGGGCCGGAGGGGGAGGGGCCAAGTCTCCAGGGCGGGCCGCCGTCGAGGCCGCGCGCACGGTGCCGGAGCTGCTCATGGCCCGGGTCGCCGACACCCCGGATCGCGAGGCGTACCGGTACCGGTCCGGGAAGGGCTGGAGCTCGCTCACCTGGAAGCAGGTGGGCGAGGCGGTCCGGAAGATCGCCGGCGGCCTGCGGGCCCTGGGCCTGAACCCGGGCGAGCGGGCCGCAATCCTGTCGGGGACCCGCTACGAGTGGGTCCTGGTCGACCTCGGGATCCTGGCCGCCGCGGGAGCCACCTCGACCGTCTACCCCGCCAGCACGGCGGACGAGTGCGTCTTCATCCTGGGCGACTCCCACAGTCGGGTGGTCTTCGCCGAGAACGACGATCAGGTAGCCAAGCTGGTCTCCCGCCGCGCCGACCTTCCCCATGTGGTGCGGGTGGTCGTGATCGACGGGGCCGCCGGCCACGACGGCTGGGTGGTGCCGCTGTCGACCTTCATGGAACAGGGAGCGGCGGCCGACGCCGCCGATCCCGGCGGCTTCGAGCGGACGATCGGAAAGATCGCCCACGACGACCTGGCGACCCTGATCTACACCTCGGGCACGACCGGCAACCCCAAGGGCGTCGAGCTCACCCACGACAACTGGGTCTACGAGGGCGAGGGCATCGAGGCCCTGGGTCTGCTCCACGAGGGCGACCTCCAATTCCTGTGGCTGCCGCTGGCCCACTCCTTCGGGAAGGTCCTCGAGGTCGCCCAGCTGCGGATCGGCTTCGCCACCGCCATCGACGGCGACCTGACCCGGATCATGGACAACCTCGCCGAACTGAAACCGACCTTCTCGGCGGCGGTACCCAGGATCTTCGAGAAGGCCTACGGGGCCATCGTCTCCAAGGTCAAGGCGGGCAGCGGCGTGCAGCAGGCCATGTTCGACTGGGCCGTCTCGGTCGGGAAGGCCGTCTCCCAGCGCCGCCAACAGGGCGAGTCGGCCGGGTTCGTGTTGCGGAGCCTGCACGCCATCGCCGAGAAGCTGGTGCTCGGGAAGATCAAGGAGAAGTTCGGGGGCCGGCTGCGCTTCTTCATCAGCGGCTCGGCGCCCCTGGCCCGGGAGCTGATCGAGTTCTTCGACGCTGCCGGCCTGCTGGTGATGGAGGGTTACGGGCTCACCGAGTCGAGCGCCGGGACCTTCGTGAACATCCCGTCCCGGTTCCGCTTCGGAACCGTGGGCCACCCGCTCCCCGGGACCGAACTCAGGATCGCCGAGGACGGAGAGATCCTGATCAAGGGTCGCGGCATCATGCGCGGCTACCACGGTCGGGCCGAGGCGACCGCCGAGTCCCTCAAGGACGGTTGGCTCTACACCGGCGACATCGGCCAGGTGGATCCCGACGGGTTCCTGAAGATCACCGACCGCAAGAAGGACCTGATCAAGACCGGCGGCGGCAAGTACGTGGCGCCCCAGGAGATCGAGGGCCGCCTGAAGGCCTTCTGCCCCTACCTGGCCCATGTGGTGGTCCACGGCGACACCCGCAAGTACTGCTCGGCGCTGGTGGTCTTCGAGCCCGAGCAGATCAAGAAGTGGGCCCAGCAGAAGGGGCTCCAGGGCAGCTACGAGGAGCTGGCCAAGCACCCCGAGGCCCACGCCCTGGTGGCCCCCTACATGGAAAAGGTGAACGCCACCCTCCCCAAGTACGCCACCATCAAGAAGTTCGCGGTCCTCCCGCGGGAGCTGACCATCGAGTCCGGGGAGCTGACCTCGAGCCTGAAGTTGAAGCGCAAGGTGGTCGAGAAGCGCTTCATGGACCTACTCGACTCGCTCTACGACGACCGCGGCGACTGATGGGGGAAGGCAGGGAGCGGCGCCCGGACCGCCCGGCCCGGTCGCCCGGCGAGGGGAGCACCCCCGGCAACCCGGACCCCCCGGGCGCGGTAGTCGGAGGGGGAGGATGAGGCGGAGATGGCGGTTTCCCGTCGCGTTCGGGTGAGAGGCCTCGCCGTTGGCCTGCTGGCGGCCGGGGCAGCGGGTGTCCCGGCCCAGGGCACGGGCTCCCCGCCTTCCCTCGGACATCCGGGATCGAACGAGCCGGCGAACCTCCGCGAGTTCTTCGGGGAGCTCGATTCCCGGCCCTACGACCTCGAGCTGCTGCTCAGCTTCGGGACCTCGAAGGGCGGCTCGGCCGGCCACCTGGCGCTCTCCTTCAAGGGGATGGCGGGAGACGACGACCTGGTCTACTCGGCGAACTTCTACGCCGATCGGGATCCGAAGCACGCCACCGGGTACTACACCCAGGACCTGATGTGCCGGATCCCCCGGCGCGAGTACCTCTATGGCACCCGCTCGTCGCTGGGGCCCGATGCCAGCTTCGGTCTCGACTACGGCGAGGTCTACAAGCGGGCCCTGATCGGGGTGCGGATGTCGGGGTTCCCGGCTTCCGAGGTGCGCCGGCTGGTGGCCCAGCTCGACCGGCTCGAGCGGGACTTCGACGCCCAGGCGGAGCGGGCCGACTACCACCCCCGACCCATCGTCTACGACTACATGGACCTGAACTGCGCCAAGACCATCGCGGTCGGGTTCCGCTACGGCCTGGGCTGGCGGGACGTGGGGATCCGGGGCGAGGGGCTCTCGGGACTGCACCTGGTCCGGGCGCTCAAGGCCAACATCCCGAGCTCCTCGCTCCAGGAGATCATGAAGGCGGCGGCCAAGCGGGGGCGGCGCATGGAAGTGCTGCTCTACAAGAAGTTCGAGCACTCGACCTACGTGAACCCCAAGGACGAGAGCGGGCGGATGTACAAGGACCTCCCCAACCGCTTCCCCTCTGTGCTCTCCACCGACTACCGGATGGACCAGGGGCGCTATGAGGATTACGACAACCTCTATGCGATGCAGCTCCTCTACGGACTGGGGCGCGCCTCGGTGGTGCTGGACGCGGCGACCGGACGGCTCGTGATCGAGCGCGAGAAGGAGCCTTCGGCCTGGGACGAGGCGGTGCGGGTGGCCGAGGACAAGGCCTCCGAGGACTCGAAGTGGCTGCTGCGCCGGGTGCTGTTCCGGGCCTGGGGGGTGCGCCTGGGCGATGGGACCGACTACCGGGACCTGTATGACGGGGATGCCCCGCCGTCGTTCCAGGGCCTGGGCGGGCCGGAATGAACCGGGTGCGAGATTCCCGGCGGACGGTCGCGGCGCTTGCCTGCGGACTGGCGCTGGCAGGGGCCGGGGTCGCCGGGGACGGCATCCCCAAGGAGTTCCTGAACGAGACTCTCTTCGGTCCCACCCGGATCCATGGGGCGAGCGGCAACGGGAAGGTGACCTTCGGTCTCTCCGACGTGGGCGAGATCACCATGCTGCGCTGGCCGAATCCCTCGCAGTGGGACCAACTCGCCTACCGCACCGCCCCGGGCCGGAAGAGCCGCGAGAAGGACCGGTTCGGGGCCGCCCCCAACCAGGGCCTGCTGCTGGGCGTGGGTTTCGTCGCCGACGGCAAGCGTCGTCATGTCTGGTTGCGGGACCGGCCCTTCGTCCATGCGGTGAAGTTCGCCGGGGAGGACTCGGCGGTGCTGGTGGACCGCGCCGAGGCGGTCGAGCTGGGCCTGGTGGTCGAGGCTCGCTGGTTCGCACCGCCCGGGCACGAGGTGCTGGCGGTGGAGGTCCAGGTCCAGCAGCGGCCCGGGAGTCCGGTCTCCGACCTCTCGCTCACGCTCTTCGAGAACCTGGCGCCCACCCGGGTCTCGTTTCCCTACCTGCCGCTCTACGACTCGTGGGTCGAGGATCCCGATCTCCTGACCTGGGAGGCCCGTCCCCAGGCCCTGGTCCATCGAAGGGCCCGCCGGGACTTCTGGCCTTTCGGCAAGGTGCGCCGGGTGACCACTCCCGAGGAGATGCAGGGCCTGGTCGAGACCGATCTCCGGGCCGAGGACTCGCCCCAGGGCGGATTCCTGGGCCTGGTCCCGGACCCCGAGGGGCCGGTGGTGGCGGTCGGTCTCGATCGACCGGTCACGGGCTGGCAGTGCGGTCCGGTGTCCCGCTGGATCCCCCGGGGAGCGGATGCCTGGCGGGATGCCGCCGACGGCGAGCTCTCGGGCCGCAGCGAGCACAAGGGCCGTTCCACCGGGGCGCTCACGGTGGCGCTCTCGCCCAGCGCCTCCGGCGTCGACCGGGTGACCGGGTTCTTCGCCTTCGGCCGGCGGGTCGAGGATGCCCTGGGCGGCCTGGCCCGGGCCCGGGAGGCGGGGGGCGTGGCGCTGCGGGAGGCGACCGAGGCGGAATGGGCCGGGACCATGGCGGGGGCGCGGTTTCCTTCCGGGATCGACGCTGCCGAGCGGGCGGTCCTGAAGCGGACCCTGATCTCCATCCTCCAGGCCCAGGACCCGGTCTCGGGCTGCATCGTGGCCTCGCCCAGCACCCAGCCGCCCTACGCCCAGGACTGGCCGCGGGACGGGGCCTTCCTCGACCTGGTCCTCGACCTGGCCGGTTTCCACGACCGGGTCACCCACCACAAGCGGTTCTACGCCAAGGTTCAGCGCACCGAGGACCGGCTGATGGAGGTCCCCGGTCTGGCCCAGCCCGCCGGTACCTTCGAGATGAGCTACTACGCCGACGGTCGGCCCGGCGGGCCGTTCGTGTTCGAGATCGACGAGACCGCGCTCACCGTCTGGGGCTGGGTGCTGCATGCGCGCTTCCTGGAGGCGCGACGGGGTCGGGCCGCCGCGGATGCCTACCTGGCCGAGGTGGCGCCCGCGGTGCGACGGGCCGCCGACGGGCTGGCCGCCTGGCGGGATCCCGAGACCGGACTCCACAAGCCGGCCTACGAGGACGACGTCCCCAAGACCACCCAGCTGCTCCAAGGAGCCTCGACCGTGCACCTGGCGATGGATGCGGCGCTCGAAGCGGGTGCCCGCTGGGGCGAGGACCCAGCGAGGATGGAGGCCTGGCGCGTCCGGCGCGACGAGCTGGCCGGCGCCATCATGCGTCACCTCTACCGGGAGGGCGAGGGCTTCTCCAAGGTCCAGGGTCCCGGCGCCGTGGGGTGGATGGCCTGGCCGTGCCGGGTACTGGGGCGGGACGATCCGCGCCTGGTCGCCGAGGTGCCCTACCTGTGGGCGAGCATGGAGGATCGGCTGTTCGGTCGCGGGGTGGGCGGCGCCTACGAGCAGAAGCAGTGGATGGCGGTCGCCAGCCTGGTCGGCGACGATCCCGCCTGGGCGGAGCGGATCCGGACGAGCTACCGGATCTTCGTCGACCGGATGCCCTCGCCGGGGACGCTCCACTTCGGCGAGACCTACGTGACCACCCGCGACGCCCGGGGCGAGGTGCAGTACGAGAACCGCACCTCCATCCCCCACGTCTGGGCCGCCTCGCTGGTCTACTTGAGCGCCACGATGATGCACGGCGGGGAGCTCGAACCTCCCGCGCTGGCTCCCTGATCTCGGGCGGAAGCGGCGGGTGGGCGGGTCTCGCATTCGCGCAGCGGGACGCGCAGCCGTCGGGTGCAGCCTCCGCGCTGCGCGCATCGGGGCTCGGAGCGGCTGAATCGCCACCCGGTTCCGATTCGTGGTCCCCGGGTCGACTTGGCATGTAGGTTGCCAAGTCCTCCTGCGAGCCTGCCGCACCGGCGGGCGGGTCCGGGGAGGTTCGACGATGAAGGCTCTCGACGTGCTGCGCAGGGACCACCGCTTCGTGCTCCGGGGACTCGATGCCGCCGAGGAGGCGATCGCCCGCATGCGGGATGGCGAGGATCCGCCCCGGGCGGTGCTCGACGACCTGCTCGACTTCCTGCGCAACTTCGCCGGCCGCTATCACCGGGTGCGGGAAGAGAAAGTGCTCCTGCCCTGGCTCGAGGCCCGGGTCGGAGAGAAGCTCCCGGAGCTCGGCGGCTGGCTGGGACGGGAGGCCCGGACCGCCGAGGCCTACCTGGCGGCCGCGGTGCGGGCGCGGGCTCGGTTCCCCGAGGGCAAGCGGGCTTTCGTCGAGCACCTGACCGCCTACGTCTGGCTGGCGCGCTGGCAGATCGGGATGGAAGAGAACCTCCTCTTCGGCGTGGCCGAGCACTTCCCGGATGCGGACGAGGCGCTCCTGGCGGGCTTCGACGAGGCGGTCCCCGACGCCGAGCTGGTGGAGGCACGTTTCGTCACGGTGCTGCGCCGGCTGGAACGGGACCTGGGTCTCGGCGAGGACGGGTTCGGGATGCCGTGGCGGAAGGCTGCCGCATAGGCCCGCACCGGAAGGCCGATCGGCCGGAACAGGATTCGGGGAGGATCCACGGGAAGGTGGCGGACGCCGATCGCCGATGGCTCGTCCTTGATCCACGCCTTGCGACGGGTCCACACTCCCTCCGATGGAAACCCTGAGCCGGATCCTGGTCTCGTCCGACGGTGCTCGCATCCACCTGAAGACCTGGAGGGTCGTGGTGGTCGCCGGGCCGGACCGCGGCGTCGAGCTCGACCTGGGTGGTCGCGTGGCGGTGATCGGCCGGTCCCAGACCGCCCGGCTCTCGCTCACCGATACCACTGTTTCCCGGGAACACGCCCGGATCGAGCCCGAGGGCACCGGCTACAAGATCGTGGATCTCGGCTCGAAGAGCGGGATCCGCCTGGGCGGCGTGTTGGTGGAGGCAGCCAAGCTCGAGCCCGGGCAGCGGCTGGAACTCGGGGACACCACGCTCCTGGTCGAGGCCAGCGAGCAGGACCTGCCGGCCCCGCGCAACGAGGGCGAGGAGTTCGAAGGCATGATCGGGGCGAGCCCGGCCATGCGGGACCTCTTCGGTCTGGTCGCCCGGGTGGCGCTGCTCGACCTCCCGGTCCTCCTCCACGGCGAGACCGGGACCGGCAAGGAGGTCCTGGCCCGGGCACTCCACAAGCGGAGCCAAGTGGCAGACGGTCCGCTGGTGGTGGTCGACGGCACCCTGCTCACCGACCCGACCCATGCCCGGAGCGAACTCTTCGGCCACCAGAAGGGGGCCTTCACCGGGGCCGAGCGGGACCGCGACGGTGCTTTCGTGGCCGCCGATGGTGGGACCCTCTTCCTCGACGAGGTCGCCGAGCTCCCGCTCGATGTACAGGCGCAGCTGTTGCGAGTGCTCCAGGAGGGTGAGATCAAGCCGCTCGGATCGGACCGGTCCCGCTCGGTGAAGGTCCGCCTGGTGAGCGCCACCCATCGTGACCTCGGGGCCCGGGTGGCCGAGAACCGGTTCCGCGCCGACCTCTTCTTCCGGCTGGCCGGCGTCACCCTCGAGATCCCGCCGCTCCGCCAGCGTCCCGGCGACATCGAGCGCATGGTGCGACGCTGGCTGCCCTCCGGGCTCCGGCTCGAGGCCGAGGCCTGGCGCCGGCTCGAGGCGCATCCCTGGCCGGGGAACGTGCGGGAGCTGCGCTTCGTGCTGACCCGGGCGCTGGCCATGGCCCGGGATGGACTGGTGCGGGCGAGCGATCTCGGCCTGGAGGCTCCGGTGGCAGCGCCGGCGCCGTCGGACGCCTCGCTGGGACGGGTCTCGATGGTCGCCGCAGGGGCCGCCGCGCCCGTGCCGCCGGAGTCGCCCATCACCGCCGACGACCTGGCCCCGAGCAGCGCCAAGCGCAAGGCCAAGATGGAGGCCGACGCCATCCGCAGAGCATTGCGCCAGACCGGGGGCAATCGCGACCAGGCGGCCAAGCTGCTCGGGATCAGCCGGGCCACGCTCTTCCGGCGTCTGCGCGATCTCAAGGAAGAGTAGGCGCCGGCCGTCACGTCTTCGGGCACGCGGGCGAGCGAGTCGCCGTCGACGGGCCTGAGACCGGTCCGAGACTCCCGACCCATCCTGCGGTGGAAGTTGGCTTCTGGAGCGGATGCCGGATTTGGCTCGCGGCTTGCGTTGCCGTCCTCGTTCCCTGATCCGACTCCCGGAGGCGACTCCGGGAGGGAATGAGGAGGTCTCCATGACCAAGACGCGAGGGGGGCGTGCCTTGCTGGCTCGATCCCTGTTCCTGTTCTTCGCCCTGGCCACCGGCAGCGAACTCGAAGCGGCGCCAGGAGAGTCGTTCGCCACTCCCTGGGGCATGATCCAGAGAATTCGGTGCTTCCGGATTCAGCGGGAGATCCGCGATTCCCTGCGGAGCATCGGTGCCACCCCCAGCACCTCGTTCGAAGCCTTGCCCTGGGCCGAACTCCAGAGCCGTGGAGGCCTGGCCATGCCCACCGATCCGGGTGGGGGACCCCGCTCGCACCCCAACTACGAATTCATGCCGGGGACCGTCTTCGGGGTCGCCTGCGTCCGGCATGGGACTCCGGGCCTGTCTTTCGGACCCCCCCCTGGACCGTATCCAGGGCAGTACCCGGGCCGATACCCGGTGCCACCCGGATCCGGCGAGCCGGAGCTGTCCCCGGAGGTCGACCAGCGGATCGAGTGTCGGGCCAACCAGTACCTGTTGCTGGGGGCCCTGACCCGGGCGAGCCTTGAGTCGGACATCGATCCCGACCGCCTCCGCTGGGCTCCGATGAGAGCAACGGGCTATCTTCCCAAGCTGCTCGACGACCCGGGGGCTGGTCCGGGTTCGCATGAGAACTACCGTCTCGATCGTGGGTTGGGCAGCATCGTGTGCCAGCGCCACGGGAACCTGACGTCCCACATCCGACCGGCCGTCGGGCTCCGCCCGCCTTCGCCGCCGCCCCTGCCGACGTCCATGCCTCGCCTGGTGCCGGCCGGGGAGGTCGGCTTCCTGGGGAACTGAAACGTGTCCACGCCCCCCGGAGACCCGGTCTCCGGGGGGCTCTCTCGGCTCGCCCCGCGGGGAGGGACTGCCGGACTTCGACGACCAGGGAGGCCCCTTCGTGCTTCGATCCGTTCGACCAGACCGACGCCCTCGAGCCTGGATCCGCACCGCTCGCCTCTGGCTCACCCTCGCTGCCCTGGCCGGGAGCGCCAGCGCCGAGACCGTCCGCACGCCCCAGGCATGAGAAGCCATCTTCCAACGGCGATGCCTGGGCTACCGGGAGCTCCTGGGAGGGCTCCTCGCCAGGAGCGGGAGCGATCCGTCGGAGCCCGGGTCCGAGCTGCCCTGGAGGCGAATGCGGTTGGTCGACTCCCGGCTCGCGAATCTGGTGGAGAGGGACCCCGGGGAGCCGGTGGGCAGCCGGGCGAACTTTCGGGTCGGGCCCGCTGCCGGCCCCCGGGTGGTCTGTACCGTCCATGGCTCGGACACCTGGACACCCGGAGAGCGTCCCCAGCCGGATCCCTGGAAGGTCGACTGCCGCGCCACCATGCACCAGCTCCTGGGCGCGATGATCCGCTACAACCTCGATCACGACACCCAGCTCACCGAGTTCCCCTGGGACGAGCTGGTCGCCAAGGGCTACCTCAAGTCGCTCCCTGGCCATGTGAATACGGGTCCGAACTCGCAGTGGATGTACTACTGGTCGCCCGCCTTCGGTGGGACGGTCTCCTGCCGGGACGCCTGCGCCGTGGTCTCGATGGAACTGGGAGTCGTGCGCGCTCCGCTCCCACCCATCCCGCCACCTCCTCCGCTGCTACGGCGCGATCCCCAGGACGAACCGGGTTCCAGGGAGGGGTTCCTGGGCCGATAGGAGGCCATTCCGGTCCGGCCGGAGGCGAATCGGGAGTGCGGTACCCTGGCCGGACCCGAAGGAGGCCCATGAGGCGGTGGATCCTGCCTTCCCTCGCATTGCTGCTCGGTCTCGTCGGATCCGGACTCCCGGAGGGGCTGGTGGGTTCGTGGTCCGAGGTGCAAGGCACCCGGACCCTGCAATTGCGCTCGGACGGCGGCGCGCGCTTCGACGGTGTCGAGTACCGCTACGAGGTCCGGGGTAACGCCCTGGTGGTGCAGGGGGCACAGGGGGGCGGCTGGTACTCGTTCCAGCTCGAGGGGGATCAGCTCACCATCTCGGGTCAGGACGTCGGGGTCCTCCGGTTCCAGCGTGGCGCGTCCGGTAACCCCGGGACGGGCGTCGTCTTCCGGGCGGACGCCTACGGGTTCCGGATGGTCCTGCCGCCCGGATGGCAGTGGCGCGAGACCCAGGCCGCGGTGATCTTCGGGCATGCCACGACCCCGGGGATCGTGATGCTGACCGTGACCGAAGGACTGGGCACCGAGGACGTGTCCCGGGCTTCCGTGAAGGGTTACCAGGAGCCACCCGGCACGGATCTGCAACCGAAGACGCCGGGAAGTCTGAAGGTGGTCCCCACGGGGCAGGGACAGGGGGCGTACTTCCCGGTGAAGGGGAAGCTGGACGGCAAGGAAGCCGAAGGGCTCCTGGGAGCCTTCCTCACGCCGTCCGGGCAGGCGGTACTCGCCTTCGGGTTGACCGAGCCGGCAAGGTGGCCCGAGCTCGAGGCGGCAGCCTGCAGCATGTTCGACTCGGTGCGCCTCGAGACACCCAGCAACCCTGCGGTGCAGGAGTGGGACCAGGCTCTCCGTGGCCAGAAGCTGCTCTACATGTGGAGCTACTCCAGCTCCGGCGGCGGGGACTTCGGATCCACCAGCTCCAGCAAGGAGTGGCACCTGTGCGCGAACGGGCGGTACTGGTACCAGGGATCCAACCGCACCCACATCGACGTCGGGGGCAGCGCGGTCACCGGGAGCTCCTCGGGACGAGGGGGCGAGCAGGGGAGCTGGAGGATCGTGCCCAGCGGCGCCGGTGCTGCCCTCCGGCTCGAACCGGAGGGAGGGACCGCCTACCAGTACCCGCTCTCGAAGCAGAAGAAGTCGGGCAGCAGCTTCATGCAGAAACACCTCGGCGACATGGGCGTCTACTCCGACGGAGCGGCGCAGTGTCCATGATCCGGATGGCCTCCCTGGTCGGCGGCGATCTCCGGGCAGGGGACCGATCCTGACCTCACGGCCAGGGCCCGGCTCGCCGCCTGGATCAACTGCTCCAGGACTCCGAAGAGGACTTCCAGCAGCGCATCGGTGATCCGGTAGAGGCCGGCCAACCGGCCGTCTTCGTCGGGTCTCGTCCCCTCCGTGACCGCCACGTTCCCGGCCACGCGATCGACTCCGAGTACGTACAGGGTGCTCCCGCAGAGGGCCCAGGCGAGCGAGACAGGTCCCCCCAGGGAGCGCGCCAGGGAGAGCCCGCCCGCCGCGACCCGGCGTACCTCCTCCTCGCCCAGGCACGTCCTCTCCTGCATCTCGGGCGGGTTCCGGATGCGCTGGATCCCGGCCCTGGTCTCGCTCCGCTCCCAGCGCTCCCGCTTGGAGCCGAGTGAGACCTCGAGGATCTGTTGGCCGCGGGCATCGAGCTCGTAGCGGTCGGGCTCGACCCGTCCCGAGGGATGTGGCCCTCCGATTCCGTAGCTGGCGGTGAGACGAAGTCCCTGGGCCCCGCCCAGGGCGGGATCGGAGGTGATGAGCTGTCCGTGGGCTCGCGCCACGACCATGGCCTGGACCAGGACCGCGGGGAGGGCGAGGATCCGGGGATGGCCCGTCGGTCCGGCCGAGCCGGACCGATCCGCTCCGGTCGGCTCCGGGATGGCCGAAGCCCAGATCTCCCGGATCCGTTCCAGGAGGGCCTCCGGTTCCCGGATGCCGAAGTACCGGGGATCGCGGATGCGGTCACGATCTCCCGCGGCCTCGCTGGCGGTCCTGGAGGTGCGGACGACCACTTCGAGGCGGCCTCCTTGCTGGACTGCCAGTGCGTGGCAGGCGAGGCGGAGTTCGGCGAGGACCGGCTCCGGGATGGCGATGCCGGCGAGACGCTCCCGGAGGTTGGCCGCGAGCGCGGCTCGCTCTGCCTCCTGTCCGGGACTGGTGGCGCCCTCCAGGCAAGCCAGGTCGCGTTCGGCACCCGCCTCGGCCAGGGCGATCCGCATCGCATCCACGGTCACCACGAAGCCGGGCGGGATCGCGAAGCCCGGGCCGGACAGCTTGGCGAGGGCGGCGACCTTCTGCCCCACCCGGGCCGGGTCGTCCGAGCCGTGGGTGCCGAGCGCGAGCACCGTCCGGGCCGCCGGGCTCGGGGCGCGGCCCTTGGCCGCGTAGGGCGAGCCGGGTTCCGGGGGGGCGAGCTTGCGGCGCAGGTTCCTTCGCGCCTCCTCGACCAGGCTGGTGTCGACGGGCGAGCGCGGCTCGCCGCTTCCGGGCATGGGATCCAAGGTCGGTCTCCGTTCGTCGCCGCCGCGATCCGGTCGTTGGGTCCCGGCCGCGTCTCTCCTCCCGAACCGAACCCTCGGCTTCCCCTGCCGGGTCTCCCTCTGCATCCCTTGGGACAGCGGCCGAGGTCGCGAGTTCCCGCTCGTCTCGCGGACGGTGGAGAGGGCGTGGTGGGCCGCGGTCCGTCAGGCCAGGGGGGCGATGTCGTCGAGGACCCGCGCCGCGGCGACGGCCCGGACTCGAGGATGGAGATCGAAGGTCGCGCTCCCGGCATGGATCACTTCGATCCGGTCGAGCTGGAGGTCCTCGAGAGCGGAGCGGATCGATCGGGTGACCGTGGGGCTCTCGGTCCGCTTGATCTCGAACCCCCTGCGCTCCGCACCTCGGATCACCAGCAGGTCGAGCTCGGCTCCTCCGTGGGTCGCCCAGTACCAGGTCTCCCCGGGACGAGAACCGAGGCGGGCGGTCAGGATCCTGAGGAGGCAGCCTTCCCACGAGGCGCCGACCTTCGGGTGACGCTCCAGATCCTCCCGGGTCACGATCCCGAGCAGGCTGTGGAGGAGTCCGCTGTCCGCGATGAAAACCTTGGGAGCCTTGACCTGGCGCTTGGCGAGGTTCTGGTGCCACGGCGCCAGGATCGAGACCGTGAAGGTGCTGGCCAGGACGTCGAGGTACCGCCGGACCGAGCTCTCCGAGATGCCGAAGGCCCTGGCGAACTCGGCTCCGTTCCAGATCTGGCCGTGGTAGTGGGCGAGCATCGCCCAGAAGCGACCGAGGGTGTGGGAGGGAATCGAGAACCCCAACTGGGGAAGGTCCCGCTCGAGGTAGCTGGCGATGAATTCGCGGCGCCACTCGTCGCTGTCGTGCTCGCTGCTGGCCAGCCAGGAGCGGGGGAAGCCGCCCCGGAGCCACAGGCGGTCGAGTTCTCCCGAGCCGACCTCGTCGAGTCCGAAACCTTCGAGGTGCAGGTAGGCGATCCGACCGGCCAGGGTCTCCGAGGCCTGTCGCAGGAGATCGCGGGAGGCGCTGCCGAGGACCAGGAATCGAGTCCTGGTACCGGGACGGTCCGCGAGCACCCGCAGCACCGGGAAGATCTCGGGCGTCCGCTGGATCTCGTCGAGGACCACCAGACCCTCGAGGGGACGCAGGGCCAGGGAAGGCTCGTTCAGGCGAGCGCGGTCGGCAGGGTCCTCGAGATCGAATGCATGAACACGCCCAGGCCCCGGCCATCGCTCGGCCAGATCCCGGGCGAGCGTCGTCTTGCCGACCTGGCGGGCTCCGACCAGACCGACGATCGGGTGGCGCGCCAGGAGGCGGGAGACGCGCTCGAGAGCCGAGGTACGTTCGAGGCGGTCCATGGGCCCATTGTACCTTGAAATTCCTTCAGGACGTGACGGAATTTCGAGGAGCGACTCAGGGCCCTCGGGACACCAGGGCTTCGAGCTGGTCTGCGGGCGCGGCCCCGACCAGGCGTCCGAGCTCGGCGCCGGAGGCGTCGACCAGCACCGTCGTGGGGGTGCCGGGGACCCCGTAGCGCTTGGCGAGCTCACGTCCCGAGGGGGAGGCGAGGTCCACGTGCTCCACCCCTACTTCGGGGTGCTTGTCCATGACCTCCGCCACGATCGGTTCGAAGAACCGGCACGGGGGGCAGCCGGCCTGGCCGAAGACCAGGATCCGCCGGCCTTCGGGCGCCCCGGGCTCCGGGCTCGGGGCTCCCACCACCACGACCTCGATCGGCTCGTCCTCCGGGTGGCCGGCGAGCCAGCGTCGCGCCGGCTCCGAGCCTTGCTTGGCCGCCAGGACGATGCGATCCCGGGCGGCACGCCGGTCGGCGGCGATCCCGAAGAGGCCGCGCCCCAGGATCTTGGCCAGCGCCACCGAGGCTTCCGGGCTACCCGCGTCCGAGGCCAACTCGAGGAGCACCCTGCCCCGACCGGGATCGGCCTCCACGCCTTCCCCCCGGAGCAGTCGCAGACCGTAGAGACGCTGGGCGTCCCGGTCTCCCGCCCGGGAAGCGCGGATCAGGGTCGGGAGGTCGGGGGCGTCGACGGCAACCTCAGCCCCCACCGGAAGAGCGACGACGAGCAGGGTCGCGATCAGCAGGCGGACTCGCGGCAAGATGCCTCCCGAAGGACAGACCACGCGGGCAGGACCGGAGTTCCGTCCAGGACTGGACCCCACGGTGGATCCGGAGGAGCAGGAAGGCTCACGCGATGGCTGAGAATGCCTTGGTTTGCATCCAATGTCTGGATCGAATAGCCTTGGTCTATGGCCAACCCACTCGACTTCCCCCGTGACACCGGACGCGAGCTCGAGCGGTGGTGGCGGGCGGACCGGAGGAAACCCCTCGTCCTCCGGGGAGCGCGGCAGGTGGGGAAGTCGCACCTGGTCCGGTCGTTCGCCCTCCGCCATGACCTCGACCTCTGCGAAGCCAACCTCGAGGTCCTCACGGGGATGGAAGATGTCTTCGCAAGTCGCGATCCGGGGCGAATCTCTGCCGTGCTGGAGGCGCGACTCCGGCGACGGATCAGAACGCCGGGATCCCTCCTCTTCCTGGACGAGGTCCAGGCTTGCCCGGTAGCCCTGGCATCGCTCCGGTACTTCTACGAGGCGCGCCCCGAGCTTCCGGTGATCGCAGCCGGTTCGCTCCTCGACTTCGCACTCGCCGAG
>CAYOHP010000118.1:11439-19380 GCA_964403795.1 uncultured bacterium | reverse complement strand
GAGGAAGACGCCAAGGAGCTCGGACTCCCCGTCGTCGAAGATGTCTCCGCCACCTGAATCCGTGTGTCGCCAGGCTCCCTTGGCGGGTCCCGGGGTCGACCACGACTTCTCGATCGCAGTCCGCGCCCATCTGTCGGGAGGAAGGCCGGGTCGCGCCGCCCGGCTCTACAAGGCGGTGCTGCGCCGGTCCCCCGAGCACGTGCCTGCCCTCCTGAACCTCGGCGTCCTGCGTTTCGAGGCCGGCCGGCTCGAGGAGGCCGCCCGGCTCTTCCAGCGGGCCGTGGAGGTGGCGCCCGACGATCCCAGCGCCCGCTTCAACCTGGGCCGGACCGAGCTGGCCAGGGGCGATCGAAATCGCGCCCGGGACGAGTTCGAGGCTGGCTACCGGTTGATGCCGGGCGATCCCGACCTGGTCGAGCACCTGGGACGCCTCTACCTGGATCTCGATCTACCCGGATCTGCCGAGGAGCTGGCCCGGCATGCGGCCTCTCGACTCGGGGACCATCCTGCGCCGGGCCTGGTGCTGGCTCGGGTGTCGCTGGTGAAGGGCGAGTTCGAGGACTGCGAAGCGCGGCTGGTCGGGCTGCTGGAGCGCTGGCCGGACGCCCACGCGGCGCTGGCGCTGGCTGCCGAGGCCAGGTTCCAGCGCGGCGACGCGGATCGGGCGGTGCTCGCCATCCGGCGGGCCTTGCTCTGCCGCCCCGAATCGACGGAGTACCAGAAGGCGCTCTCGACCTATCTCGAGGCGGGCGGTCGCATGGGACGCTCGGGGGACCCGGATCCCGGAGCGGCTCTCGGGACCAGGGGGCCCGGGAGGCCGGGAGCCGCCGGAGGCGAGCCCTGGGAACGGCTGAGGGTCCAGCTCGGGCTGGCGGAACGGGCCCGGCGCCACCTGGAACGGGGCACCCCCAAGGCAGGGGTGGCCGAGCTCCTGGCCTTGGCCGGACGCTATCCGGCCGAGCCGGTCCTGTGGCAGGAGGTCGGACGCCTCTACGAGGCCATGGGCGAGGACCGGCGGGCGGCCAACCTCTACCGCCGCTCGCTGGACCTCGATCCCGGGAACCTGGAGACCGTCCTCCGGCTCTGCCGCCTGGAACGTGCCTCCGGGCGGTCGGACCGGGCCCGCTCCCTGCTCGAGGGACTGGCGCCCGAGCACGCCGGGGTTCCGGAGGTGGCTGCGGCCTGGGGCGAGATCCTCTGGGCGGAAGGCGAGGGGAGGCGGGCCCTGGCCAGTTTCGAGGACTGCCTGCGCCGCCTCCCCGATGATCTGGAGGCCCTGCGGGGCGCGGCTCGCTGTCTGCGTGCCGCCGGTCGGGGGAAGCAGGGGGTCGAGCTCCTGGAGCGGGCCGTGCGCGCCCATCCCCGGCACGCGGGGGTGGCTCTCGAACTGGCGGAAGCCCTCGACGGCGAAGGCCAGACGGAGAAGGCCGAGGGCGAGCTCGAGGCCGCCCTCGGACGGATGCCGGGAAATGCCGGTCTGCGCCTGGGACTGGCCCGTCGCCTGGCGGCCGGCCGCCGGGTCGGTGCGGCCCGGCGGGTCTATCGGGAACTGGTCGGCTCGGGGCCTCCGGGGGGCGGGCTCGAGGCCCGGCTGGGATTCCTGGAGGGCCTCCTGTGGGTGAGGGGAAGTCGCCCCGCGGGTCGGGTCCTGCGGAGCCTCGGGAGGCCACGCCCGGGCGGTGTCCCGGGTGCCCACCTGGCGTTCCTGGAGGCCCTGTTGGCGATCCAGGATCGCGATCCGGTGCGGTTCGCACCCGCATGGCAGCGGGCCTTCTCGGAGGAGGGCCGTCCCGAGAGCTGGGGCGACCTGGCCTCGGGAGCGCTCGACGGCGGCGATCTCGAGTTCCTCCGCAAGGAGGTGTCCCGCTGCGAGCGGCACTTCGCCTCCGACGGTTCGCGACGGGAGCGGTTGGAGCGGTTCGCGGCGCGCCTTCGTCCCATGGCCCGGATGGCTGCCGGGGGCGGGGCCGGGTAGGGCGTGGCCGACCTCCTGGAGGCGGCGCTCCGGGAGGCGCTGTCGGCCTCGGCACCGCTGGCGGCCCGTTGCCGGCCCCGCGGTCTCGAGGAGTTCGTCGGGCAAGAACACCTCTTGGGTCCGGGCCGGGTCCTCTCCGGGCTGGTCCAGAGCGGCCGGCCCTTCTCGGCCCTGTTCGCGGGACCTCCGGGAACCGGCAAGACCAGCCTGGCGCGGCTGGTGGCGGAAGGGTCGGGCGCCCGCTTCGTGCCGCTCAACGCGGTGGTCCACAAGGTGGCCGATCTGCGCAGCGAGCTGGAGGCCGCCCGCCGGGAACTGGCCGCCCACGGGCGTGCCACGGTGTTGTTCGTGGACGAGGTCCACCGCTTCAACCGGGCCCAGCAGGAGGTGCTCCTCCCGGGACTCGAGGAGGGAATCGTCCACCTGCTGGCGACCACCACCGAGAATCCCAATGCCGCCCTGGCGGCCTCGCTCTTGTCGCGGCTCCCGATCTTCACCTTCCGCCTGCTCTCGGTGACCGAGGTGCGGCGGATCCTGGAGGCGGCCTCGGCCCGGACGGGCGAGGGAGGGAAGAAGGCCCTCGTCATCCCGGAAGCGGCCCTGGAGCGACTGGCCCGGGGAGTCTCGGGGGATGCCCGGTCGGCCCTGAACCTGCTGGACTCGGCGGCCCGGATCGGCGGCGAGCTGACGCCGGAGCGGGTCGACGAGCTGCTGGCGCTCACCTACCGGGAGTACGACCGGGACGGGGACCAGCACTTCGACACCATCTCGGCCTTCATCAAGAGCGTGCGGGGCTCCGATCCGGACGCGGCCCTCTACTGGCTGGCCCGCATGCTCTCCGGCGGGGAGGATCCCCGGTTCGTGATGCGCAGGCTGCTCATCCTGGCGTGCGAGGACGTGGGAAATGCCGATCCCCAGGGACTGGTGGTGGCTTCGTCGGGGATGACGGCCTTGGAGCAGGTGGGCATGCCCGAGGGACGCCTGGTCCTGGCCCAGGTCACGACCTACCTGGCGTCCGCGCCCAAGTCCAACGCCAGCTACCTGGCGATGGGGCTGGCCGAGGAGGCAGTCGGGAAGAGCCCGCGATGGGGAGTTCCCGGGCACCTGAAGAACCGGCCCCGGCCCGACGAAGCAGGTGCCGGGAGCTATCGCTACCCGCATGACGAGGCGGACGGGTTCGTGGCCCAGACGTACCTGCCGCGACCGATCCGGCTCTACCGCCCCAAGGCGATCGGGGCCGAGGCGGCGATCCGGGAGCGGCTGCTGGCGTGGGACCGGCGGCGGCGGGAGGCGGGCCTGGCGGTCCCGGATCCGCTGGAGCCGTAGGGTCTAGGTACCCGGCTGGGACGCCGAGCGGGAGGGGGGCGCCGGGGCTCGCGCCCCGACCGGATCCTAGCCCTCGTCCTCGGAGGTGCCTTCGTTGTCGTCGTCGGGACTCGCCGAGGCGACCGGACCCGCGAGCGGCCTGCCCTCGGCCGCCTTGGGGGGCCGGGCGTCCGGATCGAAGCTGACCCGCATCCGCTCGGGGAACTCGATGGTCGAGATGGCGTGCTTGAAGATCAACTGGATCCGTCCCTGGCCCTCGAGCAGCACCGCGTACATGTCGTAGCCGGTGATCCGCCCCTGGAGCTGGAGGCCCTTCATCAGGAAGATCTTCACCGGGAGGCGCTCCTTGCGAGCCTGATGGAGGAGCTGGTCCTGGACGTTCACCTTGCTCATCGGGTCCGTCTCCTTTTCTTGTTCTCGGTCCCCGGTTCCCGGGATCCTCGCCCCGGCGGTACGGAGCCCCGCTCCGTCCGAGGGTCCAGGGTAGCAGGATCGAGCTCGACCTAGGGATCCTCCCCGGGGGCTCGCGGGGGGATCGGGATGGCCGGCTCGGTCTCGGGCTCCTCGTCGTGCGACTCGTGCTCGTCGAAGTCCTCGGGCTCGCCCCCCTCCTCGGGAGACGGACTCGTCCCCTCAGGGATGGTTCCCTCGAGATCGAGGTCGGGAAGATCGATCCCGACCTGCGAGAGGCGCTTCAACAGTTCGGTTCCCCAGACCGAGACTCCCCGGATCAGCATCGACCCCTGGATCCGGTCCTCCACGGCTCCGAAGGCACTCTCGACCAGGAGGCTCGACGCCGCCGGCAGGCGGCCCAGGGACTTGCGGGCGAAGCCCTCGGCCCGGGTCGCCTCCGGAGCCAGACTGGCCCCGCTACGGGGCAGGAAGAGGGACCACTCCCGGAGCACGTCGGCCTCGAGGTCGAGCGCATAGCGGGAAGCCACCAGTTCGGTCTTCTCCAGCAGGGCCAATTCCTCGGGAGTGAGGGTATCGGGGGAGCGGGAGGCGAGCAGCTCGGGGATGTAGGCGACCAGCAGGGCATCTTCGGTACCCGCCAGGGCTGCCAGCAGGTGGGTGAGGCCGGGGCTCTTCGCCAGCTGCGAGCGCTCGCTCCCGGATCCGGCATCCAGGAATTCGATCAGGTGGGACTTCTTCACGGCCAGGGCCAGGGAGTCGTCGAGGAGGGTGAAGTGCAGGGTGACACCCGGGATCTCGACCTCGCCGATCACCCGACCCTTGTACATGTCGGAACGGAGCCGGATCTTCGAGTTCGAGCCGGGCAGGCTGGCGGTCAGGTCCCGGGCTCGTTCCAGGGCGGCCCCGTATTCGGCCACCCGTTGCTTGTCCAGGTGGAGCAGGAGCAGGAGGTTACCGCCCTGGGCAGCCTCCCCCGAGTCCATCCCCAGGACGATCCGGTTGGGGAGACGGGCCTCGATCTGGGGCCGAAACGCCGCCAGGGGGAAGGGCGTCTTGGCATGTCGCAGGACGGTGTCGAGCAGCTTGACGAGGCCCGGGCGCTCGACGGTGAAGACCATGTCGGTGGCCGCGGGCAGGCTGGCCAGGGCGGAAGCCAGGTCGGCGCCCAGGGCCTTGGGGGTGGGGGGGGCAGCGACCTCCGTGCCACCGGGTTCCTCCGAGAGGACCGCGTCCCCGCTCGGGAGGATGGCGTACTCCTTGAGGATCCTGGCAGCCTCGTCGTACTGGCCATCGACCACGTGGACCTCGGCCATGGCCCGGTAGAAGGCCTCGAAATGCCGCTTGTCGCGCCGGACCGCCCCGATCCGGGCGAATCGCTCCATGGCCGATCTCAGGCTCGCCAAGGCGTGGATGCGTGCCAGCGATCGGGCCAGCTCGGCGTTCTTGGGGTCATAGGTCAGGGCCTTCTCGAAGTGGTCCCCGGCCTCCTCGTAGCGGCCCCGGGCCAGGGCGATCTCTCCCTTGTGGAGGTGGAGCTCGCTGACCTCGGCCTGGGCCGCGATGGCCCGCGAGACCCAGGTGTCGGCCTCGTCGAAGCGCCCCAGGCGGAACAGCAGCCAGCCCTTGGTGTCGAGGAAGGCCGAATTCCCGGGCTCGAGCTCGAGGGCCCTGTCCACCAGGGCGAGCCCTTCCTCCAGGTCCCGGGATCTCTCGGCGAAGAGGTAGGCGAGGTTGTTCAGGGCGAAGGCGTTCTTGGGATCGAGCTGCACGGTGGCCCGGAATTCGGCGACCGCGGCGTCGTAGTCCTTCTGGTCGTAGAGGACGGAGGCCAGGTGGAAGTGGACGTCGGCCAGGCCCGGATCGAGCGCCAAGGCCTTGCGCAGGACCTCCACCGCCTTGGCGAAGTTGCCGGCCTTGTAGTGCGCCCACCCCAGGGTGTCCATCATGTTGGGATCGTTGGGCTGGAGCTGGTTGGCGATCTGGGCTTCCTTCAGCGCCTCCTGGAGGTTCACCCCGTACTGGGAGTAGAGGAAGCTCAGGTTGTTGTGGGCCCGGGCGTTGGTCGGCTCCACCGAGATCAAGCGCTTGAAGACCAGCTCCTCGAACCAGAACGGGAGCTGGGCCCCTGGCTCCGAGAGGGCCTCGTAGAGTTCGTGATAGCGCCCTGCGACCGCGGTGTAGAGCTGCTTGTCGCCAGGGTTGACGAGCAGGCTCTTCTCGAACTCGGTGGCGACCCGCTTGCAGAAGACCGCTACCTGGCGTCGGTCCAGGGTGGCAGCCAGCAGGTCCCCCAGGACGAAATGGAGATGGGCGTCCTCGCTGGGTGCGGCGGCACTCGCCCGGGTCCAGAGGTCGTCGGAGGGAGAGAGACCCGGGGTCGCGGTCTCGGGACCGGCCGCGGTCTCCAGGCCGTGGGCCACCAGCCCGGCCACCAGCAGCCCCCAGGGCGAGACCTTGGGGGCTGCCAGGAGTCGCGATGTCGATTCCGCCAGCAGGGTCCGTTCCGCCGGTGGGAGGGAGGGCGAGGTCGCGGCGGCGAAGCTCCAGGACGAGAAGAGCCGGGTGGCCTCGAGGGCGGGGGCGAGCTCCGGGTGGTCGACGGCCAGGGTCGCCAGCCAGGAATCGATCAGCTCGCGACGCTTCTCCGGGGCGAAGGAGTCGAGCTCGCGGGTACGGTAGTGGTCGACCGTCTCCAGGAAGCCGCCCGGCAGGTCCTTGTGCTTCAGGATGTTCTTCCGGAAGTACTGTTCCAGGAGGGAGAGATCCCGGGTCGACGAGAACCTGAGGAGCGAGATCCCGAAGAGGCGGGGCTCGAGGTTCAGGTCGCTGGGCTTCAAGGCCCGGGTCGGGGCCGCCAGGACCAGGAGGCCCGCCAGGGCCAGGGCGGGGAGCGGGGCGACGAGGCGCCCGAAAGGTCGACGCACGAGCGGGACCTCCGAGGGGAAGATGGATAGGGACCGTCTGACGAAACTACCACCGGCCTCCGAGGGGGTCAAGGAAGCGCACCCGGCGCTGGCAGCGGTGGCCTTGCTGGTCGCCGGGGTCTTTGCGCTGGTGGCAGGGGCGTCCTACCGACTCCCGGTCCCGGTCCTGCGTCCCGCCGGGGACGGCTATCCCCGGGCTCCCGTCGAACCGGTCCCGACCACTCGCCCGGACGGGGCCTTCCGGTACCTGGTGCTCCTGGGCTTCGGTCTGGAGCCTCCGGACCCGGAGGTCGTAGGGAGCCTGCCGGGGTCCGTGGCAGCCCGGGAGCTGATCCTCCGGGGGCCCGACGATCGGGACCTGGCGATCGCCTCCCTGCTGACCGGCTTCGATCCTGGGACCTACCTGCCGATCGGACCCGGACCCCCGGTCCCGCCGGAGTTCCCGACCCTGTCGACGGTGGCCGTCGATCACGGCGGCGAGCTGGTGCTGATGACCAGTCGGGCCTTCGACCCTGCACCCGAGCCTCCCGCCCCACCCGGCCGGAGCAAGGGAAGGCGGCCCCCCCCGCGTCACCTCGATCGGGTGGATCCCCTGGACCGGGATCCGGCCTCGGGCAAGGACCCGGTCACGGAGCGTCTGGCTGCCTTGACGGTGGCTCCCTGGGACGGACTCGCCTCGTCCCTGTGGTGGGTCGCCCTGGAGGCCGGGGGCACCATGCCGCGGGCCTGGCCCGAGGGTCTGAAGGAGGCGGCCCGCACCTTCCTGGCCCACGGTCCGCCGGGACGGAGCGCGATCCTGGCCCTCTCCCTTCCCAGGGGCGCCGGCACCGGAGCGCGTCGGCGCACCCCTGCTGTGCTGATCGGTCCGATGGCCAGGGGCCTGCCCCCGGCCGAACTCGAGCTCGAGGATGTCGCGCCCAGCCTGGCCCGGGCGCTCGGCTGGCCCGAGCCGGCGGGATCGAAGGGGGTCCCCCGGCTCGACCTGCTGGTCCCGAAGGACCCGCGGGGGGGCTTCGCCAGCCTCCTTGGCACCCTCGAGGGCGCCCGGGCCCGGATGACCGTGTTGCTGCCCGAGACGATCCGAGGGCGGGTCGGCGCGGTCTCGGGAGCGGCGGCCGAGAAGGCCTACCGGGAGGGGCGCTTCCGGGAAGCCCTGGAGATCCTGATCGAGGCCCGCCGGGGCCTCCGGGACCTCGCCACGCGGGTGCCCCGGGAGCTGCGGGAGGAGGGGAGACGGGACCGGGTAGGCAGCGCCTGGATGTTCATGGTGCTGGCCGGCGTCTCGATGCTGGTGTCGCCGCT
>CAYOHP010000118.1:0-11429 GCA_964403795.1 uncultured bacterium | reverse complement strand
GGGGGTTGTGGGGGGGGGGGGCGGGCGGCGCGTGGGGGGGCGCCCGGGGGGGGGGGGGGGGGGGGCCCGGGGGGGGGGCCCCGCTGGGGGTACTCCTCCAGGTCGGGGTCCTGGTGGGGATCCGGGGCCGATGGGGTCCCGCCCCGGAAGTCCTCTACCGGACCGCCCTGGAGAAACCGGAGGCGATGACCTGGGTGGGGTGCGGACTCGGCCTGGCCGGCGCGATCCCGGCCGCGCTGGGTGCCGGCAGCCGGGGCGGGGTGGCGGCCGCCTACCTGGTGGCCGCCGGGCCGTGGCTGCTGGGGCTGGGTAGCTTGCTCTTCCTCGTGGGACCGGGATTCCCGACCTTCCTCACCCCTTCGGAACCGTATCTGGCGGCTCTGGTGGTCTACCAGGTCTCGCTCTGGATGCCGGGATGGTTCGTGATCGCCGCCCTTCCGCCGCGACCGGCCGGGAGGTAGCCGCAGGGCTTAGGGTGCCGCGGGGTTCGTGCTACGTTCGCGGCGATGGCCGACGAACAGATCAGCTCGAAGATCCGCAACATGATCGCCGACCTCAAGGCCAAGGGGCCCAAGGCCCCCGGGCCCCAGGGTGGCGTGGTGGACCTGGCACCCGATCTCGACGACCTGGGGGCGCTCGACGACCTGGCGCCGCCCCCCTCGGGTCCGCCCAAGGGGAGCGCACCGAGGCCGGTGTTCCCTCCTCCACCGCCGCCACCCCCGTCTCCCCAGGCCGAAACCATGATCGGGACTCCCGTCTCGATCCCGGCGAGACCTCCGGTCCCCGGGATCGGCGGGATGCCGCTGCCGCCGCCGCCGCCTCCCTCGCCGCCTTCGCCCGGCCCCATGGGTGGTGGGCCCGGTCTGGCGGACCTGGACGACCTTCCCGACCTTCCCGATCTCGCCCCGCCGCCTGCGATCGGGGTCCCGGTGGCGCCCGGTCCGGCGTTCCCGCCGGCTTCGAGCCCGCAGGTGTCGCCTCCTCCTCCGGCCGCCCCGCGCCAGCCTGCTTCGGTGGCTCCGGGGCCGTCCCTGGACGACCTCCTGTCGCGGGTTTCGGCCAAGGCGATGCCGGGGATGGACCCGGTCCCGGCGAGCCCGCCGTCGGGCGTGAAGGTCGAGGTCTTCGACACCCTGCCCGGTATGGACGAGGAACTGGTGCTGGGCGGCGCGCCGGCCGCCGAGTCCGCCATCGACATCGAGGAGATCCTCGCCAAGAAGCGGGAGAAGGAGAAGAAGAGCCTCCAGAACCTCTTCTCGACCGACTACTTCCCGGAGGCCCCGCTGACCGCCGAGGCCTCGGGCCTCACCCCGTCATGGATCGCGGATCTGGTGATCAAGTCGATCTACTTCCGGACCGAGATGACGGGAGTGGAGCTGTCCCGGGCCCTCCATTTGCCGTGGCCGGTGCTCGAACCGCTGTGCCGGAACCTGAAGGACGAGCGCTCTCTCGAGATCAAGGGCGCCTCCGGCGGCATGGCCAGCGCCTGGCGCTGGGCCATCACGTCCAAGGGCGTGGAGCGCGCCAACGAGGCCATGCAGCGGAGCGGATACGTGGGGCCGTGCCCGGTCAACCTCCACGCCTACACCGACATGGTGAGGCGCCAGTACACCAGTCCCAACGTCTCGATCAACGAGGTCAAGCAGGCCTTCTCCGACATGGTGATCTCGGAGCGGGCCATGGAGAAGATCGGCCCGGCCGTGAACTCGGCCAAATCGGCGTTCCTCTACGGACCGCCGGGCAACGGCAAGACCTCGATCGCCGAACGGATGTGCAACCTGTTCGCCGGCGCCATCTTCGTGCCCTATGCGCTGGAGGCCGGGGGCGAGGTCATCACCGTCTACGACCACTACGTCCACCGGCCCCCCGACGACATCGAGTTGATCCGGGCCAGCCTCGACTCGGGCGACTCGGGCGGACCGCGACTCGACCAGCGCTGGGCCATCTGCAAGCGGCCCATCGTGATCGTGGGCGGCGAGCTCACGCTCGAGATGCTCGACCTCGGCTACAACGAGCGCCTCAAGTACTACGAGGCTCCCTTCCAGATGAAGTCGAACTGCGGGATGCTGCTGATCGACGACTTCGGGCGCCAGGTGGTCCGGCCCACCGATCTCCTCAATCGCTGGATCGTGCCGCTCGAGAAGGAGGTCGACTACCTGACGCTCGCCTCCGGGAAGAAGCTCGAGGTCCCCTTCGCCCAGTTCGTGGTGTTCTCGACCAACCTCGATCCCAAGGACCTCGTCGACGAGGCGTTCCTGCGGCGGCTCCGGTACAAGATCGAGATCGGCAATCCGAGCCCGCAGGAGTTCATCGAGATGTTCAAGCGCACCTGCAAGCGCAAGGGCGTCCCGTACAACGCTTCGATGATGAAGTACCTCCTCGAGGAGCACTATCTGAAGGAGAAGGTCCCGTTCCGGGCCTGCCATCCTCGCGACCTCCTCGACCAGTTGATCGACCGGGCCCGGTACCGCCGGATCCAGCCGACCCTCACCCCCGAGCTGATCGACGACGCATGGGCCAGCTACTTCGTGAAGCTGTGAACCCGGCTCGCGGTCCCGCCTCGGACGCGCTCGCAGGCGGAGCGCCCCTGGCCCGGGAGACCCGATGGGCCGCCTCCGGAGCGGCAGCCCTTCGGGCTGCCGGGCTTGGTCCGGGGGTCGAACCCCCAGACCCCCGGCCGGGCTCGCTCCTCTCGATGCCACCGGCCGCGGTGCAGGCTTACCACCCCGACAGGCGCGCACCGTGAGTGCCGACTGGCTGCTCGCGGGGCTCCTGGGCGCGTCCCTGGTGCGCTCCCTGGCGAGCTACGGGCGGAGCCCCGCCGAGGGCCGGCTGGCCATGGCCGTGGTCAGGACCGCGGCGGTGGGCCTGCTGGTCGCGGTCCTGGTGGCCCCCTCCTGGGTCCGGGTCCGGGTCGAGAGGCTACGACCCCGGATCACGGTGCTGGTGGACCGGTCCCGATCCATGGACCTGCCCCTCGAGGGCGAGGTCGAGGGCGTGACCCGGTACCAGGCAGCGAAGCGAGCCGCGGGGATGCTGGTGGCCGGGTACCAGGGCGCCTTCGAGCTCGAGATCCGGTCGTTCGCAACCGGGCTCGAGGATCCGTTGGAAGGGAGTGGGGAGGGGCTCCCGGAGACCGCCGCGGGTGAGGGTACCGACCTCTCCGGTGCCCTGACGCAGGCCCTGGGAGGGGCCACGGAACGGACCCGGGCGATCTTCCTGGTGAGCGATGGACGGAGCACCCGGGGGGGCAGTCCGGTACCCGTGGCGCGCAGTTCCCGCATTCCGATCCACACCCTGGGGGCAGGGCGGCCGCGGAACCCTGGCCGGGATCTCGCGGTCCTCTCGGTCGATGCCCCGGAGGAGGCCTTCGTCGGGGGTGGCGTGGCGGTGACGGCCCGTATCCGGGCCCGGGGCGAGCAGCCCGGGACGCAGATCCCGGTGGAGCTCCGGGTCGATGGGGAGCTGGTGCGGACCCACGCTGCCACGGTGCCGGCGGAGGGCGACGAGGTCGAGGTCGTGATCCCCTGGGTCCCGGGGGCGGGAGGGTTCCAGGAGCTGGAGGTGGCGGTCTCCGGCGGTGCCGGGGATGCCACCCCGGGCGACGATCGGGCCCTGACCGCGGTCTCGGTCGCCGACCAGGCCACCCCGGTGCTCGTCCTCTCGGTGCGGCCGAGTCCCGACCTCGGATTCGTCCGTCGTCTCCTGGCCGCGGATCCCCGGTACCGACTGGTGGAGCGGAGCGGGTTCGGGACCACCCGGACGCTGGCGCTCCCGCCCGCCGGGTCGGAGGGGGCGTTGGACCGGGCGGCCCTGGTGGTGCTCGGAGGCTACTCGCGGGAGAGCCTGCCGGGGGCGGTGGCAGAGGCCCTGGCGGGGTACGTGCGGGACCGGGGCGGAGCCCTGCTGGTCGTGGGCTGTGGGCCCCGGGAGATCCGGGACCTGCTGGAAGGGCCGCTGGGGGCCGTGATGCCGTTCGAGATGCCGGTGGAGACCGCACCGCTGGAACGGCGTCTACCCGCCGAGCCGGTCGCAGGGCATCCCCTCACCCGGGTCCTGGAGCATCCCCAGGCCAACCTCCAGGCCTGGCAGCGTTTGCCGCCCATCGCCCCGGCCCTGGCGTTGCAAGCGGTGGGCGGAGCCAAGGTGGTGGTGGCCGCGCCCTATTATCCACGGCCCCTGCCGCTGGTCGCCATGCGCAACGTCCGGCGCGGCGTGACGGTGGCGGTGAACGGCAGCGAGACCTACCTGTGGGCGATGCTGCCCCAGGCCCATGGCGACCCCGAGCGTGTCTTCGAGCGGTTCTTCTCGGGCGTGCTCGGGTTCGCCGCCGACCCGGCGCGGGCCGGAGGCGAGAAGCTGGCGGTCGGGCGGGCGAGGGTGCGTCCCGGGGAGCGGGTGAGGGTGGTCTGGCGCGGACCGGAGGGTGCGACCGGACCCCGGGCCGCCCGGATGGTCCCCTGGAGATCCGGTCCGCCGGCGGCGAGCGCCACCCTGGAGGCTCGGGATCCCGGCGTCGTCGAGGGAGAGATCACGGCTCCCGGGCCCGGTCTCTACAGGGTGGTCACGGGCAGCGGAGTCGGGGGGCCGGAGGCCAGGCTGGCGGTACTCCCCAGCCGGGAAGAGGCCATGCTCCCGGAGCCCGACCCGAGCGTCCTCAGGGCGGTGGCGGAGGCCTCGGGAGGGGCCTTCCTCTCCGTGAAGCCGGAAGGCATCGGCAAGGACCAGCTGCCCCGGGTGGATGCCAGCCCGGTGATCCGCAGGCACTCCGCCGGGACCTACCTGCAGGACGAGCCGTGGGTGCTGGCGGCGGCGCTCCTGCTCTTGTGCCTGGAGTGGTGGCTGCGCCGCCGGCAAAACCTGGTGTAGGCGGTCAGTACGCGCCCTCGCCGGTGGTGAACCGGGGGCGGAAGGCGCCGAAGGGCGTGGGATTGACCGCCACCCCCAGCTCGCTGCCGTCGGCGAGCCGGACCTCGAAGTGGAGATGGGGGTTCTCGAAGCGGCCCACCGGGCTCCGACCCACCTCGCCGATCCGGGTCCCGGCGGGAACGAGGTCGCCCTCGCTCACGGTCGGCGGGTCCTTCATGTGGGTGTAGTAGGTCCAGTAGCGATAGCCGGCGCCGTCTCGGGCCCGGTGCTCGAGGATGACGTAGTTCCCGTAGCCCCCGTCCTGGTCCAGGGGCTTCTCGGTCCAGGCCCGCACCACGGTGCCGTCGGCCACCGTGAAGATCGGCGTGCCCTCGGGGGCATGCATGTCGATGCCCTTGTGCCGGCGCCGGCCTCCGGACCGGGAGACGCCCCAGGTGCCGTCCTCGGGGGTACGCCACTGGTCGAGCGGCATGCGGGTGAAGAACCCGGGGGTGGCGAGGCGCTCCGGACCGGGCACTGCCAACCACAGTTCGGGGGGCGCTCCCGCCTCGACGGGTCGCGGGCGGGTGCCGCGGGCCGCGCCTCGAAAGGCGCGGAACACGGCCCAGAGCGGCAGGCCGGATCCGCGGGCCAGGGCCGCCAGCGAGCCCCGGTCCCGGCCCAGGACCGCCGACACCGTATCGCAGGACGGATCCGACTGCCGGGAGTCCTCCCGGACGAGCCCTGGACTCGGGGAGAGGGACTCGACCGCGGCGAACCCGCTGCCGGCGGGGGACGGATGCGGGGAGAGACAGGCGCCGGCGAGCAGGCACAGGACGGGACGGCAGCGGGGCATGCGGGGCTCCTTAGGGACTCCGGATGGGATCGGGCGGTCCGCCCTGGTGGAACATCTTCAGGATGGAGGGGGCGTAGTGCTCCCTGGCGAAGGCCGTGGTGGCGAAGCCGCCGTTGTACATGGCGAGGGCGAACTCGAGCCGGCCCATGGGAGCGGTGGGATAGAGACGCGACGCCTTGCGGGAAGCTTCGGTCCTGGGGGCCCGGGCTTCCTCGATCCATCGCGTCATGTCGTGGGAGAGAGCCTCCATGTTCTGGTAGGGGTGGTACTCGTCGAGGTCGGGGTGATACTCCCGGTTGAAGGGCATCAGTTGCCCGAAGCCGATGGCGCCGGCGTTGGAGACCGTCATCTCCCGGGCCTTCCAGTGGTTGCGGCGCGACTCCTGGTACATGAGGCTGTCGAGCAGGCGGACCTTCTCGGCCTCGCCCCAGGCGAGTCCGATCCGCTCGGTACCGAGGGAAGCCGCGGCCCGGTGGATGGCGCTCCGGTAGTGGTCCTCGGTCTCGAGCCGTCCCAGATCGGGGAGGTCAGGGAAGGCTGCCAGCACGGCGGAGAGCCGACGGGCCTCCCCGAGCACGGCTTGGCGGAGCCGGAGCTTGGGCTTCCCCCACCAGTCGTAGACGGTGGCGTCCAGGTCGAAGGCGCGCCTCGGATCGAAGTATGCCTTGCGGTTGGCGGCCAGTTTCGACTGGTCCGGCCCTCCCGCGCCATGGGCCACCGCCAGGAGCGCCATCTGGTACTGGGCGAAGGTGTCGACCGGGATGCCCGCAGGCAATGGGCCTGTCTGGACATAGGCCTGGTACTTCCGCTTGAGCGAGATCGTGACCACCGGACGGAAGAACCCCAGCGAGCGCACGATGGTGAGGGCCATGGCCGGGGTCAGTGCGGCCGGATCGTCGGGTAGGGCCGGCAGGTCCGACCGGTAGCCGGGATCGGGACGGACCTCGACCGGGCGCGGCTCCTCCGGGTCGGCGAGGCGGTCCGGGGAGACCGACGGGCCTGCCGCGAGCTCCTCGAGGACGGCCTGGAGAGCGGCCCACTCGGGAGGGACGGGGTCCCAGGGGATCCCGTGGTAGGAGGCCGCCTCGACGATGGCGTCCTCGGCCCGGGCCACGATCCCGGGATCGCCGTGGGGCAGGGTGCGGAGCACCTGGGCGGCCTCGCCGGGGAGCCCATGGTGGAGGGCGTCGGCGGCGACGTTCAGGATCTCGTCCACGGTCCGGGCGGCCGGTGGGACCCGCTCCAGGAGGGCGAGTCCGTCCTCTCCCACCCGATAGGTCTCGGAGGTCCGCAGCCAGGGGGTGCGTCCGTTCTCGCCGCCCAGGGTCCGCTGCACCGCGAGGGAAGGCTCGCGGGCGGCGGCCGGCGCCAGCAGGGTCGGCTCGATCCAGAGGAGTTCCCGCCCGGGTCCGGGCCAGGCGCGAACCAGGCCGGCCCCGGTGGCGAGCCAGAGTTCGGGTGCGTGTTCCCCGCCGGTGGGATGGCTGGCGAAGGTCAGCAGATGGCCCGGGGTGCCCGCGAGATCGAACTCGAGGTGGGTCTCGGGGTGGCGTCCCGGGTGGCGCCTCACGATCTCCGGGGAGCCGGAGCTTGCGGTGGTCGCCAGCCAGCCCTCGACCCGCCCGGAATCGAAGCCGAGTTCCACGACCAGGGTTCCGGGGCGGGCCGGCGAGAGCCACGAGAAGGTCGCGGCCAGGAGGAGGGACGAGATTCGACCGAGCTTTCGGCGCGCCATGGCGGAGATCTCCCCCCTGGGGGGTGGTCTCGGGTGCGACACCCTGCCGCCGCACCCCGGTCCACGTAGCTTCGGCCTCTGTCCGCACCGGGTGGGTGCGTCGGGCGGCGGGAGGATAGCCCAGAGGCTCCCGACCGCGCCAGCTCGGTCGTCCGCCGGGGCTCGGCCTACACTCCAGGGCGACCCGTTCCGGTGCGGGCGAAGGGCCGGACCTGTCCGAGGGCGATCTCGACAACAGCTTCAGCGGCTGGTGGAACCGGAGCGCGGTGCTGCCCAGGATCCCGACCGGGTCGGTCGGCACGGGCGACGGTCCGGGTCCCCCGGGCCGGGGCCTGCCGACGGTGGTGCTCGCCCTGCTCGCCGCCCTCCTGGTGGGAATGCTCTCGCAGGGGGGCCCCGGAGGCAGCGAAGCGGCCGGGCCCGCTTCGGCTCCTCCCGATCCGGGCGGCGTGGCGGAGAGCCGGCCGGGGTCCGCAATGGAGACGGCTGCGGGAGGCGGGACGGGGACCCGCGAGGCGGAGCTGGAACAGGCGTTGATCGGTCTGGCGCCCTTTCTCAGGGCCGATCCGGGACGCTGGCGGGTGGTGTCCTGGCATGCCGGGGAGACGCCCGACGAGGTCGAAGAGGAGGTGATCACCCGACTCACGCGGGATCGCACCGGGGTGGTGGCCGCCTGGGAGACGTTCGGGCAAGCGCTGGCCGCGTGGCTGGCGGTCGCCGGGGAGGGATCGCCGGCCAGGGACATGCGGCAGAGTTCCTTGCCCGAGCGGACCGGGACCGGCATCCTCGACTTGGTCCTTCCCTTCATGGGCGACCTCGAGGTCCTGGGTGCCCTGGTCGAGGACCCCATCCGCATGGCCAGCCTGGACGAGCGGTTGATCGCCGGCCGGGAGGTCCTGGTCGAGGCCATGGACGTCTGCCGGGCGCTCTGGCTGGCGGTCTCCGAGAGCCGGCTCGTGGAGCGGGACGCTTCGCTCCTGGCGCTCGCCTGCTGGCTGCTGCCGGACCGGGAACCCGAGGCGACGGTCGCCCGGCTCGCCGAGCGGGTGGCGGCCTCCCTCGAGGTGGCTTCCTCCCGCCTCTCCCGGAGGCTGCTGGTACGGGGAGCCCTGGCGATCCTCACCCGGTCGCCGCGGAGGCGAGCCCCGAATCCGTCGCGGCGGCGCACCCTCCTGGATGCTCTGGCGGCCTCCGCCCGGCGGGAGGAGGATCCCGAAGCCTCGGCGGCCCTCGGCCTGGTGCTCGCCCGGGAAGAGATCCGCTGGTGGCGCGCCAATGACTGCCCGCCGGAGGAACCCGACCCGCTGGCCCGGGTGGAGGCCCGGCTCGAGGGACTCCATGCGGCTGCGGGAACGGTCCGAGGGCCGGTGGCGGAAGCCGCCTGGTCGGTCTGGCGGCTGGCCCGCTACGTGGGTGGGCCGTTCTATCGAGGCGGTCTCGAGCACGACCGGATCCCGGGTCGCCTGAGGGAAGGCTGGGAACAGGTCGAGGCGCGCCTCGATCGGCTGGCCGGGGGCCGGGCGGATCGGGACTGGGCAGAGGTCGTCGCCGAGCGGGAACCATGACGAGCCGACTGCCCGAGCTGCCCGAGGAACTCCACCGCTACCACGCCGAGCGGGTGGTGGGGCGCGGCGGTTTCGGGGTCGTGCTCGAGGCCCATGACCCCGAACTCGATCGGAGGGTGGCGATCAAGCTGCTCTCCGCGGGCGCCCTCGACCACCGGTCGAGCGAACGATTCGAGGACGAGGCACGCCTGACCTCGAGCCTGTCGCATCCCCACATCGTCAAGGTCTTCGACCATGGGATCGCGGCCACGGGCGAGGCTTGGATCCTCTACGAGTTCGTGGAGGGATCGACGTTGGAGGCGCGGCTTGCCCGCGAGGGCCGGATGGACCAGGAGGAGGCCGCCCGCCTGGGAGCCCAGCTCGGGGACGCCCTGGCACATGCGCACCGGCGAGGCGTGCTGCATCGCGATGTGAAGCCCGGCAACATCCTGCTCAGGGCGGACGGCTCGCCGGTCCTGGCGGACTTCGGCCTGGCCCGCAAGCTGGATCCGGAAACCATCCGGACCACGGCCGGAACCGCCCTCGGAACCCTCGCGTACCTCGCTCCGGAGGTGCTCCTCGCCGGCCAGTACGGACCCTCCGGGGACCAGTTCTCCCTGGCCGCGACCCTCTTCGAGGCGGTGTACGGCCGACGCTACCGGGATCGGGTCGGGGTCCCGGATCTGGGGAAGGAGGCCGAGGCGGAACCGGGTACCCGGATGCCGCCTCCCGACCAGGATCCGGCCCCCAGGATGAGGCCTTCCCTGGAGCGGGCCCTTTCGGGCGTCCCCGAACACCGATTCGCCGACATGGGGGCCTTCGCCCGGGCACTCAGGGGATCGGGATGGTCGGGGCCCACCGAGGCGCTGGTTGCCCTGCCGGTCCAGGGAACCCGGATCGGAGACCCGGTACAGGACGGGGAGGGCGGTGCCGGCACCCGATCGGGAGCCCGGAGCCGGGCCCGGATCGCCCGTCGGCTCCCGGCGTGGACCGTACCGGTGGTCCTGATCGCCCTCTCGGTCGCGGTCGGGACGGTGCTCCTGGGTCGCGGCTCGGGTCCGGCGCCAGGTTCCGAGCTCGGGCAGGGCGCGGTCGGCGCATCGAACCGGGCGCCCGCGCCGGGGCATGCGACGCAGCCGCAACGGAGGCCCGGGTCGGGCCGGATCCCGGAGGTCAGGCACTGGGTCGGGGAGGCCGCGGGGCGGCATCTGGCAATCGGTTCCGGGGGATCCGCCCGCCGCGACCATTCGCTGACCGCCCTGGAGGAACTCCTCGCCCCGACGTCGATGGAGTACCTGGAGCTGGCCGTCGCCGGGGACGGAACCGATTCCGAGGATCCGCCGGGCAAGGGGGATCCGGATCTCCTCGATGCCCTGGAGCTCACCTTCCATCTGGCGGTCGATACCGAGGCCGCCCGGCGGGGGGTCCTGGACCCGGGTGCGCCGGGGGTTCCCGCCACCCTGGAACGCAGGCTCGAGCTGCACCGCTCCCTGCAGGAGCGCCACCTGGCGCTGGTCGACCTGCTCCAGGCCGGGTACCGGCGGGGCTTGGGAAGGGGGCCGGAGGCCTCCCCGCGGATCCTGGCCGCGGCCGCCTACCACGCCGAATACCTGACCGCGGAGCAGCTCCACATGGTGCTGCGCGGCATGCGGCGCGGCTGGGACGAGCCGCGCGGGCGGGACCGCCTGCAGTTCGTCGTCTCGCTGTCGGCGATCCCCCGGATCGTGGTGCGCGAAGCGGCCCGCTGTGCCGAGGCCGGGGAGGTGCTCGAGGACCTGGTCGACAGGGTGACGGAGGGACGGATCCCCGAAGGCCAACCCGGCTTGATGGACCTGGCGGGACCGGTCCTGGCGGCGGAACGGAAATGGGCCGAGCACTGCCCGCCCGGAGGACGCGACCCCAGGGTCTTCGCCCGCTTCGCGGATCGGGTGATGGCCGGCTACTACCGGGCGGGGGTCGGTGCCAGGAACGACATCCATGCCCAGGTGCGGGAGTTCTGGCGGTGGCTGGAGACCGACCCTGGACGCGGCGTGGAGACCGGGCACCGCCGGGTGATGGAGCTCATGATGCCCGTACTGGAGCTGGCGGGACAGTAGGCTCCGGGAGCTGCCAGCCCGGGAACATCCTCGGGCGCTCGGAGCCCGCCGCGGGGAGCCCGCGGGGGATCAGTACTTCTCGAGCCGGACGCCGGGCCGGCGCTGGTCCACCCGGGGCGCCGGCTCCAGGCGGGCCTGGTAGGTGGCCAGCGCTTCCGGACCATAGATGGCGAGATCCATCGGCGAGGGCGGGGTCGAGGACGGGTAGTAGGTCGTCTCCAGGGTGCCGGCGGCGCTCCCGGTGGCGACGTCCTCTCGGAAGTCGAGGGCCATGGTGGGCGTGATCGCCTGGCTGGTCGAGTAGGCGAAGCTGTCGAGGAACGCCCGGATCACCAGGGTGCCCTGGTCCG
>CAYOHP010000117.1:0-19411 GCA_964403795.1 uncultured bacterium | reverse complement strand
GCCTGGCCAAGGAGTCCTGGGTCCGCAGCGACGGCGAGGCCTCCCCTTCGGTCTCGGCCTCGGCCCCGCCCGAGCGCATCCTGGGTGCGTCGCAGGATGCCCGCTCGGACCTCTACGGGGTGGGGATCGTGCTCTTCGAGGTGATGACCGGGGAGGCCGCCTTCCCGACCACGGCCGGCGACGACCCCTGGGAGGTGGCCCGGCGTCGGGTGGAGGAGCCGCCGCCCTCCCTGACCCGACACCTCCCCGAGACCCCCGACTCGGTCGACCGGGTGCTGGCCAGGAGCCTGGCCCGCGATCCGGCGGCCCGCTATGCCTCGGCGGCCGAGATGCAGCGAGCCCTGCTGGCGGCGGCCCGGGAGCTCGGACTCACCGTCCCGGACCGTCTCGAGGTGCGCACCCTGGAGCGGGACGTCGAGGAGGCCCGGCGCCAGGTGGAGCGGGCGTTCCGGCGGCGAGGCCGGCCCGCCACCTCGCCCGGCCGGTCGGGGGCCCCCCGAGGTGCCGGCTGGCTCTCGGTCTGCCTCCCGGTGGGGATGGTGCTCCTGTTGGCGGGGGGCTTCCTTCGCGAGGTCGCCTACCTCTCGGTGTCGACCTTTCCGCCCGAAGCCGAGGTCCTGCTGGTGTCGGGCGACAGCCCGGGCGTGGTGCGGCACCTGGGTCATGCCCCGGTGACCTTCCGGCGGATCGGGGCCGGGAAGGCCACCCTGGTGCTCCGTTGGCAGGATCCCGAGGACCCTGCGGCCCCGCCCGTCGAGCGCCGGGTGGAGGCACTCGAGCTTAGGCCCCGGTCCCACCTCCAGGTCGACGCCGGGCTCCTCGGGGTCCCCTCGGTACGGACCGTCAGGCTGCTGCTGGCGCCCTGGGAGCGCCTCCAGGATCTGCTCTCGCCTCCTCGGCCGCGCTTTTCGTCCACTGCCGATGCCGTCGACACCGTCGGCGACCGGCACCTGGCCCAGGGCGAACTCGAGGCCGCCCTGGAGGTCTACCGGGCCCGCATCCAGGAGCACCCGGAGGTGGCCCGCAAGGCCGCCGACCGGTTGGTGGAGGCCGCCCTGTTCCTGCGTCCCACCGATGCCGGGGCGGCCCGGAACCACCTGGAGAAGGCGCTCGACCTCGACGCCGACCACGCCCATGGGCATGCGATCCTGGCGGAGCTGCTGGCGGAGGCCGGCCAGGGCGACCCCCTGCTCCACTTCCGCAAGGCGGCCCAGCGCCTGCTGCCGCTCCCGGAGAACCTCCCCAAGGAGCCCCGCCGGGCACTCGATCTGGTGCGGGCGAGCCGGGTCGACCGCCCCGACGACGACGGGCTCCGGGCCCAGGAGGCCTTCCTGCTCGCCCGAGTCGGCCTCGCCAAGGAGTCCCTGGCCATGTACCGATCCTTGGCTGCCGAACGCGGTTGGACCACCCGATACCGGTGACCGCTACGGCTACGGACTCCCCGGTACCAGGATCAGCTCGTCCCGGTCCGGGGCGGGAGCCAGGGCGAGCGGCACGTCGGTGCGGGGGGCCTTGAGGTCCAGGCGCTCCACCTGGATCCACCAGCCGGTGAGCGGCGAGGTGATCCAGAGGAAGGTGGCCAGTGGATCCCGGCCGCCTCCCCAGGGTGCGACCAGGGTGGCCCCCTCGGTCTGGGGGTCGAGGAGCTCCAGCCCGACCAGCCGGATCCGGGGTGAGGTTCCGAGCAGCGGGGAGAGGAGTCGCGGCCGGAGCAGATCGTAGCGGGCACCGACCAGCACCTCGGCCGGGACCAGGGGACCCGGTCGGGTCTCGCCCGGCTCCCGGGGCTGGATCCCGAGATCGGTCGGCATGAAGCCGCCCAGCCTGCCGTCGACCGGCTCGTAGCGGCACCAGGCGAGGGTCGCCTCCCAGCCCAGCAGGCCGAGGAAGAGGCAGGCGATCGCCAGGAGCGATCGCGAGCGGAGGCTGGCACCCATGCCGGGATCCTATCCCCCGCTCCGGGTGTCGAGCACCACCTCTGCCCGCTCGGTCCGTCCCGCCTTGAGGTCGAGGTCGACCGTCTGTTCCTTCTCGCCCTTGCGGACCCGGATCTTGGAAGGCCCGGCCTCGAGGTCCTCCAGGACCAGGGCGGCACCGTTCGCCTCGGGAGTGACGCCCTTGAACTTGCCGTTCACGTAGACCTCGGCGCCGCCCGGCCAGCTCAGGACCTCGACCCGGGGCGAGGCGGGCGCCATCAGCAACCAGAGCGCCAGGGCCACGGCCGCTGCCGCGCCCGCCACCAGCGGCAGGTTGGTCCCAGGTCCGGAGGCGACCGGCCCTCCCCGGGGCGCAGGTTCCGGGGGTGGGCGGGGAGGAGGCTCGGACTTCCGTTCCTCGCCAGGCGGATCCGGAACCCGAGGCGGTGCCGGCATGGGCGGTGCCGTCGACGGGGTGGAGGAGGTCGCCAGGGAGGCGGTCGGGCCGGAAGCGGGGGGGGCGGCCTCCTCGCGCTTGCGGTCCACCGATCCGGGGGGAGGGGGGAGGCCCCGCAGCTGGTCGAGGGTCATCGGCACCGTCTTGCGCCGCTCGTCCTCGCCCTCCCGGAAATCGAGGATCACGGCGGTGACGTTGTCCTTGCCGCCGTTCTCGAGGGCGGTCTCGATCAGAACGTCGACGGCCTCCTGGGGGTCCTTGTGGGCGTCGAGGATGGCCTCGACCTGGGAGTCCCGGACCTCCCCGGAGAGGCCGTCGGAGCAGAGCAGGAACCGATCCCCGAACTCGATATCGCCCTCGTACACGTCGGGGTCGACCGTCGAGTGGTTCCCGATCGAGCGGGTGATCACGTTGGACAGGGGGTGGTCCTCCATCTCGTCCTTGGTGATCAGGCCGGATTCGTAGAGCTGGAAGACCCGGCTGTGGTCGCGGGTGATCTGCTCGAACTTCCCCTTGCGCAGCCGGTAGCAGCGGCTGTCCCCCACCTGGGCGATGTAGTAGCGGCCCGCCGCCACCGTAAGGATCGTGGCGGTGGTGCCCATCCCCCGCTTCTTGGCGTCCTGGATGCCCATCTGGTAGATGGCGCGGTTGGCAGCCTGCACCCCCATGGTCAGCCGATCGTGGACCGAGACGTCCTTCTCCTCCTTGAGCAGGAATTCCTCGATGTAGTCCTTCAGCTGGTTGGAGGCGATCTCGCCTGCGGCGTGGCCACCCATGCCGTCGGCCACGATGAAGATCTTGTGCTTGCGGTTGACGCAGAACGAGTCCTCGTTGTGGTCCCGCACCCGTCCGACGTTGGTGGCGGCGCCTACCCGGATGTCCATCAGCCGCCCCCCGTACCCGTCCGGGGTGCCCCGATGGCGCCGCCGTCGAGGTCTCCGGGAGCCGGCGGGGGCACCGCCAGGAGCAGGGCGAAGAGGACCGTGAGTACCACCACGAAAGCGGCGATGATGGGGAGCAGCACGTCGCCGACCCCGGGGGCGGGGAACAGGAGCGGGGCCATCGGCTCGCTGGGCTTGGGGCGGGAGACCTTCTCGGTCTCGAAGCGGAGGTTGGCCGCTCCCACCCGGAAGACCATCCCCGGTTTCAGGCGTACCTGGTCGACGCGCTGGTCGCTGCCCTCGAGGTAGGTCCCGTTGGTGCTGCGCAGGTCGACCAGGGTGTGTTCGTCGTCGACCGAGCGGATCTTGCAGTGGCTCCCCGAGACGCCCGGGAGGTCGAGCACGATGTCGTTGGTGGCGTCCCTCCCCACCGTGAGCGTCGGCTCCTCGAGGAGGACCTCGTGGACCACGCCGTCCTGGGTGTAGACGAGCTTGCCGAGGGTCACCGTCTCCTTCTCGGCGAGCCGGTAGCCGCGGGTGTCGAAGCGGTTCTTGTCGGCATCGACGAACATGAACTCGTCCCGGTCGAACTTGATCCGATCCCCATGGCGCAGCGGGGTCTCGCCCTGGACCCGCTTCCCGTTCACCCATGAGCCGTTGGCGCTGCCCAGGTCCTGGAGGGCCCAGGCATCGTCCTTGTGCACCAGGACCGCATGCCGCCGGGAGATGGAGGAGCCGGTCAGGATCAGGTCGTTGTCGCTCTCCCTGCCGACGGTCGCGCCCGAGGAAGGCAACGAGAAGATCTGGCGGGCGAATCTTCCACCGATGCCCACCAGGTTGATGCCTTGGATCTTCGGTGCGGTGTTCGCCACCCTAGAGGGACTCCATCCCCGTCGCCTTGCGAGACTTCATAGTGCCATGGGAAGCGGCTCCCGGTACTCCCGGGCCGACCACGCGGGACCGGCCTCCGGACGCCCCATCATGGTTCGACCGAGAGGTTCCGGAGACCTCCCGGGCCCTGGTCTGCCAGGCTCCCCAAGGCGACCAGGCGCCGGCCCACCGCCTCCCGGACCTGGCCGCCGGCGAGCCGGCGCGGCAGGCGGGACAGGCGCGTGTACCCGTCGCCCCCGGCCGCCAGGTAGTCGCTGGTGGCGAGCCGGAAGGTACCGGTCAGGGGATTCCCGTCGGCGGCAAGGAGTCGGATCCGACTCCCTGGGGGACGATCCGGGTCGACTTCGACCACGAAGCCCGAGGGCTGGGGGAGGCCCCGCTCGTCGGCCAGGAAGCGTCCCCGGGAAATCGCCAGGCCCTCGGCCCGGAAGGCCTCCAGGCGTGCCGGGTCGAAGTCCCGGAAGGGAGCCGAGGCCAGGTCCTCGTAGAGCCGGTCCAGCTCTCCCGCCTCGATCTCGACCACCGCGATCGAGTTCTCGTAGGGGAAGGCCTGGTACAGCGCCTCGGCATCGACGAGTCCGGGGCCCAGGCTGCGGACCCGGCAGGCGGACGGGTTGAGCAGGGCGAGGTCGGCCCCGGAGGCTTCCCGGAGCGCGTGGGCCATGGCCTTCACCAGGGGCGAGTCATGGCTCCAGATCCCCTTGCCCAGCCTGGCCTCGAGGTGGACCTCTGGACCCTCCGCCTCGGCTCCCGCGGCGGCCCGGAGGCGGGCGACCATGGCGTCGAGGGCGGGGTCGACGGGGCCGCCGGGGGCCTCCAGGTCGACCAGCCCTCCCTCGACCCCGGCGAGGCGACCGCTCTCCCGGTCGAACCCGAGGCGCAGATGTCCGAAGGAGAGCAGCGAGCCGCGGGTGCGGGTGTACCAGGCCCGGCTGCCCGCGATCGGGGTGGGCGGCACGTCCCCGGCCTCGTGGCCGCCGATCACCAGGTCGAGGTCGAGGGCCCGGGCAAGTGACTCGTCCTGGTCCCGGTCGGCATGGGAGACAAGCACGACCGCCTCCACACCTCGGCGGCGCAGCCCGGCCACGGTGGACGCCAGGGCTTCCGGTCCGGCCAGGAACTCGAGCCCACGGGTGGCGCCGGGGGGGGCCTTCTCGGGGGTCTTGGGCAGGGTGAAGCCCACGAATCCGATCCGGATCCCCTCGAGGTCGAAGACCAGGCTCGTCCGGGTTCCCTGGGGCATGCCCCGGATCGAGCTGGAGACGAGGAGCGGTCGAGGCGCGGCCGCCAGGCCGGCCAGCGCCTCCGGCCCGTAGTCCCACTCATGGTTGCCGGGGACCCCGAAGTGCACCCCGGCGGCGGCCATGGCCTCCGCCATGCACGCACCCCGGGTGGCGTTGACCAGGGGAGTGCCCTGGAACAGGTCACCGGCGTGGACGAAGAGCAGGGGAGCGCCCTCGGCCATGGCCCGGACACGGATCCTCCGGACTTCCCCACCCAGGCGGGCCAGCCCGCCGGCGCCGTCCCGGCGTGCCGGGAGGGCACCGTGGACGTCGTTGACGTGGAGCAGGTGCAGCGCCGGTCCCTGGGAGGCGAACCCCGGGAGCGCGAGAAGCAGCAAGCAGAGCCAGCCTGCCAGCGGGTGAGCCATGGCGGGCGACCGTAGCATGGGGAGAGCGGTAGCATCGGGAGCATGATTCCCCGGGTCCTGCTCCTCGACCTCGGCAAGGTGCTGGTCGACTTCGACCACCTGGACACCTGTCGGGCCCTGGCGATCGAGGTAGGCCTCGAACCCGGGGAGGTCCACCGGCGCCTCTTCGCCTCGGGACTGGAGGCCGACTTCGACCGGGGGAGGGTCGACGAGGCCCGGTTCGCGGCAGAGGCTGTCCGTCGGCTGGGGGCTACCGGCCTCCCCCCCGGGCGGGTGCTCTCGGCCTGGGCCGGGATCTTCTCGCGGGACGAGCCGAACCTGGCGGCGCTCCCCGCTCTCTCCCGGGAGTTCCGCCTGGTGCTGGCGTCCAACACCAACATCACCCACTACCGGCGCTGCCGGGAGCTGGCCCCCGAACTCGGGCTCTGCCATGCCACGGCCCTCTCGTTCGAGCTCGGCGAGAGGAAGCCCGACGCTGCCTACTGGGAAGCCGCGCTGTACCTGGCGGAGGCGGGTCCGGAGGAGTGCCTGCTGGTGGACGACCGGCCCGAGAACGTCGAGGGGGCCCGCCTGGCCGGGATCCCCGCGGTCCGGCACCGGCCGGGAGATCCCCTGACGGTGACCCTGGCCGGGACCGTCTCGGTGGGTCGCTTGCCCGTGGGGCGGGGCGCACGGTAGCCTCCCCGGCCCCCCGTTGCGGGGATCCTGCCGGAGGTGGGTTTGGAGTTCCGCGCACGTCTCGAGGCCGGCGGGTTCCTCTACACCTGCGAGGTCGATCCTCCCAAGGTGCCGAGGCTCCGCTCCACCCTGGATCGCCTGGCGCCCTTCGCCGACCGGCTCGATGCCCTGAGCGTGGCCGACAATCCCCTCGCCACCCTGCGCATGGACGCCCTCGCCTGCTCGGCCCTGCTCCTCCAGCGCCTGGGTCGACCGGTGGTCATGCACCTGACCGCCCGCGATTTCTCGATGCTGGCGATCCACTCCCGGCTGCTGGGGGCCTGGGCGGTGGGGGTGCGGAGCCTGCTCCTGATGACCGGCGACCCCATCAAGATGGGCACCTTCAAGGATGCCAAGCCCGTCTTCGCCTGCAACTCGGTGGGCCTGGTCAAGATCGTCCGGGAGATGAACCGGGGGAGGACCGTCGATCTCCAGGACCTCGCCGAGGGCACCGACTTCACCATCGGGGTGGTCGCCAATCCCAACGCCTCCAACCTGAAGGCCGAGGTGGACCGTCTGGAACGCAAGCGGGACGCCGGGGCGGTGTTCGTGAAGACCCAGCCGGTCTTCGACCTCCGGACTCTGGAACGCTTCCTGGATGCGGCCCGGCGGGTCGAGCTCCCGATCCTGGTGGGGATCATGCCCTTGCATTCGCTGAAGTTCGCCCACCACATCGCGGCTACCGTGCCCGAGGTGTTCGTCCCCAACCGGATCCTGGAACTGTTCCAGAAGAGCGATCATCCCGGGGTGGGGATCGAGATCGCGCGGGCCTTCATGGAGGGCGCCCGCGCCGGGGTGCGCGGATTCCACTTCTTCCCCATGTCGAAGTACGGGCTGCTCGCCGAGCTGCTGCCCGAGCCGGGGGTAGGCGTTGAGCGCTGAGCCGGTGACGGGGGAACCTCGCCGGCCGCGGGTGCTGGCGGTCGACGACAGTCCGACCATCACGAGAGTGGTCCGCTCCATCCTGGAACCCGACGGGATCGAGGTCGTCACCGCCGCCACCGGCGAGGAGGCGCTCCGGATCCTGACCGCCGACGAGGCCGTCGACCTGGTGCTCCTGGACGTGATGCTGGGCGGGATGAGCGGGCTCGAGGTCTGCCGGACCATCCGGGCCGAGCCCAAGTGGCGGGAGCTCCCGGTGCTGCTGGTGACGGGGCGGGATTCGCCGAGCGAGCGGATCGAGGGTTTCCAGGTCGGTGCCGAGGACTACCTGGTGAAGCCCTTCCACCCTCCCGAGCTGAGGGCCCGGGTCATGGTCCACCTGCGACTGCGCCAACTGCGCCGGGAGCAGGCCGAGGACGCCCGGATGGCGACCCTGCTCGCCACCATCGCCAGCGTCAACCACGAGATCAACAACCCGCTCACCGCGGTGATGGGGAACGCGGAACTGCTGGCCCGCTCGCTTGCCAAGAAGGGCGACGAGGACAACGCCCGGCGGGCCGAGCGGATCGTGGAGGCCGTGGAGCGGATCGGGGCCGTGATCCACCGCCTGAGGGGCGCCAAGGCGGTGGCCGAGAAGAGCTACCTCGGACCCCGAACCATGCTCGATCTCGATCGCATGTGACGGGGACCCTGAGCCGGACCCGAGGGCGAGCCCGGCCACCGCCACCTGCCCACGAGAGTCGGGATATCCGGTCGGGGGTCGAGACGCCCTCGCTCTCGGGATCCGTTCGATCAGGGCTGACCCCAGCCGAATCGATTCTCCTGCCGGGACCGGCATGAGCCCCGTGCCCGGCCCACGCGGTGCGCGCTGCCCGGCAGGACCGCGGAACCGACCCGAGGCCTGGGCGGGTCGCTGGACTACCTAGGGCCAGGTGGCGACCAGGGTCTTCTCGTCGTTCGCCAGTTCGGAAGTCGCCTGTCCCAGCTCGTACCTCGGGTCGAGGACGGCCACGATCTTCTTGGTCTCGCCCGAGTTGGCGCACTTGTGGAATGGCCGCTCGATCACGTTCTCGCCATGCTTCAGCCAGATCTTGGCGTCGTAGGAACAGAAGGAGCCCGACCACGAATCCGCGAGGCCTAGCGTCGCCCCGACCGGCATGGTGCGCAGTGCGCTGGACTCGGCGGCGTTCGAGAGGACCCCGAATCGGAACGGGAATTCCCGGATCTCCGAACGGTCGTTCCAGACCACCAGCTTGAATTTATTGGCGGCGTTCGCCTTGAGGGGATCGGTCGTCAACGACGTGATCCGGACCCTCCGGGTTTCGAGGATCTCGAGGATCCACTCGGCCCGGTTGTTCCTGCGGCTGGCGGCGTCCTCGCCGAGGGTGTTGGCCGGATCGACCTCGACCTCCAGCTTGTGCCTGCCGGCGGAGAGCACGGGACGGGTGCTGGGCATCGCCATGCTGCTCATGCTGCTCGTCAGGTTGGTGGCCTTGGCCTCGAAATAGGGCGTTCCGTCGAGGGACACCCGGTACGGCACCTCGCCGATCGAGGTCGAGTAGTTGCCGTTCCACTTCAGGTTCTTGATCGAGAACTGGGCATCGACGCGCGCTCCCGCGCCCAGCATCACCTGTCCCGGTACCGGGTCCGATCCGAAGGTCACGCCCCCGCCGTGACACTTCAACACCGGGAAGCTCGCCTCGACCACGTCCTTGGTCGTGCCGAGGCTCCCCTTGGTCACCGACACAGCCGAGGGCCTGCCCAACCTGGTGGCCATCGCGCTGCTCGCCATGACCATCTGGGACGCCGCGGTCGGAGCGGGGACCGGGTTGTGGCAGACCAGCTCGATCTGGTCGATGGCGGCACCGGAACGCCCCTTGAGCCCCCGGGCCACGGTGCCGTCGGGACATCGGTCGTCGAAGGGGCTTCCCCCGGTCCCGCCGGACGGGATCGCTCCCCCGCCCGGGCCGTTCGCCATGAGTTTTCCGCCCTCGACCTTGATGCTGGTGAAGGAGAACCCGACCTGGTCGACCAGCAGGCCCGACCTGCCGAGCATCCCGGAGATGACCTTGGCGGCGCCGGCTCCGTAGGCGGCGACAGGATGCGAGGCGTTGGTTCCAGGCCCACCGGTCTTGCCGGCGGAGTAGTAGTTTCCTGCCCAGGTCCCATCCGTCCTGAGCTTCACGCAGGTCGCCTCGAGCGAGGTCACGTAGGTCCCGAACCCGGTATAGACCTGGACCAGGGCCCCGTCGCTCCCGCAGTCCAGGTAGAACGGCGTGCCGCCGCTGACGCCTCACTTCGGGAGTGCCAGGGCGCTCGCGGCCCCCAGCACCTTTGCGAGCCCCAGGATCCCGACCCGCGATGACCTCGCCACGTCTTCCTCCTCCGGGCGGGGAGCGGCCACGGAAGACCCCATCCCCGTATCCACCGTACCGACTTCCATGGGTCACGGCAATCCGCCCTGGGTGGCGCGGACCAGCCCGCCTCCCGGATGGAAATCCCCGCTTGCCGGGGTAGTTTTGCATGTGATAGCGTCGCCGGCTCGGCTGGCCCCTCCCTCCCCAGGGGGATCCGGCGGACCGTAGCGAGTATCGGAGTATCCCTGCGATGGCAGGGACCTAAGGAGTGTCCATGCGACCCATCCGGTCGGCGACCCGCCTCCTCCTGGCCCTCGGGCTGCCCTTCCTGGCCTTCGCCGGGCCCGAGTACGTGGCTCCCTCGCTGGTCCGGGTGCGCTTCGAGGGCACCCCCCACGCAGCCATCGAGCGGATCCAGGAGCTCGAGGGCGAGGTGGTCGCCCGGGGCAGGGGATGGTTCGACGCCCTGGTGCCCGGACAGCTGGTCCGGGAGGGGATTGGGCTCGGCCTCACCGGGGACTCCGAGGTCGAGGTGCTCCGGGCCGACGCCGACGAGGAGCTGGCGGCCTTCCGGGGTCGCACCGATGCCGGCAGCTACCACACCTACGAAGAGGTCAAGGCCGAGATCGACAGCCTGGTGGCGGCCCGGCCGAACCTGATCCACTACGAGTCGATCGGGACCACCGTCGAGGGGCGCCCCATCCATGCGGTGCGGATCGGGGCCGGCAGCCCCGAGGGCAAGCCCAAGTTCCTGGTCTGCGGCCTGCACCACGCCCGGGAGTGGATCTCGGTCGAGGTCCCTGTGGCGTTCATGAAGCAGCTCGTGACCGGCTACGACGACCAGGCCTGGATCAAGAGCGTGCTCGACACCCGGGTGATCTGGGTGGTCCCGGTGGTGAACCCCGACGGGCTCCGCTACAGCCAGAACGAGTACAAGATGTGGCGGAAGAACCGGGCCAGCAACCACGACGGCTCGACCGGCGTGGACCCCAACCGGAACTACGGCTACAACTGGGGGCTCCCCGGCGCCAGCCCGACCCCGAGCTCGGACACCTACCGGGGGCCGGAGGCCTTCTCCGAGCCGGAGATCAAGGCCATCCGCGACCTCGGACTCCGGGAGCGGTTCGTCTCGGCCCTCTCGTTCCATTCCTACAGCGAACTGGTGCTCTGGCCCTGGGGCTACACCTACGATCCTGCCCCGGACGATGACGTCCTGGCCTTCCACGGCCGCCAGATGGGGGCGATGACCGGCTACACCCCCCAGCAGTCGAGCGACCTCTACCCCACCAGCGGGGACTTCGACGACTGGTTCTACGGCGAGCTCGGCACCCTGGCCTACACCTTCGAGCTGGGGACCCAGTTCGTGCCTCCCGAGAGCGAGATCCCCGGGATCGTGGAGCCGAACCTGAAGGCGCTCCGCTACTTCGTCGAGAACTGCGCCGACCCGTTCCCGCTGATGACCCACACCCGGCTCCCCGACACCACCGACTCCGACGGGCCCTACGCCGCCCGGCTCCAGCTGGCGAAGCGCTACCAGGCCGACGACCCGGTCGCCAAGGCCGAGCTGGTCTACCTGCTGCCCGGGGCCGACGAGTCGGTCCGGGTGCCGATGACCACCACCACGGCAGCGGCGGGCCTCTACGAGGCATCCATCCCGGGGGCCGGCTACGGTCGGGTCGACTATCGCTTCGAGGTGACCGAGCTCTCGGGCAAGACCCATCGCTACCCCGGCGAGGGCACCCACTCCTTCCAGGTGGTCGACAAGCTCTACCTGGTGGTCGACGACGACGCCGGCAAGAACTACGAGGCTGCCTACGTCGAGGCCCTGGTGGCGCTGGGGCTGCCCTTCCGGGTGGCCTCCTCGCAGGGGCTGAAGTCGGTCGACCTGCTGGCCGCCACCGCGGTCGTGTGGTTCACCGGGGACGACTCGACCGCCTCGCTGACGAGCGACGAACAGGCCCTCCTGCGGAGCTACCTGGAGGCCGGCGGCGAGCTGCTGCTCTTCGGACAGGACATCGGCTACGACATCAAGGGCGAGGCCTTCTTCAGCGAGGTCCTGAAGGCCGAGTTCGTCAAGGACAAGTCCGGCGACAACGCCCTGGGTGGGGCGGCCGGGAGCTTCCTCGAGGGATTCGCGGCCCGCCTGAACGAGCCGGGAGCAGTGGCCCAGCGCTACCCCGAGGTGATCAAGGCCCGGACCGGTGCGGCGGCCCTGCTCGCCTACGGCGGGAACGAGGGCGTGGCGGCGCTCGCGGTAGACAGTGCTGCCCGCATCGCCTACTTCGGCTTCGGACTCGAAGGCATCGCCCCGACCGAGGTCAGGGACCAGCTCCTGGCCCGCTCGCTCGCCTGGTGCACCGCCTCCGGCGCGGCCCGCAAGGCCCGCCGGGCCGAGGCGCTCCGGGCCCTGGCACCGGGTGGGGCCGACCCCGAGGGGCTGGCCCGCCTCGAGGCCGAGGTGCTCGCCGAGGCCGCCGAGCTCGGGAAGCGCTCCGACCGGGAGGGCCTGGAGCGGCTGGTGCGGGAGCTTCCCGAATCGGCCAAGCGACCGGTGCTCCGGGCCTACACCCGCTCGCTGCCTCGGTAGGGTCAGCTGGCGGGAGGTGCTCCCCCGCTGGCCTGGGCCCCGGCCAGCTGGACCAGCTTCTGGATCCGCTGGCGGGCGGCTTCGGCCTGGGGGCTGCCGGGGGCCAGCTCCACGAACCGGGTCCAGTGGACCACCGCGGTGGCGTAGTCCTTCTCGCCTTCCAGGAGTTTCGCCAGGTAGAAGTGGCTGTTGGGATGGTCCTTCAGCTGGACCGCCACCTGGAAGCTGCGCTTGGCCCTGGGGATGTCGTTCACCTTCTGGTAGCAGACGCCCAGCGTGTAGTAGGCCTCGCCGTTCCTGGGGTCGACCTCGATCACCTTCTCGTACTGGCTCCGGGCGCGTTCGAAGTCACCGAGCTTGATGTAGGTGTTGCCGAGGCAGGTATGGGCCTCGAGCACGTGGGGCTCGAAGTGGAGCGACACCTCGAGGAGCTCGCGGGCATTGTCGTGATCGCCGATCTCGTAGAGGCGGATCCCCTCGGCCAGGCAGATGGCGGCGGCCTTGCCCGAGTTGGTCGGGTTGATCTCGACGGCCTTGGCGCAGTAGTCGACGCCCTTCTCGTAGTCCTTGTTGTCGAAGGCCTGCTGGACGTCCCGCAGGAAGGCATCGGCGGAGAGGATGGCGGTGATCGACTTCTTCTTCTCGGCGGCTACCTGGCGGAGGTGCTCCATCTGGGCGCCCTGGGCCTCCCCGGCGAAGGACTCCGGTCCCGGCGAGGCGGGCGCCGGCTCCAGGTCGGAGATCAGGTAGCCTTCGAAGCGCTCCTTCAACTGCATGCGGTCCCAGTACTGGTGCATGACCAGGCCCGTGACCAGGAGCAGGACCAGCATCAGACCCAGGAACCCCTTGGCGTTGCCCAGGTTGGAGTCCGGAGCGGCGGGCCGGTTCTGCAGGAAGCCCTGGTAGTAGCCCGAGGCCTCCTCGGTGCGGCCCAGGCGCTCGGAGGCTCCCCAGGCCGTCTGGGAGGCCCGGTAGTCGGATTGGTTGAAGGCCAGCGCCATCTGGGCCAGGAGCAGGGAGCGTTCGAAGCGCCCGGCCCCGAACTCCTCGATCGCCTGGTTGGTGTACATCCACGAGATCGAGGGTCGCATGCGCGGGATGCGGGCGGCCAAGGGCCAGAGGAGACGGCCGGCCTTGTGCGGGTCGGCCTTGTCGACCAGCAGGTTGTAGCCCCGCTGGAAGGCGGCCAGGTCGGCTTGGGTGAACTCGTCCTTGAACGAGAGCAGTCCCCGCGGCGGCAGCACCGCGACTTCCCGTTTGCTCTGCCCGCTCTCGTCCAGGAGATCCCGCAGGATGAACACGGGATCGTTGGCGGTACCGTGGGTCAGGGCCTTCCAGACCCCGAGGTACAGGACCAGGACGACCGAGAGGCCGACGATCAGGATCTTCCAGGTCTGGTCTTCGCGTTGGTTCTCGATGACGATTCCCTATCGTGAGGGAAGTAGCATGGATGGGCCCGGGAGCCAAGTGGAGGGACCGGGGAGGCTCACTTGCCCAGGGCCGCCAGGCGTTCCTGGGCCCGCTGGGCCTGGGGCGTGCCGGGGGAGAGCTCCAGGACCCGCTTCCAGTGCCCTGCGGCCGCCTCTCCCTGGTTCTGGGTTTCGAGGATCCGTGCCAGGTAGAAGTGGGCGTTGGCCATGTTGGGATCCAGCCGGAGGGCGTGTTCGAATGCCTTCACGGCATTGTCGGCTTCCTTGGTCTTCTCGTAGCAGATCCCCAGGTTGTAGAACCCGACCGCGCCTTGCGGCTCGAGGCTGCAGACCTCCAGGTAGTGCTGGACCGCGGCGGCGAGATCCCCCTGCCGGACCATGGTGTTCGCCAGGTACGTCTGGGCCCTCACGTTCCTGGGGTCGTAGGCCACCGCCAGCTGGAAGGACCGGTTGGCGTGGTCGAGCTGCTGGGCGTCGTAGAACTTCTTCCCCTGGTCGGAGCAGAGATTGCCGACCCTGCGGGCGTTGGCGGGATTCAGCTTCACGGCAGCCTTGAAGATGGGTCCCACCGCGTCCCACTGGGCTTCCTCGAGGAGGAGACGGGCCTGCTCCAGGCGCCCTTCGGCGTCCAGGACCCGGGTGATGGTCTGCACCGGGTGGGCGTCGCCCTCGGCAGCCGCCTCCTCGGTCTGGCTGGGCATCTCGAAGCCCATCTCGGTGGCGGAAGGCGCCCGCTGGTGGGCCCCCACGGTGCCGCCCCGGGCTCCCGGCACGGCTGGCCCCGGCTGACGCCCGCCGGCCGACAGGATACGACCCAACACGACCCAGAAGCAGATGCCGGCTACCAGCGGGATCCCGAGGCCGGCGGCGACCAGGTCGCCCGACAGCGTCGGACGGGCTGCCTGGTAGCCGGCGGCGCGCGCCTCGGCCTTGGCGGCCTCGTCCTCGCTGCCCGCGGAGCGCAGACACTTGCCCAGGACCTGCCAGGCCCGCCAGTCGTCTTCGGCCAGGTGGGTGGCGCCTCGGGCGAGCAGGGTGGCCAGGTCATGCCGGGCCCCGGCCGAGAGGGCCTCGGCCTTTCGCAGCATGGCGCCGGAGAGCGCGTAGCGAAGGGTGGGAGTGCGGGCCGCGAACTCGTGCAGCTTGCGCACCGCGGTGGCCGGCTCGCCCTGCTCGAGGTTGCGCAGGTGCTCATCGAGCAGCTTCCGGTCGACCTCCTCCGGGAGCTTGGACCGGAGCTGTTCGAGGGTGGCCGCGTCGTTGCCGGGGAGGGGGTCGAGCCAGTGGGTGGGGTCCGAAGCCCGGCCCGCCACGAGCACGAGGTAGGCCCCGAGCATGCCCACCAGGGTGAGGGCCAGTCGGACGGGGAGGTTGCCGGAGCCCTTCGTCGGGCTCGGAGCCGGCAAGGCGGGATCCATGGCGGTGGTTTCCCTCCCCGGCGAGCGTATCAAACGGGATGGGGTCGAGCAACCGCTCCCGGGTCTCTTGGATCGCCGCCCCGATCCTGGTACTGTCCCGCCGATTTCGCATGAGTGACGCCCTCCTGATCGACGAGGAAGACCGCTACGCCCGCTTCCGGCTCATCTCCTGGTGGCGCCAGGAGCGGCTCGCGGCTGCCCGGGTGCTGGTGGTGGGGGCCGGGGCCCTGGGCAACGAGGTCCTGAAGAACCTGGCCCTGCTCGGGGTCGGGCGGATCATGGTGATCGACTTCGACTCGGTCGACGACACCAATCTCACCCGCTCGATCCTGTACCGCCAGGCGGACCGGGGACGCCTCAAGGTCGAGGTGGCGGCCGAACGCATGCGGGAGATCAACCCCGACGTCCGGGTCGAGCCCGTCTCCGGCGACGTGATGCTCGATCTCGGTCTGGGGATCTTCCGGGACGCCGACGTGGTGATGGGGTGTCTCGACAACCGCGAGGCCAGATTGTGGGTGAACCGTTCCTGCTGCAAGGTGGGGACGCCCTGGGTGGACGCGGGCATCCAGGAGATCTCCGGGGTGGTCAAGACCTTCGTCCCGCCCGACAGCGCCTGCTACGAGTGCGGGATGACCGAGACCGACTACCGGTTGATCAACCTGAAGTACTCGTGCCCGCTGCTCAAGCGCGAAGACATCCAGGCCGGCAAGGTACCCACCGCCCCGACCATCGCTTCGATCATGTCGGGGATCCAGACCCAGGAGGCGCTCAAGATCCTGCATGGTCACGAGGTGGCCTCGGGGGTCGCCCACGTGTTCTCGGGCGAGACCAACGTCTTCTACACCACCCGCTACACCCGCCGCGACGACTGCTTGAGCCACGATTTCTACCCCGACGAGGTCGAGACCCTGGACCTCGGGGTGGACGCCACCCTGGAGAGGTTCTGGGAGGCACTGGGCTGGGACCGGGGGGACCCGACCCCGGTCCTGCAGCTGGACCGCGATCTGGTCACCGGGCTCTACGATCCCACCACCGGGTACCGCCGGGACCTGTCGGTTCCCATGGGGCGCCTCTCGCTCGAGGATGCCAAGCATCCCGATTCGGGGGAGATCCTGCAGGTCGAGAGCCGCAACGTCGTGAGCCGGGGCGAAGGGCTCGAAGAGCGTTCCCTGGCCGAGCTCGGCGTTCCCGCCTACGACATCGTGAGGGTCTCCCGGGGATCCGAGATGCGGTTCGTGCTGCTGGGCGCGGACCGGTCAAGGGCTCTGGGGGCGATCGCTTGAGTTGCTACGCCTTGCCAGTGAACACAGGCCCTCTCGGGGCGGGACCGGATCCCGGTCTCCCTCCCGGGACGGGTCCCGATCCTTCGAGGAAGAGCACGGGAGGTTGGCCGAGTGGCTGACGAGAAGAAGGGCATCAAGGTGACGTTCCTGGACCAGACCGGCGCCAAGTCGGTCCAGGCGGTGATCTCCGAGAAGGTCCAGGTCAAGAAGATCATTCCCAACATCATCACCCAGATGAAGCTCCCGGTGACCTCCCCGGACGGGACGCCGATGGGCTACAGCCTGGACCACAAGGAGGGCGGCCGCCGGTTGCTGGAGCACCAGACCCTCATGGATGCCGGCGTCAAGGACGGGGACCACCTGATCGTCTACCCCGAGATCGTCGCCGGCCGCTGAGGCCGGTGCCCGGGAGCTCTGATCCGCCATGGCCTACGAATCCCCACGCGACCGGAGGCTTCGCACCGACTACCAGGCGATGCTCCGTCTCAAGGACGACAGCTCGGTCCTGGACTTCCAGTGCTTCGACAAGCCTCCCCAGACCTACCTCGTGACCTTCAAGGGAAAGGGGCTCTTCCAGCCCCAGGACACCGAGGACGTCAAGGTCCGCGAGTTCCACCAGTGCGAGATCCGCCTGGGGGCGTCCTACCCGCGCAACAAGCCGGACCTGAAGTGGAAGACCCCCATCTTCCATCCCAACATCTCGGCGCTCGGCCAGGTCTGCCTGGGGGGCTATGGCACCAATTGGGTTCCTTCCCTCAACCTCGACGAACTCTGCGAAATGCTCTGGGACATGATCCGGTTCGCCAACTTCGACACCAAGAGCCCCTACAACTACAAGGCGGCACGCTGGGTCGAGCGGCAGACCATGTTCCATTTCCCGCTCGACGAGCGCAGCTTGAAGGACCTGGTCGCCGCCCGCCGCAAGGCGGAGCTCGAGGGCAAGCCGCCGCCGGCGCCCCCGGGGCCCGATCCCCTGAAGAAGCTCGAGGAGGACGGGATCGTCTTCCTGGGGGACAGCGCTCCCGAGGAGCCCGAGGAGGAGCCGGTCTTCTACATCGGGGACGAGTAGCCATGGACATCCAGTTCGAAGGCGGGATGGAGATCAAGGGGCCCGACAAGGGCGTGGTGCCCCTGCGCGACCCGGGCCTCAAGGGACGGGTGACGCTGCACCCCGAGAACGGCGCCAAGCTCGATCCCGACTTCATGATCTTCGTCTCCGAGGCGACCCTGGAGGAGATCCGCGAGTTCTCGGCAACCGACCTCCAGCACGAGGTGGGGGGCCTGCTGCTCGGCGGGTTCCACCGGGACGAGGAGGCGGAGCCCGGTAAGCCCGCCGAGTTCGTGGTGATCGACGGGTTCCTGCCCGCCAAGCACGGCAAGTCGCAGCACGCCAGCTTCACCTTCACCCACGACACCTTCGGGGAGGCGACCCGGGAGCAGGAGAAGACCTTCCCCGACAAGCGCATGGTGGGCTGGCACCACACCCACCCGACCTTCGGGATCTTCCTCTCCGGCCACGATGTCTTCATCCAGGAGCACTTCTTCAACCTCTACTGGATGGTGGCCCTGGTGGTCGACCCGGTGCGCAAGACCATGGGCTTCCTCAGGATCAGGTCCCAGGGGACCCGTCCGGTGCGCTGCCCGTTCTGGGTGATCCGGGACAAGAAGCAGCGCCAGGGCAAGCGCTGAACCGCGGTGCGCGGCTCCCCCATGGCCGAGGCCCTGGCCCTGGCCGCCCGCGGCCTGGGTCGGACCTTTCCCAACCCACCTGTGGGCGCCGTGGTGGTGGCCGGGGGCGAGGTGGTCGGCCGGGGCTGGCATCCCAAGGCGGGCGAACCCCACGCCGAGATCTTCGCGCTCCGTGAAGCCGGGGAGCGGGCCCGGGGCGCGACCATGTACGTGACCCTGGAGCCATGTTCCCACCACGGCCGCACCCCCCCGTGCGCCGAGGCGGTCCTGGCCGCCGGCCTGGCCCGGGTCGAAGTCGGTTGCCTCGATCCCAATCCCAAGGTGGCGGGACGGGGTGCGGCCCGGTTGCGGGAGGCCGGGATCGTAGTGGTGGTCCACGACCTGCCGGAGGCGGCCGAACTGATCTCCGGGTTCCGGAGCTGGGTCGTTGCGGGCCGTCCCGAGGTGATCCTCAAGGCCGCCATGAGCCTCGACGGGCAGCTGGCCCCGGCCAGCGGGGTGAGCCGCTGGATCACCGGCCCCGAGTCCCGGGGTCGGGTCCACCGGGCCCGCGATCGCGCCGACGCGGTCCTCACCGGGTCCGGGACCGTACTGGTCGACGATCCTTCGCTCACGGTCCGCACCCCTCCGCCCAGCGACGGCCGGCAGCCCTTCCGGATCATCCTGGATCGTCGGGGCCGGATCCCCGGCTCGGCCCGTTGCCTGGGTCCGGGTTCGCTGGTCCTCGCCGGCCGGACGGCCGGGCCCGGGTTCCAGGCCCGGGTCGAGGCCGCGGGAGCCGAGTTCCTCGCGCTTCCCGCCGGGGACGGTCCGGGCTTCCTGGCGGCGGTGTTCTCGGAGTGCGGGCGACGGGGCCTGACCCGGGTCCTGGTCGAGGCCGGACCCGGTCTCTCGGGCGCCCTCCTGGCCGCAGGGCTGGTCGACCGGGTGATGCTGTTCGTGGCCCCCATCTTCCTCGGGGAGGCCGGCTACCCGCTGACCCGGGGCCTCGAGGTCCCGGAACTCTCCGGGGCGATCCGGCTCGAGGGCATGGTGGTGGAGCGGATCGGGGCCGATCTGCTGGTCGAGGGAAGGCTGCCCGCCGCGGCCCGGGGAGCCGACTGACGATGTTCACCGGGATCGTGGAGGCCCAGGGTGCATTGGTCTCGGCCCGGTCGGTGGGCCCGGGCCGGCGCTTGCGGTTCTCGCATCCCTTCGGTGCCGGAGGCATCGGGCCCGGGGACTCGGTAGCGGTCAACGGGGCTTGCCTCAC
>CAYOHP010000116.1:18849-19511 GCA_964403795.1 uncultured bacterium | reverse complement strand
GGTGGCCCTGCGACTGGCACGGGCCCGTCGCATGCTGGCGGTCACCGGCGCCGGGGTCTCCGCCGAGAGCGGGATGCCCACCTATCGCGGCCTCGGCGGGCTCTACCAGGACCGGGAGACAGAGGCCGGCATGCCCATCGAGGAGGTCCTCTCGGGGCCCACGCTCGCCCGCGATCCGATCCTGTGCTGGCGCTACCTGGCGGAGATCGGCCGGGCGGTGTCCGGCTGCCGACCCAACGACGCCCACCGGGCCCTGGCCGGCTTCGAGGATCTCCTCGAGGTGGTGGTCCTGACCCAGAACGTCGACGGGTTCCATCGCCAGGCCGGCTCCACCCGGGTGATCGACCTGCATGGCGATTGCCACCGGCTCCTGTGCCTGGCCTGCCCCGGCCGACGGGAAGTCGCCGACTACCGCGACCTCGCCGAGGTCCCGCCCCGCTGCCCCGCCTGCGGAGGCGTCGAGCGGCCCGACGTGGTGCTCTTCGAGGAGCCCCTCCCGCTCGAGAAGACCTGGGAGCTCCGGAGCGAGCTCCGCCAGGGCTTCGACGTCTACCTCTCGATCGGGACCTCGAGCCTGTTTTCCTACATCACCCGACCGTTCCACGACGCCCGCCAGGAGGGACGGTTCACCGTCGAGGTGAACCCCGGGCCCACCTCCTTGT
>CAYOHP010000116.1:0-18839 GCA_964403795.1 uncultured bacterium | reverse complement strand
CGTGGGGAAGGCCGGGAGCGTGCTTCCCCGGCTCCTGGAGCGGGTCCGGGACCTCCGGAACCCCCCCGGAGAAAATCCTTCGGCGGGCGATTGACACCTCGCCGGCGCTCCCTATCCTGGCGGCACCTCGACCCCCACCGGGGCGGGCAGGAAGGAGGCGGGATCACCGTGCGGCATCGCTGGCTGTCCGTCGCCCTCCTCCTGCTCGGATCCCTGGTCGAGGCCGCCCCGGCCCGGTCGATCCCGACCGTGTCGCCCTCGCCCCTGGCCGGCTTCGAGGACCTGGGCAGGGTCGCTCCGGCGGTCCCGACCCGGAAGTCGGCCTCGACTCCGGCTCCCGTCAAGGCACCGGTTCCCGGTACCCCTTCGGCTCCCACCCCGGCACCCCGGATCGGTCCGCCGGCGCTCCCGGTGACGGACCTCGACCGGATCGATCTCGAGACCCTCTTCGAGGACACCATGCGGATGCAGGACGTCGCCGAGCCGGTCGTCGAGGAGCCCGATCCGGCCGACGAGGATGCCATCCCCACCGAGCCCGAGGACCTCGGCGGCCTCGGGGACCAGGACTGACCGACTTCCGGGTCCCGATCGCCCCTCAGTACGGGAGCTCCACGATCCGCCACTCGGACCGGCAGAGGCTGCGCTCGAGCACCCACTCCTCGTACCGGGGCGTCCCCGCCACCAGGCTGCCGTGTCTCGGCTCGCCGGCGGCGTCCCGTACCGTGTAGGCGAGCGGTCCCGAGAATCCGACCCTCAGGGTCTCGATCCCGGCCTCGACCCGGCGGGAGAGTTCCCGGACCGAGACCTTCCCGGCGGCACCCAGCTCGACCCGGTGGCAGAGGGCGCGGCTTCGTCGCGAGGCCAGCTCCGCCGCCTCCGCCATGGACCATGAGAGGCGCGTTCCGAGCTCCGCGGGCCTGCCCAGGGCGAGGGCTTCGAGGACCCGCCGATGGAGTTCGACCAGGTCGTCCGCCTCGGCCGGAGAGGTGCCGGGGAGATCCGGAACCGTCGCCCGGCCGGGATCCCGCCAGAACACCTCGGCGTCGAGGGGTGCCTCCCGGTCCCGCTGGATCCATCGCAGCCGGGGCGGCTCCTCGCCGGGCCCGGCCAGGAGCAGGCGATCCCGGACTCCCAGGAGACGGGCCCGTCCCGACGGGTCGAGCTCCTCCACGATGCCGTCCACCAGGCACTCGACCCAGACCTCTGCGCCCTCGGTCCAGGTGCTCCGGATCCGGACCCGGGTGGGAGCCGCGGCCGTCACCAGGAGCGCGTCGGTCCCGCCCTTGAGCGGCCCGGTCGCGTCCGACAGCGCCTCCACCAGGGAAGGTTCGAGGCAGGCGGAGAGGGACCCCAGGCGGGCGGCCGCACCCGGATCCCGGCAACGGGCCAGGGCGAGCTCCCGGAACATGCGCTCGATCCGCATCCGGAGGCGGGCCGGAGGACTCGACGCGGCATCCAGGGCAGGACCGGCCAGGCTCCGGATGTCGAGGGGATGGGCCTCCAGCATGCGCCGGGTCACTCCGGGAGGGAGATGGATCCCCAGGGTGGACCCGGGCGAGGCCGGGGTCCCTTCCAGCGAAGCTGCCACCAGCAGGTCGAGCGCGGCACCCTGGCTGCGGGTCGCCAGCCGGTAGGCCTGGGCGTCCTCGATCTCGCGCAGGGCCTCGGTCCCGGGCGTGTGGACCCGGACGGCGGTCGCCGCAGGCGCCTGGTAGACCGGGTGGAAGGCAGGAGCCAGCCGATCGACCGCCACCGGTCCGTCCGGTCCCAGTTCCCAGGTCCACCACTCGTAGCTGATCCGGTTGGGGACGTCGAGGACCTCGGGTACCGGCTGCCCGGACTCGAGGGTGGCGTCCGCGGCCTCGACCCGGACCACCAGCACGGCCCGAGGTCCGGAGGCACCGGCGGAGGCCCCGACCGGCTGGCAGGCGAGGGCTCCGATCCGGCGGATGCGACGCCGGCCCTCGATCGAGTAGCGGGAGAGGTGGAAGGCCTCCCGGGCCCGCAGGTCGGGGGAGAGGGGAGCCGGGAGCCGCGATCCGTCCTGCTCCCGGTAGGCGGTGTCGAGGGCGCGGATCGCTTCGGCGGTGGCGCCGCCCAGGAGGGTTCGCACCTCGTCCACGGGACGGGACCACCATCGCTGCGAGGTGGCCTCGTCGAGGACCGGCACCGCCGGAACCGGGGTGACGGCGGCCCGCACGTCGGCGTCGCGCAGGGTTCCGGGCGCGAGCGGGACGCGGGACCGGGTTCGATGCCGGAGCACCCGCCAGCCGGGGGCGCGGGAACCGGCCTCCAGGATCACCTCGACCCATTCGGGGGCGCGGTCGCCACCTTCCCACCCTGTCAACCGGAGCGTGAGGAGCCCGTCGGCCAGACCCAGGGTCTCGAGCGAGAGCGGCTCCAGCCCCGGGAAGCGATCCCGCACGTCGGTCCACAGGATCGCTTCCAGGGAGCGGTCGGGCTCGCCGTTGGCGCCCAGGGGAGCGAGGGCCAGGGGAGCCCCCAACAGGACAGAGGCGCGGCCCTTCCGGGATGGGAACAGGAGCCGCCGCAGGCCCCGGAACAGGCGTCTCACGGGGTCCATGGTCGCACACGCCTTGCGGCCCGAGGGTCCGGCTCGTCAAGATGGGAGGCCCGAAGGAGAGTCCCGTCGTGGTCCGCACCCGTATCGCTCCCTCGCCCACCGGAAGCCCCCACGTGGGCACCCTCTACATGGGGCTGTTCAATCGTGCCTTCGCCCGCAAGCACGGGGGGCAGTTCCTGCTCCGCATCGAGGACACCGACCAGACCCGATCGCGGCGGATCTACGAGACCCAGATCCTCGAGAGCCTGCGCTGGGCCGGCCTCGAGTGGGACGAGGGTCCCGATGTCGGCGGGCCGCACGCGCCGTACCGGCAGAGCGAGCGCAGCGATCTCTACCGGGAGCACGCCGAGATCCTGCTGCGTTCCGGCCAGGCCTACCGGTGCTTCTGCACCGCCGCCGACCTCGATGCCATGCGGGCCGAACAGAAGAAGTTCAAGCAGCCGTCGCGCTACGACCAGCGCTGCCGCCGGCTCTCGGCCCAGGAGGCCGAGGGGAGGCTCGCCGACGGGCTCCCGTTCACGGTGCGCCTGAAGGTCCCCAACGAGGGCAAGGTGGTGGTCGACGACCGGCTCCGGGGCAAGGTCGAGTTCGAGCTCTCGCTGATCGACGACCAGGTACTCATGAAATCGGACGGGCTCCCGACCTACCACCTGGCCAACGTAGTCGACGACCGGGCCATGGGGATCACCCATGTGATCCGGGGAGAGGAGTGGCTGAATTCGGCGCCCAAGCATGTGCTGCTCTACCAGGCGTTCGGGTGGCCGGTGCCCGAGTGGTACCACATGCCGCTGCTCTTGAACCCGGACGGCACCAAGCTGTCCAAGCGCCGGAACCCGACCTCGATCACCTACTACCGGGAGGCAGGGTTCCTGCCCGAGGCCCTCTCCAACTACCTCTGCCAGATGAGCTACTCGCGGCCGGGCGGCGAGGAGAAGTACGACTTCGCGGCTTTCGTCTCCGACTTCGAGCTGGGCCGGGTGAGCCTGGGCGGTTCGGTCTTCGACCGCACCAAGCTGCTCGACCTGAACGGACGCTACGTCCGGGAGGACCTCTCGGAGGCCGAGCTCCTGCGCCGGCTGGTCGAGTGGCGGTTCAACCCGGAGTTCCTGGCGCGGGTGCTCCCCTTGATGAAGAGCCGCATGGAGACGCTGGGCGATCTCTTCCCGGTGGTGCACTTCCTGTACGCCCGGAACGTGCCGCTCGCGGAGGCGGACCTGGTGCCCAAGGGACGGACCCTCGCCGAGGTGCCGCCGGTGGCCCAGACCATGATCTGGGCCCTCGACGAGGGCGAGGAGTGGACCGTTCCCGGGGTGGAGGCGGCGCTCCTGAAGGTGGCGGGGTTCTGGGACTGGAAGATCCGGGACGTGACCCGCATCGGGTTCGCGGCGCTCATGGGACGGACGGTCGGCCCTCCGCTCTACGAGTCGATCCACCTCCTAGGGCGCGACCTGGTGCGGGACCGCCTGCTCGCTGCCATGGACTTCGCGGGCGGGCTCTCGAAGAAGCAGACCGCCGCACTCCAGGAGCGCTGGAAGGTACCGGAAGCCGGGGGCGAAGGCGGCTGATCGGGGATCAGCCGCCGGAGCCGCCTGCTGGGGCTAGCCGCGAGTGGCTCCCGTCGCACCACGGCGGGCCGGCGGTGCGCTTGCAGTTGCAGAGGGCCCGGCGGGCCGGTTCGGGGAGCGTGAACTTCACGGGTGTGAAAGCGGTGCCCCGGTGCGAGCCGTCGCACATCGGCTGGCGCGCCGAGAGGCCACAGGCGCACCAGGCGTGCCGGACGCCTGCCTCCAGATCCATGATGGTGGGGGTCGTGCCCGCAATCCTGGGCTCCGGCTTCCCGTCCTTGGTGTCGGCCATCGTGGTCCTTCCCCCCGCCTTGCGGGATCCGTTCCGGGTCCGGTCTCCCCGGAGCCGGCTGCGGCTGCGGCCTTGGCTGTGGCGGCAGTTCAGGTTGCCGGGCCGGAACTCCCGGGGGGCAGGTGCCGGGCCACCTCGTCCTTGGTCACCAGTCCCTGCTGGACCAGCCGCTCGGCCGAACCGCGGAATCCGAGGCAGCCCTTCATGCGCTCCAGCAGGTCCTCGATCCCGTCGAAGGCGCCCGACTTCACCCGCTGGCGGATCTCGGCGTCGGGGACCATGAGCTCGAGGGCCGGGACCCGACCCTTGCCGTCGGCGCGGGGCAGCAGGGTCTGGCAGAGCCCGGCGCGCAGCGCGATCGAGATCCGGGCCAGGACCGCCTCGTGGCGCGAGCTCGGGAAGATCTCGACGATCTGCTCCAGGGCCCGGGTGAGCGAGGAGGCCGCCACCACCAGGTAGACCAGGGGCCCGCTCGAGGCCAGCGAGAGCACCTTGAAGGCGGCCTCGGCATCGGGGAGCTCGCCCAGCATCACCACATCCGGATCGAGGCGACGGGCCGACTCGATCCCGGTGGCGAAGGTCTCGGTGTCGCTCCCGACCTGTCGCTGGCTCACCAGTCCGGACCCGCTGGGGATCCGGTACTCGACCGGGTCTTCCACGGTCACGACCCGGAGCGGACTACGCTCGGCGTACTCCCGGACCAGGCTCGCCATGGTGGTGGTCTTGCCCGACCGGGTGGGGCCGGCCAGGATCACCAACCCGCGCCGGAGCTTCACGAAGCTGCGCACGATCTCCCCGAGGCCCAGCTCGTCCGCCAAGGGGGCCTGGGAAGGCAAGCGACGCAGCACCAGGCCCGGGGAGCCCCGCTGGAAGAGGGTGGAGACCCGGTAGCGACGCCCGTCGGGTCGGGTCCAGGTGGAGACCACGTCCTGGTGGTGGCGCAGGCGGGCATCGGCCCGATGGTCGAGCACCGTCTGGAGGACGCTGCGCAGCTCCTCGTCGTCGGGCCGGGGCAGGTCGTCCTGGCGGCGCAGCTCCCCGCCCACCCGGATGTAGACCGGGACGTTCGCCTTGTAGTGCAGGTCGCTCCCGGAGAGGGCGTCCAGCCGGTCGAGGGCGGGTTCGAGCCGCTTCATCCGTGGGCTCCCTTGGGCGGGGGCGTCGGCGAGGTCGAGCGCAGTTCCTGGGGAACTGCGGCCCGGAGGGCGGCTTCCTCCAGGGTGATCGCACCCTGTTGCACCAGGCCCTTGAGGGAGCTCTCCAGGGTCCGCATGCCCAGCGCCGCTCCCTGGTCCATGAGTCGCCGGAGTCCGCTGGCGCCCACCTTGCGGAGCCGGTCGCGGACCTCCCGGGTGCCGATCAGCACCTCGTGGGCGGCGACCCGCCCGCCCCCGGTCCGGGGCAGGAGGGCGCGGGAGAGGATTCCCAGCAGCACGCTGGCCAGGGCACTGCGGATCCGCGGCCGCTCCTCGGGGCTGAACATGCCGGAGAGGATCTCCACCGACGATTCGGCGTTCACCGCGTCCAGGCCGGCCAGCACCAGGCGTCCCGCTCCGGCGAGCCGGATGGCGCTCTGGATCCGTTCCGGGGAGGCGGCGTCGACCATGGTCACGACGTCGGCATCCTGACGCTCGGCCGAGGCCAGCGCCTGGGTCCAGTCCGGGACGTCGGCGCCGACCTCGCGCTGCGAGATGGCGGCAACCCGGTCGGTGTGCAGGTATTCGACCGGGTCCTCGAGGGCGAGCACATGGCCACGTTGGTTCTCGTTGACGAACTCGATCATGGCCGAGAGCACGGTGGACTTCCCGGAGGCCGCCGGACCGGTGACCAGGACCAGGCCCGAAGGGCGCAGCAGGAGATCGGTCACCACGTCGGGCACGCCCAGGTCGGGGAGCCGGGGCACCCGGGTGGGGACCAGCCGGAAACTCACGGCCGGATGCCCGGAGGCCATCAGGAAGGAACACCGGAAGCGCCCCACGTCCTTGAGGCTCCATGCGAGTTCCATGTCACCGGTCTCGGTGAAGCGGGCGTAGCGCTCGCCTCCCAGGTCGGCCAGCACCGCAGGCAGGCGGTTGGGCTCCACCGGTGTGGTGCCGAGGTCGACCAGGACGCCGTCGATCCTGGCCCGGGGAGGGCTGCCCCCTTGCAGGTGGAGGTCGGAACCGTTGCGGTGCACCAGCTCCCGGAGCAGGGTGCCCAGCCACTCGCGAGGCGCACCTCCGGGAGGCTGGGTGAAAGAGACGGCGGCGGTCTTCGGCGGGGCCGAGATGGGTGCCTCGATGGCGAGGTCGAGGAGGTCGGCCGGGGTCCCCCCGGGCCGGGGAGCGCCTCGCTGGGGCGGTAGGGTCCCCAGCTCGGGGCCGGCCCGTCCCAGGTCGAGTACCGCGAGCTCGGGGAACATCTCGGACATGGTCACCGGGGCGACCTCGATCGAAGGGGAAACCGAGGTCGGGCCGGGAGGGGGACCGGCCGAGGTCGGAGGTGCGGGGTGGGCCCCGCCCGTAGTCTGGGCCTTGGCGGAGGCAGGGACCTTGGGCGGGGGCGGGGTCGGAGCCGGAGCCGGGGCCTTGGCCGAGGCGGGGGTCGGAGCCGAGGCCTTGGCCGGCGTGGCGGCGGTCGCGTCCCCGGCGGGGGCAGCCTTGGACCCGACCGATGGTGTCGCGGCGGGGGAGGGCGAGGGCGCCGCCTTGCCGGGCGGAGCCTTGGCGGGTGGGGCGGGCTCCAGGTGGAAGTCGGAGGCCAGGTCGAAGGCGTCGAGTCCGGCCTCGCCCAGCGGTGGCGGGGGGGCCGCACCGGCATCGGGTCCGGGGGAGGCCTCCTGGTGGGCCTTCTCGGCCAGGATCTCCTGCTGCTTGGCGGCCAGCGACCGCTTCATCCGCTCGATGGCGGCGAAGGGATCCTCGTCCTCGGCGGGGGCGGGTTCCGGGGTCGCTCCCTTCCCTGGCGATGGAGTCGGGGAGGAACCGGAGCCGGCCGCGTTGCCGGCCGAGGCTTCCAGCTCCTGGAGGGTGAGGGCGAGCTCCCCGGCCAGCGGCGTTCCCGCCAGCTTGGGGGCGAGGGTTCGGAGCGGGGCGAGGGCCGAGGCATCGCCGTGCTCCCGCAGCAGCTCCAAGGAGAGGCGTTGGACCTGGGCATTGGAGTCCCCGAGCAGGCCGACGAGCCGCGAGACCCACCCCGGTGGTGCCACCCGGACCAGGGCATCGGCACCGATCTCCCGGAGCTTGGGATCCGGCGATGCCAGCCAGGTGGAGAGGACCTCGCCGATCTTCTCCTGGGGGTGGTCCTTCAGGGCCTCGATCACCGCTGCCTGGACCGTCGGATCCCCGTCCTGGAGGCACCCGACCAGGGTCTCGATGGCTTCCGGGAGAGAGAGCCGGGCCAGGGCCTCGATGGCCGTCCAGCGCAGGTTGGGGTCGGTGTGGGAGCGGAAGCGGGTCAGGACCTGGAGGATCTTGGCGTGGGAGACGGTCGAGAGCTTGAGGAGCAGCAGGGCCGAGAGCCGATGGTCCGGACTCTCCTTCAGGAGCTGGGCGATCGACGGGACGTCGGGGGGCGTGTCGAGGTCGATGCAGAGCTCTGCCGCCCCCCCCACCTCGGGATCCATGAGGATGGGGGAGATCCAGTTCCACAGCGGTTGGGGCAGGGCGTAGGGTCCCGTGCGCACCGCCTCGTCTCCGATTCTCCCCCGGGTTCCTGGCTGCCTGCAGAAAGTAACCCAGCTCCGGTCCGACAGGGCCAAGGGTGGCCGAGCGGGTACCCGCCTTGCAAATGAAGGGGGGATGGTCCATCCTTACGTCCCCATCGCAGGAGGAAACGAGGAATCATGGCCAAGAAGGGCGCCGTCGAGATCATCAAGCTCGAATCCACGGCCGGCACCGGTTTCTACTACACGACGACCAAGAACAAGCGGAACACCGCCGACCGACTCGAGCTGAACAAGTACGATCCGGTCGTCCGCAAGCGGGTGCCCTTCAAGGAGAAGAAGGTCCGCTGACGCGGTGGGGTCCGACCCCTCCTGCATGCCGACGGGCATGCGCCTCTGATTCCGAGTCCGGGCTCTCCCAGCGAGGCCCGGGCTTTGGCGCGTCCCCGGGACGAGCGACGCCGGCTGGAGGGGTAGGAGCCCGCGAGCAGGCCGAGGAAGCTCGGCGACGAACCAAGGGCAGGTCCGGATGCGCTGGTGTCGGCCTGCCGACGCGACGAACCGCCCGTCGCTACCCCCGGTAGCCGACGGGCGGTCTCGCAGACGGATGCGGACTCAGGCCCGCAGGTAGGGCGTCAGCTTCCCGGCCTTGATGGCCCGGGTGGACACCCAGATGTGCTGGGGCCGCCCGTTGATCACCACGCGGCGGCGCTGCAGGTTGGCCCTGAGCACGCGCGGCGAGCGGCGATGCGAGTGGGAGACCTTCATGCCCCGGCCGCGGCTGCGTCCCGTGAAGTAGCAGACCTTCGCCATCTCGGAGCTCCTCGTTCCTGGAACCGGCCGGATCGGGCCGGGAGGGCATTTCTAACACGGACCGTGCCGGCCCGGCAACCCATGCGGGCTACCTTGGGTAGGCATCTCCGGGAGGTCCGATGGCTCGGCGGTCGGCGGCGGCACGGGGACTCTTCGTTCTGGTCCTGGCGACAGCGGCCCTCCAGGCCCAGGAAATCCCGGAGGCGGAACTGCCCAGGTTCTATCTGATGCTCCAGCGGCAATCCACCCGACCGGTCCGCTTCCATCCCCATCCCAAGCATCACGAGCCGGCCGAGGACTACCTGGCGTCCTGGTTCGGCGCGGCCTGGACGGACACCAATTCGGCACTGGTGCTCCGCCACTTCTTCGATCCCGAGTACCAGGCGAAGCTGCGCAAGGCGGCTTCCACCGGTACGGTCAAGGAACTCAAGATCTATCTCACCATCGACGACGACGCCAGTGTCCGGCCACCGCTCTGGCCACGGGCGGTGTTGAAGGAGGACGGACGCTGGATCACCCTGGGCGAGTACGGGATGGGCTCGAGGTCCAAGGCCGGCCTGGCCGCTGCCCTGCTCCATGAGGCGGGACACCTGGGAGACGACTCCCGCTGCCATCGGACCGGCTACGGCAGCGATGACACCCATCTCCTCGAGGAGGTGATCTCGCCTTCCGGGGCCTTCTCCGAGGGTTGGGGGAACCTCCAGGAGCTGCTCTACGCCCCCGACTCCCCCAAGATCGCCGAGGGTTACCTCGGCAAGGTCCCGCTGGTCGACCTGGTCGAGGAGACGGTGGTCCCCTCGATCGACGGTGCGGGCGGGGTCGGCTACCGGAAGATCCCCCCGGAGTCCCTCGCCCTCATGGACTTCGTCGCCAACGAGTGCTTCGTGGCCAACGTCCTCCACGATCTCACCCGACTCCCCGGTGGCCTCGCCAAGGTCCGGACGGCCTTTGTGGCAACGTCGGGGACCCAGTGCCGCACCCTCTACACATTCTTCGGAGCCCTGGTGGGTGCCGATCCGGCCCTGGCGGCTCCCGCCCGCGAGATCGTCGGGAAGTGGGCGCGGACGGGGGAGCGGGCCGTGGGATCGGACGCCGAGGTGGCCGCCCTGGTGGAGGGGCGATGGCCCCACGTCCAGGATCGCAGCGCCCGGGTCCGGGCCGCCGCCGCGGTACCGACCTCCGGGTCCGGGATGTTCGGGCAGTAGTCCCCGGCGACCTGCGGGATCAGTCCATGCCGAGGTCGAGGCTGCGCAGCCCTGAGGTCGGGGCGAAGCCCCGGAGCAGCTCCAGGTCGGCGATCGCCTCGGTCTGGAATCGGCGCGCGGCGGGCGTCCCTGCCGGCCGCCCGAAGAGGCGGATCGGGCTCGCCGAGAGCATGGATCCCATGAGGAACCCGTCGAGGTGGACGAAGCCGAGGACCAGGACCGCCAGCAGGTCCTCGGTCGCGTCGGACTCCGGGAACTCGAGCAGGCGGAGCGCGGCCACCGTGAAGTCGCGGCAGATCTCCCGGCCCACCCCGGTGATCTCGGCGAGCCGGTCGCGACCCTGGGGGGAGACCCGCAGGCTCCCCAGGAGCACGTCCAGGCTCTCGGACGGCTGGCCGGTGAGTACCGCCACCTTCTGCGAATGGTGGAGCTCGGGTCCCAGGCCGAGCTTCCCCTCCCGGTAGCGGGTCTCCACATCGGTCCGCAGACGGGTACCTTCCGCCAGCAGGTCCAGGGCGGCCTGCCACCAACCGGCCGAGGGGTCCCCGGGAGGAGGGGGTCGGAACCGCTCGATCGAGAGCAGCGGTCCCAGGGCCCGGAGTTCCGCCGGGATGCTGCCCTCGAAGGGACGGGGACGGGCGTCGAGGAAGGGGCGGAAGGGGGGCGGGTAGCCCAGTTCCTGGTAGGCGCGGTCATGGTCCCGGAGGGCCGCCTGGATCTCGGGGGTCATGGTCTGTACGGTCTCGCCGTCGGCCATGCGGGCGAAGACCGCGGCCTCGGCCGGGATGGTGTCGAGGATCGCTACCCCGAAGAGCGCCAGGGCGTCCGGGAACCGGTGGACGGAGTGCTCTTCCCGGCGCCGTCCCTCCGCATCCCACCAGGACTCGATCGCCTGGTCGAAGCCGCGACGGAGGTCCCGGGCCAGCTCGTTCCCCGGACCGCCCGGGCTCGCTTCGTCCCCGGCCCCTGGAACCGTTGCACCCCCCGCGCTGCCCGCGTGGAGCGAGGCTCGCGAGGTGGATCCTCCGCCCGGCTCGCCCGATCCGGGACGCCTCGCCAAGGTGGCGGCCAGGGCGAGCCCGCCGGCCAGTACCACCAGGGTCGCCAGCAGCGAGGCCCCGAGCAGCCGGGCCCGGGCCCGGCGTTGGGCCCCGACCGCCGCGGTGGGCGCCTGGGCCGAGCGGCGGACGGCCTCCGAATCGGGATCGAGGACTGCCCCGGGCACCCTGCCGCGCAGGTAGTCGAGGGCCTCCTCGGCGCAGGCGGGACGCCCCTCCCGGGTCTTCCCGAGGAGCCGGTCGATGGTGTCGGAGAGCCGGGCCGGGAACCCGGGGAAGCGCTGGGAGAGGCTCCGCGGCCGGACGAAGAAGTGGAGTTCCGAGGTGTGCAGGAAGCTCGTCCCGGCGAAGGGATTCTCGCCGGAGAAGAACTCGTAGAAGACCACCCCCGCCGAGTAGAGGTCGTCGCGGGGGTCGGGAGGCTCGCCGTTCATCTGCTCGGGGGCCATGTAGCCCGGCGATCCCACCACTGCCCCGCTGCGGGTGGGACCCCGGCCGGTACGGATCCCCCGGACCAGGCCGAGGTCGATGACCTGGAGATCGCCGGCCGCGGTCAGCACCAGGTTGGCGGGCTTCAGGTCGCGATGCACGTTGCCGGTGGCGTGGATGGCGCCGAGTGCCTCCAGGCACTGGCGCAGCCACCGGGTGCCGGCCTCGAGGTCGGGGGGACGGCGTTCCTGTTCCTGGCGGTCGATCACCTTGGCGAGGTCCTCGGTCCCCACCAGGGGGAAGAGGAACCAGGCGTGCTCCTCGCTGAAACCGAAGTCGAGCAGGGAGCAGACGTTGGGATGGCGGAGGCGCATCAGCACCTCCGCCTCGCGCCGGACCCGGACGATCACCGCCGGGTCGTGCTGGGAGGCCAGCCGCGCCACCTTGACGACGACCTCGCGGTCCAGGGACTTCTGGAAGGCGCGGAAGACGATCCCGTACCCGCCCCGGCCCAGGACCTCGCCGGGCACGAGGTCGCCGAGCAGGGAAGCGGGCACCAGGTCCTCAGGTACCGAGAGCCCCGACCGCTCTTCCGCCACGCCCGCCCCTCGAGGCCGAGCGTAACATCGGACCCAGGCGTCGGCCTCAGGCTCTCAGTCGGCGGTGCCGGGGTGCCGCTCCCGGAACATCTCGACCACCAGCTTCTCGACGGCCTGGGCGCCGGCCTGGAACTCGCCGGCCTCCGCCTCGGCCCGGATCCGCAGGGTGGCCCCGTCGCGCTCGACCTTGGTGGCGCCGAGCAGGCGGGAGACCGCGGGGATCGAGGCGTACTGGGAGGCGAGGTTCCCGAGCATGCGCTCGAGCAGTACCGCGGCGAGGCTCGCCTTGATGCTGCCGGTGGCGGTGGCCAGCACCTCGACCCGGATCCGGTTGCCTTCCCTCACCAGATCGAGCGAGGCCTGCGGGATGTGGGCCAGGTGGGCGACCGAGGTGTTGGCGATGGTGTCGCGGGTGGTCTCGTCGAGCGAGAGCCTCGCGGTCAGGTAGGTCCCCGGTTCCAGGCGGCGCTGGTGGCGGTGGAAGAAGGACTCGTTCTGGCCGCGCAGGGTCGCCATGGTGAGCGGGGCCAGGCGGTACTCGTTCCAGGAGTCGTAGGCCACGAAGGCGATCCCCGGGGCCAGGTCGGCGAACTGCGAGGTCTTGCCGTTGATCTCGCCGCGCACGAAGGGAATGCCTTCGATCGATTCCTCGGTCAGCGGGATCCCGCGGGAGGCGGCCACCTGGCGGACCAGCGGCACCACCTTGCCCCGGCCCACCCCGAGCGCCATGGCCTCGCTCACCCCGGCATCGTCGAACATGGCGCCGAGCGCCAGACCCTCGAGGTCGGTGCGGGGATCGGGGAAGCCCCGGCTGGTGAGCTCGTCCATCTTCCCGGCCAGGAAGCCCTCCCGGGCCAGGGTGGGGAAGTCCCGGAGCAGCGAGGTCAGGTCGACCAGTCCCTGGAGGTGGAGCTGCCCGGGGAGGCTGTCGGCGAGTTCCCGGGTCCGGTCGGCGAGCGGCGCGGCCGAAGCCGGCGAGAGGACTCCCGCCTGCGAAGCCCGGGCGGCCGCGGCTCCGGGACCCGGGAAGGCATCCGGCCCGTCCATCCCCAGGAACTGGGCAGGGGCGGATCCGGGGAGGGTCCCGGCCAGGCACAGCGCGAGGGCGGAGAGAGCGAAACGGGAGCGGGTGGCGAGGGTGAGCATCGGGCGGGACCTCCGCCCCGGGAAGAACCACGACTCGTGCCAGGTCCTCCCGGGGGCCCGGACCGCTCCGGCGAGGCCGGGTCCGGCGTGGAGGTCGGGCCTCGGGCCCATCCCTGCCTGCTCTCGATGTGCACCATCGGGGTGAGAGCCTGCACATCGTGAACATGGAGAACACCCGGAATCGAGAGGCCGGAGCCGGGTCCCGGCGGCCCGGACCGGAGAGGCCGGTTCAGCCTTCCAGGCCGAACTCGGCGAGCTTCCGGTAGAGGGTGCCGCGGCTGACCCCGAGCAGGCGGGCGGCCTCCTTGCGGTTGCCGCCGGCCTTCTCCAGGGCCGCCAGCACGGTGGCGGCATCGAGGCGCGCCACCTTGGCCTTGAGGCTGAGCGGCGCCATCCGGGCGCTGTCGTCGGGGCCGGGGAGCCCGCCGGGCGTGCCCGTGGGCCTGGCACCACCGGGGATCGGGATGGGACCGGTCTCGAGCGGATCCCGGGCCGCCGCCGCCGCCCCCGGTCCCCGTCCCGGGGAGAGCTTCAGGTCGGCGGCGGTCAGGACCCCGGCCCGGGAGAGGGCGGCGGCCCGCTCCATCACGAACCCGAGCTCTCGCACGTTTCCGGGCCAGCGATGGGCCAGCACCGCGGCCTCTGCCTCGTCCGAAAGCCGCGTCCCGGGAGGCAGGAAGCGCCTCGCCAGGAGCACTGCGTCCCGCCCCCGGTCCCGGAGCGGGGGCACCTCCAGGGTGATCCCGGCCAGTCGGAAATAGAGGTCGGAGCGGAATTTCCCGGCCACGGCGGCGGACTCCAGGTCACGGTGGGTGGCGCTCACCAGGCGCACCTGGACCCGGGTCGGATCGCCGCCTCCCAGGGGGCGGATCTCGCCCTCCTGGAGGACCCGGAGCAGCTGCGCCTGGATCTCCAGCGGCAGTTCCCCGATCTCGTCGAGGAAGAGGGTGCCCCGGTGGGCCCGGGCGAAGGCCCCCGGTCGCGCCTTCTGGGCTCCGGTGAAGGCCCCCGCTTCGTGTCCGAAGAGCTCGCTGCGGGCGTGGACCGGATCGCCGAGCAGGGTGCAATCGACCACCACGAACGGCCCTTCGGGCCGCTCGCCCCGGCTGTGGAGCGCCTTGGCGAGGCCTTCCTTGCCGGTCCCGGTCTCGCCCCGGATCAGCACCGGCAACCTGAGCGGCGCCACGCTGGCGGCCAGGCCGAAGAGCTCCCGCATCGCCGGGGAGGCCCCGCACAGGCCCTCGAACTCCTCGAGTTCGTGGCGGGCCACCCGGAGGTCGCTCTCCATGGCCTTGAGGCGGAGCACCGTGGAGCCCACCTCCAGGCGGCTCCCGGGCTCCAGTGGTGCCGACTCGACCCGGGTGCCGTCGATCCGGGTCCCGCTCCGGCTGCCCAGGTCGACGACCCGGATCCCCTCGGTGTCGAGCCGGATCCGGCAGTGCTCCCGGGACACCGCCGCGTCGCCCAGCCGGACGGCCGCGGTCTCGCCCCGCCCCAGCAGCACCTCGCCGCCTTCGAGGTCGTACTCCCGACCCCGGTCAGGGCCTTCCTCCACGACCAGGAGCAGCCTCCGGAAACGGATCCGGGTGCCGTCCTCGCTCCGGACGATGGTGGTGGTCGAGGCGGCGCGCATCCCGGTCCGGTTCCTCCCTGCTTCGGTCGCGACTGAAGCAGGAATCGGCTCGAACCCCAAGGGCGAGCAGGGGAAGGCGGCCCGCGCACCCCTTGAGCCTGCAGCTCGCCCGCAAGTGGCTCGCTAGCGACGGGCTACGCCTCGCTGCTTCCCCTGGCGGAGCCAGGGGCGCTCTGGCTGCGCCCGTGTGGCCTCCGGCGTCTCACCCGGGTCCGCGGAACGGCCTGGCATGGGTGTTGCTTCGATCGGCGTATGGTTCCCGGACACACCTCGCCTCCCGCACCTGCTCCCTCCTCCCGGGCTTCGGCCCCTGGTTCCGACCCGGGTGCGGCCAAGGCCAAGGGCCGGGGAACCGGGGGCCGGCGGCCTTCCCGGGTGCGCTTCCCCCGGTCGCTGGCGACCCGGTTCCGCCCCGAGAAGCTGCTGGGGGCCGGTGGCTTCGGCGCGGTGTTCCTGGCCGAGGACCTGGTGCTCGGGCGCAAGGTGGCGATCAAGCTCCTGCTCCAGGGAGCCGATCCCGTGGCCCGGGAGCGCTTCCTCCGGGAGGCCGCCGGCCTGGCCGTGCTCAAGCACCGCAGCCTTCCCACCGTCTATTGCTACGGAGAGACCGAGGAGGGACCCTATCTGGCCGAGGAGTACGTGCCGGGGGTCCCGCTCTCGGAGGCCGGCGAGGTCGCCGACCCGGTGGGTGTGATGCTCCAGGTCGCCGAGGCGCTCGAGGAGGTCCACGCCCAGGGCTTCGTCCATCGCGACGTGAAGCTCGGGAACATCGTGCTGGCCGCCAACGGGCGGGCAGTGCTCGTCGACTTCGGGCTCGCCTACCACGGCGATCTCCCGCTGCTCACCCGCACCGCCAAGGTGGTCGGGACCATGGGCTACGTGGCCCCCGAGATCCTGGCCTACCAGCGGCCGGGACCGGCGGCGGACTGGTACTCCTGGGGCGTCACCTTCTACGCCCTGATGGAGCGCCGGCTGCCCTTCCACCACCAGCGGCTGGCCCTGGCCGCCCGTCGCGGGCTGGCGATCGCTCCCCGCTTCCGGAAGCTCGATCCCGACAGCGGGATCGCCCGCCTCCTCACTGCCGTGCTCCAGCTCGATCCCTCCGTCCGGCCCACCGGCACGGCCCGGATCCGGGAGCTCCTGGGGATGGGCCGCGAGGCTCTCTCCTCGGTGGCCGTCCCGGCGGTGCGGATCGAGGTCCCGTCGACCCCTCCGGCTCCCGTCGGTACCGCCGGCACCGGCGCCCGGCGGCCCGTCCAGCCGCAAGCAGCCACCCTGCCGCGGCGGGTCTCCTCCCCGGCTCCCGTCGGGGTCCTCGGGTCGCTGGCCCGCTGGGTCGGCCCCCTGGCTCGGGCTGCGCTGCAGCTCGGCGCCGCCCTGGCCTTCGCCCGGGACCGCCTGCTCCCGTAGGCCTTCCTCTCCCCGACACGCACTCGATCGTCTCGTTGGGAAGTCCCGCGTCCGGCCTCCACGCCCGGCGCCTGCCGCCCCACGGCTCCCGCCCCTCGCCCCACGCCCACGCCCACGCCCACGCGCACGCCTACGCCTACGCCAAGGCCCACGCCCCACGCCCAGGTCCGAGGCCCGTCCCCCCGGACGCGACGAGGCCCGGCCGGTGCGGACACCGGCCGGGCCTCGGGGAGAACGAACGAACGGGACTTCAGTCGAGGCCGAGGATCCCGGCGTCGGGCACCAGCACCACCACGATCGGGGTGGGCCGGTGGACGTCGCCGGCAGGAGACGACGAGGACGGGTGGGAGCCGAAGCGATTCTCGAAGAGCTTGCCGAGGTCGCCCAGGGCGTTCATCACGCTGCATGTCCCCGGGGTCACGGTGGAGGCGGTCTGGATGGTGTCCCCGGCGGGAGCCGCCACCGGCTTGGCCGCCAGCCCGGGATCCGCGGGCACCGCCAGGTCGCCGCCGACGCTGGTGACCGGGCCCTGGCCGAAGAGGTCGGGTCCCGTCCCGAACCCGGTCCCGGCGGTGCGGACCGGAGTCGGGGGCGTGATCTGGAGCGGGGGGCGAGCGTAGGTGGGGAGCGCCGGACGGGTGCGGGCCGGGGGCGGCTCGGGGCTCTTGCCGCCGAAGAGAGGCTTGTTGGTGAACCCCAGCCAGTCGCCGATCAGGCGGGTGGCGAGGCCGCCCAGTCCGGCCAGGGCGCTGTAGGCGGCGGCACCGCCGATCACCGAGGAAGTGGCGGGCAGCAGGGCCGCCCCGGCCAGGGCGCCGGCCGCAGCTCCACCCAGGGTGATCCAGGTGTCCCGGTTCGAGAGGGTGTCCCAGAGCCCGGAGGCCATCGAACTCATCGAGGGCAGCCCGAAGGCCGCCTGCGAGGGCGTGGCCGGGGCGAGCAGCAGGCCGAGCGCCAGGCCGAGGGTGGAGATCCTGGATCCGTGGGGGCGAGCGGTGAGGCCGAGCATTGCAGAGTCCCTTCGTTCGAGGGCCTCTTCGCAAGGCCGATGCCAGCGCTCCAGGGCCGCTACGGACACGCATGGGCACTCCCGCCGCGTGCGCCATGTTCTCGATGTTCACGATCTGTCGACGATGTGCTCGTCGGGGACGCTCGGATCGGCGGAGGGAACCCGCAGGGCCTGGTCCGGGTCGAACCCGGTGGTCGGACGGGTCGAGGACCCCATGGGATGGGAACCGGGCGCCCCGCGCCCCTAGAAGGAACGCACCCTCATGATGGAGAAGCTGGACCTCCCGGACCTGCTCGCCGAATTCCCCACGGCTCCCGACCACGCCACGGCGCGCCTCGCCGGGCGTCCGGCCGCCTCCGATCCCCCCGACGGACTGCTGCCCCGGCTCTGGAGCCTGGGCTCGCTCCAGGTCCAGGTGGCGGTGGCCTACCTGAAGGGCCTCGCCCGCGGCATGCTGGCCGGCGAGGACGCCCGCAAGCAGGCCCTGGCCGACGCCCATCTCGAGGCGGCCACCCGGGTCGTGCAAGGCATGGGCTACCTGAGGGGACCGCTGGCCAAGGTCGGGCAGAGCCTGGCCTGCCTGCCCGGCACCGCCCCCGAGGCCCTGCTGGAGGCTCTTGCCAGCCTGCAATTCCAGGTCCCCCCGATGCCCGCAGAGAGGGTCCGCGAACTCGTCTTCGCGGAACTCGGCGCCTTCCCCGAGGAGCTGTTCGCACAGTGGGAGCCCGAGGCCTTCGCGGCCGCCAGCCTGGGCCAGGTCCATCGGGCCCGACTCCGCACCGGGGAGCCGGTGGCGGTGAAGGTCCAGTACCCGGGGATGGCTCGGGCCGTGGTCAGCGACTTCCGGGCCCTGGGAGCGGCGCTGGCTCCCCTGGCGGCGCTCGGCGATACCGCGGGCTTCCGTGCCGCCCTCGCGGAGCACCGGGTGGTGATCGAGGAGGAGACCGACTACCTGCTGGAAGCCGAGCGCACCGAGCGGGCGGGCCGGGTCCTGGCCGGACTTCCGATCCTGGTCCCCGGTGTCCACCGGTCGCTGACCACCCGGAGGGTGCTGGTCACCGACCTCCTCCCCGGTCGCCACCTCCGGGAGTTCCTGGCCTCGGCTCCTCCCCAGGAGGTCCGGGATCGGGCCGGCACCCTGTTCTACTCGGCCCTGGTCCGCCTCATGCTCGAAGGGGGAATGGTCTACGCCGATCCCCACCCCGGCAATGCCGTCTTCCTCCCTGACGGCCGGGTCGGGCTCCTCGACTTCGGGGCCATGCGGATGGCGGATCCCTCCGAACACCGCGATATCGTGCGCTTCTTCGATCGCGTGCTGGCCGGCGGGCCCGCCCATCAACAGGCGCTCCTCCAGCTCGGCAGCTACCCCGAGGATGCCCGCTTCGACCCCGAGCACCAGGCCTACATCTCGGAGGTGGCCCGCCTCTCCTGGGACCACTTCGAGAAGGACGAG
>CAYOHP010000115.1:0-19836 GCA_964403795.1 uncultured bacterium | reverse complement strand
CCCGCCGGTAGCAGCGCCAGGCTGCCGTACCGTTCGAGTTCATGGCGTTGGTCGAGAGGTAGAAGACCCGCCCGTAGCCGCCGGTCGCCAGGCAGACCGCGTGCCCGGCGTAGGTCTCGATCTCGCCGGTGCGCAGGTTGCGGCAGACGATCCCCCGGGCCTTGCCGTCGACCTTCACGAGGTCGAGCATCTCGCGCCGGTTGAAGATCTTGACCTTGCCGAGGTCCACCTGGCGCATCAGCGAGTGGTAGGCCCCGAGCAGGAGCTGCTGCCCGGTCTGGCCCCGGGCGTAGAAGGTCCGGCTCACCTGGGCGCCGCCGAAGGAGCGGTTCGAGAGGTACCCGCCGTACTCCCGGGCGAAGGGCACGCCCTGGGCCACGGCCTGGTCGATGATGTTGGCGGAGACCTGGGCCAGCCGGTAGACGTTCGCCTCCCGGCTGCGGAAGTCGCCGCCCTTCACGGTGTCGTAGAAGAGGCGGTACACCGAGTCGCCGTCGCCCTGGTAGTTCTTGGCGGCGTTGATGCCGCCCTGGGCCGCGATCGAGTGGGCCCGCCGGGGCGTGTCATGGATGCAGACCAGGGTGACCTCGTAGCCGAGTTCGCCCAGGGTGCTGGCGGCCGAGGCGCCGGCCAGGCCGCCGCCCACCACCACGATCTGGAACTTGCGCCGGTTGGCGGGGTTCACCAGCTTCGAGTCGAACTGGTGCCGGTCCCACTTCGATTCCATGGGACCGCCGGGGATCCTGGCGTCGAGGTTGGTCACGTCGCTGCTCACCGTCCCGGGTCAGGCCTTGCCGAAGGCGAAGAGGTACAGGGGAGGAACCAGGAAGCCGAGCGCCACGATCGCGGCGTAGACCGCCGAGACGATGGCGAGCGGGGTCCGGAAGCGGGGTCCGATCAGGCCCAGCGACTGGAACGCCGAGGCCAGGCCGTGGCGCAGGTGGATCGCCAGGAGCCAGAGGGCCAGGGCGTAGCCGCCGAGGTAGAGCGGGTTCTTGAAGGAGACCACCGCCAGCCCGAAGAGATCCCGCATCCGCTCGCCCGAGTGCTCGGTCATGGTGACCGACCCGAGCGGCGGGACCCCCAGCCGGAAGTGCAGCAGGTGGACGATGAGGAAGGCCCCCAGGAGCCCCCCGGTGGCGACCATGGTCTTCGACGCCGTCGAGACCGCCTTGGCCCCGGTGGTCCCCGACCGGTAGGGCGTGGGCCGGGCCGCCTGGTTCTCCAGGTTCAGGGAGATGGCGCAGGCCATGTGCACCAGGAACAGGCCTGCCAGCGCGATCTCGGCCACCGGCAGGAGCGGGTTCGTGACCATCCGGTGCCCGTAGGTGTTGTAGGCCGCGGGCCCCAGGAGGATCAGCAGGTTTCCCGCCATGTGGGTCAGGACGAAGCCGGAGAGTCCGAGGCCGGTCAGGCCCATCACGTACTTCCGGCCCAGGGAGGAGCGGAGCGAAGCCACCAGGGTGCTCATCTTGCCTTCCTCGGGTGTCGTGTTCGAGAGCGGCGGAAGTCTATCCGATCGGGGCGGCACGGCGACAGCCCCCGATCCGGGTGACTCTCCTCACCCTCGCCCCACCCTCGGCTAGAATCGGGAAGAGCGCGAGGAGGCCCGCCATGTCCGAATCCGAGACCGGATGCTGTCCCGGTCCCCATTCCCCGACGCCCACCCGCGACCCGGGACGGGCCGCGGCCGGCCTGGCGGGAATCCTGGCGGCCGCGCTCCTCGGGATCCAAGCGATCCAGCTCGCCCCCAAGGCCGAAGCCGCGCCTCCCCGCCCCGCCCAGGCCAAGGCCCGGGCGATCTTCGCGGGAGGCTGCTTCTGGTGCCTCGAAGGCCCCTTCGAGAAGCTCGACGGCGTGGCCGCGGTGATCTCGGGCTACACGGGCGGCCACCTCGAGAACCCCACCTACGCGCAGATCGGCACCGGCTCGACAGGCCACTACGAAGCCGTGGAGGTCCACTACGACCCGGCCCGGGTGAGCTACCCGAAGCTGCTCGAGACCTTCTGGATGCAGATCGATCCCACCGATCCCGACGGCCAGTTCGCCGACCGGGGGCCCCAGTACCGGACCGCCATCTTCGTCGCCGACGCGACCGAGCGCCAGGCCGCCCTGGCCTCCCGGGAGGCCCTGGATGCGAGCAAGCGCTTCCCTCGCAAGGTGGCGACCGAGATCCTTCCCGCGACCCGGTTCTACCCCGCCGAGGAGTACCACCAGGACTACTACAAGAAGGAACCGGTGCGGTACTCGATGTACCGGCAGGGCTCCGGGCGCGCCGCCTTCCTCGAGCGGAACTGGAAGGTTCCTCCTCCGCCTCCCTCGACCCCGGCCGCCTCCTCGGCCAAGCCCACCGGCTCCTGGATCCGGCCCGCCAAGGACGAGCTGGCGAAGCGCCTCACGGCCCTCCAGTACCAGGTGACCCAGGAGGACGCCACCGAACCGGCCTTCCACAACGAGTACTGGAACCACAAGGCTCCCGGCCTCTACGTGGACGTGGTGAGCGGGGAACCCCTGTTCGCCAGCAGCGACAAGTTCGACTCCGGCACCGGCTGGCCGAGCTTCACCCGCCCCCTGGAGCCGACCACCGTCAAGGAGCACAAGGATTCGAGCCACTTCATGGTGCGCACCGAGGTCCGGAGCTCCACCGCCGACTCCCACCTGGGCCACGTCTTCGACGATGGTCCGGCCCCGACCGGCCTGCGCTACTGCATCAACAGTGCGGCGCTCCGCTTCGTGCCCCTGGACCGCCTCGAGGCCGAGGGCTACGGCCGCTGGTTCGACCGGATCCAGGCCAGCGCGCCCGATGCCAAGGTGCCGAGAGCCGGGTCGGGCAGCTCGCGCTAGTGTCCCTCCTCACCCGGGCCTAGCGTGGGCCGAACGAGATCCGCCAGGCTTCGTCGGAGTCCGCCACGGAGTGGAGCTGGAACGAGCCGCCGACCGCCTCCAGGTGGACCGCGCCCCCGAGCGCCGGACGCCCCTTCTCGGTGAGCTTGGAGAACAGCATCACCAGCTGGTAGCCGGACTGCCGCTCGACCACGCCCATGCCGGCGGTCTCCAGGTGGCCCAGCACGCCCCGCACCGCGCCGGTCAAGCGGACCGGTCCGAAGACCGCCAGGCGACGGTCCGAGAGGGTCTCGATCTCCCGTACCTCGTCGAGCAGGTGGAAGCCGTCCTCCCAGGCGGAGAGCACCCTCCCGGTCCCGCCCAGGGCCAGGCGCCGGCGGCTCCCGTGCACCGCCGCGTGCAGCACCCCGGACCCGTCCCTCCCCAGCGCCGAGATCGGTTCGGGCGAGACGAAGGCGGTCCGGGTCGTCAGCCTCCGGGCGTGGACCTCGTGGACCACGGTGGCGTTCCCCTGGTCCGGGCGGCAGGGGATCCAGAGCCGTTCCCCGTCGCTGGCGATCCCCCCGGCCAGGCCGCGCCCGGGGTCGCCCACCGTGAGCTCGTGCTTCCGGTTCCCGGCCGCGTCGAAGGCCCGGAGCACGCAGACCGAGCCCTTCGCACCACGACGGGTGGAAGCCAGCCAGAACAGCCCCTCGGCCTTGGCCAGCCCCCGGGGCTCGTCCACACGACCTTCCAGCCGGACCCGCGAGACCTCGACCAGATCGTCGGGTCCCGCCAGCGCCGCCAGCCGGGTCCAGGGATCGGCCTGCACCGCACCGGCCAGGCAAGCTCCCAGGACCAGGGACGCCGTGAACCTCACCCGGTCAGCGAACCATCCACCACGACACCAGGGCAAGGACCGCGAACAGGCCGGCCAGCGCCAGCGAGACCCGGACTCCCCAGTTCGGTCCGGTCGAGGGATGCCCGGGCAGCCCCTCGAGACGGGGACGCAGCTCGGCGAGGCGCTGGAACACCGAGGCCTCGGGGACCCGGGAGCGGGGCGCCGTCGACGCCGTCGCTGGGGCGGGGAGATCGGCCGAATCCGTCAACAGCGGATGCCGCGCCGACGCCAGCGCCTTGCGGACCGGCGCCGCGTCGGTCGGCCGCTCCCCCGGGACCGGCGAGAGATAGGCGGCCAGGGCCTCCGCGAAGGCCCGGTTGGCAGGATCGAGCTCCGGCCCCAGCGGAGGCACCCCCGGCCAGGCGTCGCATCCCACCTGGTACCAGAGTTCCCGGGCGCTCCAGGGAGGAGCCCCGGTGCATGCCTCCCATGCCATGTAGGCCCAGGAGTAGGCATCCGAGGCGGCCGACGGAGGATCCCCGGCCAGCACCTCGGGAGCCTGGCCTGCCGCCGTCCCGGTGAGTTCGAGATGGAGCAACCGCTCGCCGGGATCGGCCACCAGCGCCGACGCGGGAGCCGCCAGCACCGGCCGTTCGCCGCCCGCCAGCCCGATGGTCGCGAGCGCCACGTCGCCGTGCGCCAGCTTCGCCCGGTGGAGCGCTTCCAGGCCTTCCCACACCTGCAGGAGGAGCCCCAGGTCGCCCCGCCCCCGGAGCGGCCCCTGCTCCCGGACCCGGGCCTCGAGATCGGTCTCGCAGCGCTCGCCCGCCACCCACAGCACGCCCTCGTGGACCCCGGTCGCCAGGATCCGGTCGAGGTGCGGATGCGGCACCCGACGGAAGCGCTCCAGGCGTTCCCGGCCCGCCACCGGATCGAAACTCCCCTGGGGGATGGCGAAGAGCCGCAGCAGGATCGGGGTCCCCGACTCCCGGTCCCGACCCGACCAGGCCGGGGCGGTGCGCACCGTGCCGACCCAAGCGAGGGGCCCGAACCGCTCTTCGAGGTCGAGGGGAAGGCGGGGAGGCACGACCGGGTCGGGTTCCAAGTCCGCACCTCCTCGCTCCCCCGTGCGGCCACGTTACCGGGTCGCCGGCGGTTCTACAATCCGATCCGTTGGCGATCCGCGACACCCTGGTCCGCCTGGTGGCGGGCAGCCATTCGCCCCAGGGCAACGTCAGCCGCTACGGGCGATCCCGGATCGCGACCGGGCTGCTGCTGCGGGCCCTGGCCGTGGTCTTCCTGATCGCCTTCGCCTCGCTCCGGGCGCAGCTCACCGGCCTGGTGGGCGAAGGCGGCATCCTCCCGGCCGCCCGCTTCATGGAGGCGGCCGCCAAGTTCCATCCGCCCGCCGGCCCGTTCGGCCTCTTCGGAGAGCGCGCCCGGGTCCCGACCCTGGCCTGGTTCGGCACCAGCGACCGCTTCCTCGAAGGGCTGGCGGAGGCCGGGATGGCCACCTCGCTGCTGCCGCTCCTGGGCATCCTGCCGGGACCGGCGTTCCTGGCGCTCTGGCTCCTCTACCTCTCGTTGGTCACCGTGGGAGCTGATTTCCTGGCCTTCCAGTGGGACGGCCTGCTCCTCGAGTGCGGTCTGCTGGCCGCCGCGCTCGCCCCGTGGCAGGTCCGGGCCGGGCCGCGTCACGCCCCGCCCCCGGACCGGTGGCTGCTGGCAGCCTTCCGCCTGCTGCTCTTCCAGCTCATGTTCCAGTCGGGGGTGGTGAAGCTCGCCTCGGGGGATCCGACCTGGAGTTCGCTCGCGGCGCTCGAGGTCCACTACCAGACCCAGCCCCTGCCCTCGCCGCTGGCCTGGTACGTCCACCAGTTGCCGTGGTGGTTCCACCGCCTCTCGGTGGCCGTCATGTTCGCGATCGAGCTGGTGGTCCCGTTCTGGGTCCTCTTGCCCGGCACCCTGCGCCAGCACGCCTTCTTCCCGCTGGTCGGGCTCCAGGTGCTGATCGCCCTGACGGGGAACTACGGCTTCTTCAACCTGCTCTCGGCGCTCCTGTGCCTGGTCTGCCTGGACGACGCCTGGCTGGTCCGGCGTTTCCCCGGGCTCCGGAGCTGGGTCGGAGAGCCGCTCACCGAGCGGGAGCCGGTGGTCAAGCTGGTGCTCGCCCGGGCCGTGGGGGCGGTCTTCCTGCTGGCCTCCCTCTCCCATCTCGCCTCCATGGCGATCGGGTACCCGCGGCTGCCCGGCCCCTTGAAGAGCCTGCTCCGGACCACCTCCCCGCTCCGCAGCTTCCCGGGCTACGGCCTGTTCGCGGTCATGACCACCGAGCGGCGGGAAATCGAGATCCAGGGCAGCCGGGACGGCAAGGAGTGGCGCACCTACCGGTTCCGCCACAAGCCGGGGGACCCTCACCGGAACCCGGGATGGTCGGCACCGCACATGCCGCGCCTCGACTGGCTGATGTGGTTCGCGGCGCTCGGCGACTGGCGGCAGAGCCCCTGGCTCTTCGATCTCATGGGAGCGATGGGGGAAGGCCGTGCCCCGGTCCTGGCCCTGTTCGCCGAGGATCCCTTCCCGGGCGATCCTCCGAACTACCTCCGGGCCCGGATCCACCGCTACCGGTTCTCGACCCGGGACGAGGCCGCGGCCACCGGTCTGACCTGGGTCACCGAGGATCTCGGGGCCTTCGGTCCGGTGCTGCAGCGCCGGTAGCCCGGACCCTACCTCCGCGCCCCGTTGCGCACCCACTCCGCCCTGGTGGGACCCCGCTCGATCTTGTCGAGCTCCGCCTCCAGGCTCGGGGGGAGCACCGTCTCCACCCGCTCCGGTCCGTGCTCGTCGGCGAAGATCCGGAGCTTCTCGAAGCGTTCCGGCCCTCCTTGCAGCCCGTACCTGGCGATCACGTTCAGCAGGTAGTGGCGATGGCCCGCGATCCGGACCACCCCGTCACCCCCGGGCGCCAGGCCCACCAGCTCGACCTGGCCGGGCCGGGCCGCCCGCAGGTAGCGCTTGAACCCGAGGTTCATGGTGAGCACCACATGGCCGCGCCGTCCGTGGGCCTGGAAGACCTTGGCCGGATCCAGGGTGATGCGATTGGTGTACCGGAGCACCGTCTCGCCGGTGGCGTCGCGGAGTTCCCGGTAGGTCAGCGAGCGGTGGCTCCGCACCTTCTCGATGGCAGGGGGCACGGTCGAGGCCGTCATCCATCGCGTGGTCTCGAGGGTCCGGCCGATCACCGCCCCGGTCTGGCGGTCGAGCAGCCGGGTGTCGAGGTCCGGGAACCATCCCTTGCGGTCCGAGATGAGCCGGCGCTTGATCACGTCCTTGATCCGGTCCTTGCCCACGTAGGCGAGGACCACCAGGAGCATCACCCAGAAGTCGAAGCGGGCACCCTGGCCCTGGGGCAGGAACTTCGCGACCACGAAGGCGAAGCTCATGGCCACCCCCGCCGCCAGCGCCCCGATCCAGTCCCCCAGCTTCTCCATGCCGAGCTCCCGCCCCTTGTTCAGGAACATGGCGCTCTCCACCGAGTTCTCGATCAGCTCGACATGCCGGAGGAAGCTCCCGTCCCCGGCCCCGATCTCGGGACCCGGGTGGTACCCCGACGACGCCCGGTAGTTCCGCTCCGATCGCAGGATCTCGACCAGGCCCGGCACCGACTCCACGGCCACCGGCATGGCCTTCTCCTGGAGCACCAGGACGAGCCGGGCGACCACCTTGCAGATGAGGTGCGAGAGGTACTCGTCGACCTCCCGCAAGGCCCCCAGGACCCGGTCGGGCAGCCGGACCCGGCAGGTGCGGAAGGTCGCGAACAGGGTCCGGTAGGCGAGCAGGATGCGCCGCACCTCGTCGCGGAAGTCCCCCACCGCATGCACCAGGGACTGGTGGAAGGCCTGGCGTGCCCCCTCGGCGAGGGGCCGGTCGCTCGCCACCAGGCGCTCGGCCCGGTCCCGCAGGTAGTTGTTCGCCAGGCAGCCGTAGACCTTGACCTCCTCGATCAGGTCGTCCTGGAGCTTCTCCGGCGCCGCGCCTCCCTGGGACAGGGTGCGCTCCATGGCGCCGAGCCGGAAGAGCGGCGATTCCGGGAGTCGGGGATCGACCAGGTGCTCCGGCCCCAGGTCCGGGGTCTCGAGGCTCAGGTAGGTGTGGAGCTCCCGGTAGAAGTCGTCCCGGGAGAGGGTGAACCCGGAGAGGTCCAGGGCACCCGGGAAGTAGAAGTAGAGTTCGAGCAGCGACTCCACCCGACGCCCTTCGGGAGGCAGCCCGAGGTCGAGACGCAGGCGGATGAAGGTCCGGTCCCGGACGTCGATCTTGCGGGTCAGCGAGACGCGCCCCGTCGATGCCAGCAGCTCGGACCCGGACTTCAGCCGGATGGACTCCGGATCGATCGACACGGCGGGACGATATCATGCGGTCTCCGGAGGGCGACTCGATGGGCGGCGAGTGGTGGAAGGCCTTCTTCGCCGACCTGTTCGGCGAGGTGCAGGGTGCGTGCATCGATCCCGACCGCACTGCCGCGGAGGCCGGCCTGCTCAGGCGCCTGCTCCGCCTGGAGGGCCCGTCCGAGCTGCTCGACGTGCCCTGCGGCAACGGTCGCCTGGGTCTGGAACTGGCGAGGGACGGCCACCGGGTCACCGGCGTCGACCTCTCGGCGCCGAGGCTCGCGGAAGCCCGGGCCGAGGCTCTGCGCAGGGGCCTCTCCCTGGAGCTGCTCGAGGCCGACATGCGGGAACTCCCCTGGGAGAACCGCTTCGAGGCCGCCTGGTGCTACTGGGGGAGCTTCGGCTACTTCGGGGACGAAGGGGATGCCTCCTTCCTGGCGGCGGTCGCCCGCAGTCTGGTCCCCGGTGGCCGCTTCCTGGTCGAGACCCATGTGCTCGAGACCCTGCTGCCCCGGTTCCAGCCCCGGGGCTGGGCTCCGGCCGGGGAGGCCCTGCTGCTCGAGGACCGCCGTTACGACCCCTCCACCGGACGATTGGTGGTGGAGTGGACCCGGGTCGGGGACCGGGGGCGCGAAGCGGTGTCCCGTACCAGTTCGGTCCGGGTCTACACCTATCGCGAGCTCTCGCTGGCCCTGGCGGCTGCCGGCTTCGAGGACGTCCGGGGCTACGACCCCTTCACGGGGGAGGCGTTCCGGCTGGGGGCGAGCCGGCTGGCGATGGTGGCGACCCGGAGGGCAGCGGGATAGCCCCGTCCTTGCAGTCCCGGGGGAGGAGTGCCTGGAGCCGGTGGAGCAGGACCCTCTCGGCCCCGGCCATGCGGGATGCGGTCCGGAGCAGGGGCCCGAAGAACAGGACCCGGGCAATCGTCGAGACCAGGGCCGCCGAGGCCAGCGCCAACAGCGGGAGCAGGAATAGGGTCCCGAGACCGGCCCCGGCGGCGAGTTCCTCGGGGACCGTGACGGCCAGCACCAGGACCACCACCAGCACGAAGTAGCCGGCGGCCAGGTCGTCGGCCAGGCGCTCGGGAGGCCGGGTGGACAGGCTCCCGATCCGCTCCTCGAGGGCGCGACACAGGCGCGGGTCGCCCTCGACCAGGGCCGACCCGAGGACCTCGGCGCCCCCGGCCGAGCCCGCCCACCGGCCCAGCAGCCAGCCCAGCGGCCAGGCCGCCAGGCCCAGTCCCAGGGCAGCGAAGCAGAGGCCCACAGCCGGGGCCAGGAGGAGGGCGAGACCCGGGGCCAGGGAGCGGAGTCCGTCGGCGATCGGGATCAGGAAGGCAGCCACCACCACCCCGACCTGGATCAGGACCGCGCCGGTGATGCGCACCTGGGTCCGGGCCAGGAGCAGGCGATGGGCCAGGGGCCAGCTCGCCACCGGAAGGTCCCCGGGACCATCGGTGCACCCGAAACGGGCGCAGCCGGGCAGGTAGTCCCAGCATTCCGGGTGATGCGGGGTCTCGCAGCGCGGGCAGGTCCGGAGCGGCCCCCGGATCCCTTCGCCGCAGACGGGACACCTGCCGGCGACAGCCGGGACCGGTGGGGAGCCGCGCCTCGGGTCGGCGGTCGCCGGCGTCCCCGGTCCGGGGGGAGGGCCGGTCCCCGTCACCGGCGTCCCGGAGGGATCGACGAGTCGCCGCCCAGCGGATCCCGGACCAGCGGGTCGGGACGGACCGTGACCCGTTCCGTGGCGATCCAGGTCCCCCGGGCGTCGTAGAGCCGGAGCTCGACCTGGGGGGTGGCTCCCGCATCGAAAGGGACCCGGAAGCGGACGTGGTCGGCATGCCGGGCGGGACGGACCTCGAGCTCGCGGCGACGGCCACGCAGGTCGATCGAGTCGATGGCGATCCGGGCAGCCGGGTTGCCGTACACCTCGCACTCGAGCTCCAGGCGAGGCTCGAGGGTGCCGGTTCCCAGGAGGCGGGTCCGGGTCACCGCGATCCTTCCCCAGCTCCGACTGCGACGGGCATCCAGGGGAGGCTCGCGCCCCGGGGTCCCGGCGAAGGCCAGGTCCTCCTCGGGCTCCACCGGGAGCAGGGACCTGCGGATCACCCGGTCCCCCGCCACCTCGATCCGGATCCACCCCTCGGGCCCCTTCCGCCAATAGGTTTCGACCTCGGAAGCCCCTCCGGAGACGGGCCACCCGAGCGCCAGGAGGACACCGAGCACAGCAGGACTCCGCACTGGAAGCGGCATCCATCCAGAGGTACCCCGACAAATCCTCATCCGATGCACCTCCTGGCTGTCAGGACCGCGACCTGCCCCGGCGATTTCCCTTTACAACCGGTTCCCGGCGTGATCGTATCCCGGGATACCCGAGCAGTAACCAGGGATCCCCCTCTCCGGGGGCCCCCAAGGCGCCGTGTCGGCGCCACAAGGTAACGACAGCACGCAGTAGCCAGTGCGGTGAACCCCTCGGGGGAACCGTCCCCACGGGACGGACGCCCCCATGGAAGGGGGAAGTCCGATGACCGCCGAATCGATGTTGATGGTGGCAGCGCTCGCCAGCGAGTCCGACCACCTGTGGAAGCCCGAGGACGAGGACCCGATCGAGGAGTCCCGGCTGGCGGCAGCCGACCCCGAGGCAGAGAAGCCCCTCCCGTTCCCGTAGGGGACGGCCGCTCCGACCGGGTCCGCCCGCGTGCCAGGCCCTCGGGCGAGCTGACGACCGCTATCCCTCGCCTTCCCCGACCCCCTGGAGACGGCGACAGGCGTGGACCAGCTTCTCGGCGTCCGGCAGCTCGCGTGCGAAAGCCTGCAGGCCGTCCTTGAGGGCCGCGAAGACCCGATCGGGACCTCGCTCGCTCCCGGTCCGGGACGCCCCCTCCATCCGGTCCACCCCGGCCCGGAGCAGAGCCCCTGCCACCCGGAAGGCGGGATCCCGGTCTCCCGGTTCCACCCGTACCAGGTCCAGGGTCAACCGGACCGCGGTGGCGACCTCTCCGCAGCGCTCCTGGTCCGACCGCGCCGCGGCGCTGCCGAGGCGGGCCAGGGCCCGGGAGTACTCGCGACGGACCTCCGGTTCCCGATGATGGTCGACCAGCTTCTTGAACTCGGCCAGCCAGCGGGGGGCGTCCTCGAAGCGGTCCAGCTCCAGGCTGGTCCTGGCCCAGCCGTAGGCGAATCGCGCCCAGACCGGGGCGACCTCGCCCAGGGCATCCTGGGGCAGGCGCTCGAAGCAGGAGGCCAGACGCCGGTGCCGGGCCCAGTCCGAGACCATGGCGAACCGTGTCCCCACCGAATCGAGGGCCCGGGCTACCGCCACGCTGCGGGTCGCCGGGAGGGCCCGGCGTACCGCCACCAGGGTGGACAACCCCTCGAGGATCCTCACCAGATCGTCCCCCTGCTCCCGGGCGAAGAGCGACCGGCACCAGTTCTCCAGGCAGGTGGACAGGAGCACCGGGTCTCCCCATGCCGAAGGATCCCCGAAGGTTTCCACCACCGCGACCTCGACGGCCTTGGCCTCGCCGGCCCGGTCCAGACCTGCCACCGCCGCGGCCAGGGCGGCTTCGAGCGCTCCCCGCGCCTCGGGGTGGTCATGGTGGAGCGGGAGCAGGCTCCTGCCCAACTCGGTCGACTCCGCCTCCTCGGCCGAACCATCCTGGACCCTGGCGGCCAGAGCCAGGACCCGGTCGATGGCGGTCCGACCGGTCGAGGCCGGCAAGGGGAGGCGGACGGCGGGTCCGTCCTGGCGGGCCTGGGTACGCCGCAGGTCGGCCAGCAGGGAGAGGTGGTCCTTGTGTGCCACCCCGAGGAGCCTCCGGAGGCCGTGCAGAAGATGCTCCTCGCCGGGATCGATCTCCCAGTCCGCGGCGGCCCCGGCCAGGCATCGGGAGTAGACCAGCAGCGGGTCGAGGGGCGCAGGCGGTCCCAGCGCTCCCGACTGGAACCGCCCGGCCGAGGACTTCGCCAGCTCCAGGGCCCGCTCCTTGGAGAGACCCAGGAAGCGGGCCAGGGTCCGGAGGATGAGGTTCTCGCGCTCCTCCACCCGGCCGTCCCGCATGGCCTCGTCGGCGACCAGCGAGAACAACGCCTCCGGCCCCAAAGGACGCGCCCGTCCCGGCAGGCTCACGGACCGACCTCCGGGCTTCCCAGGGCCAGGGTCAGCTCCCGCCTCCCTGGCGCTTGATCTCGTTGAGCTTGCCGCCCCGGAACTCGAAGTTCTTGCGGCAGGTGGTGCAGCGCATCACCACCGGATTGGCGACCGTCCCGAGCATCTCCCGCTTGGCGACGTTGCCGGTCTCGTTGGCCGACTTCCGGAGCATCTTCTTGCAGTAGGGACAGGGTTTCTGCACGGCCCCTCCTCTTCCCCGACTGTAGCCTCAAGGCGGCGCCAGGAGCGAGAGCCAAGCCAGGGTCTCGACGTGGTGGGTCTGGGGGAAGAGGTCGAGCACTGCCAGGCGTTCGAGCCGATACCCGGCACCGATCAGGGCCCGGAGATCCCGCCCGCAGGCGTCGGGGTCGCAGGCCACCAATGCCACGCCCTCGACCCCGAGGCCGGCCAGCAGGCCCGCGATCTCCCCGGCCTCCTTGGCCAGGCCTCGGCGGGGAGGGTCGAGAACGGCGACTCCGGGACTGGCCTCCAGGGTCCGGAGCCGGCGCACCCAGGGGAGAACGGGCTCGCGGTGGAAGCGCAGGTTGTCCGGCCTTCCCGTCCCTCCCGGCGCCGGTCCCAGGTCCACGCAATCGATCCGCATCACCCGTTCGGCCAGCCCGAGAGAGAGGTTCCCATTCCCTCCGAAGAGGTCGAGCACGTGGGCGCCGTCGGGAACGCAGCCGGAGATCCAGGCCTGGAGCACCCGATTGCCCTCGTCGTGGACCTGGCGGAAGCCGGCAGCCGCATGGCCCTGGTCCCAGTGGGTCCTCACCTCGCCGTCGGGGAGGACCTCGACCTCGACCTGGAAGGCGCCGCCCCGATCCCGGCCCTCCCGGACCAGATCCGGGATCCTGGCGGAGACCTCGGGGCGGGCCACCGGGCAGCCCTCGATCGCGACCAGCTGGTGGGACCCGGCAGCCCGGAATCCGATCCGGCCGCCCTCCCCGACCAGCTGGATCCGGTTGCGGTAGCCGAGCACGCGCTCTGCCGGGAACTCCTCCACCTCCGGGAGGACCCCGACCCCGGCCCGGCCCAGGGCCTCGCCCACACCCCGTACCTTGATCGACCATTGCCGGGGGTACGGGAGGTGCATCCAGTCGCAGCCGCCGCAGCGGCCGAAGACCGGGCAGACCGGTTCGACCCGATCCGGCGATGCCTGGAGCAGCTCCACCATCCGTCCTCGGCAGAACCGGTCCGCCACCTCGACGATCTCCACCAGGACCCGGTCCCCGGCCGCGGTGGCGGGCACGAACACCACCCCGCCCGAGGCCAGCCGGCCCACCCCGGCGCCGCCGCGCGCCACGTCCTCGATCGGGACCTCGTGGCGTTCCCCGACCCGGGGACGAGCGCCAGCCGCGTGCCGCCTGCCCATGGCCTCAGGAGTGCATCCGGGGCTCCGGCCCCGGGAGGCGGAGGGCTTCCGCCTCGATCCCGGCGAGTTCGTCCAGGCGCTCCATCACCCGGTCCCGGGGGGCGACCCCGGAGGCGAGTTCCAGGTAGCCGGCGTGGTGCCGGGCCTCCGAGGCGAGCAGCGATCCGTAGAGTTCCCGGAGCCTTGCATCCTCGAGTCCCTCGGAGAGGATCGTCATCCGTTCGCAACTCCGGGCCTCGATCAGGGCCGCGGCCAGCAGCGAGTCGACCAGGCGATCCGGTTCCTCGCGCCGCACCGCGGCATGGAGACGGGCCGCGTAGGGAGCAGGCTCCAGGCGCCGGAAGGCGATTCCCCTGGTCCCCATCTCGCCGAGGACCAGCTCGAAGTGGACGAGTTCCTCGCGGGCCAGGGCCGAGAGCGGAGCCTGGAGCCGGGGCACCTCGGGGTACCTAAACATCAGCGCCAGGGCGCTGCTGGCCGCCTTCCTCTCGCAGTGCGCGTGGTCGACGAGCAGCAGGTCCGGGCGAGCCGCCACCTCGCCCAGCCAGGTCGGACGGGTCGCCGATGCCAGGCGCAGCATCAGCGTCGCCCTCCCCCGCAGGCCTTCTCCCAGGCCTTCTCGACCTCTTCCCGGGCTCCCGGGTCCCGCTCGGAGGCGAGTCCCTGGCAGTCCTGCAGGAACTCCCGGCGGACCGCGCAGTCGAACCCCGTCCCGAGGCCTGCCGCCACCGAGGTCCAGGGCAGGAACCGGCTCCCTGGACCCGCCAGGCGAGTGCCCGCCGCCAGCAGCTTCCGGTTGGCCTCCAGCCAGGCCGAGGGCCGGGTGGGACAGGCGCGGGCGAGGCCCACCACCAGAGCTTCCCAGGACACCGGGTCGAACTCGCCGACCACCGGGAGCACCTCCTCCACGAACCGCGTCTGCACCGCGCATGGGAAGGCGGCCGGCAGGGCCCAGGCCAGGTCGGCGAGACCGGGACGCCAGGCCGGTTCCCCGGCTGGGTCGCGACCGGCCTCCGGGGGCGCCATCACCCGGGTGGCCGCGCCCGCGACCGCCAGCAGGGCCTCCGGCTGCGAGGGGCACTGGGTCGAGAAGTGGCGGAGCAGCGCCCGCCAGCCCTGGGCGTCGAGGCGGCCCAGCGTGGGGAGCTCCGCCAGGGCCCGGTCCCGGCGCTCTTCGCAGCTCCGGGACTGGAAACCGGGATAGTCCCGCACCAGGTCGAGGGCGGTCGGGGACGCTGCCGGGAGGGACGGTGCGCAGGCGAGCATGCCCGCCAGAGCCAGCCTGGCGCCCGCTACCAGCGATCGAGCGGGATCCCGGCTCACGGGGTTCCTTCCCTCTGCGTACCGGGCTGCTGCGCCTGGGCCAGGGCCTCGGCCAGCTTCCCCGCGTCGGCGAACCGCTGATCGCGGCGGGGCGAGAGGCAACGGGCCAGGAGTGCGGCCAGGGCGGGGTGTCCCGACAGGACTTCGGGGAGCTTGGGAGAGGGTCGCAAGAGGCGCTCGGTCATGGTGCGAAACGGCGGCTCCCCTGCGATCAGCTCGTAGAGGACCAGGCCCAGGGCGTAGACGTCGGTTCGGGGGTCCACCACTTCGCCCCGGACCTGTTCCGGCGACATGTAGACGGGGGTCCCGAGGATCTGGCCCGTCAAGGTGAGCCGGCTGTCCCCGGCCGCGTGGGCAGTGCCGAAATCGAGGACCACGATCCGCCCTCCGGGCAGCACGAAGAGATTGGCCGGCTTCACGTCCCGGTGCACCAGGCCGGCCTCGTGGGCCACGGCCAGGCCCCGGGCGGCGGCCTCCACCATCCCGGCGGCCTCCCGCGGCGGGAGGTGTCCGCGGGCCGCCACCTCCTCGGCCAGGGAACGACCTTCGAGGAGCTCCATCGAGTAGTACGGAATGCTCTCCGGGAACACGTCGAGGACACCCACCAGATTGGGGTGGCTGAGGCGTTGCAGCAGGCGGGCCTCCCGCAGGAAGCGGGCGTGGGCGACCTCCTGGTTCGCCTCCAGGGGCGAGAGGACCTTGATCGCCACCCGGCGCTTGCCCGCCCGCGGCTCGGTGGCCGACAGCAGGATGCTGGCTCCCCGGTGCATGACCTTCACCTCGTGGAACCTCCGGTCGAGGATCCGGCGGACCACCACCTCGATGATCTCCTGCTCGCCGAGACCTGCCAGGTCGTGACGCAGCTCGGCGATCCGTTCGGAGACATCCCGGAAGTCGAGGTCGGCGCGCTGGACCTCCTCGAAGAGGCGCTTGGCGATCTCCTTCTCGCCCGCCCGCTCGAACTCGACCCCGGCCGCGTAGAGGTCCTCGACCGGGACCCCCGAGGCGGGGAGCTTGGCAACCACGGCCCGCGCCTCGGCCACCTCGCCCCGCGCCAGCCGGCAGAGCAGCAGGCGGCCCAGACTGGCGGTGCGGAAGCTGCTCGGGGCCGAGGCGACTTGTTCGAGGCACGCCACCGCACCGTCCTGGTCTCCCATCTCGAGGAGTTCCAGCGCCTTGTGGAAGCGGCTTTCGGCATCCGCCTCCACCTCCACCTCCACCAGGAAGGCGCCCTGCAGGGCCCGCCGCCGGGCCCGGAGGACCCGCAGCAGGGCCAGGAACCCGAGGGCCAGGGACGGGCGTACCAGGGGCAGGGAGAATCCGGCCCCGAGGAGGAGTGTCGCCGCGGTGGCCCACCAGGCCCCACCCAGGATGGAGGCGCGGCGGAGGATCGCGACAGGGCGGTCGCCGGGTCCCCGGGACGCCAGCGCCAGGGGCAGGAGCAGGGCCAGGAGCATGGACTCGACCGGGATGGGTGGGACCGGGCGGATGGCCGAGCCGGCCCCCACCGCGGCCAGGGTCGAGGCCAGCAGCCGGGCCCGGGGCACCAGTTTCCCTCCCCTGGTGAGGACCCGGTCGTGGACCAGGGTGGCGGAGGCCCCGAGGACCACCAGCTTCCCCCGGAAGAGGTCCGGATCCGGGGGCGGGTCGGCCAGGAGCGAGCGGAACGAGTGGATCTCGGCCTCGCGCCCGGCCCTGAGGTCGACCTGGACGGGACCCGAGAGGGTCCGCTCCGACCCGAGCACCGCGCCGAAGAGCGTGGGTCGGCCGTCGCGATCCGGGACGAAGGTCTTGGCGATCCCTCCCGGGGCCGTCTCCAGGCCCTCGGGGTACGCTCCCCTGGTGGCCCTCGAGAAGACCTCGAGAGGTCTCGAGGCCGTGGCGTCGAGCCAGACCGCCAGGTGCTTCGAGAGGGCTGCCACCAGGACCGGGTCCTGTTCCGCATCGTCGACGCTGGAGGCGTCCAGCCCCAGGTCCGCGGCCAGGACCACTCCGGCAGCGCCGGCCTGACCGAGGCGGTCCAGGGCCCGGGCGAACAGGCGCCGGTTCCAGGGCCAGCGGGAGGGTGTCTCCACCAGGTCCTGGTCGTCGACCTCGACCAGGACCACTTCGGGCTGGCGAGGCACGGGGCGGACCAGGTCCACCAGCCGCTCCCGGAGCCCGTCGAGCGAGATCTCGATCCAGGCGAGGAAGGGTCCCTCGCCGGTGGCGACCATCAACAGGAACACGAACCCGACCCGGAGCAGCTGACCCCGGACCCCGACCACCGGACGGTTCGCCTCCTCCTGCATGGCCTCCAGTGCAGCACACTTCGGTGGCGGGACCGCCTCTGGTATGCCGGGCGGTCCGCGTGCTACCTGCTCTGGGACAGGGTCATGGGAGGAGGAGCGTGTCGGTCCGTCGGCGCACGCTGGGGGCCTGGACCAACCGGATCTTCGGGGCAGCGGTGATGGCTGTCCTGGTCCTCCATGCCTACGACTGGCGGCTCCACGGCCTGGCCGAGGCCCTGCTCTGGCGGCTCCGCTACGCCGCAGCCCTCCCGGCTCCCGAAGTCGCCACCCGGGATCGGGTGCTGGTGGTGGCGATCGACGACGAGAGCCTTCGCCGGGTCCCCGGACGCTGGCCCTGGAACCGGCGCCAGGTGGCCCGCCTGGTGCGCCACCTGTCCCAGGCGAGGGTCCTCGGCCTCGACCTCTTCTTCGCCAACGCCTCCAGCGAGGACCCCGACCAGGACGATGTCCTCGCCGCCAGCCTGGCCGACCACGGTCGCGTGGTACTGGTCACCGGCGTCGCCCCGGACAAGGGTGTCATCCGACTGCCGCGTCCCTACTCCCGGATCGGGACGGCCGCCCAGAGGGTCGGTGCTCCGGTGGTGCTGGCCGACCATCTCGACCAGGTCACCCAGATCCAGCTGGAGACCCGTGGGGACACGGCACGGGGCTTCGTCCTCGAACTCCTCGAGGGCTCCCTGGACAGCCTGATGACCTCGGTGTCCCGAGCCTCCGACCATTGGTTCGTGGTGACCTCCCGCGGCCCTGGTGCCCCGCCCCCGGTACTGGTCCCGGTCGACATCGAGTCCAGGCTCCTGGTCGATCACCGCTACCTCGACCGGGTGGAGGTCGTCCCGGCCTGGTCGATCCTCGAAGGGTCGCCGGAGCCCGGGTACTTCCGGGATCGGGTGGTACTGGTCGGGACCACCGGCAGCCGGACCGCCGATGTCCACGACACCCCATTGGCCCAGCGGGTCCCCGGGGTGCTGATCCAGGCAGGGGCGCTCACGGCCCTGCTCTCCGGAGGCCGACTCCACAAGGTGGCGGACGAGAACTGGGTCCTCGCGGTCCTGGCCCTGACGGGCACGATGATGATGGCGGGTCTGCGCCTGACCCCGGGCGGGGTCGGGCTCGTCACCCTGGCCGCGCTGGGTGCCTGGTGGATCGGGGCCCTCTTCCTCTTCCGCAGCGGTGAGGTCGTGATCCCGCTGGCGCATCCCACCACCCTGGCGCTCTCGCTGGGGCTCCTCGGGGTGCTCCGCTTCCGCTTCCGCCCCCTGGTCGAGGTCGTGGAGGCCGAGGAGGAAACGGATGCCCGGCCGCTCTCGACTCGGGTCGACCGGGAGCCGACCGAGACCCGACGGCGGGTGCGGGAGATGGCCCAGGATCCTGCCCGGGAGGTGGAGACGGCCCCCCAGGCACCGGACGCCCCTTCGCCTCCGGCCGAGACCGGTCGCCGGGGAGCCGCCGAGCCGACCCGCACCGTGGTCCGCCGCAAGGGGCCGTTCCACGCCATCCACGAGCTGCTGGAGCGGGGCGAGACCGGCGCCGCAGCCGAGCTGCTGCGGGAAGGCGACCTGGAGCGCCTCACCCTCGAGGAGCTGGACGGGCTGGCGAAGCGTTTCGAGGATCGGGCCGACCTGGAGACCGCGGAGCGGCTCTACTCCTGGCTCCACGAGGCCCGCCCCGATCTCGTAGAGTTCGAGGTGAGGCTCGCCGAGGTGCGCCGCCGGCTGGCCCGCTTCACCGACGACGACCTGGGCCGGCTGATGGCCCGCAAGGTCCTCCACCGCCGCTACCAGGACGTGCAGCTGGTCGGCCGGGGCGGCATGGGGTTCGTGTTCCGGGTGGTCGACCAGGAGCGGGACGGGAGGCGGGTGGCTCTCAAGGTGCTCTCGCCCTTCCATGCCAACGACGACGACCTGCGGACCCGGTTCGTCCGGGAAGCCGAGATCCTGGCCCGGCTCCGGCATCCCAACCTGGTCGAGGTCCTGGACGTGTACGGGATCCGGCTGCCCTACTACTCGATGGAGCTGCTCAAGGCCCGCAACTTGAGGAACGTCCTGGACGCCGAGGGCCGCCTTCCCTGCTCCCGGGTGGCCATGATCGGCGCCCAGTGCGCGGCGGGACTGGACCATGCCCACCAGGCCGGCGTGGTGCACCGGGACGTGAAACCCGAGAACGTGATGGTGGAGGACGCCGACGTGGTGAAGATCATCGATTTCGGGATCGCCCGGGTCCTGGACGGGAGCCGCATGACCCAGCAGGGGGCGGTCCTGGGTACGCTCGCCTACATGGCGCCGGAACAGGCGATGGGGCACCCCCCGGGCCCCCCCTCCGACATCTGGGCCCTGGGCCTGGTCCTGCACGAGGCCGCCACCGGGGTCCTCCCGGCCGGGCCGGGCGAGGATCCGCTGGTCCGGTGGCCGGTGACCCTGCATCCGGACCTGGTCGCACAGCCCGCCCTGCGGGCGATCATCTCCCGATGCCTGGAGGTCAATCCCTACGAGCGCCCGGGGTCCATGGGAGAGGTCGAGGCTCGCCTCCGGGACCTCGCTGCCGGGAGTGGCGGTGATCCGGCTTGACCCCGTCCACGGGACGCGCTTAGATTCTTGCGTCCTCCCCCGGCCCCCGAGGTCGGGAGGGACTCGTGTGGGATCGTAGTTC
>CAYOHP010000114.1:0-19841 GCA_964403795.1 uncultured bacterium | reverse complement strand
CAGGGGCGGGAGCAGCGCCACGACCAGCCCCAAGATCCCCGCCCGGAGCCTACCGAGTGCCCTCATCCCGCCACCCTCCCTGCCGCCGTCGTCACTGTATCAATTCGGGCAGGAGACCCGGCAGCGGTCCGTCCCTTGCCGGGGGCTAGCCATCCGCCGCTCCCCCACTAGCATCATGACGTGGGAACGACGCAGGGTGGTGGATCGTTGAGGGTGACGATCCTCGCCATCCTCCTGGCGACCCAGCCCGCCCCGGTCGAAGCCTCCTTCCTCGATACCCTGGGCAATCTCTGGAACCGGGGCACCGAAGCCGTCGGCGGCCTCTGGGAGCGCGGCAAGGAGACCGTCTCCGGCTGGCTCGGGGGCCGACGGGCCAAGGACATCTCCGGCCTGCTCGAACAGGTCGAGAAGGCCCAGCAGGAAGTCCACGGCAAGGCCGTGAACCTCGCCGATTTCATGGCCCAGATCGGTTCCAACGGACCCGGTGCCGCCACCCGTCCCTACCTCGAGGAGCGGATCCGGGACCTCGAGACTTCGAGGCAGGCGTTGGAAGGCCTGTACGCCCAGCTCGGGCCGGTCGTCCAGGAGGCCCAGCAGCAAGGGGCGCTCAAGCCCGAGGACGCCACCCGGGTGGGGAAGATCCAGCGGGACCAGGCGACCCTGGTCGGCAACATGGACCGCATGCGGCAGGTCTGGGACCGCTGGCCGGCCAGCCCCCCGGCCGCCTCGTCGGGCGCCGGCTCCCCGCCTTCCACCGGCGGCGGCTCGAACACCGCCAGCGTGGTCCGGGGACTGCCTCCCGCGAGCCCCGGGAGCCCGGGCACGCCCTCGGGTCCCGCGACCTCCTCCTCCGGTGCGCCTCCGGCCCCGACCGTGCCGGCCGGCGGCCAGACCCCCGACATGCTCGACCAGCGCTCGCCGGACCCGACCCCGGCTCCGGCCGGGCCCGTGCCGCCGCCCTCGCCCACTCCCTCGCCGTCGGCTCCGGTGATCGCGGCCTCGAGCCCGGCCACCGCACCCACCGTCCCGACCGGCAAGCGCTTCGCCGACGACGCCCGGCTGCTCGACGCCGACCTCTCGCCCAATGCCCCGCCCACCCGGGAGCCGGTTCCGGTCCCGACCCTGGCCCCGGTCCCGACCTCTGCACCGGCGGCTGCCACCACCGGGAACGGGGCTGCCGAGGCGGTGGCCAAGGTGGCGAGCGAGGAGCGGACCCTGGCGTCGCTGGCCAAGGACAGCGGCAAGGAGACCGAGTACGGAGCCAGTTCCCGGCCCGACGAGGATCCGCCTCCCGCCACCACGGTCGGCTCCGGCGAGGCCTCGGCCGAGGTGAAGCCGGCCCCCGAAGGGACCGGGGGCACGGAGGACGAGACCGCAGGCACCGACGCCGCGCCGACCTCCCCCCTGCCCTCGCTGGCGGCCCCGATCCGACGCAAGGGCGACGGCCCCATCGACCCCGACGACCCCGAGACCGCCGCCCTGATCGACTCCTGGCTAGCCGGCGTGGGCCTCGACTCCTATGGACGCTACGTGGCCCCGCCCAACATCACCGCCCGGGGGCCGGCCGAGACCGATGGTCGGACCCGCACCCGCTACGTCTGGGACACCCTCCAGGCCGACCCCGCCGGCTCCGGCGTGTCGCTCGGAGACTTCGTGCGTCGTCGCCTGAACGGCGAGGCCGTGGCGCTCGCCCCTCCCCGCCAGGCCTCGCCTACTGCCCTCGCCCCGGGCCGCGGTCCGTCGGGACCGCTCGGGAGCCGCAGCAAGGCGGCCTACCAGAACCTCGGCAAGAGCCTCACCGGCAGCGACGACCGGGCCGCCACCCGCTCCGCCTACGAGAGCTACAAGCGGAACTCGAAGTAACCCGGCTACTTGTACTGCTCCAGGTCCTTCTTGCCGAAGCGGTCCTGGTCCTCGCCCTCGAGCTGGGGGGCCTTGCCGGTGATCTTGCGGAGCCCTTCCCAGGCGGCCTTGCGCACGAAGTCGGGGCGATGACCGCGGGTGTGGAGGATGTCCCGCATCGCCTCCACCGAGTTGGAATCCTCGAGGCGGGTGAGCCCGATCAGGGCCGACTCGCAGACCCGGTCGTCGTTGTCCTTGAGGAGGTCCCGGAAGGTCTGGGCCAGGGCCGGGTCCTTGCGCTCCGCCATGGCGGCCACCGCGCTCCGGCGCACGTTGCGGTCGGCATCCACCAGCATGGCCTTCAGGGCCCCCAGCACCTGCGAGCCGGGGCACCGGGCCAGAGCCGCGGCGGCGGCCTTGCGGATCCGGGGCCGGCGATCGGTGGTGACCTCGATCAGTCGCTCGACCAATGCCGCGTCCGGGAGTCCCGAGGCGGCTTTGGCGGCGGCCTCGATCCGCTCTTCCTCGCCCTGGGCGAGTTCGGAGACCAGGGCGTCGACCCCCCGCTTGTCCCCGAGGACCGCCAGGGCCCGGGCCGCCGCCACCCGGGCGCCCCCCTGGGCGCTCGCCATGCGCTTCGAGAGCGGCTCGACCGCGCTCCGATCGCCGATCCGTTCCAGGCCCTCGGCGGCCGCTTCGGGATGGGTGGCCAGCAGCTTCTCGAGCGCCGACCGAGCCTCCGCTCCCCCCAGGATCCCCAGGCTGCGGGTGGCCGCGACTCCGAGCTCCCCGGTCTCCTCCCCGGCGATCCGGGCCAAGGGTGCCTGGGCCTTGGCGATCCCGAGGCGTGCCAGCGCCTCCCCGGCGGCAGCCCGCACGGGTAGATAGGGGTCGTCCGAGAGCAGCTCCAGCAGCTTCTCCCCGGCCGCCGAGGGAGCCTTTCCCTTGCGGGTCCCGAGGCCCCGGGCCCCGGCGATCCGCATGGCGGGATCCCGCGAGTCGAGGAACCCGGCCAGGCGCTCCTCGTCGAGGTCCTCGACCGGGACCTCGAGGTCCACCGCCAGCGATTCCGAGATCTGGGTGGCGTTGGTCAGCGACTGGAAGCGGGAATCCTCGGCGAAGCGGGCCAGCGCCTGCTGGGCCATCTGGCGCTCGATCCGCTCGAGCTTCGGGTCCCGCACCATGCGCGAGAGCGAGCGCACCGTGGCGTCGCCTCCCTCCCGCACCAGGGTCTCGAGCGCCCCGTCCATCTTCTCGGTGTCGAGCCGACCGTGCAGCTTGACCGCTTCCCGGATTCCGGAGACCACCTTGCCGTGGCGCCAGGTATCGAGGCCGGCATACATCCCGTAGAGCAGGAGCACGACGATGACGAGAAGTCGGATCAACGGTTCAGGTCCTCCCCTTGACCTGGGCCAGATCCTCGAACCGGATCCGTTCCAGGGATTCGCGACGGTACTCGAGACTCCGGAGGAAGGCATCCCGGAGCGCCCCGACCCGCGGATCGCGCTGGGCCAGGCGGATCAGCACGTTCTCGGGATGGAGCCCGCCGATGACGTCGTGGATCGTGGTCTGGGACAGGGCGCGGCTGGGCGCGTAGTCCCCCGCGCCTCCCAGCACCCGGTGCACGAACCCCCTGGCCTCCAGGTGGTCGAGGATCTCGACGAGCTGGTAGGGAGGGATACCCAGGGCGCTCGCCAGGTTCTCCCGGCTGTTCTGTTCCGGGCGCCCGTCGTGGAAGTTCAGCGCCAGCCGAGCCATGGTGGCGGCCAGGGCCGCCTCGCCCAGGTCGGATTCGCCGAGGCGGGGCCCGGTGAAGAGGCGCAAGGTGTCCCGGTTCTGGACCACATAGGTCACTTCCATCCCCACCAGGGCGATCAGCCAGACCAGGTAGAGCCAGAGGAGGAAGATCGGGACGATCGCCAGGGTCTGGTAGACGCTGAAATAGACGCTCCCCTGGATGTAGCGATCGAAGGACCACTTGGCCCATTCGAAGCTGGCCGCCGCCACCAGGGCCCCCGCCATGGCCGGCCGGAACCGCACCCGGGCCTCGGGAATCGCCACATAGGCAAGGAAGAACATGAACCACGACACGCCCAGGCCCGAGATCAGCTTCCAGAGCGGGACCCGGGCCGACAGTTCCTCCAGCGCCCAGGTCCGGGTGGTCTCGTTGGTGAGGTAGAGGCTGAAGGCGAGCAGCAGCGGGGCCAGGAACACGAACGCCGAATAGGTGATCACCCGGTTGGTCAGGGTGCGACGGGGGGTCACCTTCCAGATCGTGTTCATCGAGTTCTCGACGGTGATGAGAAGGGAGAGCACCGTCACGATCAGGGCCACCACCGAGACGATCCCGACGTGCTTGGAGTTGTCCGCGAACTGGTCCACGTAGTGCAGGACCTTCTGCTGGATGTCGGCGTTCTGGAAGAAGAGCTGGCCGGTGATGAAGGTCTCGAGCTGGGCCCGCAGGTTCTCGAATGCCTGGAAGGCGGTGAAGATCGAGAAGAACAGGGTGGTCACCGGGACCAGGGCCAGGAGCGAGGTGTAGGACAGGGCCGAGGCCATGCGGAAGCAGTGGTCGTCGAGGAACTCGACCAGCACCTGGGTGAGGACCTGGGTGACCCCCACCAGGCGCTTCAGCCAGGGTGCGACCCGGTCGCCGTTACCGCCCCTGAGGTCGCGCTCCCTCGCCAGGAGCGATCGGTTGAGGCGGTGGATCGCGGTCGGCACCTGCCCAAGGTAGCACGGGGTCCGGGGGGCCGAAGGCCGGGGATGCGGCCCTGGGAGGCTTCGCGGAGAGGCTCCCCGCTCAGCCTGCGGCGCGGGCGGCCGGCTCGCGATCCGAGCGGATCACCGCCAGGCGGGGCGCTCCCGGGAGCTCGTCGGCGAGCCGCTCCCAGGAACCCGGCTCGCCGGCGGGCAGGGCCTCGCCCCCGGCCGGGATCAGCCAGCGCGGCCGCAGGGAACGCAGCTTCTCGATCGCACCCCGGCGCTCCCGAGCCGGTACCGAGGCGAGGGCGCCGGCGAAGACGGTGTGGAGCAGCGGACAGTGCACCGCGACCGCACCCTCTTCGAGGCGGACCAGTTCGAAGGGGTGCTCGCCGAGGCGCAGGAGGGCGTCGCCCCCGAATCCGACCGAGGGTCCGTGGTCTGGGACCCTTCTGCAAGGCGTGGGATAGAGCACCAGGGCCTCGGGAGGGACACCGGGCGGGAGAGGCGATCGATCGGGCGAGGTCAGCACCACGGTGTCGAAGGGACCGTGGTCCGCGGCCAGGACCGCGAGAGCGTCGAACCCGCCCGCGGCCGGGTCGACCACCAGTCGGGCTCCCCGGCTCGCCACCACACCCCAGGTGCATCCGGGGGCTTCGCTCACCCAGAGACCCCTCGCCAGCTCTCGCACAGGTCGTCCCTCCCTCTCTGCCCGAGGCCGGGAACCCTGATGGGAAGCGGGTTCACGGGGTTGCGGCGCAGAGGTGGAGGCCATTATACACGGGGCGCGAGAGGCCGCAAGACCACCGGGGAGCATCCGCACTCGGCGGGGACACCGGGAGGCTCCCCACCACAATCGCGCTCCCGGAACCGGGTCCTGACGGAGCCCGCAGGGGGCACGGGCCAGGGTCGACGCGGGTGACGCGGCCGCCCCGGCCAGTTGTCCCCGGCGGTACGTCGGTAGTGTCGCGGCCGCGGCCGTGACCCGCTCGCGATCGAGGTCTCGGAGGCCCGCCCGGAGGCCGTCCCGGGCCCAGCGCCCGGGCCAGACTTACCGGCAGGAGGCGGACATGGAATCCCGGAGCGCCAAGGATCCGACCCGGAGTCTCTGCCGGGGACTCGTCGTCCTCATGCTCCTGGCCGCGGCCGGCTGCGCCGCCCGCCCCTACCGTGAGGTCCACGCCACGCACGAGTACCACCACCATCTCGAGGGAACCTACGTGACCACCCACGCGGGCTACCGCTGAGACCGACCCGCCGCGGGCTCCGGCCCCGGCACACGACCAGGAGGACGGCCAAGATGACGATGACCAAGACCCGACGTTGGCTCGGCGCCCTCGCGATCCTGGCAGGGGCCACGCTCCTGCCCGGATGCGGGCGGAGCAGCCACCACCACCACAACCCCGACGGCAGCTACTCGAGCTACCGGTTCCACTCGAACCACACCCACGAGTGCACCTGCCGGAACGTCTACCACCCGAGCTCGCACTACTACCACGCGCACTACTGATCGCGAGCCGGTAGGAGACAAGACCCCCGCCGCATGCGGCGGGGGTCTTCCCTTCCGGGGTCGAGGCAGGCTCCACCCCGACCGATCCGGTCGGAGCGTACCTACCGGGCGAAGTCGCGCAGCAGGCTGCCACCGCGATCGTCGGTCAGGATGTAGCCCAGGGTGAACTGCTGGTCCACCACCGGGTTCCGGTTGTAGCGGCCGAAGCGGACCGCGGCCCGGTCGAGGCGGACCGGCACCCACACGAAGTCGGGATGGTAGTCCTTGGACTCCCCGAGCCACTCGGAGTCGATCACCCGGTTCTGACCGTCGAGGTAGATGCGGAAGTTCATGCGCCAGTAGCTCTTCTCGGTGCCCCGTTGGGCGTCCGAGTTCCCGTAGCCGGCATAGCCGAGCACCGCGGTGATCTGGTAGTGGGGCCGCGGGTTCGTCGAGTACCCCTGGATCTGGTAGTCGTAGTAGAAGACCGGGGCGTTGTAGACCGAGTCCTCCCGCGACAGGTCGATCGCCACCGAGCGCCGCCGCTCCTTCAAGAAGTCGATCATGATGCGGTGCATGTGGTGGGGCTTGATGTCGTCGTAGGCAGCCTGGGACGTGTTGCCCCGACCGACGGCCGTACCGAAGTCGGCCCACGAGTAGGGGGCGTCCCGGTTCGGGTAGTTGAACGAGGTCTCGAAGGCGCTCGCCAGCACGGTGGCCAGGCCCTTCAGGTCCCGGTTGTCGAAGCGCAGGGCGTCGGCCTGGCCGGCCGCCTCGTACTCGAGGTTCCCGGCATAGGCCTCCTCGGCCTTGCGGGCCTTCAAGCGCACCTTGGTGATCTTGGCCCCGTCGATCCGCACCGTCTTCGAAGCCGGGGGCTCCTTGAAGAGGATGGCGGCGGCGGCGAAGCCCATGCAGTGGCCCTCCCACTGCATGCCGGCCTCCCGCTCGGTGTACTCCCAGCGCACGTGGTACCACTTGGCGCCCTGGGACGGGACGTTGCCCGACCCCTGCGAGGGCACCAGCACGAAGCGGTTCCAGGCCACCCCTTCATGGGTCTCGGGGATCGGAGGCGCACCCGCCGGCGGTGGATCGGCCCGGTAGTAGTAGACGTCGATCGGGTAGCCCTCCCACTGCTGGACGCTCTTGACGACGTCGTAGTCGCGATTGCGGAAGCGGAGCTTCATCGAAGCGGCCCCGCCGCCCTGGCCCGGCACCACCTGGGCGCCGGCATAGCCGTACTGGCGGATCTGGCCGCCCTGGCTGTACCAGTAGATGTGCCACCAGCTCACTCGGCTCTGGTCGGGGTGATGGGAGGCCGGCACCCGGACCACCCGGTTCCAGAGGTCCTGGCGGACGCTCGAGCGGTAGTAGAAGCACTCGATCGGAATCCCCTGCCAGCTCTCGACCTGGCGCGCCTCGATGTTCACTTCCCGGCCGTCGACCCAGAAGCCGCGCCCGGGCTCGGCGGTCCCATTGGTGAGGGTGATCCCCGAGACCTCGCCGCCGACCTGCTTCCAGGAGCGCTCGACCTGGCCGCCCTGGGTCCGGACCTGGGCGGTGTTGTGGCGGTTGTCGGGATTGGCCTCCCACTGGGCGGTCTTGGGCACCGCCCGCACCACCGCCGCGGCGTCCGAACTGCGGGCCACCAGGCTGCCGTAGTAGCTGTCGTACTTCTCGAGCGGCGACTGCTCGGCCGAGTCCCGGAAGGCCAAGTGGGCCTGGGCGGTCGGCCACCACTGGAAGCTCCAGGGCAGCTCGCCAGCGGGCAGCTCGATCTGGCGGAGCGGCTGCTGCCCCTGCAACACCGGGCGGCGGGCGCCCGACGAGAGGTAGTTGGCCGGCACCCAGAAGGCGCTGTCCCTGGGGTCGCTGGTCTCCGGGACGCTGACGGCGGCCCGGGGGGACGCGCCGGAACCCGTCCCCGACTGCCCCAGGGCGCTGCCTTCCCGCTGGGCGGAAGCCGCGTTGGTGGCCTCGATCTCGGTCGCCTCGGCCCCCGTCCGGTCCTGGGCGGATCCCCAGGGAACCAGGCACAGGGCCAGGATCGACGACGCGAGTACATGGCGGGACTTGGATGCGTTCATCCTCCGGCACCTCTTCCGAGCAGAGTGGACTGGACCTGGTTGGCGACGACCCGGGCGGGCCAGGGATCGCCTTCGACCCAGACCTGGTTGGAAAACTGTCCATCGGTCTTGCGGCGGAGCTCGATCAGCCAGACCGGCCTCTCGCCGGCCTCGATCCCCAGCCGGGCGGCCGCTTCCTTGGCCGCCTTCCCCCCCACCACCCGCTGTTCGACGTCGAGGGCGAACCCGAGGCCGCCCACGTCCTCGGTGATGGTGAAGGTCTTCTGGTCGGGGACCAGGGGGTCGAGGAAGGGGAACGAGAGCGGAACCGGAGCCCCGGCGACCATGGCAGGGCTCGGCTCGGGGGCCATATCCCGGAAGTCCCGCTCGTAGGTGCCGCTGCCCTCGTCGAGGTGGACCTTCTCGAGGGCCATCGCCACCGGCTTGCCCTCATGGAGACGGGTCACGAACCGGAGCTCGGCCCCCCCGTCCCGGCCGGAGCGCCGGGCCCGGACCCGGAAGCGCCGGACCGCCTTGTCGTCGCTCTCGATGGCATCGAGGACCTCGAAGAACCACATGGTGGGGACCGAAGGGGCCCGGACGAAGCCGCCATGTCCCGGAGGTGCGCTGTCGCCCGGGGCGTGCTCCTCGTGCCGGCGGGCCTCCATGCGGACCGAGACCGACCAGTTCTGCCCCTTCTTCCACTCGGGGGGTCGGGGGCCGGCGGCCGGGACGGCCGACACGAGTCCTGCCAGGAAGCCGATCGAGAGCGCGAAGCGACGCATGCTGGGGATCATCCGGTATCCACTACGGAGCCTCTGCCCCCGGGGTTGCGTCCGGGGAACCGGGACCGGGACCCCGGGGGACCGGGGTCCGCTCGACCACCGCTACCCCGGAGGCCTTCGAAGCCGCCTCCAGGAACCGCCGGGACTCCCCGGCCTCGAAGCGGAACCAGGTCTCCAGGGCCCGCCCCCCCGGGTCGTGGAACCAGAGCCCGACCGCCCCGTCCCCTCCCCCAAGGCCGACCGCGAACAGCTTCTGCAGCCGTCCCCAGGGCACCAGCATCCCGGACCCCGAGGCGGCCTCCCCGGCCCGCCACTCGAAGCGCTCCCGCCCGTAGAGCCGCTCGCCCCCGATCTCGATCCCCTCGCCTGAGGTCCGGACCACCCGGGCCACCGCCACCCGCCGGGTCGCCCACCCCAGGACCACCGACACCAGCACCGCCACCCCGAGGTAGACGACGAGAGCGACCCCCGGACGCACCACGGCCGGCAGGTCCCGGGCCAGGGGCGAGACCCAGCCGAGCACGGCCAGGGGCCCCCCCAGGGCCGCCCCCCACCGGACCAGTTCCGCACCCAGGCGGGCCGCCCGCACCCGGCGCTCGGGGACCCCGTCGAGAGGGTCGCGTCCGGGGGCGAACCCGGGGAGCGGCTCCCGACCTTCCCCCTCGTTCACCCCTTGAGTCCGGTCCCGGCGATCGACTGCACGAACTGGCGCTGGGCCAGGAAGTACCCGAACACCAACGGCAGGATGGTCAGGGTGGAGGCCGCCATGAGCAGTTCCCAGGAGGTGCCCTCGGCCTGCTGGAAGACGTTCAGGGCCACCTGGACCACCCGCATCGAGGGGTCGTCGGTCACCACCAGGGGCCAGAGCAGGGCGTTCCAGCTGGCCAGGAAGGTGAAGAGCGCCAGCGTCACCAGGGGCGGGCCGGAGAGCGGGAGCAGGATGCGCCAGAAGAAGCCGAAGCGGGAGCACCCGTCGATGGTGGCCGCCTCGAAGAGGTCGCGGGGGATGGCCATGAAGAACTGGCGGAGCAGGAAGATCCCGAAGGCCCCGGCGGTGAAGGGGACGATCAGGGCCGCGTAGGTGTCGTACCAGCCGAGCTGGCGCAGGATCAGGAAGTCGGGGATCAAGAGCACCTGCTGGGGGACCATCATGGTGACCAGGAGGGTCGAGAAGACCAGGTCCCGCCCGGGGAAGCGGAAGAAGACGAAGGCATAGGCGGCGAGCGACGAGGTGACGAGCACCCCCAGGGTGGTCAGGCCCGCCACCAGGGCGCTGTTCCAGAAGTAGACCGTGAAGGACGGCTCGAGGGCGTTCCAGGCGGTCCGGTAGTTCCGCCACAGGAAGCGGCGGGAGGTGATCCGCCCGGCCGTGGTCGCCTCCCGCTCGCCCTTGCGGATCCCGGTCAGGTACTTCACCTGGATCGGGGTCGTCGGCGGGAGCGAGGCCGGATCCGCGCCGCCCTCGATCTCGACCCGGGCCTCTACGGTGTCGCCGAGCAGGTCCACGAACTCGTGGTAGTGCTTGATCCGGGGCAGGAGCTGGCTGGCCCGGAGCACCTCGCTCGGCCCCTTCACCGAGGTGGCGAGCATCCACACGAAGGGGAAGGCCACCGCCAGCGACCCCAGCACCAGGATCGCATGCGAGAGCACCGCCCGGGCCCGGGGATAGGGGTCGAGGTCGCGCATCGCCCCTGTCTACTCCCTCGGGCCCCCTCGGCTCAACCGGCAGCGCTTCAGTACCCGTCCTCGCTGCCGTCCCACCAGGAGGCGTGCTCGGCGAGGGCGGCCCGGACCTCGGCGAGCTGGGAGGAGAGTCGCGCCGCATCGCCCGCCCGGATCGCCAGGCAGCCGTCGAAGCCGGCGGCGGCCAGGCCGCGGACCAGCGAGCCGAGGGCCTCGTCGGCGGCGGGACCGGGGTCCTCCCCGCCTTCCCCCGACCATTGGACCAGGGTGCGATCGGCCGGAGTGGCGAGCAGGTCCTCGACCTCGGAGAGCGTCGCCGCCCGGGCCAGGCTCGGCGCCCCGGGTTCGAGTCCGACCCAGGCTCCGAGCTCGGCGGCCAGCGCCTCGGCGCCGGGGCCCACCACGGCCAGGAGCTCCAGGCCCTCTTCCTGGACGGCCAGGGCGAGCCGCCGCGGGTCTCCGCCTCCCACCACCGCGCCGATCGGCCCGAGCTCGCGTAGCTCCGGCACCAGCGCCAGGTCGGCCTCCGAGACCAGCAGGGCGGCGAGCTTCACGGCCGGTCGGGCCTCAGGCCTCGCCCAGGTACGCCGAGCGCACCCGGGGGTCCTTCAAGAGCTCGGCCCCGGTCCCGGAGAAGAGGATCCCGCCGGTCTCCAGCACGTAGGCACGACTCGAGATGTGGAGGGCCTGGTTGGCGTTCTGCTCGACCAGCAGGACCGGCACGCCCTGGGAGTGGATCCGCACGATGGCTGCGAACACGTCGGCGACCAGCAGCGGAGCCAGCCCCATCGAGGGCTCGTCGAGCAGCAGCACGTCGGGACGGGCCATCAGGCCCCGGCCGATCGCCACCATCGGGTGCGCGCGGCCGGTGTGGGTGCCCGCCCGCTGGCGGCGGCGCTCGGCGAGGCGCGGGAAGAGCTCGTAGACCCGGGCGTAGTCGTCGTCGAGGCGGACCCCGCCGCCCAGCCGGTAGGCGCCCATGGCCAGGTTCTCGGCCACCGACATGCGGGGGAAGAGGCGGCGGCCCTCGGGGACGTGGATCAAACCCCGCCCGGCGATCCTTGCCGGGTTCTCCCCCAGGATCTCCTCGCCCCGGAAGCGGACCGAGCCGGCGACCTCGGGGATCAGCCCCGAGACCGCCCGGAGCGTCGAGGTCTTGCCGGCGCCGTTGGCCCCGATCAGGCTGACGACCTCGCCGGCCCGGAGTTCGAAGTCGATCCCGGAGAGCGCCTCGATCGGCCCGTAGCGGGCGGTCAAGCCACGGACCTCGAGCAGGGACTCCCCGGCGGCCCGGGACCCGGCACCGCCCCCGTTCGCCCCGTTCGCCCCGCTCATGACGCGCCCTCGACGCCCAGGTACGCCTCGATCACCTTGGGGTCACCCCGCACCTCGACCGGGGTCCCCTCGGCGATCTTGGACCCGTGGTCGAAGACCAGCACCCGGTCGGAGATCTTCATCACCAGCTTCATGTCGTGCTCGATCAGGAACACGGTGACCCCGGTGTCCCGGATCCGGCGCACCAGCTCCATGAGCTCGTCGGTCTCCCGGGGGTTCAGGCCCGCGGCCGGCTCGTCGAGGAGCAGGAGCTTGGGCCGGGCGGCCAGGGCCCGGGCGATCTCGAGGCGGCGCTGGAGCCCGTAGGCCAGCCCCCCGGCCAGCTCTCCGGCCAGATCCTCCATGCCCACGAAGGCGAGGCAGCGCAGGGCCTCGGCCTCGATGGCGGCTTCCTCGTCCCGGAACCGGGCGGTGCGGAACAGGGCATCGACCACGCCCGCCGAGGTCCAGTGGTGGGCCCCGATCTTCACGTTGTCGAGGACCGGCAGGTCGGCGAAGAGCCGGATGTTCTGGAAGGTCCGGGACACGTCCTTGGCGGCGATCTCGCTCGCCCGCAGCGCGGTCACGTCCTCGCCCCGGTAGACGATGCGCCCCTGGGTCGGCTGGTCGAGCCCGGAGATCAGGTTGAACATGGTCGTCTTGCCGGCCCCGTTGGGTCCGATCAGGCTGACGATCGCTCCCTCGGGGATCGCGAAGTCCACCTGGCAGACCGCCACCAGCCCGCCGAAGCGCTTGGTGACGCCCTCGACCCGCACCAGGGCCTCGCCGCTCCCGCCGCCTCCGCCGCCACAGCACTCCGCGCCCATGGGCCCTCAGTCCTTGGCCAGGGCGAACTCGCCCTGGTTCTGGGGGAAGAGCCCCGCCGGGCGATAGCGCATGATCACGATCATGAGCACGCCGTAGACGATCCAGCGCCACTCCCGGAAGTCGCGGAGCGCCTCGGTCAAGCCCACCAGCAGGATGGTCCCGAGCAGGATCCCCCGCACGCTGCCCAGGCCTCCGAGCACGATGGCGCAGAGCACCATGATCGACTCCACGAACTGGAAGCCGGTCCAGTGGAGGTTCCGGTCGAAGCCCGCGTAGAAGGCGCCGGCCAGCCCGCCGATCGCCGCCGAGACCGCGAAGGCGAGGGTCTTGGTCCGGCGCAGGTCGACGCCGAGCGCCTCGGCCGCGATCTCGTCCTCCCGGATCGCGAACCATGCCCGCCCGATCCGCGAGTCGCGCAGGCGGAGCACCGCGACCAGGACCAGCAGCAGGCAGGCCACCATCAGGTAGTAGTACTGGACCGGCGGAGCCAGCGAGACCCCGAACAGGCTCCAGGTGTCGGAGAAGCGCAGCGCCTCCCCGGTGGCGCCGGAGTTCCAGAGGAGGCCGCCGGGCGAGGTCGGGAGCTCGGGCGCCCGGATGTCGGCGAAGCCCCGGGCGCCCCGGGTGACGCTGGTCCAGTTCTGGGTGACGAGCACCACCAGCTCGGCGAAGCCGAAGGTCACGATCGCGTAGTAGTCGCCCGAGAGCGGCAACGTGGGGTACCCCCGGGCCACCCCGGTCATGCCTGCCAGGAGCACCGCGCCCACGCAAGCGAGCCAGAAGGAGAGCCCCACGTCGTTCATCAGGATGGCGCAGGTGTAGGCGCCCACGCAGTAGAACGCCACGTAGCCCAGGTCGAGCAGGCCGCAGAAGCCGGGCACGATGTTCAACCCCAGCACCAGGATCGCCTGCAGCCCCATCAGGATCGCCACCCGGAGCAGGTAGTTCACGCCCAGGTTCGCCTCGACGAAGCCGTAGGCGCTGGCGTAGAGGTCGGACGAGACGAACGAGAGCGGCCAAGTGCACCAGAAGGCAAGGCCCTGGGCCAGCGGAAGGACTGCCGGCAGGGCCAGCAGAACCAAGGTCCAACCGACCCAGGTCCGGGTCGATGCGGCCGGGCGTCGGGCGTCGCTCATGACGCCTCCGGGTGCAAGGCCGCGCTCGGGACCAGCGATGCAGGCCGCGTCATGACTTCCTCGGGCGCTGGGCGCCGAGCAGGCCCTCGGGCTGGAGCAGGATGATGGCGATCATCACCAGGTAGCTGACACCGATGTCCCACTGGGAGAGCTCGAAGAAGACCGCCATGGCCTGGGCGATCCCGATCACCAGGCCGCCGAGCACCGCGCCCGGGATGTTCCCGATGCCGCCGAGCACCGCCGCCGCGAACGCCACCACGCCGGCCTTGACCCCCATCTGGGGGAAGACCTTGGCTTCGTAGAGGGCCACCAGGATCCCGGCCGCGGCCCCCAGCGCCGAGCCGATCGCGAAGGTCCAGGAGATCACCCGGTCGACATCCACGCCCATCAGGTAGGCGGCGTCCCGGTCCTGGGCGCATGCCCGCATGGCCCGTCCCAGCCGGGTCCGGGTGATGAGCAGGGTCAGACCCACCATCAGCAAACCGGTCACGAACACCATGAAAACCTGCATCGAGGTGATGCGCACCCCGAGCAGCTCGATCTCGCCGGAGGTGAACAGGCCCGGGGGAAGGCCGGGAGCGGGCGGCCTGACCTCGAGGAGATCGGGTACGAGCGAGGCCGAGACCGGCTGGTAGGTCGCGCCCCACATCCACTGGGCCAGGTTCTGGAGGATGAGCGACAACCCCAGCGCGGTGATGAGCGCAGCCAGCCGGGGTGCCCGGCGCAGCGGCCGGTAGGCGACCTGTTCCATGGCCACGCCCAGGACCGCAGCCCAGGCGATCGCTGCCAGGCAGGCCACCGGGGGCGGCACCGCCCGGTGCGAGAGCCAGAAGGTGATGCCCCCGAAGCCGAGCCCGGCGAGAGCCGCCAGCCCGGTCCGGGCCGAGGCCGCGAGTCCCGGACGGCGCCGCAGGGCATCGTGCATGGTGAGGCCGGCGGCCACCGCGAACAGCCCCGAGAGCCAGAGGATCCCCCGCTCGACCTTGCCGGGGTCGCTGAACTCGGCGGGGCCCGAGCGGGCGAAGGTCAGCGCCAGGTAGGCGCCGAACATGTAGACCTCGCCGTGGGCGAAGTTGATCAGCTCGATGATCCCGTAGACCATCGTGTAGCCGACCGCGATCAGGGCGTAGGCGGCCCCGGTGGCGAGCCCCAGGAACAGGTACTTGCGCTGGCCGAAATCGACCAGGGTGCCCAGCACCAGGAGCACCGCCAGGAGGAAGAGGGCGGGCCTCCGGGTCACGTCCTGCCGGCTTGCCGCCACCGGATCCTCGCCCCGTTCCGTCTCGTCGTGCCCCGACCGGTCGCGGCCTAGGGCATCTGCCGCGGGGCGGGGACGATCTTGCCGTCCTTGACCACGGCCATCTGGATCGGCTTCTTGCAGTCGCCGTGTTCGTCGAAATAGGTGGCCCCGGTCACGCCCGGGTAGGCCATGTCGGGCCGGATCCGGAGCGCCACCTGGTCGCGGATCTTCCTGCGGTCCCAGCCGCCCTTCTTCACCGCGTCGGCCACGATCCCCACCGCGTCGTAGGCGAGCGCCGCCCAGGCGTCGGGGACGATCTTGAAGCGGGCCTCGAAGGCCTTCTTGAAGGCGGCCGCCTTGTCGCCCCCGAGCTCGAAGAGGAAGGGACAGGAGATGTAGGTGTTGTCGGCGGCCTTCTCGGCGATCCGCACGTACTCGTCGGAGAGCACCCCGTCGCCGCCGAGCAGCGGGACCATGAGACCCGACTCGCGGGCCTGGCGGGCGATGAGCGACGCCTGGGCGTAGAGGCCGGCGATCATGATGGCTTCGGGGGCCAGCTCCCGGAACTTGGCGAGGTGGGGCCGGTAGTCGGAGGTCTCCCGCTTGTAGGACTGGGAGAAGACCACCTGGAGGCCTTCCTTGGCGGCCTGGGCATCGAAGGAGTCCTTGAGTCCGATCCCGTAGTCGTCGTTGTCGTAGAAGACCGCGACCTTGGAATGCCCGAGGACCCGCTTCGTATAGCTCGCCAGGGTCTGGCCCTGGAAGGCATCGTCGTAGATGTTGCGGAAGGTCCACTCGCTGCCCCGGCACACGTTCACGTTGGTCGACGCAGGCGAGATCTGCATCAGGCCGGCTTCCTTGTAGATGGGCTTGCCGGCCAGCGAACACGAGCTGTTGAAGTGCCCGATCACGGCGTAGACGCTGGGGTTGCCGGCGAGCTTCTGGGCCACGCTCCCGGCCTCCCGGGGATTGGCGGCGTCGTCCTCGAAGAGTCCCTGGATCTTCGAGCCGTGCAGCCCCCCGGCGGCGTTCAGCTCCTCGATGGCGAGCTCGGCCCCCATGCGGAGCTGGGCCCCGAACTGGGCGCTGTCGCCGGTCAGCGGTCCCGCGAAGCCGATGGCCTTGACGGCACCGGCACCCTGGCCGGAACTCGGCGGCGGAGGGGTCGGGCCGCAGCCGGAACCGCTCCCGAGGAGGACCGCGACCACCAGGAACAGGAGCGGCCAGCAGAACCGCCAGGAACGGGCCATGGACACGGATCGCCTCCCCTTCGCCCCAGGGTCGGGGATGCTAGAACGCATGCCCCCCGGGCGCAAGCCCGGCCCGGGGTGCTTGACGAGGACCGCACCCGATCAGCCGGGACCGGGCTCCTTGATCCGGACCGTTCCGAGTTCCGGGTCCAGGCGACAGTCGGCCCCGAAGTCCGAGAGGGCCTCCGGTCTCGGCGGGGAGAGGACCCCGGTCTGCACCAGGACCCCCGCGAGATCCCAGATCCACCACAGGGTCTCGATCCGACCGTCCCGCACGAAGGCCGCGGCATGCCCGTCCATCCGGACCGGCCGACCGGTCGGCGGGGAACCCAGGAAGCTCCCGAAGTGGGTCGCCTCGCCTTCCCAGCGCCAGAAGACCTGCGCCTCGGAGGCCAGCAGGTGGGTGACCTGGATGGAGAGATCGGGGAAGGCGCCGAGCAGTCCCGCCACGAACCGGATCCAGTCCTCGGGCCCCTCGGCCGTCTCCACGACCTCCCGGGTCCCGTGGACGCGCGCCTCGGGATGGAAGAGGTTCCCGATGGCCGTCGCACCGCGAGCCTCGAAGCACGCTGCCATGAAGTGCTCCGCCCAGGAGGCGAGCCCCTCGGTCTCGAGTCCGGTCGGCGGGGCGACGGGCCCCTCGCTCCCGTCGTCGCTGGCGGCGAGTTCGGTCAGAGGTGTCGATTCCGGGTAGGGGAGCCCGCCGATCTGCCGGAGCAGACCCGCCAGGTCGAGGTTCAGGACCAGGCCGGTCACCTGTCCCTTCTCGATCACCTGCGTGTAGAGGGAGTGCCCGCAGATCCGACGCCCGGTGGCAGGAACTCCCATGAAACTGCCGAGGTGGGTTGCCCGGAAGTCATGGAGGATCATCGAGGTCGTACCGTCGCCCAGGCAGGCGAGGAGTCGGGCGTCGAAATCGGGGAAGGCTGCCAGGAAGGACCTGACGAAGGAGCGGTACTCCTCGCGCCCCAGGTCGTCCTCCGAAGTGACGATACCCTGGGCCCTCGCCGAGGCGCCGATACGATCATCGATCGGCTCCTCGGTCCTCCCGACGAAGGTCCGGACGAAGAGCTCCCAGGCCTCCAAGGCCCCGGGATCGTCGGCCCGGGCCTTCGAGGTCCACTTGCGACGCTGCTTCCTTGCCAAAGTCGTCCCCCCCCTGCGACCAGGTCCCCGCGCTCCGGCCTCGGCCCTCCGCCTTGGGCCAAGGTAGTACGCGGTTCCCCGATCGCACCAGGCCTCGGCTCTGCTAGGCTCTGCCGGTGGATTCGGCGCCCGTCGACCGCCCGTTCGTCCCCCACCGGCTCCGACGGGGCCTCGACCCCCGGCTGGCGATCGCCATGCTCGCGGCCCTGGCGATGGCACTGGTGGTCGCGATCGGCAACCTGCTCTGGCCGGGCCCGACCCCCGAGCCCACGCCCCTTCCCCAGGTTCCTCCGCTGATCCCCCCCACCGGCCTGGTCCCGGTCGACCCGCCGTCCCTCGCCGACGACGGCGAGCCGGCCGCCCTGGCCGCGGCGCTGGCCAAGAGCCTCGAACACTTCGCCCGCCAGCCCGCGGCGAAGCCCCTGCCCTTCGGGACCACGGCGCTGACCCACGGCCATGTGGCTACCTGGCTCGGAGAGGTCCGGGAGGCGCTGCTGCGCACCGGAGGCAACGGACCCGAGTTCCTCTCCTGGCTCGCCGGGAACGCCCGGTTCTTCCAGGCGACGGCCTCCCCGGTCACCTTCACGGGCTATTTCCTGCCCTCGCTCCAGGGGTCCCGCAAGAAGAGCGACCGGTTCCGTCACCCGCTCTATCGGCGGCCCGACGACCTCGTCCGGATCGACCTGGACCGGTTCCACTTCTTCGCCGACTTCCCGGGTCTGCCCCGCAGCGTCAACGCCCGGGTCCAGGGGCGGACCGTGGTCCCCTATCACACCCGCGGCGAGATCGACTTCGCCGGGGCGCTCGCCGGCAAGGGCCTGGAGCTGGTCTGGGTCGACTCGCTGGTCGACGCCCACACCCTGCACGTGCAGGGCTCGGGGGTGATCGAACTCGACGACGGCAGTCGCCTGCTGGCCGGATTCGCGGATTCCAACGGGCACAAGTTCCGGGGGGTCGGCGAGGTGCTCCTCACCGAAGGGATCCTCCCCCCCGGCAAGGTCTCCTACCGGGAGGTGCAGGACTTCCTCCGGGCCAATCCCCACATGCTGGAACCGATCCTGACGAAGAACGCCCGCTACATCTTCTTCCGGGCCCTCGACGGCGGACCCCAGGGGAGCCTGGGCGTCGAGATCACGCCCCACCGGTCGATCGCCACCGACCCCGAGGTGTTCCCCCCCGGGGCCCTCGCCCTGATCGAGACCGACCGACCGGTGTTCGGCGACAACGGACGGGTGCTGCGCTGGGAGACCTATCGCCGGCTGGTCCTGAACCAGGACATGGGCGCCGCCATCAAGGGCCCCGGCCGGGTCGACCTCTACCACGGCTTCGGCGCCGACAACGAACGCCTGGCCGGCGCCCTGCACCGCCCCGGCAAGCTCTGGTTCCTGGCGCCGAGGTGACGCCGGCCAGGCCGAAAAGCGTCCCACCCCGAGCGAAGCGAGCGGGGGGTTTGGGGGGAGTCCCCCCAAACCAAACAGGGCAACCCGTAGGGTTGCAACGGGACGTCGGGGCCGTGGCGAAGGCCACGGTCCGGACGTCCCGTTATGCCGGTTCCCAGGATCCGTGGATCGCCACCCTGAGCATGATCCGGGGCGCGTCGTAGTCGGCGGTGGGCGAGTGCTGCACACAGCGGTTGTCCCACATCACCACGGTCCCGTTGCGCCAGCGGACCCGGCACTGGAACTTCGGCTGGACCGCATGCTGGTTCAGGTACCCGAGGATGGCCTTGCTCTCCTCGAGCGTCAGATCCTGGATCGCCACCGTCCACGCCTGGTTCAGGTAGAGGAACTTGCGCCCGGTCTCGGGGTGGGTGGCCACCAGAGGGTGGGCCACCTGGGGCATGGCCCGGCGCATCTTCACCATCTTCTCGAGGCCTTCGACCTCGGCGGTGGTCAGGTGCCCCGACTGCATCCCGTAGGAGAGCACGTCGTGGATCGCCTTCTTGTCGGCGAGGAAGGCCCGCATCGCCGGCGAGAGCTCGTCGTAGGCCATCGCCATGTTGGCGAACAGGGTGTCGCCGCCGACCTCGGGGACGTCGACCCCGTAGAGCACCGCCCCGAAGCTCGGGTTCTTCTGGTAGCTGTGGTCCACGTGCCAGCCGAGCTTCTGGGTCGAGAGCCGCTTGGCGCTGGCCCCGGTCATCGTGTAGACCCGGTCATCGAGCCCGTCCTTGTTGGGGATGAAGGGCTCGACCTCGAGCTCGCCCCAGAGCTTGCCGAAGGCGGCGATGTGCTGCCGCTCGAGCTTCTGGTCCCGGAACACCAGGACCTGGTGGTCGAGCAGGGCCTGATGGATGGCGGCGAAGGTCGGGGGGTCGATCGGCTGCGACAGGTCGACGCCTTGGAGTTCGGCACCCATG
>CAYOHP010000113.1:0-19916 GCA_964403795.1 uncultured bacterium | reverse complement strand
TTCGCCGTGGCCGTGCTCGGCAACGTGCTCGCCGAGCCGCTGGTCCGGGTGATGTCGACCTTGAAGCGGAGGCGAGGCTGGGTGAATACCGAGAGATCCACGCCTCGCTCGACCCATGTGTAGTTGTTCGATCCGTTCTTGCCCTGGAGCCGGACATAGTTGCCGGTATTGCAGGGATTCGAGCCGGTCTGGACCGTGGTCCGGCCCGGGTCGTCCCCGCCGGTGGTCCAGCTCGCGCTGGTCCAGCCCGAACCGCCATTGAAGTTGCCGGTGGACCAGGTCTCGAGTGCCGGGGTCGCGACGACAGCACCCGTGACCTGGACGTCACCGGCCGAGGGTCCGTCCGACTCGCCCTCCTCGACCCAGGGACCGGCCCAGCCGGTGCCGCCGGTGAACGACAGGGACTCGAAGTTGTCGGCCGCGCCTGCGCCGGAGGAAGCCGGCTTGGCGACCTGGATGCGTCCGGTGGTGGCGTCGCCGTCGCCGGAGTCGATCCAGTTCCCGGCCCAGCCGGTGCCGCCGGCGTAGCTCCCGGGATTGGCGATGGGGCTCACGTCGTCGAAGTCGTCGCTGATGTCGGCAGCCAGGACCGGCTCGAAGGTCCAGAAGGCGACGTCATTGGCGAGGTCGACGACATCCGCGGGCGGGGGCGGTCCGAAGCTCCGGTCCTCCCGGAGCACGGTCTCGGGCCCGTAGTCGGCGGCGACCACCTTGCGGTCGGATTCGTATCCCTGGACCACGACCCGGATCCGCTTCTTCTCGCCGCCGCCGCCGTCGAAGTTCTGGCGCCACTTCAACTGGTCGGCGAGTACCGGCGGATCGACGTCGATCTCGACCTTCTCCCGCAGATTGGTGGCAGCCAGGACGCCGCCCTCGCCGGCAGGCTGGATCGAGGAGGCGATGCCGTTGCGGAAGAGCTGGGACTCGTAGATGCGCCAGCCGCCGTTCTTGTTGTTCTTGCCGGTGGGCTTGTAGACGATCCGCTTCACCCACACCGGGCGGGGGAAGGAATAGGTCTCCTGCTCGGTGTTCGAGAAGGTCGTCGACTCGACATCGGTCTCGAAGTAGGTGCCGGTGGCATGGGTGAAATCGAGGAAGCGACCCATGGCGTCGGGCTCCAGGACCCGGAGCGCCTGGAAGCGGGCCCGGTTGCCTCCCGTCAGCTTGATCTGGACCTCGTCGACGATGGCCGGCCCGGAGCATGCACCGGGGCAGGGGTCGAAGCTGAACTCGCGGAACACGCCCCGGTAGCTGTTGGTGAGGACGAGCCCGCTCTCCACGACCTGGGTGGCGATCCGGCCCGGGGCCTGGGAGAGGAGCAGGGTGTTCGAGAGGGTGTTCAGCAGCGTGGGACCGGTGGTGTCCCGGAGGACCCCGATGTAGCCCTGCTCGTTGGGGCTGGTGAAACTCGAGAGGTTGCCGGCGTTGTCCAGGGCCCGGACGTTGATGAAATTCAGGCCGTCGGGAGGCGCCATCAGCACGGTGAGGTTGCCGGCGCCGCCGGAGCCGAAGGTGGCGGTGGGCGGCGGAGCGGCCTGGGCGCCCGCCGAGGTGGTCGCCACCGATCCGGCGATGCCGGCGCCCGGGTCGAGGGCGTCGAGAGGGAGAGGGGCGATCGGGGTGTCGGTGGCCACGTAGGTGACGCCGATCGAGGTGGCCCGGGTCCAGTCCCACTCGTTCGAGGTGCCGGTGGGCGCCGAGATGTAGACGTGGAAGCTGGCGTCCTGGGAACTCACGACCAGGGGATCGATGTCGTCGAGCACGGTGATCCGGATCGAGCTGGCCCCGGTCAAGGTGGGGTAGCTGGTGGCGTGGTCCATGACCTGGAACACCACCCAGTCCTGGCCGGCGCCCGGCTCGCTGAGGACGACGGGCGTCCCGGCCGCCACGCCGGGAGCGGACCAGCGCAGCGTCCCGGTGCCCGGAACCCCCTGCCAGATCTCGACCTTCTGGATCTTGATCCGGTCGATCTTGGTAGTGCTGTAGTCGAAGACCCGGATCCCGATCGAGCGCACCCGGGTGAAGTTGTTGGGCGTCAATGCCTGGCTGGCCGAGGCGGTCGTGAAGTCGAGGTTGAAGGGAAGATCCACGAGCAAGGGTGAATTGGTGTCGGAGTGCAGGCCGCCCAGCTTGATGTTGGGGTGGCGGAAGCGGTCGGAGAAGGTCGGCGACCAACTGGCGTTCTGGAGCCGGGGAGGCCTGGTATCGAAGCGGATGCGCACCGCGTTGGAGCGGACCGACTCGTTGCCGACCCGGTCGACCGAGGCCACCGCGTACTCGTAGAGGTCGTCCCGGGTGCCGTCCGTGGGCAGGGGCGAGAGGGTTGCGTGGGTCGGATCGCAGAACCGGTAGTTGCCGGGGTCGACGCCCGAGACCGGCGAGGCGACGGTGGTGGTCCCGACCAGGGTCCATGTCGACCCGGCAAAGCTGTCGCCGTTGGGACTGGGCCGGCGGAACACGTTGTAGGTGGTGATGAGACCCGGCTGGGCCCCGCCGAAGGAAGTGTCCTCGGCGCCCGACCAGAGGATGCACGGCACGTTGGTGGGAGTGGATTCGGCGTCGATCGAGGGCGGGGGCACCGGGGGCGTCAGGTCCCGGACCAGCGAGACGACCTCGAGCGGGAGCGGGGTCTCGTTGCCGAGCAGGTCCCGGGCGAAGAGCGAGAAGGTGGCGAAGTACTCGATGGTGGGCAGCTTGCCGCCGGCCGCGGGCGTCGAGGTCTCGACGTTCGAGGGGAATCCCGAGGGCAGACCGCCCATCAGGTAGCGCCACTCGTTGGTGAGATTGGGCGCCGGGTTCTGGTGGACCCCCACGCCCCATGAGGGAACATCCGCGTAGCCGGGATCGGTGACCTTGCCGGCGGCGTCGATCTGGGGCCAGCTGATCTGGAACTTGATGGCGGTGGTCGGGTAGACCTGTCCCAGCGAGGGACCGGCCAGGCTCAGGTTCTCGGTGCCGGTATAGCTCGCGGGGTAGACCCGCGGGGTCGCCGAGATGCGAACCTCGTCGATCACGCCGTTGAAGCGGTTGCGGTAGGTGGGCGTGGCGGCCGCCGAGTCGGCGCCGATCAGCCACTTGGCGGTGTTGGAACTCAGGTTCCCGGAGCCGCTCCCGATGGTACGGGTCTTGTAGACCGAGAAGTCGTCGCCGTCGACCAGGAAGAACTGGTAGTTGGTGCCGTTCCAGCGCATCACCAGGAAGTACCACTTGCCGTTGGTGATCCCGTCCGCCCCGGCGAAGAGGTCGACGTTGCTGTTGGAGGATCCGAAGTTGTAGTCGATCTGGAGTTCGGAACCCACCTTGAAGATCCGGAAGTCCTGGTTGTTCAGCGTGCCGTCGTTGTTCTTGCAGACGATGGTGCCGTCGCCGGCCGGCTTGAACCAGAGTTCGACGGATCCCGCCGCGCCCGTGATCGTGCTGGTGTCGTCGATGCGGACCACCTCGTCGGCGGCGGCCGCGGCATCGCCGCTGAAGGAGAGACCGGAGCCGAAGCGACCCGCGACCAGGGCGGGACTGCCGCCGCCGTCCCGCACCATCTCGACCTTGGCGGAGCCCACCTCGTTGGGCAGGTAGAGGTTGGAGCTGTTCCAGGTCGAGAAGACCGCGTAGCCTCGGTCATTGCCGACGTTGCCGGGGCCCTTCAGGTTGACCGTCTGGGGGAAGGGGCCGGTAAAGGTCTTCGAGTAGATGCGGGCTCCCGGGTTGGGGTCGCAGATCTTGTTCTCGTCGCACTCCAGGGCCTGGCCGGTGTTGGTCCAGCCGTCGCAGGGGGCCGCCCCGGTGCAGAGCCACTCGGTCGGCGGGTTGGCCGAGTCGTCGGCGTCCACCGCCACGTAGAGGGTCTGCTGGGAGCCGAGGTTGAAGCTGTACTTGGTCTGGCTCTCGGGAGCGTCCTTGGCGCCGGCGTCCTTGCCGTGGACCTTGATGATCCGGGTGCCGTTCAGGATCGCGGGAATCGGGGTCTTGACCTGCTTCTTGCCGTCGTCGACCCAGAAGGTCTTGTCCTTGGAGGTGAAGTCGCCGATCTGGGGCGTGTCGCCGTCGGCTCCCCAGAGGGTGCCGGCGATGACGGGGTCGTCGGGCGGGTCGACGCCGTCGAGGTGGACCAGGACCGAGCCGCCGAGCTTGGACGGGAAGGGCGCCGAGATGGCGTTGGTGTCGAGGACCACCGTGAAGTCGGAGCCGACCAGGTTGATCTCGGGGCCGACCTCGTCGAAGCGGAACTCGGTGGTGTAGTGGGCACCCGGGATCGAGAGCCGGTCGATGGGACGGAGGGTGATGGTCCGGAGACCCTGGGGGCCGCCGGCGAGGGCCGCCATGCCCTTGGTGGCCGCCTCGGCGGGCCACTGGATCGTGTCCTGGAAGCCCCAGGTGGGGGAGGCGAAGAGCTGGGTGACTCCGGCGTCGTTCCAGCGGACCATGCCCGGCGCGGCGGTGGTCGCCGACAGGGCCAAGGCGCTGGTCTCGATCCCCATGTTGACGACCCCGGCGCCCACGCCCTCGCCGGTCGGCTGGGAGGGGTGGAACCGAGAGGCGTCGTTGGCCCGGTAGGTCAGCAGGATCGCCGGATCGCTGGTCCAGCGGGTCGCGGTCCCGACGTTCGCCATGCCGGCCACCCGGTTCCGGAAGAAGGTCCCGGCCGTGGTGTTGGTGAGGCCGAAGAAGTCGATGATCGGCTCGGTGGTGTCGACCAGGACCTGGACCTGGTTCTGACCGAGGGCGACGGTCGGGTTCCAGTTGGTGGCCCGGTCCATGGGGAAGACCGAGTACCAGTAGCGGTCGTCCTCGCGGCCCCGGGTGGCGCCGGTCACGAGAGGTTGTCCCGCCGAGAAGGGGACCATCGAGAGGGCGTGGGTGTAGACGCTGCCGGTGTCGTTGATCACCGTGGGCGTGGCGGTCGAGGCCTTCTCGACCACGAGGGGCCAGGGGAGGGGGGTGGCGCTGCTGGTCGCCTCCCTCAGGTGGTAGAGCTTGGCCCCCGAGGCGTTCCCGGAGGTGTCCTGCACCCCGCTCCACTGCAGGGTGTAGGGCTGCGAGGTCGAGTAGGTCGGTCCGCCGGCCACGACTCCCGCACCGGTCACGGTCAGGTTGCCGACCCGGTTCGGATTGGTGTTGTCGTAGTGGCTCCGCATCACGTTGACGGTGGGACCTCGGTTGGTGAGGCGGTCCCGGGCGCGGAGCGAGAAGGTGGTGGGCTGACTGGGACCGGCAGCCTGGTCCATGTAGAAGACCGGGAGGTCGGTGGGGATGTAGCTCTGGGGGGCACCGCTCACATGCTGGCGGGGTTCCCATTCCCGGGAGACGTTGCCGTCGGAGGCGTCATGGCGGCGGCAGTCGACGCCGATCGCCACGCCCCCGGCTCCCACCGGATCGAGGGCTGCCAGGGGGGCACCGCCCACGCAGGCCGGGTCGGCACCGCCCGCGGTGATCTCGTTCCAGGTGAAGCGGAAACGGGTGGCATTGTGGAAGCCGCCGCGGGCGGTGTCGCCGAAGGTGGGCTGCCCGAGAGCGGTGAGCGGGACCGGGATCGGGATCGGGACCCTCGAGTAGGCGTAGGGATTGCTGGGGGCGAGCCGGGTGCCGATGACCCGGACCCGGATGCCCCGGGCCGCGCCCGAGGTGTTCGTGAAGTTCAGTTCGAGCCGGTCGGCGACCGGGGAGCCGGCGATGGCGATCGAGCGCCGCCAGGTAGTGGCATCGGAGAGGGTGATCACGTCGGCGGCGGCGGGGAAGGCGGCGCCGGAGGCGGCGCCCAGCGACCGGAACTGGCCACCGTTGGCGAGCAGGGTAAGCGCCCCGCCGACATTGGTCACCCGGTCCGGCACGATGACCACCGTTGCGGCGGTGAGCGGCGCCTCGAAGTCGAAGGCGATCGTGCCGCCACCTGCGGGCACCGTGAGGGTCGCCTCCTCCCAGGCATTGGGCGGGATGATCTGGACCTTGGCGGCCAGGTTGGCCTCGACGATGTCCGGACCGGTCACGTCCCACATCACCTGGGTGGAGAGCATGGAGGTACCGGGTGCCAGGTCGCCGCGGGGATTGCCGAGCCCGTCGTAGGCCATCACCGAGAAGAAGTGCGGGCCGTGGCTGGTCCCCGAGAAGGGCGAGATGTCGTCGCAGCCCGGACACACGGTGGTGGGATCGCCCAAGGTGAGCGAGAGGGAGATCGCCTGCTGGAAGTCGGTGGCCGAGATCGGGGCCGCGTCGCCCCGCTTCTCGGGTGGGAAGTTGTCGCCGGTCGGCCAGTGGGTGACGTTCCCGGGCTGGTAGGGGGCGTTGACATTGTTCGGCCAGAGCTGGCGGTCGAAGTGGAAGCCGCCGAGCCGGAACCCGACCGACTGCGCCATGGGATTGGGCTCGGTGGCGGTGACGTGGAAGGTCGGGGCGGTGGAGTTGGTCCAGTAGAACGCGTCCCCGGCGAGCCGCTTGATCTTCAGGTTGAGCGGGGCGTTCGAATAGGTCGAGAAGAGGTGGCTGGAGGTCGTCCAGCGCATGCTCGAGACCGGCGCCACGTTGTCCCGGAAGATCACGGCCTTGAAGTCGGGCTCGATGGCGATCCCGTCGTCCTGGGGTGGGGTGAAGGGCGGCGCCACGTTGCCGAAGTCGTCCTGGAAGCGGACCGTGATCCGATGTTCGCCCTGCTGGGCGCCGGCGAACTGCAGGGTCTCGGTGACCGGAACGGTGTCGACGTAGGGCGGGGTCCCGATGGTCGGGAATCCGACCGACCCGACGTCGATCGGCACCAGGGTGCCGAAGGTACCCAGATCGGCGTCCTGGCCCACGAACTCGCGGGCCAGCTGGCTCGACTCGTTGACCCGGTAGTAGAGCTCCACCCGGTTGCTGGAGGTCCAGGTGGTCTGGTCGGACTTCCAGTAGCTGTCGACCCGGTCGTAGTGGGTGGCGGGCGGGAGGTAGTAGGTGGGCCCGAAGGTGTAGGGGGCCTGGGGCGGCACCAGGGCGGGGAGGTTGCCGCGCATGTAGACCTCGGCGCCGATGATGTCCGGGGGCTTGGCGTCGATGTAGGTCGTGATCTGGATCGGGCCGACCGTGTTCCCTACCTGGTCCTGGTAGGCGATGATCACCCGCAGGAAGCCCTCCTTGTCGAAGACGAAGGGCCAGTTGAGCGTCGTGGTGGCCGAGCCCGGCTGGCCGCGCCAGGTCGCCAGGGGCTTGTTCTGGAAGTGCGCGGCGGGAAGGATCGAACCGGCGCCCGGGAAGAGCGAGGTGATGGGGGAGGGCGCCATCCCGTGCGGGCCGGGGATCGGTGGGAACTCGTACCAGAAGGACTGGGTCCCGGCCCCGGCGCCGTCGCCGATCCCGATCCCGGTGGCGCCGAGGATGGGGTCGGGCAGCGCGGTCGAGAAGCTGCCGTCGGGGTCGTAGCTCACGTAGCCGGCGCCCCAGACCGCCCCAGTGGTCATGGGCGAGAAGGCGTTGGCGTGGTCGGCCCACACGACCTTGAACTTCTGGCCACCGATCTTCTCGTCCGGGGGCCGGACCACCCCGAGCGGGGTCTCGGCGATGTCGGAGAGGTGGGTGTGGATGCGGTGGAGGCCGCCGGCATTGGAGCCGAACCCGTAGTTCAGGGTCGGATCGTCCACGACCCCCGAGAGCACCGTCTGGACCTGGGGATTCTTGACCTGGAAGACCTTGACGATCCGCTCGGGCGGACCCTTGGCGCCCGGCGGGTCGGAGAGGGTGGCGTCGATCAACTGCCAGGCGCCGTAGGCGAAGTCGGTGGAAACCGCCACGTCCCGGAAGTTGGCCCGGACCGAGAAGTTGTTCACGCCCACCCGGTAGGCGAGCTTGCCCACCGAGCCACCGTCGAGGTCGCCGATGACGCCCCGGTAGGCATAGGTCTCGACGTCGGTCGGGTTGGTGGCGATCAGCAGGTCGAGCTGGCGGTCCCAGAACTCGTTGTTGTCGAAGGCGCCGGCCGGCGAGGTGTGGAGGTCGCGGCGCCGGCTGGGCAGGAAGTTCGAGGTGTCGCCGGGGTTCACGATCTCGCGGGGCAGGGTGACCCGGCCGCGGTTCAGCCGGGGCGGGTTGGCGTTGGGCAGCGCCACCTTGTTGACCTCGGCCACGATCGGGAAGGCCCGGTAGCCGTTGGCGGTGTTGTCGAGCAGGGCCGCGGGCGTGATCTTGGAGAGCGGCGGGGTCGGGTAGGTGGCCTTGGAGGCGGTGCGGACCCGGTAGACGACCTCGCCGGAGAGCACCGAGCGCTCGAGGGCGACCATGTACCACTTGGTGTTGTCGACCACGAAGGTCTGGCTGGCCTCGATGCCGCCGCCCAGGTCCTCGGTACGCACCGACTCGAGGACGGCCAGGCGGTCCTCGGGGTTGGGGAAGTGGCCGGGGTCGATGTTGGTGTCGGCGATCACCACCGAGTTGTCGATGGCACCGCCTCCGGGGATGCCGCCCCGCCAGTCGAGGACCCGGTAGTTGGCCAGGCCCGAGAGCCCGTTGAAGTCCTGGCCGTTCGAATCGATGGCGGTGAAGGGGATCTCGAGGACGTTCTTCACCACGTTGTTGGGGTCGGCGTTGTCGGTCTTCTGGTAGAAGCGGAGGTCGCCGGTCCCTACCACGGTGAAGGCGAACTGGATCAGCTCGAGGTTGATGTTCCAGTGGGAGGTGAGCCCGGTGCCGGCGCAGCTCGCCCCGAAGCAGCGGTTGCCCAGGTTGTCCTCGAAGTCGAACTGGGCCGAGAGGTCGATGGTGCCCTGGGTGGCCAGGTCGGAGAAGCGACCGAAGTTGATGGCGATCTGGTTCTGGTAGGGCACCAACTGGTCGGGACGGCCGGGGATCCGGAGCACCGCCTTGCCGCGGGGGACCATGCCCGAGAGCACGTCGATCACGTTCAGGGAGATGTCGACGATCACGAACTCCTGGCCGGCCAGGTTCCCGGTGACCGACACGTCGTCGATGGAGATCGGGGCCAAGGACAGGGGTGGGGTCCGGTCGAGGATGATGACCGTCGAGGTCACGCCCTGGGTGTGGGGCTGGGAGTCGTCGTTCAACTGGGTGGAGAGGAAGGGACCGAAGTCCCGGAAGATGGCGTAGACCTCCCGGAGGCCGTCGAGGTCGGGCCCCGACAGCCGGAGGCCTCGGATGTTCCCGTCCGCGCTCCAGTGGGTGCCGGCCGGCGCGTTTACCGGGGCGATGATCTTGGGCGGAGGCGGGAAGATGGAACCGGCAGGGCGCGGGTAGGTGTAGGGCAGGTTCTGGGTCCCGCCGGGGAAGGCGACGAAGGGGGTGGCGTCGGCCTCCAGGTCCCAGTTGCGGTAGATGGGCGGGTTCTCGTTGGTGTAGGGGATCCAGCCCGAGGATCCGTCGGTGGCGTCGTAGAACTGGCCGGAGGCGAAGGTCCAGTTGTGGAAGGTCTCGCCCCGCTTCACCAGGGTGTTGGCCTGCACCTCGACCGCGTAGGTGGTGAGCTGCATGGGGGCGCCCTGCACCCCGGTGGTGATCACGTGGAGGTCGATCGGGTAGTTCGAGATCCAGAGGTCGGTCGGGTTCTCGGAGGTGGGCTTGGGGATCAGCAGGTCGACCCGGGGCGACTTGGTGAAGTCGGGGACGTTGTCGAAGTTGGCGTCGAAGAGGAGCGGCGAGTTGGGGTCGCCATCGACGCCCCAGACCGCGATCGAGGAGACCCGGGGGATCGAGTTGTAGAGGGTGACCGGGCCGGTGGTCCAGGTGGTCTTGCCGAAGGCGTCCCGGTACTCGAGGGTGATGACGTGGGCCTTGTTGCTCGGGTCGCCGAGCTTGTTGCCGTTGAAGGCGCAGCTGCCCTGGACCATGCCCGAGTAGTCGATGATGCCGTCGGAGTTGAGCGGGACCTCCTCGTCCTCGAGGCAGCCCTGGGCGACGGCACCGTGGTCGGTGTTGTCCTGGCCCTTCCACTCGACCGAGAAGTTGTTGGAGCTGGCCAGCTGCCAGAGGGTCTGGGGGTCGTCCGGAGGGGCGTCCTCCCGGCGGGACTCGGGGTGGTTGGAGGCGGGTCCCTTGACGACCCACTTGTCGTTGCCGGCGAACCACCAGCGCCGTCCCAGGGTGTCGGGCGGCATGCCGTTGACGGTGGGGAGGGTCTTGTTGGCGAAGGTCTTCCAGGAACCGATCTCGTCGACCCGGAGTCGCCAGGCGCCCAGGAACTTGCCGCCCAGGGTGACGTTGAAGCGGGTCGAGTCGTTGCCGGGGACGCCGTAGGCGAACTCGGGGGGGAGGGCCTCGACCTCGATGGTGGGCTCGAAGTCCTCGGTGCCGACGTAGACCGCCAGGAGCTTCGAGTCCTCGAGGCCGCGGGCGTCCTTGACCCGGACCGAGACCGAGTAGCTGCCGGTGGCGATGTAGGTGTGGTTGACCGAGTTCAAGCATTCGCTATCGGCGAGGCAGGCGGGATTGGTGGTGTAGGGCTTGGTCATCACCCCGGTGAGCTGGTAGCCGTCCTCGAAGTCCCAGAGGATGTCGTAGGGGGTGGTCCCGCCGGTGGCGCCCACCGAGAAGCGGACCGGCTCGTTGGGGTGGGTGGTCTGGGGACTGGCCTCGGCGAACTCGATCTTGACCGCACCCCGGGGGTCGAAGAGGTTGACCAGGTGCTTGGTCATCATGTTCGGGTCGTTGGTCGGTCCGGCCGAACAGTTGGGGGGGACCCGCCCGTCGCAGACGTAGGCCTCCAGGATGTTCTGGGGTACCGGCGTCCCCGCCATGTCGCTGCGCAGGGTGATCGGGAAACTGACCTGGCCGAAGGCGTTGGCCACCACCGTCTGCTTGGGGGAAGGCAGCTCGGTGCCGACGGTGCGGTCCGGGTGCCAGACGCTCCAGTAGACGGTGGCGCCCGGTTCGGTCACGCCCACGACCTGGACCTGGACGCCCGAGGTCAGGGCGTCGATGTCGGCCGAGGTGGTCAGGTCGGCGGCGTACTCGGGGACCTGGATGGTGAGCGGCGGGGCGACCCGGTCCTCGACCGTGAAGGACCAGCTCTTCAAGGAGAGGAGGATCGGGTCGGGATTGCCGATCGAGTCCTGGAGCAAGAGGGTGAAGGTGTACTCACCGAAGGGCCAGCCAGAGGTCGGCGGGGTGAGCTGGATCGAGCCTCCAGTGATGTCGACCCGGGAACCCTTGGCCGTGACAGACTTGGCCAGGTCCCGGATCGCCTTGGGACCTGCGTGGGTCCCGACCCAGCCGTCCAGGGCGTCGGGAGGGTCGAGGTTCGCGATGGCGATCGTGAGCACCGGGCTGATGGCAAGCGGCGGAGGACCAGCGGTCTCGGAGAATCGGATCCCCGAAGGGTCCTTGAAGAAGGCCGACACCGGGAAGAACTTGGCGTCGCCCCGGCTGCCGTCGGGAGGCTGGACCGCGTAGACCACCGGGGGCGTGCGGTCGATATGGAAGCTCCAGGCGCTGCGCCCCTTGAGGTCGTCGCCGCCGCCCACCATCATGCGGATGCTGTGGGTGCCCTCGACCAGGCCGGGAGGGGCGGGGGCCTTGACCCGCCAATAGAGGTCGCTGGGCGACCCGACCTGGGTCCAGGTCACGGGGCCGATGCCCACGCCGTCCAGGCTGATGGTGGCGGTGGTGGGGCCGAGCGTGCCGCGGAGCTTCCAGTCGGCGAAGAGGTCGAAGGCGGCGCTCATCACGGTGCTCGAGGGCGCCGGCGTCCGGTTCTTCACGAAGGTGGTGGGCGGCCGGTAGAAGTGGACGAGGTCGTCGCCGCTGGCCTGGTTGTCCTGGTTGTCCTCGCCGAACGAGTAGACCAGGCCGCGGTCCCCGTCGTGGTTGAAGGGGAAGCCCCACGGGTCGGCCATCTGGGGATCGTGGAAGCCGCTGCCCAGCGCCAGCCACCACGGCCGGGGATTGGTGACGTCGGGACCGATGCCTCCCATGAAGGGGTTGGTCGGGTTGTTCAGGTTGTAGAGGAGGATGGCGTTGCCGAGCTGCTCGAGCTGGGTCTTGGCGGAATCCCGGCGGGCCCCGGCCGTGGGGTTGGCGATCGAGAACGCCAGGTAGGTGGTCAAGCTCATGATCGTGACTGCGAGCAGCAGTTCGATCAGGCTGAACCCGGGGCTCTGGGCAAACGGGCGCGCCGGGGCCTGGAGCGGTCCAGGAGACCGACTCCCGGGCTCCGGTGCCAGCCGGGAACGAGGGGGGAATCGGGTGCCGGAGTTCGGGTGCAAGCGACCGACCGTCCTGCCTAGGAGAGGGTACCCATGTAACCTGAGTAGCCCAGCAGCGGAGCAGGGCAAAGCGTTTGCGGGCGGGACGAGGAGGGGGCGGAGAAGGCTTGTCGCATTCTGCAACGAAGTGCCGGCGCTCCGAGGGTCTGGCTCCGGGACCGGACCGCGACTACGATAGCTCCGGATGAACCCTCCGAGCCGACAACAGGCCCTGCTGGACCAAGCCTTGAAGTCCCTGGCCGAAGGGCGGGGCGGCGAGGCCGCCGGGAGCTTCCGGGAGCTGGCCCACGGGTCCGGGGTGCCCGGACCCGAGCGGGTCCTGGCCGCCCGGACCCTGATCCGGGAGGGGCGGCCCGAGGACCGGGCGCTGGCGCTCCGGCTGCTCGGCGAGGTCGAGCCCGAGCACGCCGACTGGATCGAATCGCGCCGGCTCTATGCCGAGCTCCTCGAGAAGGGCGGCCCGGGCGGGCCCAGCGAGGCGGCCGAGCGGGCCCGCGCCCACCAGGCGGCGGCCCTGGGAGGCGGGGACGAGGAAGCCGCTCGCCACCTCCGGGGCATGTTCCGGGCCCTGGTCCGGCTGGCCGAACTGGAAGCCGAGATCCCCAGGGTCGATCCCCGGATCCCGGGGGCCGAAGCCCTGGAGGCGGCGCTCAAGGCCCATCGGCGCTGGCGTACCGGCGGCAGCCCGGCAGCCGCCGCCGAGGCCTACCAGGAGGCCCTGGCGGGACCGGTGCCGGTCGCGGTGCGGCCCTACCTCCTCTACTGGCGGGCCCACCTGCTGGGGGTGGCGGGGCATCCCGAGGCGTCGCTGGCTGCCTTCCAGGAGCTGCTCCGGATCGGTCCCCCGGGCCGCAACGGGCGGGCCGACGTGGAGGCCCGGATCGCCCAGCTCGAGGCCTCGGTCAGGGAGCGTCCCGACGAGGGCCTGGAGGCCCGGGTCGAGGAGCTGAGGACCGCCGGCAAGGGCCGGGAGGCGCTCGAACTCCTGGAGACCGCCCTGCACCGGGCCGGGACGCCCGAGGCGACCCTGCGCCTCCGCAAGCTCCTGGCCCGCACCCTGACGGGGCTCGGCGAGCGGGACCTGGCGCGCCAGCAGTGGCAGGCGATCCGGCGGCTCGAAGCCGGGAGCCCGGCGCCCGCCCCGGATCCGGATCCGGGGCCGGCCGAAGAGGTCGTGATCGAGGCGGCCGCCACCCCTCACCACCTGCCGGCGACCCGGGAGGCGACCCAGGTCGAGACCGTCGACGAGGCCCGGGACCGGGCCCGGGACAAGGCCCGCCACCAGGCCGAGCTGGCCCGTCGGCTGGACGAGGCCGGCTCGGTCCGGGACGCGGTGCTGGCGCTCCGGGGGGGGTACCTGGCCTCGCCCCCGGGACCGGAACGGGATCGGCTGGTGAAGCGGGCCGCGGCCATGGCCTGGCACCGGCTCCGGGACCCGGCGCTCGCCATGGAGGCGCTCGCCGAGCTGGGGGCCGGGGAGCGGGCCGCCCCGGACGTGGCGCGCCTCGAGGAGGCGCTCCGGGCCGGGGTGATCGAGAGGCTGGAGCAACAGGTCCGGGTCGGGCTCCGGGCCACGGCGTTCCGTCAGCTGGCGGCGTTGTGGCGCAGCCTGGAACCCGGGGAGCCGCTCCGGGCGGCGCTCCTGGCCTTCCACCTCGAGAAGCTCTCGGCCAACGTGTACCGGCGGTTCCGGCTCCGGGTCGAGGAGGTCGAGGCGGAGCTCAAGGGCTTCACCGACCGGGGGGTGGGAGCCTGGGACCTGGTGCGGCTCCCGGACGAGGCCAAGGGGAGCCCGCGGCACCTGGCGACCCTGCGCCAGGAGGCCCGGGTGCTCGGGGAGCTGGAGGCGTCGCTCCGGCACCGGGAGGAGGCGGCCCTGGCCGGGAGCGACGTGGTGGGGGTGGCCCGGCGCATGGAGGACCCCGAGGGGCTGCTCGCCATGGAGGCCATCCTGGTGTTCGCCCGGGAGGTGGCCGAGCGCCAGGTGGCGAAGGGGGCCGAGAGCCCGGTGACCACGGCCCGGGATCGGCTCCTGGCCTGGCTGCCCGATGCCGCCAAGGGGATCTTCATGAGCCGGAGCGGGCGGTCGCTGGACGCCGCCTGGGAGGACCTGGTCGGCCAGTTCGAGGCCTTCCTCGACCAGCGCTACGGGTAGGCCCAGGCGGGCATTCCGCATGCGAAGTCCGGGCCGATGGCTTGGCTTCCGGCTCCCCATGCGCTATTCCTTGCATGGAAGGCCATGAGGACCCACTTCTCGCCCAAGGATGTCGTCCGGGTCACCGGGATCAGCTACCGGCAGATCCAGTACTGGGATTCCTCGGGGTTCATCCGGCCCAGCGCAAGGCGGGGCGGGCGGTACCGGGCCTATACCTTCGGGGATCTGGTGCGGCTCCAGGTGGCCCGGGAGCTGCGCAGCCGGGGGGTCAGCATCCAGAAGCTCCGGAGCGTGATCCAGAGCCTGGACCGGCTGATGGAGCGGACGCCCGGGAGCCTCGAGGGGCTGACCCTGCTGATCGACGGGGAGAGCATCCTGGTCTTCACCGGCGAGGTCATCATGGACGGGGACACCCAGCGCGGGTTCTACCAGTTCAAGGTGAGCGAGCTCGAGGCGAGGGTCCGGGAGGTGTTCCCGGAGCCGGGCGGGGAGGCCGTGGTGGCCGCCCGCAGCCGGGCCGGGTGAAGCCCCAGGCCGACGCCGGGGAGAGGTTCCCGGGCTCTGCGGCCGATTCCGGGGACCTGGTGGTCTCGGCGCTGGTGATGTACCCGGTGATGGCGGGCCTGGCGCTCGGTCTGGCGCGCTGGGGCGGGACGCCGCTGCCGGGATGGACGGCGAGCCCGGGCGAGGCGCTGGCGGCGGTGGGCGTGGCCCTGGTGGCGGTGGCCGGGTCGCGGCTGGCGGCGCGTCGCAGCCGGGCCCTGGGAGTGGTCCTCGACGACATGGCCGAGGTGCTCTCCGGGCTCTCGCTGCCGGCGGCCCTGGGGCTGGCGGTGGTGTCGGCGGCGGGCGAGGAGATGCTGTTTAGGGGGGTGCTGCTGGCGTGGTGGGGCCTCTTGCCCTCCAGCCTGGTCTTCGCCCTGCTCCACTGGCCGTACCGGCCCGAGGCCCGGGCCTGGACCGGGTTCGCCCTGGCCATGGGACTGGTCCTGGGGGCGCTCGCCGAGGGGACCGGGTCGCTGGGGCCGCCCTTCCTCTGCCACGCCCTGGTCAACGCCATGAACCTCCCCTGGATCGCCGCCATGGGGCGTGACCGGGAGGGCGCGGTGGGAGCCGGGTCGCGGCCCGGGACACGGGCGGCAGGGAGGCGGTAAGGCCGCTTGTGGGCCCTGCCGATGGGCTGGGTATGGGATCCTCCCGGGGCTCTTGCCTGGCCGTGATGCTGGCGCTCCTGGTCGGGGGCGGGGCCCGGGTCTCGGGGGAACTCGCCCACCCGGTCAAGGTGGCGCTCACCCGCCTTCCCTATGGACGCTGGGCCGCGGTGCTCGACGTCCGTCACGAGGACCAGGACGAGACCCACCTGGTGGACCGCTGGGAGGTCCTCGACCAGGACGGCATGCGGATCGCGTTCCGGCACCTGCACGCGGCCAAGGTGCGGGACGTGGAGGAGGACGGGGACATCCGCAGGTTGCACGGGGAGTTCCCGGTGCCGCCGACCGCCACCGGGCTCCGCTTCCGGGTCCACTGCAAGCGGAGCGGCTGGGGCGGGAGCGAGCTGGCGGTCGACCTCGCCAAGCTCGAGGGGCCCGGGTTCACGGTGGGACGCAAGCCCGCCTGGCACCTGCCCTCGTTCGAGGGGGTCGAGGACGCCTTCCGGGGGCGGCTCAAGGTGCACCTGGCGCGGCCGGGGAAGTGGCCCTACCCGCCCCGGGGGCCGGTCCCGGCGGTGCCGCCCGATCCGGTGGACTCGCGGCCCCGGGACCGGCGCGAGTTCCGGTAGCGGAGGGCGACCCGCCGGGCTTCTGGGCCAGCACGTAGGTGGTCGCCGCCAGCGGGTGGAAGCGCTCGGCGTGGTTCACCCAGGCGTCGAGGGGTCGCACCAGCCGGGCCAGGGGCCGCACCAGGAGCCGGGCCAGGCCCCGTAGGCCCCGGGGCAGGCAGAGCTCCACGAACAGGACCGCCAGCTCCGAGAGGGCGGTGACCGGTCCGCAGGCGACCCCCGAGTCGAGGAGGGTGAGGCCGGCGGCCTGGATCCGGGCGCGATGGCCGGGCAGGGTCGGGTTGGCGAAGTGGTCGGGGCAGGGGTGGAAGGCCTGGAGGAAGGGCGCCGACGAGAAGAGCAGGGCGCCGGGCCGGAGGGTGCGAGCCAGCTCGGCGAGGGCCTGTTCGGGGCGGTCCAGGTGCTCCAGGGTGGCCTCCATGTGGACCCCGGCGAGGCAGGCGTCCGGGAAGGGGAGGCGGTGGGCGTCGGCCACCACGTCCACCCCGGAGAGGGGGCGGAGGTCGAGGTTCAGGAGCCTCGGGTGGAGGCGCTCGGGGCCGCCGCCCACCGAGAGGGCCAGGCCGGTGGCGGGGAGCGAGGCGAGGAAGCGGTGCAGGGCCTCCCGGGAGGCCCTGCTGCGGAAGTCGTCCTGCCGTGGGGGGGCCATGCGCCGGCGATGCTACTCCGGGCCGGGCCTTTGCTACACTGGCCGGTGATGGTGCGGACCCTCCCGGCTACGTGGGTGCTCGGGTCGGTGCTCGCCGGCGGACTGTTCGCCGACGACTTCGTGCGGGTGCGCCCGGGCCCCGGCCTCGACCTCGAGGAGCGACCCCGTCGCGGCCAGCGGGAGGTGCTCCACCAGCGCGGCGTGTTCGTCGACATGGTGGCCTCTCCCACCTTGCAGGCCGAACTCCAGGGCCTGGGCTACGAGCTCGAGGTCCTCCAGTCCGACCTCTCGGCGAGCCTGCGCACCATGCGTCTGCCGGATGCGGGGCACTACCACCGCCAGGCCGAGATGGCCGCCGAGATGCGGTCATGGGTCGCCGCCGATCCCGGGGTCGAGGTCGAGGTCCTGGGAACCGGGTCCGAGGTGCTGCCCGGGGGGGAGCGACGGGAGATCCTGGCGGCGAGGTTCGGACGGGAGCCGGGGACCGCCAAGGCCAAGGTGCTCCTGTTCGCGGGGATCCACGCCCGGGAGGTCGGGACCACCGAGGTCCTGCTGGAGCTGGGGCGAGCGCTGGTGCGCCGCCCGGAGGGTGGAGCGGCGGATCCCGGGGGGGCCGAGCCCAAGGAGGTCGGAGAGGGCAAGCTCGGCCTGCCCGGGGCGCGGCACTGGGGGCCGGGGCTGCTCGCCGACCGGGAGATCTGGCTGGTGCCGAGCCTGAACCCGGACGGGCGGGAGCACTGCTTCTCGCGGGACCCCTGGTGGCGGAAGAACCGGCAGGTGCACCGGGCGCCCTTCGTGGGGGTCGACCTCAACCGGAACTTCGGGTTCCAGTGGGGACGGAGCGACAACGGGGGGTCGAGCGGGATCCCGGCCTCCGGGATCTACCGGGGACCCGAGCCCTTCAGCGAGCCCGAGAGCCGGGCCTTGCGGGACCTGGCGATCCGGGAGCGCTTCTCGGCGAGCCTGGCGCTCCACTCCTACGGCGAGATGATCCTCGTCCCCTACGGCTTCGACGGGACCCCGCCCCCGCACCGGGCCATGTACGACCAGCTCTCCGCCCGCCTGGCCAAGGTCACCGGGTACCAGGTCGGGCAGGTCCAGGAGGTGCTCGGCTACTTCTCGAACGGGCGCCACGACGACTGGCTCTACGCCGGCACCGAGGGCGAGAAGCCGATGGTGGCGGCGGTCGAACTCGAGATCGGCAAGACCTTCTTCCCGGACCGGGCCGAGGTCGAGGCCCTGGCCGAACGGATCGGGCGGGCCGCCGGCGAGGTGGTGGCGATGGCCGGCGCCGACCTGCGCATGCAGGTCGAGATGGGGGCCGGAGAGCGGGACTCCCGGGACCTGGTGGTCACGGTCGAGAACCACGGGATCCGCGATGCCGAGGGCATCGTGCTCCGGGTGGAGCATCCGGAAGGCGCCCAGCCGGGACCCCTGCTGGAGCGGAAGGTCGGATGGCTCGGGGGACTCGGGCGGGAGGACGCCCAGGAGGTGGCCGCCTCGTCGGTGCGCTTCCGGTTGCGGGATCCGCCCCGGGCGATCCGCCTGGTGGTGTGGGCCAAGGGGGTCGCTCCCCGGGCCGAGGAGCGGGTGCTGCCGAGACCGGTGGACTAGCAAGTACGCAGCTCGGCCCGAGGGCCTCGCTCGCTGGCGGACTCCGCCTGCGCTGGATCCTCGGGGTGAACCCTCGGCGCTCCGGCTGCGTCCGCCGAGTCTGCAGCTCGGCCCGAGGGCCTCGCTCGCGGGGCCTACCGGCCCTTGCCCTTCTTCTTGTCGTCCCGGCGCTTGTCCTTGGTGCGGTGGTCCTTGCCCTTGCCGGCCTTCTGCGGGTTGGCTGCCTTCCCCGACCTCTGCTCCTTGTCCTTCTTGGACTTGCCGGCCTTCGGGGTCTTGCCGCTCGGGGAGCGGACCAGGGCCGCCTCGATCACCTGGTCGAGGTGGTCGACGAGTTGGATCTGGAGCTGGCCGCGAACCTCCTCGGGCAGGTCCACGAGGTTCCGCTCGTTCTCCTTGCAGAGCAGGATGCGCCGGATGCCCAACCGGTAGGCGGCCAGCAGCTTCTCCTTGATCCCGCCCACCGGTAGGACGTCGCCCTTCAAGGTCACCTCGCCGGTCATGGCGATGTCGCGGCGGACCGGGATCTTGCTCAACGCCGAGATCACCGCGGTGGCGATGGTGATGCCGGCGGAAGGACCGTCCTTGGGGATGGCGCCCTCGGGGGCGTGGATGTGGATGTCGCGGGTCTTGTAGAAGTCCTCGGGGAGCTCGAAGCGGTCCCGATGCTTGCGCACCCAGCTCACGGCGGCCTGGGCACTCTCCTGCATGACCTTGCCGAGCTGGCCGGTCAGGATGGTCTTGCCGGTGCCTTCCATCACTGCGGCCTCGATGGGGAGGGTGGTGCCGCCCACCGCGGTCCAGGCCAGGCCGGTGACCAGCCCGACCTCGTCCTTCTCCTGCTGGAGCCCGGGGGTGAACTTGGGCACACCCAGGTACTCGCGGACGCGATCCGGACCGACCTCGATGCCGGGGAAGGCTTGGCCCTCCGGCTGGGTCACCTTGGCCCGGGCGATCTTGCGGGCGATGGCGCCGATCTTCCGCTCGAGCTCGCGGACCCCGGCTTCCCGCGTGTAGTAGCGGATGACCTGGGTGAGGCCGGGATCGGTGTAGACGGCCTCCTTGTCCTCGAGACCGTTCTCCTCCCGCTGCTTGCCGATCAGGTGGCGCTTGGCGATCTCGAGCTTCTCCTCCTCGGTATAGCCGGGGAGCGAGATGATCTCCATGCGGTCCTTGAGAGGGGGAGGGATGGTGTGGGGGACGTTGGCGGTGGTGAAGAACAGGACCTGGGAGAGGTCGAAGGGGACCCCCAGGCAATGGTCGGTGAAGGTGGCGTTCTGCTCCGGGTCGAGGACCTCGAGCAGGGCCGAGGCCGGGTCACCCTTGAAGTCCGCCCCGGTCTTGTCGATCTCGTCGAGCAGGATGAGTGGGTTCCTGGTACCCAGCTTGCGGAGGAGCTGGATGATGCGGCCGGGCATGGCGCCCACGTAGGTGCGGCGGTGGCCGCGGATCTCGGCCTCGTCGTGCACGCCGCCGAGCGACACGCGGACGAACTTCCGGCCGAGGGCGCGCGCGATGCTCCGCCCGAGCGACGACTTCCCGACGCCG
>CAYOHP010000112.1:0-20252 GCA_964403795.1 uncultured bacterium | reverse complement strand
CTCGAGCCGGGAGTCTGCCAGGTTGAAGTTCCGGTGGATCTGGGGAAGGCTGCGCCCGAAGAGCAGGACTCCCAGGGCGAAGAGCAGCATGCCGCGGCGAGCCAGCTTCGGGTCCGCGAAGCTGGTGGGAGCCTGCTGCTGTCCCTTCGACTTCGGCGTCACGCTGCCTCCCCGGCACCTTCAGGCAGCCGGCGGCTGCCGATTGTAGCCACCCCAGGCTCCGGATTCGAGGTCTCGGGGGAAGAACTCAATCTCCGGCCTGAAAGGGCTCGAGTTGGGCCGACATCCCGAAGAAGGCCCGGACGCTCTCCCGGATCCGCCACGCCGCCCGACCGTCGCCGTAGGGGTTCACCGCGGTCGCCATGGCGCGGTAGTGGTCGGGATCCCCGAGCAGGCGGCCGGCTTCCTCGGCGATCCGCGCCGGATCCGTCCCCACCAGCTTCACGGTGCCGGCCGCCACCGCCTCGGGCCGTTCTGTGGTCTCCCGCATGACCAGGACCGGCTTTCCCAGGGCAGGCGCCTCCTCCTGGATGCCGCCGGAGTCGGTGAGGACCAGGGTGGCCCGGTCCATGAGGGCCACGAAGGGCAGGTACCCCTGGGGCGGTATCAGGTGGATCCTGTCGTGCCCGGAGAGGAGCTCCTCGACCGGACGCACCACCTCCGGGTTCCGGTGGACCGGGTACGCCACCCGCACTCCGGGGTGCTCTTCGACGATCCGCAGGATTCCATGGCAGAGGTCCCGGAACGGCTCCCCGAAGGACTCCCGCCGATGGGCCGTCACCAGGACCAGCGGTCCCTCGGCCGGGATCCCCGGGGGAAGCGCGCCACGAGCCCGATCGCGGGCCCAGTACAGGGAGTCGATCACCGTGTTCCCCGTCACCATGCGGGTTCGGTCCCCCAGGCCTTCCGCGACCAGGTGCCCCTCCGCCTCCCGGGTCGGGGCCCAGAGCAGACTCGCCAGGGTATCGACGACCCTCCGGTTCCCCTCCTCCGGGAAGGGCCTCGCCAGGTCCCCGGACCGGAGCCCCGCCTCCACATGTGCGAGAGGAATGCGGGCGAGGAAGGCGGCCAAGGCGCCCGCCAGGGCCGAGCCGGTGTCCCCATGCACGATCACCAGCTCGGGGCGGTGTCGACCCAGATCCTCAGCCAGGGCCGAGACCGCGACCGCAACCAGGTCCGACGGGCTCTGGCCCGGGCGCATCAGGGCCAGGTCCCGGTCCGGGACCAGCTCCAGGTCTGCTAACGCGGTTGCCAGCATCTCCCGGTGCTGCCCGGTCGAGACCAGGCGGACTTCCAGGTCGGGAGCACCGGACAAGGCCCGGACCACGGGGGCCATCTTGATGGCCTCCGGCCGGGTCCCCACGATTGCGACGATCCTCGGGCGGGCCGACACCGGGGGCGACCGTACCACGCGAAACGGCCGCCCCCTCCGGAGAGCGGACGGCCGTTCGCAGCGGGCGACCCCGGACGAAGGTCAGTTGCATTCCTTGATCGCGAACCGGACCTGGGTGGTGGCGGTCTTGCTGCCCGCCCCGGCGGGCTCCTTGATCCGGTAGGTCAAGGTGTCGATCCCGAAGAAGCCCATATCGGTGACGGTGTATTCGATGTTGTTCCCGTTCACGACCGCGTTCCCGTGGGAGGGCGGCGAGGTGATGGCGTCCAGGGTGAGAGGGCTGTCCCCGTCCGCATCCAGGTCGTTGCCCACCAGATCCGGGGTGAAGAACATCCCCTGGTTCTGGCAGATCGTGAAGTGTTCTCCCATCGCCGTCGGCACCACCTGGCCGGCCGGGCTCACGTTCACCGTCAGGGTGGCCGAGGCCGTCGCCCCGTAGTCGTCCGTGACCTCGTAGTCCACCGTGCATGGTCCGGTGGATCCGGGCGCCTGGAACGTCAGGTTCGACCCGCCGAAGTTCGTGACCGATCCGCAGCTGGTCGCGGTGATCCCCGTCACCTCGAGTCCGTGGCCGTCCGCGTCGGCATCGTTCCCTGCCACGCTGAACGTGAACTGGTCATTCACATGCACGGTCGCGGTGTCGTCCAAAGCGCTCGGTGTCGTGTTGGGCGCCCCATCGATCGAGAACTCGGCGGAGTTCTCGATGCAGGTGTCGTTGGCATCGCAGACCTCTGCCACCGTCCGGAAGGGGTTCGGGCGGTCGATGGTAGCCGTGACCGTCACGCTGTCGCTGGCCCCAGCCGACGGATCCAGGCCCTCGACCTCGAGGTCGAGGTCGCGGGAACCGAGGATCAGGTCGCCGAGGTGGTCGGAACTGAAGTTCGACACCACGTGGGCCCGGTTCAGGATCGAGAAGGTTACGTCCGAGGTCCCCGAGACCACGGTCGTCCCGCTGGCCGAAGCCGTCGGGAAGTTCGTGAGTTCCAAACTGGCCTGTCCGGGGACGAGCAGGATACCTGGGTCGAAGCCGAACCCGAGACGCATCGGCACATCGAAGGTTCCGGAGACTCCTCCCGTGACCTGATAGGAGAGCGTGAACTGGGACCACTGCAGGTCCCTAAGCCACTGCTGGCCGTTCCCGGGATCGGCCTCGACCCTCTGGTGGAGTTCGACGAGCATCGCGAAGGACTCCTCCTGGTCCCAGTTCTGGAGCTGGGTCCCGAGCGTCCCGATGCCGTTCCCGGTCGCCTGGAAGTTGCCGCCGAAGGCGGGCTGGGCATTCAAGAGATAAGGGCCTTCGATCTCCACCGTGGTCACGGTCGTCCCCGGTGTGGCCGACTGGGAGACTTCGAAGCGCACCGCCGCGCGCAGCGGGAAGCCTCCGTACTGCGGCTGGTGACCGAAGGATGCACCCAGGTTGACGATCGGCCCCTGGTTGCCCATGACCTCCCACTGGGTGCCGGTCCAACGCACCTTGGTGTGGCGCAACTCCCCCGAGGTGCCGACCGACCGCGGTCGGCCCGTCGAGTCGGTCCAGGTGATCGCGATCGGAGGGAGCTCCACGTCGACCACGGTCCCGGGCGAGGGTACCGGCGGAGGTTCGGTGGAGAGCCCGAACCCCGACCCCAGATGGCCCGCCGGGGTCGAGGGCATGTCGAACTCGACTCCGATCCCGTTGAAGAGCGAGACGAAGTCGTCGTGATCGCGGAAACCATGCATGAAATCGCCCGCCACCGGCCCGTCGGGGGTAGCATCCCCGCCGAGGTATCCCAGCACGTCCTGGAGCCAGCCCTGCACCGTGGCGATGATCTGGCCGGGCGAGCTGGAATCGGAGCGCACGTGGAGCGGGAAGGTGACGGCATCGCTGAGCCCAGCGCTGTCCTGGACCTCGAGCTCGATCACATAGTCACCGGCAGTGAGGGTAGTCGCGATCGAGGAACCGGTTCCCAGGGTCGCTCCCCCTGCGATCCGCCAGGTCAAGGCCGAGCCGGAAAGGCGACCGTCCTCCGGGTCCGCTCCGGACCCCGTGAAACTGATCGGAGTCGAAGCCCGCACGAACCCGCCAGGAAGTGGTGAGGCGTGGAACGCGAAGGGCGCCTCGTTGACCCCGAAGGAGAGGGTCGGGAGGAACTCGGAGAACGGTCCGAGGACTCCCTGGCTGATGCCTCCACCGAGCACGGTTCCTGCTTGTCCATGCCGGATCCTGAGTTCTCCGGTCGCGACGTTGCGCATCATGAGGTCGTCGCGGGTGTCGCCGTTGAAGTCCCCGACCCCGAATTCCTCGAAGGCCGAGAGGTTGCCCTGGGTCACGCCGCCTCCCAGGGAGGTCCCTGCCTGCCCGTAACGGATCCGGATCTCCCCGTTGCCCGGGTTGCGCATCGCCAGGTCCTGGAAGGTGTCCCCGTTGAAGTTCCCGGTGAAGAACTGCTGGAAGGTGTTGAGGAAGCCTTGGCTCACGCCCCCGCCCAGGCTGGTTCCTGCCTGCCCGTGGCGGATCCGGACCTCCCCGTTGATCGGGTTCCGCATGAAGAGGTCGTCCCGGCCGTCCCCGTTGAAGTCGGCGGCGAGGAACTCCTTGAAAGGAGCGAGCACGCCCTGGGGCACCCCCCCACCCAGGTTCGATGCCGCCTGGCCGAAGCGGATCCGGATGTCACCGGTCACGGAGTTGCGCATCAGGAGATCGTCGAAGGCGTCCCCGTTGAAGTTGGCGGCATGGAGATCGTCGAAACCCGCCAGGAATCCCTGGCTCGCTCCAGATCCCAGGCCGCTACCCGCGAGCCCGTGCCGGATCCGGACCTCGAAGGTCTGGCGATTCTGCATCAGCAGATCGTCGCGACCATCCCCATTGAAATCGGCGATCAGGAAAGCGTCGAACGGTGGCGCGCCCAGCAGGACCGATCCCCCCAGGGTGGTCCCGACCTGTCCGTAGCGGATCCGGAGGTCGCCATTGGCAGGATTGCGGAGCAGGAGATCGTCCATCTGGTCTCCGTTGAAGTCTCCGACCGCATGCTCGGGAAACAACGCGAGCGCACCCTGGGTGACGCCGCCCAGGAGGGTCGAAGCGGCTCTCCCCCGCCGGATCCTCAGCTCGCCCGTGCCCGGGTTCCGCATGAGGAGATCCTGGAAACTGTCCCCATTGAAGTTCGGGGCACGGACCCTTCCGAAGGCTCCGGCCGCGGCCGTACCGCTTCCCAGCAGGCCGAGCACGAGGGCCCCGGCCACCCCTACCTTGTCCCAACTCCCTGCCAGATCCGCACCTCGCCTAGCCACGGTCCACCTCCCAGGTCGGGCCAGGATACCACGCAGGGCCCCTTGCAGGCTGCTCGCCGGTAGACCGACCTGACCACGAACGGAGCCTCGCCGCCGCCTCCGAGAGGCGGCCCCCCCCACCGGCTCGGACTCGGGGTAGTATCCCGCCGCCATGGTCACACGGAGGTCCCTGCCGGGGGCCCATCCCGGAACGCTTCCCGGCCGACCGTGCGATGGGGCCTCGAGGTTCGGATCGGATCTCCCGTCCCGGAGGTGTCGTGCAGAAGAGCTCGCCCAGTGGTGAGGACCCGTCCGAGGTGGAGGGAGAGGACACCCTCGAAGACCGGCCCGCAGAGGCAGCGTCTTCCATGTCGGGTCCACCGGGCAGGGCTCCGTCCAAGAGGCGCCGACGGCGAAAGAAGCGGAGGTCGGAACGCGACGAGGGCGCCTGGATCGAGACCCTCGATCCATTCCGGGTGTTCGCCCACACCGGACTCTGCCTCCTTCTCCTGGCCATGGTCCTCGGCCCCCTGGCCAAGGGAAGCGCGACCCAGCGCCCGGGGACCTTCGTCCCGATGTGGCTGCTCTGCTGGGGCGCCGCGGTCCTCGTTGCCTTGGCGCACCGGACCGCCAAGCCTGGACCCGGGCCGGACCGGACGAGCCCGGATCCGGGCGTGCCCGGAACCAGGACGCCCCCGGGCCCTGGCATGGAAGGCGTCGCCTGGGGTCTCCTGGGCGCCTTCCTCCTGTGGTCCGCGGTCTCGCCGGCGCCGGACGCCGATCCCGTCCTGAGGATGGCCCGGGTGTTCTCGCTCTCGGCCGCCTGGGCCGCTGGCTACGCTGCCTATGGCCTGGCGGTCCTGATCCCCTGGTCCATGGCAACCGTGACCTTGGCACTGGTCTGCCTCGGACTCCTCGAATCGGGAATTGGCGCCTTGCAGGGAGCCCGGCTGGTGGCACGGATGGGAACCTGGGGTGGTTCCGAATTCCCGTCCGGGACGTTCGTCAACCACAACCACTTCGCGGGGTATCTCCAGCTCTGTCTCCCCATGGCGCTTGCGGTCACCCAGGATCGAGCCCGGGATCGGATCACCCGGCTGCTGGCCGGTACCACGGTCTTCGCATGCCTCGGCGGCCTGGGCCTGGCCCAGAGCCGAGCAGGCTGGCTGGCGGCCGGACTCGGACTCCTCGTGTGGCTGGCTCGCGGCATCCGGCCGTCCTTGCGCTGGCCGGGAGCCGCCGCGCTCGCGGCGCTCGCGATCGTCGCCGCAGGCAGCGTCGCGGCCACGGCCGGCGGCGAGGTGACAAGGCGGCTGGAGACCATGCGTGCGGAGGATCTGGGAGTGACCCAGAGCCTCAGGCTGGCCTTCTGGCAGTCGGCGATCTCGATGATCCGTGCCCACCCGATGACCGGGGTGGGGGCCGGGAACTTCGAGAACCTGCACCCTGCCCATCGCCAACCCGGTGCCTTCATGCGACCGCTCTACGCCCACAGCGACCACCTCCAGGTCTTCGCCGAGGCGGGCATTCCCGCCGGGATCGCGTTCGAGCTGGCGATGGCCCTCGCCTGCTACGCACTCTGGCGGCGCACCATGCCTTCCGCGGAGACCGTCGAGCGAGGGTATGCGGCCGCCGGTCTCGCCGGCCTCACCTCCCTCCTTGTCCATGGCCTGGTCGATTTCAACCTGCAGATTCCTGCCAACATGATGACCTTGGCCGTCCTGGTCGCCGTGTCCCTCGCACCGCGTCCGCCGTCCAAGCCCAAGCCGACGACCGGCGAGGACGATCCCTTGAAGACCGACCCGCCGACGGGTGCCTCCTGGCAGGGGGTCCCCTGGCGTCTCGCGGTCCTCGGCGGGATCGGCCTGGCAGGAGCGTTCCTGGTAGGGAATCGATGGACCAGCGCGGACTCGCTGAGGGACCGGTCCCAGGTCCTGTTGCGGCAACGGCTGGCGATCGACGCGATCGACCCGGCCGAACGTGCCTACTCGACCATGCCCCGCTGGGGCGCAGCCCTGCGGAACCTCGCTTCGGTCCTCGTGGAGGCCGCCAATCGGTCCGATGGAACCATCCGGAAGTCCTACATGCACCGGGCGCTGCTCGCCCTCGAGGAACTCCGGGTGCTCGATCCCTGGGAGGTACGGGACCAGCTCCTGGTGGCCCAGCTCCTGGTGGCGCTGGCCTCGGAGGATCCCACCGGATCGCTCCCATCGGCCCTGGTCGAATCCGAGAGCCGACTCCGGCACGCGGTCTCCTACGGCCCCAACGATCCCCTTCCCCGGCTCGCGCTCGGTGAATTCCTGGCCAGACTCGGTCGCCTGGAGGAGGGCGTGCCGCTCCTCACCCAGGGGCTGGTCGAGCTCCCCCCGATGGAGCGCCAGCCCTGGGTGGAGCGCTTCCTCCAGTCCGGTGCCCCCCCGGCCCTCGTCGAACGTCTGATCCCTGCGAGCGACTCGGCGCTCGCCTGGACCGCCCTCGCCCGGCATCTGGACCGGCTCGGGGATGCGGAGGGAGCCCTCCGGGCTTGGGACAAGGTCCGCGACCAGGTTCCCGGGGACGGTGAGGTCCGGCTGGAGCGATGCCTGCTCCTCGCTCGCCTCGGCAAGCTGGGCGAAGCCCTGGCCGAGGCCACCAACGGCAAGGACTTCGGTGCCTCCTGGACCGCCGACGTCCACGAAGTCGTGCACCGGGCGTTGCGCGCCGCCGGTGACCCGGACCGCTCCCTCAGGGTGCTGGAGGCCGCGAGAGCCCAGTTCCCGTCCGACCCCCGCTGGATGATCCTGCGAGGCCTCCACCTGGTCGAGACCGGGGACTCGCGACAGGGGCTCTCGGACCTCGCAGTGGCCACGGAGGGTTTTCCCGAGGACTCCCGGGCTCCCCTGGAACTGGCAAGGCTGCTCGCCAGGAGAGGTCGGGACATGGCCGATCGGCAAGTCCTCCGGGACGCGTGCTCCGCCTATCGGACGGTCCTGGCCAGGGATCCGCTCTCCGTCCACGCCTCCCGGGAATTGGCCCAGTTGTACCTCGAGCTCGGCGAGGCCGATCGCGCCCAGGTCCTGCTGGAGCGCCTGGTCGACGGTCCGGGGGCCACCCTGGAGGACAAGGTCCGACTCTGCCGGTCCCTCCTGGAACGACGCCTCGGCGGCACCGCCCTGAAGATCCTGACCGGCCTCGCCCCGGAGCACGGGTCGACCGTGGTGGACGGTGCCACCGTCTCCCAGTGGAGGCTCCGCGCAGCGGCCGCCCACGCAGTGGAGCTTGCCCGACTCCCCCGGATGGGACCGGAGGGCTGATCCACCGTTTCGGCCGGGAGCGTGCTATCGTTCCGCTCTTTCCCGAAGGCCCCGGTGCCACCCGTGCGCACGAGTTGGAGATGACCGCCTTGGAGCAAATCAATCCGGCCAAACCCGCAGAGGACGAGTCTCTCCACCTCCGCGACTACCTGCGGGTCATGGTCCGCTTCCGGATTTCCGCCTTCCTCGTCTTCCTCTTCGTGTTCGGTTCGGTACTGGGACTCACCGTGACCCTCCCCAAGAAGTACGAGGGTCAGGTCAAGATCTCGATCAGCGAGAGCGATCCGGACCTCGAGGGTGACCGCGCCGCGACCTCGCTCTGGGGATCCAACCTCTTCTTCGAGACCCAGATCCAGATCCTCCGGAGCACGCCCGTTCTCGCCTCGGCGATCACCAAGCTCGGCCTGGAGAACCGGCCCATAGTGGCCCCGTTCCCGCCGCTCCAATGGATCAAAGGTGTCGTGACCTCGGCGCTCGGCATCGCCCCGGTCCCCCCGAGCCTGGCGGATCAGATCGAGGCCCTCTCGGACTTGATCTCCGTTTCGCCCGTGAGGGACTCGGAAGTGGCCGTGATCCAGGTCCGCGCCGGCGAGCCGGAGCTCGCCCGTGACCTCGCCAACACCCTGGCCGAGGTCTTCGCGGCCAGGAACCTGGCCTACAAGCGGGAGAAGTTCACCGCCGACCGGAAGTACCTGTCCGACCGCCTGGCCTCCACCAAGGAAGAGCTGATCGATGCCGAGAACGAGCTCCGCCGCTTCCAGGAGGAGAGGGACACCATCTCCCTCTGGAAGCGGATCGATTATCTGACGGAGCTGCGGATCCGGACCGAGGGTGAGCTCACCGACGTGGAGCGGAAGACCAAGGAGATCGACGCCAGGCTCCGTCCCCTCCTCGACCAGATCGCCTCGGCGCGTCGAGGGGTCGCACAGTCGGCGACCGAGGCCTATGCCGGTCTCCAACACATGCTCCTCGACCTGCGTCTCAAGCGCGCCGGACTCCTCAAGGCGTACACGCCGGAGCACCCCCAGGTGCGCAGCATCGATACCGAGATCGAATTGGTCGAGAAGAGCGTGAAGGCCAGCGAGTCTGCCCTCCTCAAGGGCGAATCGGGTTCGGTGACCGGGATGGACAAGGTCGTGGCCCAGTACAACGACCTGGTCCAGGAACTCGAAGGCCTGAGGGCCCAGGAGGCGAGCCTTCGCCTCCTGCGGGACCACTACCAGAAGCGTCTCTTCGAGGATCTGAGCCTGAAGAGCCAGTTCGACTTCCTGAGCCGGGAGGTGGAGGCCAGTCGGAAGGTCTACGACCTCCTCCTGATCCGCCAGAAGGAAGCCCTGCTCAAGGAGGACATGCAGATCTCCGACGTCCGGGTCATCGAGCCGGCCGAGGTCCCGGTCGACCCCGTGTTCCCGAAGACCCTGCTGTTCCTCCTGCTGGGTGGCCTCCTCGGGGTCGCGGCTGCCGTCGTCACGGCTTTCTTCCGTGACTACATGGACACCGTGATCCGGGAGCCGAGTCGGCTCGATCGGACCATCGGGGCTCCCTGTCTGGTCGTCCTGCCGCGGGTAAAGAACGTCTCCGAGCGGTTCCTGGACATCGACGGGTCCGGGCCGTTGGCGGACCCTCTGACCCTCCTCTGCCTGTCCCGGGAGCTCGGAACCCCCGAAGACCCCGGCCATGTTTTCCTGGTCACGAGCGCCGAACCGGGCGAGGGAAAGACCACGGTGTCGTCCCATCTCGCGGTTTCCTACGCCCTGGGCGGCGAGGAGACGCTCCTCATCGACTGCGACCTCCGGAAGCCCCAGATGGCCAAACTGTTCCGGGTGGGCGAGGGAGACGTCGCCCTCAGGCGGGTGACCAACGGCGAGGAAGTCGCCTTCTGGCGACACCCGGAGCTTCCCCAGCTCAGCATCCTGGCGTCGCAGGAGCCCGACGGATCACCTGCCCAATTGCTCGGACAGCAGCCGTTCGCGCAGCTGCTGATGCGCCTCCGGCGTAGATACCCGAGGATCGTGCTCGACTCGCCTCCGGTCAACGTGGTCTCGGACGCGCTCCACCTGGCCCCGCTCGCCGACAGGATCATCGTGGTGGGCCGGTGCGACAAGTCCAAGACGGTGGCCATGGCGGATGCCGTTCGGGCTCTCCGGGAGGTCCGGGGCCGGGTTGCCGGCGTGGTCCTCAACGCGCTATCCTCCGGCGGCTTTCTCGGCTATGGGTACGGGTATGGGTACGGGTACGGCTACGGGTATGGATACGGCTACGGCTACGGGTATGGATACGGCTATGGCGCCGGTACCCCCAAGAGCAAGTCCAAGCCGGCCTCCGGCCAGGATGCGAAGTCCGCTGCGGCCTCCTAGGAGCCGGAGCATGGATCGGAGGGCGAGGCGGCACTCATGACCTCGACCCGAGTCTCCAGCTTCCGCGCTACGGCCTTCCTCGTCTCCGACCTGATCGCCACCTGCGCCACCTACCTGATGGCCCTGATGATCCGCCACCCGATCGTCGGGACCGAAGGGGTGTTCCGCTTCAAGGCGATCGACGAGTACCTGCTGCTGCTGGCGGTCATCGTCGGCATCTGGGCCCTGGTGTTCAGCTTCGTCGGCCTCTACACGCGGGAGGGAAGGCTCTCCCGCACGGCCACGGCGATCCTGGTCCTGCAGGGTCTGGTCGTTTCCCACTCGATCCTCGGGATGCTCCTCTTCTATGCCAAGGTCCGCTTCCTGAGTCGCGCCGTGATCGCCCTCTTCTTCGTCCTGAATTTCGGCGGGATCCTCCTGGGTCGCATCCTCGTGGAGCGCATCGCCCATGGGCGGGAGCGCCGCAGGACCTTGGTGATCGGAGCCTCGGAGCTGGCCGACCGCCTGGCGCGGTCCCTCGCCCGGGAGGAGGGTCACGAGATCGCCGGCTTCGTCCTCGATCCCGAGTCCGCGGACGCCGCCGTGCCCTCGGCGGTCCCGGTGCTCGGACGCCTCGAGGAACTCCAACGGATCATCGAGACCAATCAACCCCTCGACGAGGTCGCCATCGCCCTTCCCGGGCGACGGCGAGAGGCCCTCGAGCCCATGGTCTGCCTCTGCGAGGATCGCGGCCTGGTCGTCAGGGAGGCCATCGAGCCGCTCGGACGCAACCCCAGGATGACCACCCTGGAACAGATCGGTGGGGTCGCGGTCCTGACCATCTCGCATGCGGCCACCGACATCCCGCGTCTGGCCGTCAAGCGGATCATCGACATCGTCGGAGCGGTGGTCGGGCTTTCCATCACCGCGATCCTGTTCCCATTCATTGCCCTGGGGATCAAGCTCTCGTCCCGAGGACCGATCTTCTACTCCCAGGAACGGGTTGGCCTGAACGGTCGGATCTTCCGGCTCTACAAGTTCCGGACCATGGTGGACGGGGCCCACGCGCAGCAGAAGGACCTCATGGCCCGGAACGAGGCCATGGGGCCGAACTTCAAGATCACCCAGGATCCCAGGATCACCCCCATCGGGCGATTCCTCCGGAAGACCAGCCTGGACGAGTTCCCCCAGTTCTGGAACGTGCTGATCGGCGAGATGTCGCTGGTGGGACCGCGCCCCTTCGACGTCCGTGAGGTCGAGAAGCACAAGTGGCACTACCACAAGCGCTGCGGGATGCGGCCCGGCCTGACATGCATCTGGCAGGCCAGGGGGAGGAGCGAGATCTCGGATTTCGAGCAGATCGTGGCGATGGACGAGGAGTACATCCGCAACTGGTCGTTGCACCTCGATTTCCGCCTGCTGGTCGAGACCATCCCCGCGGTCCTCAAGGGGACGGGTGCCAAGTGACCGGTCTCCGGCCGGCGGCAACCCTGGGCATTCGGTCCGGATCGGTCCACGGAGGATCCCGGCGCCCCCGAGGATCCGCGCACGGCGGGTCCCTCCACCCGGTCTCGTCGGCCTAGCTGGTCCCGATGCTTCCTGGTCTGCCGATTCCCCAAGCCTCGACCGCGGCGCTGCCCCGGTCCTCGATCTCGTGGTCCGAGAGGGTCTACCTCCTGGCCTTCCTCGGGCTCATCGCCGTCGAGGTCCTCTACCTGTTCGTCACGACCAAGGACGCCCCCTTCCTCTCGCATCTCGACGACATCGTGATCCTGGTCGCGGTGCTCCCGCTCGCCGTCCGGGGACTGGTGAGGATGTGGCAGCGTCCCTATGGTCGCTACGTCATCGGGCTCGTGGTCGCATGGCAGGCACTCGGCCTCGCCAGCAGCACGAATCTCCTCGTGCCATGGACGGCGTGCGTCCTGCAGTTCCTCCTCAACCTGCGAGTGCTCTTCTACATCGCGATCGGCTTCGGGGTGGACTGGAGTCCCATCGGTGACGACAGACTGAGGACGACCCTGCGGGCCCTGACCCTGGTCAGCATTCCTCTCATCGTCCTCCAGTGGACGAACCCGAGCCTCCACGGCGCGCTGTTCCCCGGGGCGATGACCGACACCTACCTGGCCCTCGGCTTCCTGCCCCGCGCCACCGGTCCCTTCTTCCATCCCTCGATGTTCGGATTCGTGGCCGGCGCATGCCTGGTCTTCTTCTTCGCCGACTTCCTAAGCCGGCGATCCATCCTGGGCCTCGCCTTCACCATCATGGCAGGTGTCTGCCTCCTCGCCAGCCAGCAGCGCCAGGAGATCGCGGCGGCCGGTCTGGTCTGCCTCACCGTTCCGCTCCTGGTCATGACGCGCAAGATGTTGGTCTCCAGCCTCCTGACCGTAGTGGGCTGGACCGCCGCATTCAGCCTCTGCGTCGTCCTCTACAGTGAGCAGATCGGTGAGCTGTACGTGACCTACCAGAGCGGCAAGATGGGCTCACGTCCCGTGCCGCGCTCCTTCTTCTGGGTCTTCGGCCCACGGATCGCGTCCCACTACTTCCCCCTTGGCGCCGGGCTCGGGAGCTTCGGCGGCCAGGCTGCCTCGGCCTACGACTCGCCTCTCTACCGCAGCAACGGCCTTGCCCGGGTCTGGTGGTACCAGGAACGACGCTTCCTCACGGACACCTTCTGGCCGATGCCCATCGCCGAGTCGGGTTGGATCGGCGCCGGAACCCTGCTCCTGCTCCACCTCTTCCTTGCCTGGCTCCTGCTCCGATCCAGGATGCAGGCACGGGAATGGAAGGACCACCTGTTCCTCCAGGCCCTGAGCCTCTTTACCTACGGCTTCCTCGCCTCGGCCACCACCGCCGTACAGACCAACAGCCTGAAGAGCTTCTTCCTCTTCGGGACCCTCGGCCTCTACTTGCGCGACCATCCCGGCTACGATCCCGTGACCCTCCGGGAAACCGTGCCTCCCAAGGCTCTTCCCTCGGGTCCGCAACCGGGGAGCCTCGCGGGGCCGCCGATGGTGCTCCACCTCCCCGGAGCGAGTGCCAGGTCGCTCCCGAGCTCGCCTGCCGATTCGTGAGAGTCGTCCAGATCTCGCAGAACTTCCACCTCCGTGGCGGGGCCGATCGGTACTTCCTGGACCTGTGCGGCCTCCTCGAGGCTCGGGGTCACGAGGTCATGCCCTTCTCCGCCGCGCATCCAGCCAACCTCGCCACCCCTGCTTCCGACTACTTCCCGCCTGGGGCGGATTTCGACCGGGCGGGGCCCTCCGACATCCTGACCTTCCTGTGGTCGCCCCGGGCACGGGAGGGACTTCGTCGGCTCCTCGGCGACTTCCGGCCCGACATCGTCCACCTCCACGTCTACTACGGGAAGCTGACCTCCTCGATCCTGGGGCCCCTGTCCGAGTTCGGGGCGCCGGTGGTCCAGACCCTCCATGACTTCCGCGTCGTGTGTCCGACCGGGGGCCTCTTCAGACAGGGCAGGATCTGCGAGGATTGCCAGGGAGACCGCTTCCACAGGGCCGTCTCTCGACGATGCAACAGGGGATCCCTCGCCAGGTCCGCGTTGTCGGCCCTTGAATCCTATCTTTCCCTCTGGATGGGCGGCCGGGACGTTGTCGATCGCTTCCTGGCCGTGAGCGAGTTCCAGAGGCGGAAGCTGATCGCCCTGGGCATGGATGGCTCCAAGCTGGAGACGGTACCGAACTACATCGACGCCACCCGGACCCGCGTCGCCGAGGAGCAAGGTTCCTATGTCCTCTTCTTCGGCCGGGTGGAGAGGTCGAAGGGAGTGTTCACGCTCCTCGATGCGATCGAACCCCTGACCGGGATCGCCTGCCGGATCGTCGGTTGGGGAGAGGCCCTGCAGGATCTCCGACGGGAGATCGAACGGCGCGGTATCCGGCACGTCGAAGCGCCCGGACCGCTCTGGGGCGAGGACCTGGATGCCGCCATCCGAGGTTCCCTGTTCTCGGTCCAGCCTGCCGAGGCCCCCGAGACCTTCGGACTGACGGTACTCGAATCCTACGCCAGGGGCAGGACCGTGATCGCCTCCCGGCTCGGTGGTCTCGCAGAGCTGGTGCGCCACCAGGAGGACGGCCTGACTTTCGCCCCGGGCTCGGTGGACGAGCTGCGGGCATGCATCGTCCGGTTGGTGGAGAACCCGGCCGAACGGAACCGACTGGCCTCGGCTGCCCGTGCCAGGACGCTCCGGGAATTCTCGGCGGAGGCCCACTACGACCGTGTGATGGCCGTCTACCAGTCGCTCCTGGCGAGCGTACCGGACCCCGGACACTCGTCGAGGTCCCTCCACCCATGAGCCCGGAACCACCCGATCCGGTTGTCCCTGACCTGATCGTCCATCTCCCGAGCGCTCCCTCGGATCCCGTGACTGCGGTCCTGGTCGCCGGCCTGACGATGCGACCGGGGACAAGGGTCTCGGTCGCGACCACCGCTCCTCCGGCCCGCAAGGTTTCGCTCGTCGCTGGCTTCCTCGTGTGGGTCTACTGGCACCTGGACTGGTGGCTGTCCCGTCGCTTCCTGGTCGCTCCCTTCGGGCACCCTACCCGAGGGCCCGCCTGCCCGCTGGTGCCGCCAGCGGAGTCTGCTCCGGCAGGGGTTACGCGTGGCGGTACCGAGGCAGGTGTCCTTCACCTCGAGCTGGGAGCCCGGGCCGAAGGCGTCCGTGAGGGCGACCGGGTCTTCCGTGCCTCCGTCGATGGCCAGGAGCTCGGATCCGGCCCGCTACCCCTGGTTGCGTGTCTCGCCCGAGGTTCGCCCGTTTCGGTCCTGGAGCTCCACCGGAGCCCGGCAGGACCCTACGGGGAATCGCTGGTCTACCGCTGCGAGCTCGCCCTCCATGCGTTCTCCCTCCGTCGCGGCTTCCAATCGATCGCGGAGAAGCTCCTGCGAGCCCTGCACCGGGAGGGCGGGGGGGCACCCGAGGCGGTGGATCGTCTCTACCTCTCGGATCTCTTCCCGGCCAAGCCTGGGGGATCGAGCCCCTGGACCCTTCCGGCAGAAGCCCCGGCCCTGGCGGTCGTGGTCCGCCTCTGGATGGCGCTCGCGGCGACCGTCTGCGCCCGCCTGCTGGAGCGCTGGAGCCGGCCTCGATGGTGGATCGCGACCCGGGAGTCGCCAGGGCTCGGAATGGCGCCCGGACAGCACACCCTGCTGGGGCCCGAGGAACTCGAGTTCCTGGAGCCCGACCCAGGGAGCTTCCTGGCCGACCCTCACCTCTTGGCAGTCGCAGGCCGGCCCTACCTCCTCTGCGAGGAGCTCCTGGACCGGACCGGGCGCGGTCGGATCCTCGCATTCCCCCTGGATCGGGAGCGCCTCGAGGATCCGGCTGTCGCGCTCGATCCCCCTTGGCACCTCTCCTACCCGGCTCCCGTCCTCGATGGCGAGGGAAGGACACTCGTCGTCCCGGAGTCCTCGGAGACTCGGACCACCCATGCCTATCTCGCAGCACCACCCCCGGCCGAGTGGCGGAGCGAGACCGAGATCCTGCCCGGGGTCCGGGCCGCCGACATGACCTTTCTCCGTCGCGACGGTCGCCTCTGGGTGTTCTTCGTGACCTCCGGCCCGGGTGTGGAAATGGTCGACGAACTCTACGCCTACCACGCCCCGGACCTCCGCGGTCCCTGGACTCCGCATGCAGGGAATCCCATCGTGCGCAGCGGTCGATCGGCCCGCCCCGCCGGCCCGTTCCTCGATTGGCACGGACGACTGATCCGGCCCGCACAGGACTGCGCAGGAAGGTACGGTCGGGCCGTGCGCTTCTTCGAGGTCCTGGCTCTGGGTCCCCGCGAGTACCGGGAACAGGAGATCGGATCGCTCCAGCCGGAGCCAGGCTCCCCGGTGCTCGGCACGCACACCGTCTGCGCCGGCCACGGGCTCCTGGCGGTGGACATGGAGGTATGCACCCGCTCCGCCCACCATCGAGGACCCTGGCTCCGACTCGAGGGCCTGGAGATCCTCCCCGTCTCCTCGTCGGACCCGAGGGGATAGGGACCGCCAACGGTAGTGTCGTCCGGGACACGCAGGGACGGGTCCACCAGCGGAATCCGCCCAGGCCCGACTCGCCTGGGCGGGACCTCATCAGGAGGTCGATCGCGCCGGTTCCGATGGACGCCGAGAGGGCCAGAAGCTCCCCTCCTCGCCGAGGAGCCTCGCCAGGGCCGGCCCCTCCTCGGCGTAGAAGGCGAGAACTTCGGCCTCCAACCCGGGGGAGAGACTCATGGTCTCCTCGCGATCCGTGGCCCCGGCGCCCAGGTAGAGCGGTTCGAGAGTCCGGCGGACCTGCCCCAGGGCCCGCTGGAGCTGCGGGAAGCCGTGGAGGACGACCTTGGCGGTGTGCCTCACCCAGGAGTAGGCCTGGTAGAGGCGGGGCCAGCGGAGGTTCAGGGACGGATTGACGACCTCGAAGGCCTGTCCCATGGCCGGGCCGGGATCCAGGTCCAGGAAGCGGCAGCAACGCTCGACCTCGGTCCGGGCCTCGGCGGCGAGCTGCTCGAATCGCACGATCAGGATCGAATCGGCGGGGAAGACCTCGAGCCAGCGCGCCAGGTACCGGGAGTACCGTCCCTGCTCGAGCGCCCGGAGAGCCTTGGGACGGGATCGGTCTCGGGGGGAGACGAGCTGCGCCCGGACGAACTCATCGAGAGTGGTTGCGCTCTCCACCTCCCCGATCTGTTGGCCGTAGCGATACCAGGAGACCAGACGCTCCATCGGCTCCCGCAGGATGAAGATCATCCGGGCCCCCGGCAGGTCGGCCCGGATCCGCTCGGGCGTCCCCTCGCCGTAGAGGTAGTCTGCCGATGCCTCGAGCCGGACGGCACCGACGGGAGCCCCCTGGAAGTACTCGAGATAGCTTCCCAGGCCGTCGGAATACCGGAAGCGCCGGGAGACGGACGGGTAGTCGTCCTCGAGGAAGAACCCGGGTTCCTTCACGGTGGCCGCGTGGACGCCCGGGTGGACGGACAGGTACCGGAACAGGGAGGTCGTCCCGGATCGGGTGGCGCCGCCGATCAGTGCGAAGCGCTCGAAGGCCATGAGGTCGGGGTCCCGGGCTGGGTCGAACGGTGCAGGCTCACCTCGGAGAGGCTCCACGCCGGAAGTGCGACGCTGCCGCGGATCGTCGCGGTCGCACGGTTCACCATCCCGTCCTCCACCTGGCGATGGGGCTGGTCCCAGATCGTGAGGACCTCGAGGGGCGAGGTCGTCCAGGTCTCCAGACCCAGCGAGTCCATGGAGTCGGAGAGGTTGAGGACCAGGAACCTCGTGTCGGCTCCGGTGGTGATCCTCCAGGCGACCAGGCCATCGGACCCGGGCCCGGCGTTCAGGTTCTCGGCCTGGACCTGATCGGCGTCCCGCGCCGCCGACAACACCCTGGCCGCCGCCAGACCGCAGGCCGTGGCGACGCTCGGAAGGAACCGCGGCTCGGCATCGTTCCAGAGGTGAGACCCAGGATCCGGACTGGAGATGGCCGAGAACCACCTGGGACCTCCCAGGCCGTGGAGCAGGACGATCTTCACCCTCTCCTGGGCGAGCAGCTCCATCATCAGTCGGGCTGCGAACAGACCGTGGTACCAGGAGCCCACCACTGCGCCCCCGCGCTGGAACATATTGGTCTCGGTCACCCAGATATCCAGGCCATCGGGCGCCGACGCTTCCCAATCGATCCTGCCGACCCTGATGGAGGGGGTCCCCAAGGCGTTCTGCACGACGCCCTTCTGGCCCATCCTGGTCCTCTGGCTCGCTGCATCCTTGGAGGTCAGGTGCTCCCTCTCCGCCAGGGTCCTCCCGGGAGGGATCCCGCTGCCGGCGTAGACGTGGAGGATCCAGGCATCCGGAGCGAGGCCAGCCGCTCGGAACCTGGCGGCGACCTCCCGGTTCCAGTTCCCGGTCTCCTCGACTCCATGATCGACGACCCGGAGCGGCACTCCCACCCGGAGCCCGGGCAGCCTCGCGCGGATCGCCCGAACCCACTCGACCGCGATCTCCCCGAACCGCCCCGGACCGGGAAAGCTGGCCCGGGTCTCCGGACCCTCGTCCCAAGGCTCGTTCGAGATCTCGACGCCCGCGATCGGGTCGCCTCGTCCGAGGCTGGCTTCGAGATGTCGGAGCTGGGATTCGAGGGTCGAGGTGACGGGATTGAGTACCAGGATCATCTCCCCGGACACCGCCTTGACGATCGCGGACACCGACGCCAGGGGGATCCGGAGATCCTGCCGTCCGCCATACCGCCCTTCCGTCGACGGGACGAAGCCCTCCCGGTCCCAATCCCAGAGGTTGGCAGGGGCTCCCCCCGGGTAGCGAAGGATCCCGGGGGCGTAGCCCTTGAGGACGGAGACCCACGCCGGCTCTTCGAGGAAGTTCCGGCTCTCGAGATCCAGGTTGAAGCCGAGTCGCTTGCGCGGTCTCTCCCGCGAGGCGGGTACCGGCACCGGTTCGAGCTCAGGGGAGGCCGGTCCGGCCGCCACCCAGACCATCATCGCGAGCATGGCGAGCCCAAGGACAGCGCCTCGCATGGAGCCGGTCCGGAGACCCTCGGATCCTTCCCGCGTCGCCCCATGATCCCTCATCGCCGACCTCCGCCCCCCGCCCAGGCACCTGGATCCGACGACCGTCGGACCGATCCCGACCCGAGCCGCTCCCTGGCGGTCCTGGGTCCCGATCCCACCGGCGGGAAGCCCGCCCGCCTCAATCCTGGAACACCCGATGGTGAGCCTCCGCCACGCTCTTCCAGCTGAACTCCGCCTCCGCCCGCAGACGAGCCTGCTCGGCCAGGATCCGCAATCCTTCGGGATCCTCCAGGGCCCTGGTCAGGACCCGGGCCAGGTCCTCCACGTCGCCCTTCCGGAAGGTCGTAGCGGTCTCCCCCACCACGAACCGGTTCTCCTCGATGTCGCTGCAGATCACAGGGGTACCCAGGCCCATGTTCTGGAGGATCACGGGAGACAGGCCCTCCACGTCCGAGGGCTGGATGTAGGCGAAGGCTCCCTCCATGAGGTCCCGCGCCTCCTGTCCGTAATGGTATCCCGCGAACAGGATGCGCGGATCCCGGGTGGCCCGGAGCCCCCTCTCGAACTCACCGGGGTTGGGAGAGCCCCCTACGAGCACCAGCCGCTTGTCCGTCTTGACCCTCTCGAAGGCGGGGATCAGGTACTGGAGACCCTTGTCAGGGATGAACCGACCCACGAACAGGAAGTACTCGCCCCTGGCGAGGCCGAGTTCGGACAGCACGCGGGTAGGAGCGCCATCGACCCCGGGTTCGCTCCCGAAGGGGATGAACTCGAAGCGTTCGCGGGCGAACGGGAAGCGCTCCTGGAACTGCCTGCGGGCGAACACGTTGTCGAAGATCACCTTGGTGGGTCCCACCGCCGTGATGAACGACGTGATCCACAGGTAGAACTTGGCGTACCAGGGCCACTTGTCGCGCTTCCAGTCGATCCCGTCCTGGCTCAGGTAGACCCGCCTCCCGCTCAGTCTGAGCAGCCAGGCGAACGGGCTGTTCCCGCCGTTCTGGATGTGGACCACGTCGGCAGTGTCCCGAAGCAGGATGTCCAGGGTGACCCTCAAGGAGTGCCAGAGGGTGTCGAAGCCCTTCCGAGCTGTCGTCGAGAATGCCTTCAGGCGCACTCCCCGGAATTCCTCGGCCTCGGGAAGGACCTGACCGGGGTACTGCCGGTTGTAGGCGACCACCTCGTACCCCATCGCCGCCAGCCTGGGAAGCAGCTCGGTGGCGAAGGTGTCGGCCCCTGCACATCCCGGGGTCGGTGGCACCGACCGGAATCCGAAGGCGGCGACCCTTCGGAACCTGAACTCAGGAGCCACTCTCGAGATACCCCTCGTAGGCCTCGCCGAGGTACTCCTCGAGGGCCTGACGCCAGCTGCGCATCGTGTCCATGCCTCTCAGGGCGAGCTTGCGATTGAGCAGCCGCTCCGAGGCCGGACGGGCCGCGAAGTACTCCGCCCGGAAGTGGT
>CAYOHP010000111.1:3725-20532 GCA_964403795.1 uncultured bacterium | reverse complement strand
CCGTAGAGGTTGTCGAACTTCGACTTGGTGACCGAGTCGTTGACGTTGATCGCGGGGAAGGCGAGGGTGCCCTTCTCCTGCATTTGGTACAGGCGATGCACGCCCGTGGTGGTCTCCTCGGTGATGCCCTTCACGTCCTTGAGCAGTGCCGGGTACTTCTCGTGGAGCATGACGGTGAGGTCGCCGCCGTCGTCGAGGACCATGTTGGGGCCCTTGCCGCCCGAGAACTCGATCGAGCGCTCGATGCACCAGTCGTATTCCTCGAGGGTCTCGCCCTTCCAGGCGAAGACCGGGACCCCGGCGGCCGCGACCGCAGCGGCGGCGTGGTCCTGGGTGGAGTAGATGTTGCAGGAGGACCAGCGGACCTCGGCGCCGAGCTCGACCAGGGTCTCGATCAGGACCGCAGTCTGGATCGTCATGTGGAGGCAGCCGGCGATCCGGGCGCCCTTCAGGGGCTTCTGCTTGCCGTACTCGGCCCGCAGCGCCATGAGGCCCGGCATCTCGTGCTCGGCGAGACGGATCTCGTGCCGGCCCCACTCGGCGAGGGCGATGTCCTTGACCTTGTAGTCCTGCTTCAGCTCGGTGACCTTGGCGGTCCGGGTCGTCACGATTGCCTCCTCAGGCAGCTTTGCGCCCCGAGGCGAGCACCACGTCGGGTGCACCTCCGGGTCGTTCCAGGGTTCGGGTCTTCACGCGCTGGAAGCCGGCTGCCTTGAGCCAGCCTCCCAGGGTCTCGGGTTCGAAGCCGAGCCAGCGATGGTTGAGCTTGTCCCGCATCCAGTCGCGGTCGTGGCTCGCCAGGTCGGCGAGGTGCACGGTGCCGCCGGGCTCCAGGGTGCGGTGCACTTCGCGGAGCACCCGGGCGGGATCCTCGACGTAGTGGAGGACCATGTGGGCGGTGGCGGCGCTCGCCTCGGCGTCGCGGAGCGGGAGGTGTTCCAGGGTACCGAGCCGGAACTCGACGTTGGCGAGTCCCCGCTCGCTCTTGCGGCGCTCGGCCTCTGCGAGCATGGCGGCGGAGCGGTCGACCCCGATGCCGCGCGCCAGGCGCGGCGCCAGGTCGAAGAGCAGCTCGCCCGTCCCGGTGCCGAGATCGAGGAGCACGGCCTCGTCGGGGACCCCTGCCTCGAAGGTCGGGAGGTAGTCGGTGGCGCCCAGCAGCTCGTCGCGCAGCTCACTCCAGCGGGGGGCCACCGTGTCGAAGAACTGGCGGGTGCGCCGCTCGCGGAGGTCCACGACTTCGAGGGCCCGCTGGCGGTCGTCGGCGGGTGCCGGGGTGCAGGCCGCAAGGGTGGCGAGCAGCCCGGTGGCGAGGTCGGGACGGCTCGGGGCTGCGCCGGCCTCGGAGGCGGCGGGGAGCGAGTAGTAGACCCAGGACCCCTGGCGTCGCGACCGCACCAGTCCGGCGTCGGCCAGGATCTTCAGGTGGCGGCTCACCCGGGACTGGCCCTGCTCGAGGATCCCGCAGAGCTCGCCCACATTGAAGGCGCCGAGCTCGAGGACGCGGAGCAGGCGGAGCCGTGAGGAGTCGGCCAGGGCCTTGAGCTGGGGCAGGGCGTCGGTCACAAGGTCAGTATATCAAGATATCTTGATATGCGCAAGGTCACCGCAGGGACCAGACGATCACCCGTCCGTCGGCGCCGGCCGTGGCGGCCCGGGTGCCGTCGGGGGAGATCGCGATCCGGGTGGGCACGTCGCCATGGCCCCGCAGTTCGAGGGCATCCGACGGCTCGGCGTCGGGATCGAGTGGATGGACCCGGACTGACCAGTCGTTGGCGGTAGTGACGAGGCGCGCACCGTCGGGTGTGAAGGCGGCCGCGGTGGGCTGGGAGGGGAAGCCCGCCGGGAGAGGCCAGTCCTCGCCGTCGGGGGAAGGGACCAGTCGGAGACGTCGGGTATGGGAGCGGGAGCGGACCAGGGCCACGTCGCCACGGGGTGAGATCGCGAGGAGGTCGACAGGCATCTCGGGCTCGGATCGGTTGCTCCAGGGGGAGCGAGCGCCTCCGCGGGGCAGTTCGAAGGCTCGGATCGGGTCGCTCCCGTTGGCGGCCCACAGGGTCGCCTCCTGGTCGAAGCTCAGGCTGCCGACCTCGCTCCGCCCGCACTCCAGGGTCCGGGCCTTGGCTCCGGTGGCGGCCTCGAAGACGAAGATCTTTCCCGTTACCTGCGAGGCCGAGCCCCAGGCTGCCGCCAGCCACCTCCCGTCGGGGGAAAGGGCCAAGGCCCGAGAGGGGCATCCGTGTTCGCCGCAGGGGGCGGGGATCGCCGGACCTTCCTCCCCCGACGGAAGTCGGAAGCGTCGGACCGCGGACCAGGTGAGGACCAGGATCTCGTCGCCCTGCGGGGTGAAGGCCAGCCCGTCCACGGCCGTAGCACCCAAGGGAAGAGTCGCCACCCGAGAGCCGTCCCGGGCCGACCAGATGCGGACCCCCTCCTCGCCGCCGTTGGCCTGCGAAGCGATCAGGTCGCCCCGGGGACTCCAGACGACGTGGTTCACCCACACGCCGTGCTCGAGATGCAGGAGCTCTCGCCGGTTCCGGGGTCGGGGAGCCAGTGCGGTGCGGGACTCCGACTTGCCGGCGAGCCAGGAGAGGAAGCGCTCGATCCTGCCAACGGCCCTGGCGGGGCGCGGGACGGCCGCCTCGACCTCGGCAGTACGCCTCTCCAGTTCCTGGAGGTCCCCGAGGAGACCGGAGGTACGGTAGATCGCACCGGCCCGGGCCAGCGCCTGGCGTGCCTCGTCCTTGCGTCCGGCCCGGGCGAGGCGACTGGCGTGCTCGCAGTGCAGGCGCCCGACCGAGAGGTGCCCGGGCACCAGGCGATGGGCCCGCAATGCCAGCAGGCGTTCGGTCACCTCGATCGAGTCGTCGAGCCGACCCCGCTCGTCGAGCTTGGTGGCGAGCCGTTCCAGCACGTCCTCGTAATGGCCCCAGTCGATCGGATCGCGCCCCGGCGACCAGAGCATCCAGGATGCCGAGCCGCCGGCATCCTGCCAGGCGGCGTTCGGATCCTGGCCGCGGAGAAGGCCTTCCCAGAGGCCGCGGGAGGCTTCCAGGAGGCTGACAGGGTCCTCGTTGCCGGTCAGGTCCGGGACCCCGTACCAGTTGCTGGCGAGGTGGTAGAGGGCCAGTGCCTCCTGCTTCCGGTCGCCGGAGCGACGGGCCAGGCGGAGCTGTTCCCGCATCCGCGCCCGGTGGACGGCGTTGCCTTCCCGCTCGTCGGAGTCGCGCAGGGCGCCGAGGACATCGGGCGTGGGGAGGGGATCGGCGTGGCAGGTCCCGGCGAGGAGGAGGAGCAGGGCGAGAGGAAACGGGCAGGCAAGCATGGCAATGACCCCCGACTCCGCCCATCGAACCATGGAGAACCTCAGGAGGAGGAGCGGAACACCCGCCGCGCCGTCTGGGGACGCTCCGGGAAGAAGAGGGATCCCAGGGCCCGCACCGCCCGGTCGGCGAGGGGGCTGCGCAGCCGCAGGCGGAAGCGGAGCGGGGAGGCGAGGCCGCCGAAGCGGCCCTTGGCTTCGAGCGAGGTCTGGCCCCAGACGATGCGGCGGGCTCCGGTGGCGAAGGCGGAGGCCAGGATCGAGTGGAGGAGGTTGAAGTAGACGTCGCAGTCGCGGGCCACCGCATAGTCCATGCCCACGTAGAGGAAGACCAGGGTGTCCCCCGATCTCCGCCAGAGGGCGCCGCCGGCGAGCTTGCCATCGAGCCAGGCTTCGTTCATGCGGTAGCCGGGGTCGGAGGAGAGCGCGGTGAAGAAACCGGCCGGTAGGGTCTCGAGCCGGGTGGCGGAGCGGTCCAGGACCTGGAGGAAGAGCGGGTACCAGGCTGACACCGTGTCCGCGGGCGGGCGGTCGAGGCGGAGTTCCAGGCCGGCCGCGTCGGCGGCGGACAGGCTTGCGAGGAGCTGCCTTCGGTAGCCGGACCGGAGCGCCGCCCGGTAGTCGTCGAGCGAGGCGAGGAGGCCGAGGTCCTGCACCACCAGGGGTACCGAGGGGTGGGAGTGGAAGGCGTCGCCGAAGGCCCCGGCCCACTCCTCGTCTTCGGCCGGCGAGAGCTCCTTCACGACCGCGGCGCTGGCGCGCTCGCGATCGAGCAAGGCGAGCAGGTGTCGGGCGAGGGCAGCGCGCAGCGCGGCCCGCCGGGCCGCGTCGAGCCCCGGCTTCACCAGGAGTTCGAGCCCGCCGAGCCCGGCCGGGGGCCCGAGCATCAACACGTCGAGCCCCAGGAACGCGGGCCAGGCGCGACGGACCCGGGAGGCGAAGCGTTGCACCGGAAGCGGAGCCAGGCAGTCGAGCGCCACCCGGAAGCGGGCGAAGGCGGCGAGCCCCAGGGTGCTTCCGCCGCCGTCGGCGACCCGGAGGAAGGCGGGACGGACTCCCTCGGGAGGATGCGCGACATAGGCGGCGAGGTAGCCGGGATCCCAGAACGGCTGGGGCCAGGCGGCCAGGGATTCGAGCGGGGCGGAGACCAGGAGCGGGCGCGGGTCGGTGAGTTCCTCGACGGTGAGTGCGGGGAGGTCCCCGGTCACGGCGCGGGAGGGAGCTCGATCCCGAGAGCCGAGAGCTCGCGCTCGGCGGCCGCTGCCCAGCCGCGATTCGCCACCGGACTGGCGGGGCTCGGATGCAGGATCCGGCCGATCTTCAGGTCGAGCCCGGCGAGCGCTGTGTTCGCACGGGCCTCGGCGAAGGCGCCGACTCCTACCACCCACTCCGGTCGCAGTTCCTCGATCAGGTGCCGGAGGGCCAGGTCGCAGGCAGCCTCCAGCGGCTCGGCCTCGGAGCGCGGCAGCTTGTCGGGGGTGAGGTTCCTGCCGCCTTCCTCCATGAAGACGAGCGGGCAGTAGTTGGCGACGAAGAATCGAGCGAAGAACGCCTCGGCGGATCCGAAGCGGTCCTGCGCCCAGCCCCAGAGCCGGGTGCCGCTCACCTCGCTGCGGGTCGAGGCCAGCCCGAGGATCCGGCGCTTGGGATGCTCGGGGTCGGGGCGATCGACCGGGGCGTCGATCCCCATCCAGTCGCGGACGAAGCCGGGATCGCCGAAGGGCACCCCGGTCTGGGCCATGCCGAAGGGGCCGGGGTTCATCCCGAGGAAGACGACCTGCTTGGCCGACTTCCCGTAGCGCGAGAGGTAGGCCTCGTGGGGGCGACGGGCGTAGGCGAGCGGGTTGTAGACGTAGGCGACCGGTCGGGCGAAGTGCAGGCGGTCGACCTCGTCGGAGAGCCGGCGGCTGATGGCGGCGAGGCGCATGGCGAGAGGATACAGGGCCGGAGCGGGGCCGGGCGAGGCTTGGGGAAGGTCGAGGAGGGGACGGGGACGGCCTCAGGGCCCGTAGACCAGGATCCCGCCCTGGTGGCCGGCGGCGCCGACCAGGATCGCGGTCGCGAGCACCAGCACCCGGGCCAACTTGGCGAGGCCAGGGGAGTCGCGGCGATGGGCCGCCTCCCGGACCGCAAGGGTGACCAGGATGGCGACGGTCGAAGCGGCTCCCAGGGTGCGGTGGAGGGCCAGGGTGGCGTCCTCGCCCGGAGCCGGCAGGCCTCCCGCAGCAAGACCCGCGGCCAGGGCCGGGATCGCGCCCACGGCGGCGCCGACCAGGGCGAAGCGGGCGCCCTCGACGAAGAGCGGGGTGCGTCGCACCAGGGCGAGGAGTTCCCCGATCGCCGCCAGCCAGATCAGGGCGACGGGGAAGTGGACGGCGACGGGGTGGAGGCGGCCGAGCCGACGCGTCCAGGACGGGTCCTGGTCGACCGGGACGAAGCTGCCGGCGCTGCCCGAGCCGCCCGGGACGGGCGAAGGGCAGAAGGCCGGCGAACTCGGGTCGCGCCGTGCCCCGAAGCCGGCGAGGAGTTCGGCTTCCCGAGCCGCGTCGGGTCCGCTCGCCGGGAGCGCGGAGGAAGAGGTCCCCGGTCCGGCCGGAGGCAGGGGGGGAGGTGGCGAAGTGTCGGGCCGTTCCCCGGCCAGCCACTTGCGCTTGCACTTGTTGCAGCAGAGGTAGACGCGGCGGCCGCCTTGCTCGACGAAGATCGTCGGATCGACCGGCTCCCATGGCATGAGCGGGCAGGTCTCGGGGGTGAAGACCAGGGTCGAGGGGGCGTCGGTGCCGGCGTGGGTGGTTGCAGGCGCGGGGGTCGGCTGCGCAGTCGCGACTCCGACCCAGCCCAGGAGGAGGACCGCGATCAGCAAGGTCCACGATCCGGCCCGCGAACGGTCGTGATCCCGGTTCACTTGCTCGCCTTCTTGCCGCGGAGTCGGGCGATGGCGCGCTGGAGCTGGGATTCGTTCTGCACCTTGCCGGCCTTGACCAGGCCCTCCGCTTCTTTCCTCTCCCGGGCGTCGAGGGACGAGAGGATGCCGCTCATGCGGGCCAGCAGCTTCTTGGGGTCGAACTCCTTGGCGACGGCGGCCTCCGGCTCGGGCGCCGGTGCCGGCTCGGCGGCCTTCACCGGCTCGGGCTCCGGGGCCTTGGGAGCGACCGGGACCGGCTTGCAGATCTCGAGGAGGTCGGCCAGCGGATCGCTGCCCGTGGAGGCTGCGGCTCCGGATCCCCGCAGGCCGCGCACCGTCGCGAGGGCTCCGCTGAAATGGGTCTCGATCTCCGCCACCAGCTCGGGAGGGGCGCCGGCCACCAGGGTCCGGAGCGCCATCACCGCCCGTTCCCGGTCGGCCTCCCTCGCCTCCGGTCGCACCATGGAGAGCAGCGCATCCACGGCCGGGAGGTCGGGCTTCCGTCCCAGGAGGTCGATGGCACGGCCCCGGATCTCCGGGTAGTCGTCCTGGAGCAGGGTGATCAGGCAGTCCCGGGCGAAGGCCCCCTGCATGGCACCCAGGGCGAAGAGCACGCTGCGCCGGTGGTCCAGGCTGGGGTGCCGGCACATGGTCCTCACCACCTGGGTGAAGTGTTCGGTGCCGAGGGTCTTGATGGCCGCGAGCACGTTGGCCCGCACCCGCGGCGACTCGTCGTCGAGGAGGGGCAAGAGCACCGTGAGCTTCTCGTCCCCCGGGAACGCCCCGATCCCCTCGACGGTGTTGGCCCGCACCCGGGCGTCCTCGTGGCCCAGGAAGGGTTCGAGCTTGGGGAGGAGCTTGATCCCCCCGAGTTGGGCCAGCACCTTGGTGAGCTTGGAGAGGACCCAGGGGTGGCTCTCGGTGGCGAGCAGGGCCTCGAGACTGGTCAGGGCCTCGGCGTACTCGAGCTCGCCGGCTGCGGTCACGGCCTCGAGCCGGACCAGGTGGTCCTCGTGGGCGAGGTACTTCTGGAGGACGAAGAGGTCGAGCTCGGTCTTCTCCGAGATCTCCACCGAGATCGGGTTGTAGGCATTCCCCGTCTCCATCGCCCGCATGCGTTCCTTGAGGACCGGAAGGGCCTTGGCCACGAAGTCCTGGACCGTGGGGTCGTCGGGCATCACCCCGGTCTCGATGTGGGTCACGATGTTGCGGGCTTCCAGGTAGAGCTTCCAGCCCACGCTGCGCCGGTCGGCGACCGCGGCGAGGCTCCGCTCGACCGTCACCAGGGCGGTGAGCCGGGCCTTCAGGTCATCGAGGACGAGCAGGGTCATGTGCCTGCCGAGAGTACCGCCTCGGCGGTCCGGGCCACGCGGGAAAACCGCGACAGTCTCGGGGGCCACCTCACCTCCCGGGGGAGGGTGGAACCAGCGACAATCCGGCCTCGGCCAGCCTCGGGGCCTGGTCGCTCGCCCGGAGGAAGGCGAGGAAGCGGTGCCCCGGGCTCCCGGGCTCGGTTCCCCGGACCCGGATCGTGAACCGGAGCGGCTCGGCTTCGGCGCCTTCCAGCACCCGGATCGCGAAGCGCCGCTCCAGCTCGACCGGGACGCCGGCGCGGGGGAGCACCGCGCTCGCCAGACGTCCCGCCAGCACGCCTTGCAGGAGTTCGGCAGGGGCGGTGGCGGGCCGGTGGGTGTCGCCGCCGCGACCCGCCAGCACGCCGGGCTCGGTGGTCGCCGGGAGCGCCCGCGACGAGGGACCGACCAAAGCCATGCGGGCTTCGAGGTCGACGCCGGCCGGGTCCAGGCCCGGAGGCTCTCGGGCCAGCCGGGGAACCACCCAGAGGTCGCCGGCCCGGGCGTCGTTCCTGGCCCCGGGGTCCGAGGGACTCCAGAGCCGGAGCATGGTCCCCACCAGGCCGCGGGATTCGTCGTAGGCCCGGAGCAGCGGGCGCAGGCCCGGGCCGATCTCCTCGCTCGCCACCACCACCAGAGGCTCGCGGCCTGGAGGCGGTCGGGCCGAGCGGGCCGGGGGCAGCGGCACCGCGACCGTCGCCGACGGCCCCGGCCCGGGGGAGGAACCCGATCCGGGAGTTCCGGAGGTCGGTGTGACCGGGCTTGGCGGCCTTCCCCCGAGCTGACGGGAACCCGGGGCCGGGAGCTGGTCGGGAACCGGGAGCAGGCAGGCCAGCGCCAGGAGGGCGGCCGTGTAGTAGCCCAGGCGACGCGTCAGGGCGTCGGCCAAGGCCCGCCTCCCGGAGCCAGCGACTTCCCGTAGATGCGGTACTCCTTCTCGTTGCCGAACCCGTAGCCGGCCATCAAGTGGTCCATGGGGGAGTTGGCGGTGTCCACGTAGGAGAGCTCGGCGTTGCCGTAGCCGGCCCGGGCCGCCTCGTCGGCGAGCGAGGAGATCATGGCCCGGGACAGGCCGCGGCCCTGGAAGTCGGGGTGGACCGCCAGGGTCACCACCCGGCAGTTCCGGAGCCAGCCGGCCTTGATCCAGAGGGCGGCCGCGGCCAGCTTCCCGAGGTCCGGGAGGGCCCGGAAGGTGCGGAACACCTCGTTGACATCGGGCAGGCAGAGCAGGAAGCCCACCGGTCGTCCCCCGACCTCGGCCACCCGGACCAGCAGCGGATCGCCGATCGCCAGGAACTCGTCGACCATGTGGCGGCAGCCCCGGGGCGAGAGCGGGGTGAAGCCCCAGTTGCCGGCGAAGGCGGCGTTGTAGACGTCGAGCAGACCGTCGCACTCGGCGTCGAGACGGGTGGGATCGAAGCTGCGCACTTTCACCGACCCGGCCGGGCCCGAGGGTCCGGTACCGGTTCCCGAGCCCGACCCGGGCCCCGGGGTCGGACCCGGCGACGACACCACGACGCGGAGGTGTCGCGCCAGGTCGTAACGGAAGGTGCGGAAGCTGCGCTGGGTGGCGTAGCCGCAGGCCTCGAGCAGCAACGGGTACCAGGGCGGGTTGTACGGCATCATCAGCGCCGGGGGCGACTCGAAGCCCCGGGCCAGCATCCCCACCTCTTCGTGCATCGAGAAGGTGACGGGGCCGGAGACCGTCATGACACCCCGTTCCGCCAGCCAGTCCTCGCCGGCCCGGAACAGCAACCGGGCGATGCGGGAGTCGTTCACCGCGTCGAAGCCGCCGAAGGATCCCCGCGTCGACCCCTTGCGGGACACGAAGACCGAGAGCCGTCCGAGCACGCCCCGGTTCGGGTCGTCGTAGACCAGGTGGAGTCCCTCGTGGCCGCGCCAGTGGTGCGAGTCGGGCGCGTAGCGGGCCAGCTCGAGCAGCACCGGAGGGTCGTGCCAGGCGGGGAGCTTCCGGAGGATCCGGCGTCGGAGCTCGCGGATGGCGGTGGCGTGCTCGCGACGCTGCGACACGGGACGGACCCGATCGGCCCGGACCGCGCCGGGAGACCGGCTCACGTCAGGCCCGGGACGATGCGGCGCCGCACCATCCGCCGGTAGTCGAGGTTGGCGGCCAGCACCAGCAAGGCCCGGAGCCAGGATCCGAACGGCCGGCGGAAGACGCGACGGAGGATCGCGGGCCAGGAGTAGATCCGGTCCTGGAGCTTCCAGTAGGCCGCCAGCAGCTCGTCGGGCTGGAAGTGGGCGGGCACGAACCCGACGTTGGCGCCGCCGATCCTGCGGTACCCGTCGCCGAGCAGCCGGCCCTGGGCCTGGAAGTCCTGCCAGACCCTGGTTCCCGGGATGGGGGCGTAGACGTAGAGGCGGACCAGGGGGATGCCCTGGTCGACGATGAACTCGGCGAGCCGGTCCAGCGACTCGGGCGTGTCATGGTCCATCCCGATGATGAACTCGGCGCTCTGGTAGAGCCCGGACTCCCGGATGGCGCGGATCTGGTCGACGTAACGATCGGCCCGGTAGAAGCCCTTGCGCACGCTGTTCAGGCTAGCCTGCTCCAGGCTCTCCATCCCGAAGCAGAGGGTGACGCAGCCCGAGGCGACCGCGGCCGGGAGGAGGTCGGGGTCCTTCAGGATGTCGAAGGTCGACTGGCTCACCCACAGGATCCCCAGCGGGGCCACCGCCTCGAACAGGCGCCGGGCGTAGTCGCGGTCGCCGGCGATGTTGTCGTCGAGGAAGAAGAAGGCCCGCTGGCCGAAGCGCATGGCGGCGCGGATGTCCCGGACCACGTGCTCGACCGGGCGGGGCGTGTAGCTCCCCTGGGAGAGCGCCGCGATGGTGCAGAACTGGCAGCGGTAGGGACAGCCCCGGGCCACCTGCACCGGCCAGAGGGCACCGATCGTGGCGCGGCCGGCCAGCAGGTCGTAGCGCGGCACCGGGAGGTCCTCGATGGGATGGCGACGGGTCTCGGCATAGCGGGTCGCCGGCTTCCCGGCCTCGAAGTCCTCCAGGAAGCGGGCCCAGGTCTCCTCCACGTCGCCGACCAGCAGCGTGTCGCAGTGGTCCTGGACCCAGTCGGGGATGAGCGAACTCATGTTCCCGCCGAAGGCCACGTGCTTGCCGCGCCGGCGGAACTCGGCGGCCAGGTCGAGCGCCCGCCACAGGCTATGGCCCATGTTCCCGATCGCCACGAGGTCGGCGTCGGTGTCGAAGGGGACGCTCTCGCAGGCCTCGTAGACGAGCTCGACCTCCCAGTGGGGCGGGGTCAGGGCGGCGAGCAGGGGGAAGGTGAGGGCCGGGCTGTTCAGGCGCTTGCCGCGGAAGACCGAGCCGTCCGCCTCGTAGGTGGAAGCCGAGACCATCAGGACCTTGCGGCGCTTGCGGGTCGAGAGGACCGCCGGGTGGTGCTCCGAGAGGAAGACCCTGCGGCGATGCTCGACCAGCATGGCCTCGGGGCGGACCAGGCCGAGGGCAGCGGCGAGGCCGGGAGGAGGCAGGGCCGCGGCCAGCTCGTCGGGGGACGGCAGGCGTACCTCGCGGGCGAGGCCGATCAATTCGAGGCCCCGGATCACCCACCAGGTGACGTCGAGCTGCCACCAGGAGAGGCCGTGGCGGGCACTGGAGGGGAAGGCGTGGTGGTTGTTGTGGAAGGCCTCGCCGAAGGACAGGAGCCCCGCCCACCAGCAATTGGTCGAGAGGTCGTCACGTGGGTAGGCCTGCCAGCCGAAGGCGTGCCCCGCCGAGTTCACGAACCAGGTGCAGTGGTCGCCGACCACCAGTCGGACGAAGAGTCCGTAGAGCACGCCGTCGAGCCCGCCTCCCGACCAGAGCCCGGCGACGAACCCGCCCACCATCGGCAGCTGGAGGGAGCGGAGGCGCCGGTAGAAGGGCTGGCGGTAGAGGTCGCCCGCGTAGCTCGCCAGGTGGCCGTCGGTGACGAAGGGGAAGTAGTTCCGGTCGATCCAGCCCATGTGCGACCAGAAGAAGCCGCGGCTCGCGTCATGGGGATCGCCGTCCCGGTCGGCGAAGCGGTGGTGCTGGCGGTGGACCGCCACCCACTCGATGGGATCCCCTTGCAGGGCGAGCACGCCCAGGCACGCCAGGCCGCGCTCCAGCCAGGTCGGCACCGAGAACGAGCGGTGGGTGAGCAGCCGGTGGTAGCAGAGGGTGATCCCCAGGCATCCGAACAGGACCTGGAGGGAGAAGGCCAGCGAGAGGCCGGACCACGAGAAGCGGGTGAGCAGGGTCCAGGCCGCGATCGCGTGGGCGACCCACAGGAAGGCATAGTGGAGGCGGACCCGAGGCATCAGGCCAGCTCTCGGAGGCTCGCCTCGGCCCGGGCGTAGCGCGAGCCCGAGACCAGCTTCATGAGCCAGCGGGGCACCATCAGGATCCCGGGTCTGCCGATCAGGGGTTCCATCTTCTCGCGGTAGTAGAGGTACCCCAGCACGCTCTCCACCCCGGGATCGAAGCCGAGCCGTTCGAGGAACGGCCGGAGTCGCCGGGTCTCCATCACATCGGCGAACAGGAGCACCAGTTGCACCCGCAGGCAACGCAGGCGGTCCCGCCAGCCCAGCCCGTCGAGGGCCTCGGGGAGGTGGAGGAGGAAGTGGGCGATGTGGGCCTGCTCGTCCTCGAGCACCTCGTCGAGTCGCTCGATGGTGGGAGAAGGCAGGGAAGTGGTCTTGAGCCGCTGGAGCAGGAAGTCGCCCATGATGTCCCCGCCCAGCAAACCGACCAGCTGGATGGCGCGGATCGGGCAGCCGAGCAGGGTGCTGTCCATCATCCGGGTCCAGGTGGACTGGGGCCGGAGCTGTCCGTAGCGGGTGGCGAGGCCCCGGCAGAGGGCCACGTGGCGACCTTCCTGCTGCTTCTGGAGGCGGGCGAACTCCAGCTCGGAGGGGTCCTCGGCGCTCGCCTCGTAGGCGGTGGCCAGGCGCAGCCCGAGGCGCTCCATGTAGAACATGGTCGAGAAGAGTTCGGCGAAGGCCTCCCGCACCCCGGGATCCTCGCTCCCCTCGGCCACCTCGGCTGTCTCCCGCCCGGGTCCCCGCCCCATGGTCAGACCTCGACGCCGCCCGCCGGGCAGGCCGGGGCGTGCACCGTGGTCCCGGCCCCGCCCAGGGACGTTCCCGGGTCGGCGGACCCGGAGGTCCCGGAGAGACGGGCCGCCACCTCGGAGAGGCTGGGCGCCACGCCGCCTCCGCTCTCGGCCCCTTGGATCCGGGCCTGGATCAGGCGGTAGTCGGTCTCGGCGGCATCCCCCACCGGCATGGCCGCACCCCCGGCCGCGATCCGGGCCCGGCCCCGCTCGTAGCGGGCCAGCTCCTCGGGGCGGTAGCGCTTCTCGGCGTTCCAGAGCTGCCAGAGGATCTTCATGCCGCCGAACAGTACCTCCGGGACCCGGCGGGAGAAGACCGACTTCAGGGTGCGGAGCTTCACGTCCGGGAGCCGGCGCAGGTCGAGGCAGGTGCGGGCGTAGAGCTTCACCATCTCCCGGAAGTAGGTGTTCATCGGCAGCCGGGACGGGAGCGCCAGGTGGGAGATGTCCCAGAGTTCGTGGTGGTCCCGGTCGATGATCACGTGGTCCTTCCACTCGTCCCAGATGGTGGTCCCGGGGAGCGGCATGAGCGGCTGGAGGATCACGTAGTAGAGCTTGTGGCGGTAGATGAACTGCTGCATCTTCCGGAAATGGTCGAGGGTCCAGGTCGGATTGAGGATGAACGAGGCGTAGGGGTCGATGTTGGCTTCGCGCAGGATCTCGAAGCAGCGGGCGTAGATGTCGGCCGAGTTGCCCTTGTTGAAGTAGTCGAGCTCGCCGTCGTCGAAGCTCTCGACCCCGATCACCACCGCCTCGAGGCCGATCTTCGACCACTCCTTGATGATGTCGGGGTGCTTCACGATGAAGTCGGCCCGCCCGTAGCAGAAGTAGGTCTTCTTGATGTTCTTCTTCGCCAGCAGGTCGTGGATCTTCATCATCCGGGTGGGATGGAGGAAGAAGTCGTCGTCGACGATGTAGACGCCGCTCGACCACATGCGCTCGACCTCGTCGACGAAGGCCTCCGGCGAGCGGAACGAGTAGTGGCCCTCGGTGGCCTGCCAGCAGTAGCAGAACGAGCAGGTGTAGGGGCAGCCCCAGGCCGTCTTCATCAGGTGACAGGGGTTGTGATAGAGGTAGTAGTAGCTGCCCCAGTGGTGCTTCACCAGCTCCCGCCGGGCGAACGGCACCTGGTCGGGGTGGGGGTAGGGCGGGGTGGTGGTGTCGGTGAACCCGTCGCCCTCCCGGACGTGGCAGCCCTGGACCGACTTCACCCCGTCGAGGCCGCTGTCGGCGTAGGCCTCGAGCATCTTCGCGAAGGTGAAGACACCCTCGCCCCGGATCGCCACGTCGAGCGAGCGGTGGCGGGCGAAGTCGTCGTGGTTGCGGCTGGCGTGCACGCCCCCGACCACCGTGAGGGCGTCGGGGTTGGCGGCCTTCACCTTGTCGGCGTAGCCCGAGATCACGTCGACACCGTTGATGTAGGTGGTGAAGCCGACCACATCGGGGCGCCAGTCCTTGAGGATCTCGTCGAGCCGGGAGGGCCGGTCGAGGATCCCGTCGAAGACCATGACCTCATGTTCGGGTGGGATGCCGGCCGCCACCGTGGTGAGCTCCACCGGGTCGCAGACCATGAAGTTGTGGAGGCCGATCGAGTTCTCGGGAACCCGGGGCCGGGCCAGCAGGACCTTCATCGGACGACCTTTCGCTCGGGAGCCGGGGCAGGGAGACCGGGCATGGGGATCACACGAGCCCCGGGCACAGCCGCCGCACCACTTGGGACCGGTACTGGAAGTTGACGAACAGGAGGAGGAGCACGAAGCGCCAGCTGGTGCGGATCCGGTCCGTGAAGCAGCGGCGCAGGATGTTCCGGATCGAGAAGACCTCCCGGTAGACCTGCCAGAAGCCTTCCTGGAGTTCCTCGGGAGTCATGCCGGTGGGCCGGAACACCACGGTGGCGCCGTTGTACTCGCGGTAGTCGTAGGTGGCGATGCGCCCCTCCGCCTTCCACTTCTCGAACATCGGGGTCCCGGGGATCGGGGTCAGCACGTAGAAACGGGGCAGGGTGACCCGGTTGCGGAGGATGAAGGCCACGGTGGCGTCGAAGGTCTCGCGGGTGTCGCCGTCCATGCCGAGGATCATCTCGGTGGAGACGTTGATCCCGGCGGCCGCCAGGTTGGCGAGCATCCCGTCGTAGTCCTCGGCGGCCACGAAGGTCTTGTCGTGGGCCTGGAGGCTGGCGGTGTTCACGGTCTCGAGCCCGAAGGAGAGGGTGGTGCACCCCGACTCGCGGGCCAGGGCCAGGAGGTCGGGGCGGCGCAGGATGGTGAGCGCACACTGGCCGACCCAGGTGATGCGGAGCGGCTTCAGGGCCTCGAACAGCGCCTTGGCGGTCTTGAAGTCGGCCCCGATGTTGTCGTCGACCAGCAGCATGTCGCGGAAGCCGAGCAGCTTGGCGGCCTCGATGTCGCGGACCACCTCGTCGAGGGTGCGGCGCTTGTAGACCCGGTCGTAGAGGGCGTAGATCGAGCAGTAGTCGCAGCTGTGGGGGCAGCCGCGGCCGACCTGCACCGGGATGATGTCGCCGACCCTCTTGGCCGCCACCAGGTCGTAGCGGGGGACCGGCAGCCCGTCCAGGGGGCGGCCCATGTCGGAGCGGTAGATGGGCTCGAGTCGGCCCGCCTCGAAGTCGCGGAGGATGCGCTCCCAGACCGTCTCGGCCTCCCCGATGCAGACCGCGTCGGCATGGCGGGCCGCCTCCTCGGGGACCAGCGAGGCCATGGGGCCGCCCACGATCACGGTCTTGCCGCGGCGGCGGAACTCGTCCATCACCTCGAAGGCGTGCCAGAGGGCGTAGCCCATGGCGGTGACCGCCACCAGGTCGGCATCGGTGTCGTAGTCGACCCGGTCGATGGTCTCGTAGCAGAGCTCCACGTCCCAGTCGTCGGGGGTCAGGGCCGCGAGCAGCGGGAGGGCCAGGCCGGGGACGTGCAGCATGGGCTGCTTGACCGCCTCGCCGGTCTCCTTGCGGGTGATGGTCGAGGCGATGAGCAGGACCTTCCTGGCGCGTCGGCGGGGATCGAGGCGGCCGGGGTGGTAGCGGCGCAGGAACTCCCGACGGCGGGCCTCCCGGCGGGTCGCAGCCAGGAGGGCGATCAGCACCGCCAAGGTCGCGAACAGGGACACCCACCCGAGCGGGCCGGGGAATGCGGGACCCAGCGCCCTCGCCAGGGCGTCGCCGAACACCGTGAAGGTCGGGTCCATGGGGCCGGGCTCCCCTCGCCCCCCGGACCGGCGCATGGCCCGGAGGACTGGCCCCAATGTAGTCCTGGAGCGGCTCGGGCATCAAGGACTCGGGGTGTACGGTATGGCCGTGGCGGCAGGCGGAGCGGGAGACCGGGGAGCGGCGATTCCCCCCGAGCTGGCGGACCGGTTCCAGGCGGTGCGGGAGCTGGGACGGGGGGCCTTCGGCCGGGTGGTGCTGGCGCGGGAGGCCGGACTGGACCGGCAGGTGGCGCTGAAGTTCCTGGATGCCGCCATCGACGACGCCTCGATCCGGGATCGCTTCCGGCGCGAAGCCGAGGTCACCTCCCGGCTCGAGCACCCGCATGTGGTGCGGGTCCACGACTGTGGCTTCTCGGGGGAGGGAGAGCCCTGGATCGCCTACGAATGGATCGACGGCGAGGCCCTCGACCGGATCATGGAGCGTGCCGGGGGAGCCCGGGAGGACGACCTCTTCCGCTGGGCCGGCGAGCTGGCTTCGGCGCTGGCCGCAGCCCATGAGAAGGGCATCGTCCATCGGGACGTGAAGCCGGCCAACGTGCTGGTGCGGAAGTCCGGGGAGGCGGTGCTGGTCGACTTCGGGATCGCCCGGCTGGAAGCCGCCAGCCGAGTGCTGACCCGGGAGGGTGCGATCCTGGGGACTCCTGCGTACATGGCGCCCGAGGTGCTGAAGGGCCAGGAGCCGGGTCCGGCCTCGGACCAGTTCTCGCTGGCCGCGCTCGTCTACGAGGGGCTCGTGGGGGAACCGGTCTGGGGGAGGGGGACGATCCGGGAGCTGGTGGACCGCATCCTCTCGGGGGTGGCGCCGCGGGTTCCCCGCGGGGTGGCGGGCCGCAGGCCCGCCGCGGCCCTGCTGACGCCTGCCGCAGGCGCCGTCGACCTGCATGACTACT
>CAYOHP010000111.1:0-3715 GCA_964403795.1 uncultured bacterium | reverse complement strand
GGCGGGGGGGGGCCGGGGGGGGGGGGGGGGCCCCCGCCCCCCCCGCGGCCGCAGTGCTGGACCGGGCGCTGGCGATGGATCCCGGCGAGCGGTACCCCGAGGTGGCCGGGTTCGGGGCGGCGCTGGCGGCCGCCGCCGCCCCCGAGGGGGAGGGGACGCCGGTCGGGAGGGCCACGCTCTCGGGGGAGACCCGGAGCCTGGGAGGCTCGGAGGGCGGGGGCGAGACCCGGAGGCTGGAGCGGGTCCCCTCGACGGCGGTCCGGGGCGGGCCGGTCGGCACCGGGGCCCGGGTGGCCGGCCCGGAGGAGCCGGGCAATCCTCGTCCGGGCCTGGGTGCCCGGGTGGCGCTGGCGGGGCTCCTGGGACTCGGGGTGGCGATCGGGTGGCACTCGGGGACCCCCACCGGTGCCCCTACCGGAGGCGCCTCGGGCCCGGGGCGGGCCATGGTCCGGCCCCGGATCAGGATCGCACCTGCTGCGATGCTCGAGCACCGGGGGGACGCGGTGGGGGAGGTCCTCTCGATCCACCGGGAGCGGGACCACGACGAGTGGCTGGAACTCCTGCGGGGGGACCCCGGTGCGACCCTCCCGGAGCTGGCACGGGTGGTCGGCGCCTGGGACCGGGGCGAGGCCGCGGTCTCGGCGCTACTCGCCGACCGGGGCCAGTCCCGGGACCGCCGTCTGGATCTCCTGATGGCCGTCTGCGAGCGTCACGCCTTCACCGAGGTGGTGAGGGTGAGGGATGGCCGGGGGATCGAGCCCCGCTTCGGCCTCGAACCCGGGTGCCGACAGGTCTTCCGGGGCGCTCTCGAGGGCGCCCGCTTCGTGCGCCGGTTGCGGCCGATCCACAGCCCCCGGCAACGGAGTGCCTTCGACCCTTCCCGCAAGGCCTGGAGGCTCGTCGACCAGAACACCTTCGGGATCGAACTCGTCCCCGAGGGACCTCTGCCGACCGACCGGCTCCAGCTCCAGTGGCCCAAGGACCTTCCCGAGCTGGGCAGGACGGTGGTGATCGCGGCCGCCTTGGCGGCCTGGCCGACCGACGAGCTGGTCGAGATCTCGCAGGTCGGGCCCGAAGGGGAACGTCCCTGGCTCCTGCTGGCGCCGCGCCGGTTCGGGGCAGCCAAGACGGCCGCCTTCTCGGCCTGGACCGGTCTGGCGATCCCGGCCGATCTGCTCCCCGAGCCCGGCCAGGAGCTGGTGCTGCGCATGCGCAATGCCATCTCGCTCACCACGTTCCGGGGATGGACCAGTGGGCTGGGGATCTTCGCGATCGGATCGGGAGCGGATTCACCGCCTTCCCCTGGAGACGACGAAGAGTCCCCTGCCGACGAGACCGACGAGCCCGATTCCCGGGACCCCGAGTAGCCAAGCCGATCCCGGGGTCCGGCCGGGCTCAGGGAATGGTCGAGACCGCCGGCTTCCGGGCGGGCCGCTCGGGGCGGGCCGGCGCCCCGATCCGGAGCTCGCCGGTGACCGGGTCGGGTTCGCTCATGCGCAGTTTCTGGCGAAACTGCTCGGGGGTGGAGAAGCCCAGGCGTTCGGCGCCCGGGCTCTGGGCCTGGCCATCCAGCGGGTCGCCCCCGGTTCGGGCACTCTGGCGGGCCACCCAGGCCAGGGCCTCGTCGTCGCGGATCCACTCTCCGGGGGGCGCCCCGGCTGCCACCCAGGCCTTGGCCCTCTCGTACTCGAGGCCGTAGAGCTTCCAGCGGATCTGGACCTTGCCGGTGGTGAGATCCTTCTTGCCGAAGCGAGTGCGACCGCCCCCGGACCTCCGGCGCAGATCGCAGGCCCGGATGTAGGCGATCTCCTCGGGAGAGAGACCGGCCTGGTCGAAGACCACCCGGCCGGCCTCGTCATAGCCCGCCGGCCTTCCCATCGGGATCGCCTCGCGGATCGGCAGGTCGCTCCAGCAGTCGCCGTCCTGGCACCAGACCCTGGGCCTGGGGAAGCCGCGGGCGGCCTCGTGCCGATCCCCTGCCAGGACGGCTCCGGCCAGGACCAGACCCGCGAGGATCCCGGTGGCGAGCACCCGCAGCGACCGATACGGAGCCATGGAGAAGCTCATGGTTCCTCCCCTCCCCGGGAGCGTAGCCCGAGCCCGGGGGCAAGCCACGTGCCGAGGGACGAGCCGGGAGGCCCTCGAGGTCGATCGCCAGGAAGCCTGCCGCTACACTGGTCCGGCCATGGTGAAGCTGCCCGACGAGTTGAAGCAGGACACCCCGACCATGCAGGGCATCGGTCCGGGCGATGTGCTGCTCGACCAGTACCGGGTGGAGGCGCTCCTGGGGCGGGGCGGGATGGGCGAGGTCTACCGGGGGGTGGACCGGCACCTGGAGCGGCCGGTGGCCATCAAGGTGCTGCCGCCCTGGCTGTCCGAGAGCGAGCGGGCCATGCAGGCGCTGCGGCGCGAGGCGGCCCGGGCCATCGAGCTCGCCCACCCGGCCCTGGCCCGCATCTACCAGTTCGGGATCCACGCCGGGCTGCCCTTCGTGGTGATGGAGTTCGTCGACGGCGAGACCTTGGCGAAGGCGCTGGACCGGTGCGGTCGGATGCCGCCCGCAGAGGTCGCCGACCTGGTGGCGGCGCTGGCCGAGGGCCTCGACCACGCCCACTCGCGCGGCGTGGTGCACCGGGACGTGAAGCCCTCGAACGTGCTGCTCCGGGGCAAGGACCGCTCGCCGGTGCTGATCGACTTCGGGATCGCGGCCGAGGCCCGCGACCAGGGAACCCGTACCGGCAACACCGGGCTCTCGAACACGGTGGGGACGCTTTCCTACATGAGCCCGGAGCAGCTGCGGGGCGCGCCCCCCGCTCCCTCGATGGACGTCTACGCGTTGGCGGTGGTGGCCTACGAACTGCTCGCCGGGAGTCCGCCGTTCTTCCGGGGCGACCCCATGGTGGTGCAGCGCCAGATCCTGGAGGATCCGCCGCCTCGTCCCGAGGGTGTCCCCGACGCCGTCTGGGCGGTGCTGGCACGGGCCCTGGCCAAGGAGGCGGCCGGGCGACCGGCCTCGACGCTGGAGCTGGCCCGAGGATTCCGGGCCGCGCTGCGGGGCGGGAGCGGTGACCCGGAGGCCGGGGAGGGGGCCGCGTCCTCCGAGCGGCTGGCGGCCGTGGTCACGGTGCCGGGAGGAGTGCTGCTGGCGGAGGAAGGGGCCGCCGCGTCCCGGACGGTCGATCGCACCGCGGTGACCTCCGGCCGGACCGTCGTCCCGTCGCCCGCGACCGCCACCTCGACGTCGGCGTCGACCACGGTCCGGGCCGGGACGACGCCGGCACGTCTCGGGTCCGAGCCCGCCGAGCGCCGGTTCCTGGCCTGGCTCGTGGGCCTGGATCTGGCGATGCTGCTGGGGTTGCACGCCACGGATTCGCTCAAGGCGATCGGGACGAATCCCTACGCTTCCGCCATCGCCTTCCCCATCCTCTTCGTGATCCCTTCGGCGCTGGCGGTGCAGATGGCGGGCAGGGGTGTGGCTCCGGCTCGTCTCGCCCAGCTGGTGGCGCTGGCCGGCGCGGTGCCCGGATGCCTGTACTACGCAGCGATGCGGGGTGCGACCTGGAGCCCCGAGGTGGCGATGCTCGCCCCGGTCGTGGCCATGGCGTCGGGCTGGTTCCACCCGATGCTGCTGCGCCGGAAGATCGCCGGGACCGGCTGACCCTTCGATGCCTACCCGGGGCCGGTCGGTGGTTCCCGCAGACGGGTGATGGTCATG
>CAYOHP010000110.1:0-20539 GCA_964403795.1 uncultured bacterium | reverse complement strand
CTCTCGCCCGAGATCATCGAGAGCGAGCTCTTCGGCCACGAGAAAGGCGCCTTCACCGGGGCCATCGCCCAGCGCATCGGGAAGCTGGAACTCGCCGACGGGGGGACGGTCTTCCTCGACGAGATCGGGGACCTCTCGCAGGAGGTCCAGGTCAAGCTGCTCCGGGTTCTCGAACAGCGCGAGATCCAGCGGGTCGGCGGCAACCGGACCATCCCGCTCGACGTGCGGGTGATCACCGCCACCCACGTCGACCTCCGCCAGGCCGTGACCCAGGGTCGGTTCCGGGAGGACCTCTTCTACCGGCTGAACGTGTTCACCCTCTTCCTGCCTCCCCTGAAGGAGCGCAAGGAGGACATCGCCCAGCTCGTCGACTTCTTCGTGGACCAACTGAACGACAAGATGGGCAAGTCGGTCGACGGGATGGAGGACGACGCGCTCGCCGCCCTGGCCGCCTACGACTGGCCGGGGAACATCCGGGAGCTGCGCAACGTGGTGGAGCGGGCCATGGTGCTCACCCGGGGCGACCGGATCCCGCTCTTCGCATTGCCCTTCGACATCAAGAAGGGCGCCCTGTCCGGCGTGATCCCCGCCTCCGCCGGCGGCGGCGCCCGGCCCGGTCCGGCCACCGGACCCGGGCCCACGCCCTCGACCGGGACGCTCTCCGAGGACCGGGGAATGCGCGACGCGCTGGGCGAGGTCGAGCACCGCATGATCCTCGATTCGCTGGCGGCCTCGAAGGGGAACATCAGCGCCGCTGCCCGCGCCCTGGGCATCCAGCGCAAGACCCTGCATCGCAAGATCGAGACCCTGGGCATCGACATGCGCCAGTACGGCAAGAACCGGGAGGCGCTCGACCGGGAGTCGATCCTGGAGGCGCTCGACCGGTGCAAGGGTTCGATCAGCGCCACCGCCCGCGATCTCGGGGTGCCCCGCACCACCCTGTACCGGAACATGGAGATGTTCGGGATCGATCCCGGGGAAGCGCGTACCGGCTGAGGACGCGGCCCGTCGAGCCGGGTTCCCCTGCGGGGTCCCGAGGAGGATCCCGGGGGCGCGGCTCCCGGCCTTCCCCCTGGACTAGAAGGGGTTCAGGACCTCGAGGACGAAGCCTCCTGCGCCCTTGACCCGGGTGAGCAGCGAGCGGTCCTGGCCGATGATGTCGCCGAAGTGCTCGTTGCGCTCCTGGTATTCGTCGAGGTCGGTGAGGATGCGGCGCATCCGGTTGCGCTGGCCCCTGGTGTCGGGATCGGGCACGGTGAGCAGCCCGAAGTCGCCGTAGAGGGAGCGGTCCTCGGAGCCTTCCTCGAAGCAGCGGATCTTCCAGCCGTCGCGCTTGGCGAAGGAGACGATCAGCGGGCGGGGCTCGCTGCCCCGGGGCGGGCGGTTGCAGTCGTAGGCGGTGAAGCGGACCTCGGTGTCGGACTCAACCACCCGGTAGACGACCACCACGTGGCCTGCCGGATTCGGCGAGGAGGGCGTGAGGCTGATCGGCACCGGGCGTCCCTGGGCGACCCGGTCGCGCACGATGTGGAAGCCGTCCTTGTTGACGTCGTCCTTGCCCAGCGGGAGGAGCGGGACGAAGCCCAGGTTGGCCTTGACGATGCTGCCGATGTAGCGGGCGCCCTCGCCAGGGATCTGCATGGCGAATTGGATCGCCTCGGCCCACTCCCGGAAGCGCTTCTCGGTGGGGGTGCCCTCGGCGGTGAACTCGCGGAGCCCGGCGAAGCCGCCGATCCTGAGCTTGCCCTTGGCGGCGGCGTCCTGGCGGCTGCGGGCCAGGAACCAGGGGACGATCGCCAGGCCCCGCTCGTCCATGGCCAGGGGTGCGCTCGGGTCGCCGGCGTCGGCCCAGCGCTCGAAGGGGAGGCCGGGCTCGGAGGTGAAGCTGCACTTCAGGAAGAACTGCATGGTGAGGACGCTGATGGCGTAGCAGTTGCCGCCGCCCTCGGGATCCACCACGCCCATCCAGTTGTCCATCGAGGGGACGTCCCGGACCGGGTCGAACCCTGGGACCTGCCAGACCTTGAGGTTGGGGACCGCGGCGGTCCCGCTGGCGACCGTGGCCGGCGTGGTGCTGACCGGCGGCGTCGCCGGGTCCTCGTCCTGTCCCAGGATCTGTCCGAGGGAGATGGCGGGGACCGTCCCGGCGAGGCAGAGAGCGACCAGGGTGCGAGCGATCATCGTTCCTCCGGGTCCGGACCTCGCAAGGCCTGTGCCTGATCGGAGATCGGCATCTGGAGCCGTTTCTGGTCGTCGGATCGGAGGCCGTGGCCGTCCGTCCGGGCGGACAGGGCGCGTCCGGTCACCCGGGCCATGGCCTCGGGGAGCGGAGGAGGCGGGGGTACTGTTCGGGGCGCTGCGCAGTCGGTGGCTGCGGGATTGCGACCCCGGGGTAACCGGTCGGGGGGCCGGACCGGGAGGAGGTGCGGTTGAGCGAGGGCGGGGCGGGTACCGAGCGTCGGATCCCGGGATTCCGGATCCTGAAGCTGCTCGGGCGCGGCGGCATGGGCGAGGTCTGGCTCGCCGAGCAGGCCAGCCTGGGTCGCAAGGTGGCCTTGAAGCTGCTCCGGGGCGACAAGGCCGACGAGAAGGCCCAGGCCCGCTTCCTGCGGGAAGCCAAGGTCATGGCCCGGGTCAAACACCCCAACCTGCTCGGACTGCTCGAGAGCGGGACGGAGGGCAACGACCTGTGGCTCGCGCTCGAGCTGATCGACGGCCAGTCGCTCGACCGCCTGCTCTACGTCAACGGCGCCTTCGAGCCTGCCCAGGCCCGCAGCGCCATGCTGCAGGTGGCCCACGCCCTGGGTGCGCTCCACGACCAGAAGGTCCTCCACCGGGACATCAAGCCCGGGAACATCATGCTGGAGCGGTCCGGCCGGATCGTGCTGATGGACCTCGGGCTCGCCCAGAGCCCCGACATGACCCAGCTCACCCGGACCGGCATGGTGCTCGGGACGCCGGTCTACCTGGCGCCCGAGATGTTCACCGGCTCCGGCTGGGACGCCAGCGTGGATTGGTACGCCTGGGCCATGACGTGGTGGGAGCTGCTCACGGCCTCCCGCCCCTTCGAGACCTCCGACCTGATCCGCCTGATCGGGGAGAAGCAGCGCTTCCAGCTCCCGGTGCTGAAGCCGGCCAGGGGGGAGATCCCTGCCGAGGAGCGACGGGTCCTGGAGCGCTGCCTGGGACCGAGGAAGGGGCGGCCCTCGCGCCTCGGCGAGATCCTCTCCGGTCTGGGGGGGGAAGGCGGCCCGTCCGGCCCCGGGTCCTCGACCCAGGAACTCCCGACCTCGGGCGTCCCCGGGGCGGGGGATGCCTCGGAAAGCATGGGGACGCTGGCCGGGACCCGGATCGACTCGCCAAGCAGCTTCCCGCCGGCGCCGCTGGTGCCTGTCTGGATGCGGTGGGTCGGGGTGGGGGTCGGCCTGCTCCTGGTCGGCCTGGCGGTGCGCAAGCTGGGAGGGGTCCCGGGAGAGGTCGCAGGGCTTCCCCCGACGCCGGCTCCGGTGGGCGGGATGAGGGTCGTGCGGGAGCTGCGGGATCTGCGCAACCTGGTGGTGGAACTCGAGGGGATCCCGGAACGCGATCCCTTCCTGGCGTTCGCTCGTCTCGGAGATGCCCGGCACCCGGTGCCGGTCTATGACCTCGGGGAGGGCAGGGCCCTGGCCTGGATGGCGGGTCTGGAGCCGGAGACCCGCGGCTCGCTGGTCCTGGACGCGGGGGGTGTGCCGGTCGAACGATCGCTTCCCGAGTACCGCCTGGACCGGGCTCCGGCCCGCCCGGACTACCCGGAACTGCTGGCGGGCTTCCTGGGTGGCGAGGAGGACCCCGACCACCGGGCGGGTCTCGACGAGGTCCTGGCCGCGGTCGATCCCGGCCATGTGTTCCGGGACGAAGCGGATCCCATGCTGCTGCGCCACTCGGGCATCCTGGCCTCGCCCCCGGACCGCTGGTGGTCCTCCCTGATCGCGATCCTGCGCAGTGGCGGGAACGGGACCTCCAACCTCTGTCGCATGATCCGGTGGGACAAGAGTCCGATCCCCCCTGCGATCGCCTGGCAGCTCCTGCACCTGGCGGCGGGCCCGGACAGCCCCCGGACCATGAAGCGACGGGCTGCCGGGGTCCCGGATCTGGAGATCACCCGGGGGGTGCGGTTCCCGGCTGCGGCACTCCGGCTGCTCGAGCGCTGGGAGGCGGATCCGCCCGGGGATCGGGCAGCCGTCTACGACGCCTTCCGCCAGGTGGTCGAGGGTTTCCTCCGGCCCAAGGGATGGTCAGGCTTCCCCTTCCGGGTGCCGGGGTGGCAGATACCGGAGGGCGGCGCCGGCGCAGGAGCCCGACCGGCGGTTTCGGAGCTCCCGGGTGCGGGGCTGGTGGCCGATCTCGTCCGGACGGCGGGCAAGGCGCTGGATCACGGGCCTTCCCGGAAGGCCCTGGTCGAGCGGGCGGCGCGACCCGGAGCCGAGGGTCGGTTCGCCACCGTACTGCTCGGTCTGGTCGACGATCGTGCCTCGATCCGGAGCCTCATGGACCGCTACGGATCCACCCGCGACCCCGCCGAGGCGGTGGCGGTGGAGGCGGCCCTCGAGGCTCTGCGTACGCCCCCCGGGTTCTTCACCGCCTCGGCGGACGAGTTCCTCCTGCGGTACCAGATCCTGGACTACGTCCCGGTCTCGGTCGAGGGTCCCCCGGGGGTGCGGCTGGTGCTGCGCCCCGAGCGCTCGCTCCTCTTCGGGCTCTATCCGGGGAAGACCAGGATCCGGATGCGGAGCGCCTCGGGGGAGATCCGCCACTACCGGGTGTCGTTGGACCGGGGCCACGTCCAGGTCCCTCCCGGCCAGCAGGACGAGGAGGAGTGAATCCCTCCGGATGGCCTTGGGCCTAGCTCCCGGAACCGACCTGGGTGCCGCCCCAGTTGCGGCGCTTGATGATGTAGGTGGACTTGCCTGCCTTGCTGCTGGCCTTGGGGGTGCTGGCCCAGGAGGACCCGGGGGTGCCTGCCGCGATCGGGGGTGAGGTGAGGCCCTTGGAGATCGAACCGGGATCCTCTGGAGGCTCCACGACCGGGGCCGCGGGGGGGGCAGCGGCCTCGGCGGCGGCCTCGGCCTCGAGCGCCACCATGCGGAGGTCGGCGAGTTCGACGAGGGCTTTCTCATGGACCATCGGCATGGCGCGCGCGAGGTCCTTCACCTCGTCCGGGAAGTCGTGGACCGCGTTCCGGAGGGCAAGGTAGGCGGCCTCGTAGTCGTGGGCCTCGGTGGCCAGCCTTCCCCGCATCAGGGCCACGTCGGTGCGTCCCTTCTCGAGGGTTTCGGCCCGGGCCAGGTGCGGGAGGGCCTCGGCTGCCTTCCCGGTCTCGATCAGGGCGCGGGCCAGACCGGCATGCAGGGTTGCGTCCTGCATGCCTCCGTCGAGGGCCCTCTGGAGATGTTTGGCTGCCCGTCCCGGACTACCGGTCAGGAGGTAGCAGCGCCCCATCCAGAAGTTGACCGGGATCGGGTCGTAGCCCAGGTTCCCAGCCCTGGCGAAGGCCCCGCCGGCTTCCCGGATCCGGCCCTCGTCGAAGTGCAGCTGGCCCTCGAAGAAGGCGGCGCCCCCCTGGTCGGCGAGGAGCGGGGATGCGGCGACGAGCAGGGCGAAGGTCGCGAAGGTCGCGGAGGTTGCCGAGGTCAGGAGCCGGGGACGGGCGGCAAGGTGGATCCGCATGGGAGAGCCTCGCTTGGGAGTGTAGCCCGCGGGCGGTCCGGGTTCCGGTCGACGAGGGGCCTCGGACTGCGTGCTACCGTGGGAGCAGCATGGCTCGCCTTGCCGCCCGCGCCCTTCCGCTCGTCGTCCTTGCGATCGGCTCGGCGATCCGGGCCGGACCGGTCGAGAAGGCTCGGCGTGCCCGTCCGAGCGTCCTCCGTCCGGGAACGCCGGAGGGGCCCAAGGTCAGCATCCCGGCTCCGACGCCCGCCCTTGGACCCAGTCCCCTGCTGGGGATCCGGGAGCCGCTCTCTCTGGCCACCTTGTCGCGGATCCTGGACGAACTCGACTACCGGGCACACCGGGTCGACGAGGTCGCGGGCTGGCTCAGGCTGAGGATCCGGGGGCCGGCCGGGATCTCGGTGGTGTACTTGGTTCCCGACGGGGTCCTGCTCCACTTCCTGGTGCCCAGGGTCCTCGAGGTGGCCGCCTCCTCGCCGCAGCTCCCGTCGGTCCTCCAGGATCTCATGGAGAAGAACGCGATCAACCGGTTGGGGCGCTACGGCTGGGATCGCAGCGACGGCGAAGTCCGGTTCGGGTATTCCCTGGTGGCGTCCGAGGGGGTTTCGGCCGGGGACCTGGCGATCGCCCTCTCGGCGGTGGTCCATACCCTCCACCGGGACCTGCCCGAGATCCGCCGGATCGCCGACGATGCCGGAGCAGGGGTGGGGCCGAAACTGGGTGCTACCGGCACCAAGCCCTGAGCGGAGCCAGGTCTGGCGGAGGCCAGGCGGGGGCGGCGGGCCGGTCGACCGCGACCCGGGGGCCGGGTCAGGGGGGTGCGGTCGGCTCGGCCAGTTCGACGAGGATCCCGTCCCGCAGCGTGCGGATCGCGGTCCGGGCGTCGAAGATCCGGGTCCGGAACTGCTCGACCGCTTCCTTGGTGAGGTGCAGGACCCGGCGGATCTGGCCCTCGTGGTAGAGGCTGGCCAGGAACCGGTGCCGCTCCAGGTCCTGGAGCGCAGCCAGGGAGGCGGCGGGGGGACGGATCGAATCGAGGGTCCGGAGGGCCCGGATCGCCCGCTGGGCCTCGCCTCGCGCCTCCTCCAGGGCATCCCGGGTGCGCTGGACCTCCTCCCGCTCGAAGAGATCGAGGAGGGCCATCCCGGAGAGACTGGCCAGGAGTCCTGGTACTTCGATCCGGGCCAACTGGTCGTGGGCTTCCTCCAGGTGGCGGGAGCATGTCTGCATGGCCTGGTCGGCGACCTCGAGGTCGTCGAGGTCGTGGGCCAGGATCCGTACCCGGTCCTCGCGACGGCTCGCTCCGGGGGGCTGGTCGACCCGCTGCGATTCGGTCTCCCGGAGGCGCGCCACCAGCTCGCCCGAGAAGCGGGCCTCCTCGGTCCGCAGGGTGTCCATGCGGGCTTCGAGCCTGTCCCTCTCGGTCCGGAGTTCGGAGATCCTCCTCAGGACCTCGTCCCTCTCGACCAGGACGTCGATGACCTCCTGCTGGCGCTCGGAGAGCGTCTGGGGCAGTTTGCCCCGGATCCAGGCCGCCAGCCGGGAGAGACTCATGTGTTCGAGCTTCTCGACGTCCCGGACGTCCTGGCGCAGGCGAGCCTCCAGCCCGGCCAGCTCCTGCTCCTGACGGGCAAGATCGTCCCGGAGCAGGGCCAGGCGCCCCCAGATCCTCGCCTGGGCCGTCAGGATTTCCTGGATCTGCCCGCACTCGGGCCGGCGACGATCGTCCATGGAGGCCGAGCGTAGCACCCCCGTGTGATAGGATCGCCCGGGGCTGGCCCAGGCCGGCCCCGGGCCGGTTCCGGAGGTATCGGTGCGAGCCCTCTGGCGAGGTTGCGCGGCCTTGGTCGCACTGGGGTTGGCGGGATGCTCCGGTCGCTCGCCCCCTCCCACCCCGCGCTCGTACGCCGAGGCCGAGGTCAAGCGACCCGACCTCCAGCCCGTGTCGGATCGGGCCCGGGCTGCCCTGGAAGCCGAAGCCGGCAGGCCGGGCGGGGTCATCACCAACGTCATCTCCCTGGACCAGGCCTCCTACTCCCCCCAGGACCCGATCTACCTCACGGTCCTCTGGTTGAACGACTCGGACCGACCGGTGAGGATCTGCCGGCGGCTCTTCCTGGGCGCCAATTTCGACGTCCTGATCCTGCTCAACGACAACGCCCGGGTGTTGGCGAACGTCCAGCCCGAGAAGCCCGGGACCGAGCTCAGGGAAGGCGACTTCGTGGTCCTGCCGCCCTACGGCGAGCATGCCGAGGTCATCGACCTGAAGAACCTGCCCAGGTTCGGGCTGGCCAGCGGTCAGAACGAGGCCTGGCGCTTCGACCTGAGCCGGCCGGGGTCGTACCTGATCCGGTTCACCGGCCGGTCCGTCCCCGTGCAGCTCGTGCCCGAGAACCTGAGGGGCGATCCGACCGCTACCCTCTGGGAAGGCTCCACGCTTTCCAATCTGGCCAGTTTCAAGGTCCGCCGGCGCTGACCGGCGGGGATCCGGAGGGTCTCACCGTGGGTAGGAAGGGACGAGGGCGATCGCGCCGCAACCGCAACGGCCGAGGATTGTTCCGGCGGAATCCGAGGCTCATGTTGCGGTCGGTGCTGGACCAGTCCCTGGAGACGATCCAGGTGGACATGGCCGTCAATGCCGGGAGCATCCAGGACGAACCCATCGGGCTGCTGCTCCGGTTCACGGGTGGGGTCGAGATCGGCGTCACCCTCGGCGAGGACGGGGAGTCGATCCGGGTGGCACGGCGACCCCTCCCCGCCCTTCCCGAGGGCGAGACCGAGATCACCCTTCACACCGAGGACCAGACCCAGGCCGACCAGTGGATGCCCTTCGTGGGGCGCAAGGTCGAGGATGTCCTCGAGGTCAGGGACGCGGCCTTCGGGGGCAAGGGCTCGTGGATCGGGATCGAGTTCCAGTTCGAAGGTGGGGCGGTGCTGTCGGCCTACAATTGGGGGGACGAGCTCCTCTGCACCGCGCCTCCCGAGGAGACCGGGACCCTCGATCGGCGCAGCCTGAGGCGTCGGGAGGACGAGGGCGACGGTCGCGAGAGCTTCAGCGGCGAGGAAGGCGACGAGGGAGACGAGGGGATGGAGGGCGCCGAGGCCGGGGAGGCCGGGGAAGCCGGTCCCGAGCCGCCTCGTCTGGACGCCTGAAGGCGCTGCCGGGGGCAGTCGCCGGGAAGGCCGCCTCGGGGTCTCAGCGCCCCGAGACCAGGCGCTCGAAGGCCTCGAGATCCCGACCCAGGGCAGCCAGGGCTTCGGCCTCCAGGTTTCCGCCTTGGGAGATGCCCGCGTAGCCGGTCTTCAAGCCCCGGAGCAGCCCACCGAAGGCATCCTGGGCGGTGGACTCGGCGTAGCCGGTCCGCTGCACGTGGTCCAGCACGACCCTGAGGGCCCCGCCACCCCTCTCCATGTCGGCGGAGAGCTGGGCGACCAGGGTCCGCTCGGCGGCGAGTCCCTCGCGATCCAGAACCCGGAAGCTCTCCAGGAAGGGTGTCCGGACGTCGGCCGGCAGCGTTTCCAGCCAGCGCCGGCAGCGCCCCATGGTCGCCCGGTAGGTGGCCAGGACCGAGAGCTTCTTCCGGAGGCCCCGTTCCTGCTCGAAGGCTCCCAGGAAGCCGTCCCCGAGGTCGGTCTCGGGAAGAGGCCGGGCAGGGTCGAGGACCGCAGGCCGCGGGATCTCGTCCCGGGCGGTCTCCACGGTCGAGACGAACCGGCCCCAGACCGTCTTGGCATCCGAAGGGACGAAGCCCCGGGGTCGGCGATGGGTCTCGAGCACCGAGCCTGGCCGGGACTCGTCGGAGCGGACCGGAAGTCCGGCCTGGGCCGACCCGGCGACCATCAAGATCGCCAGTCCGACGGGTAGGACGAGACCGGGGCGAGTCGTCATCTCCGGGGTTCTCCAGGTTCCGAACGGGGGTTCCGGCTCAGCGTCCCTGGGTACGGGCCACGTTGGCGATCCGGCGGACCGCCTTGACCATCGCCGCCTGGTGCTTGGGGTGCCGCTTGGCGATCACTCCCATCGCCTTCTCCATCCCGTCGGGATTGCCCACGTAGAGCTTGGAGCCCGACTTGATGATGGCGGCGGCCTTGGTGAGCTCGCCCTTGTGCAGGGCCGTGTCCACCGAGGTCAGGTAGTAGAGGCGGATCCGCTTGCGGGCCTCGGTCTGGTGCTCCTTCTTCTCGATCGCGGAGGTCATGTCGATCAGCTGTCCGAAGCCCTCGGCGGTGGCTTCCATCGACTCGGGGGCGGAGGGGGCATCGACGGCTTCGTCGGCGTCGGCGCTGGCCCGCTCCTCGGACCCGTAGGCCGAGAGGACTTCGTCGGCACTCATCGAGGCGCGCTGGCCGTCGTCGGAGAGCATCGAGGCGAGGTCGTTCTCGATGGCGCCAGACTCCCCACCCGAGGGAGGAGCGGCTTCCGGGGTCGGCTCGCTCTCGAATCCGCCCTGCACTGCCGCGCCGCCTCCACCACCGCCGTTGCCGCCGCTCACCAGGTTGTTCCAGCGGTCCTTGACGGTGGCGCCCTGGTTCATGGCGTTCAGCTTGTTGATGGTCTTGACGAAGATCTCCTTGATCTTGCGGGGGAGCCACAGGACGATGTCCTTGACGGCCTCCCAGACCGCCTTCAGGTCGGTCAGCGCCTGGTTCTGGGCGTTCTGGAGAGCTGCCGCGGTGGCATCGAAGACCTGGAAGAAGTTCCCTCCCTTGCCCTGGACGCCCTTCAGAACGGTGTTGCCGAGGGAGTTCTCCCCCATCCACATGTTCTGGTTGTAGTTGTTCATCAGGGTGTCGACCTTGGTCAGGAGGTTCTTGAACAACCCTGCTTCGACCCGCCCCGGAAGGGCGAAGAGCGTGACCGCGAGCACCAGGCCCAACACCGAGAGGATCCGCTTCACCGCTGGTATCTCCTTGGCCCTGCATGGACCCCGAGCGCATGCCCAGGGGTCCCGGGTTGCCGCAATAATAGGGAGGGACCGGGGGGCGTCAAGCCCCTGGAGCACCAGCTGCAGGTCGGGGGCCCCGGGTCCCGGTCCGAGGTGCCGCCGGGGCAGGGTCAGCCCTCGGCCGCGTAGCTCCGCTCGATCCAGTCCTCGATCGACTTCGAGCTGTCCAGGGTGCGGAGCTCCTCCTCGGGGCAGGGCGGGAGGACGGTTTCGACCCGTTTCACGCCGCTGCGGTCGAGGACCACCCGGACCTTCTCGTAGATAGGGCGGCCGTCCTCTACCTCGTAGGCGATGACCAGGTTCAGGCTGTAGGTCTTGCGGCCCTTGGTCCGGATGACCCGGTCGTGGTCCCCGGCCAGGGTACGGAGGACCAGGCCGGGGTCGTCCATGTGGCGGAGGAAGTCGGAGACGTCGAAGCGCAGGATGTCCTGGACGTCGTTGCGACGCCGGTGGGCCCTCTGGATCCGGTCCGGGAACAGGGTGATCTTCTTGTCGTAGCGGAGCACCGTCTCGCCGGTGGCCTCCCGGAGGTCCCGGTGGGTCATCGAGTGGAAGGCACGCACCCGCTCCACCATCTCGGGGACCTGGCCGGCGGGGATCCAACGGGTGGTCTCCCGGCAGCGGCCGAGGACCGCGTCCGAACGACGATCGATGATCCGGGTATCGATGTCGGGTAGCCACTGGACGGCCGATTGTCCAAGCTTGCGCTTGACCATCTCCTTGATCCGGTCCTTGAAGATGTAGATGAGGACCAGGGCCCCGATGGCCCATGTGTCGGCGAAGCGGGCCGCCTGGGGCTGGAGCAGCACCGAAGTGACGGTGGCGAAGAGCATGGCGAGCCCGGCCGCGAAGGCTCCGATCCAGTCGGCCACCCAGTCCTGGGGGATCTGGCGCCGGAGGCCGAGGTAGAGGGCGCTCTCCACGAACTTCTTCAGCAGCCGGACGTGGTTGGTGTAGACCTCGTTCTCGCCCTCGGTCGAGGGTCCGGTCAGGTAGCCGCGCTCCCTGCGATGAGCGTGTTCGGACCGCACGCCGGAGACCAGCATGGGCCGGATCCGCTCCGCCAACAGGTCGTCGCTGCGCTGGGCGGCCTCGAGCAGGCGGCAGAAGTACTTCTCGTACTGGTAGGAGAGATACTCGTCGGTGTCGAGCAGGGAATGGGTGAGCCGCTTGGGGAGGACCGTCTGACCCTTGGAGTAGCGATCCATGACGGCCCGGAACCGCTCGAGCAGGGCCCGCGACTTGCCGTGGAACCGCTCGATGCTGTCCACCAGCCGGTCCCGGTCGTAGAGGGTCCCGCCCGCCTTCCGGGGCATGCGGATGAAGGGCAGGACCCGGTCGAGCTTGTCTTGCATGTAGGCCCGGGCCAGGCATCCGAAGAGCTTGGCCTCGTCCACCACGGCCGGAGTCAGGGGTCCAGGGTCGGCCTTCTCCCGAGTGATCCTTCCCTCCAGCCGCACCAGGCGACACAGGGGGGAATCGGGGGCGTCCTCGTCCAGCAGCTCTTCCAGGTTCAGTTCCGGAGTCTTGAACCGAAGATAGGCATGGATGTCCTGGTAGAACTCCCGCTTGGGGAAGGTGGTCTCGTTGACGTCCAGGGAGCCGGGGAAGAAGAAGTAGATCTGGACGTGGTAGTCGACGGCCCCCTGGTCCTTGAGCGGCAGGCCGTACCCGAGCCTGACCTCGACATGGGTGTCGTCATGGACCTCGACCCGCCGGGACAGCGAGATCCGGTCGTCGCCTTCGAGGATCTCACGATCCCGCTCCAGTCCGAGCGGCATCGTGGTCGTCGAGGACGAGGGGGAACGGCCCACGATTCCAGGCTAGCACCGGGGCCGGCGGCGACCGCCGATCAGGTGCCGGGGCGGGTGATTTCCAGCGCTGCCAGACCGAAGGAGGTGGCCACGAAGAGAATTGGTCTGGTCGGGTCGAGATCCACGCCGTTGACCCGCGAGGACGGGAGGCCGTCCTCGGAGGTCAGGAAGTGGACCGCACCGGTGCCGGCGCCCCCCTCGGGGAGCACGGCCAGCCCCTTGGCCGTCCCGGCGAAGATGGCGCCCTGTCCGAAGGCGGCATCCGAGATGTCGCTGGACGGGATCTCGACATTGCCCGGGACCTCCTCGTGGAAGAGACCCTGGACGGGATCGGCCCGATTGACCCGATGGAGGCCGACGAAGTTCTTCCAGGTCCCACCCGGGTTGTCGAGGTCGTAGACCGCCAGGCCGTGGTCGGTACAGACCGCCACCCGTTTCGAGTCCGGGGCTACCCGCAGGTTCAGGATCCGGTTGCCGGGCAGCTTGCTGTTGCCCGGCATGGGGGTGATCCCGCGGCCGTCGGTCCGGTCCCAGGGTCCGAACATGTGGGTCCACTCCAGGGTGGAGCCCTTGTGGGTCACGGTGAGCAGGCCGAATTGGGTCCCCACCAGGATCCGCTCCGCGGAGGTCGGGCAGAGCGACAGGGGCATGCGGGTCTGGGGCAGGGCGGCGTCCTCCTGCTCCCGGCTGAGCAGGATGGGGAGGCGGTCGGTCCGGCTGGAGACCGGCTCGAAGACCTCGAGGGTATGGCTGCGGGCGATCCACAGGGCGTCCCGGAAGGGTGCCGCGTCCCGGGCCGGACCGCTCTGTTCCTGGAGGTCGAAACCGGCATCCCGGAAGCGAGCCACCCCGTCGCTGGTGCTGGCCCAGAGGGTCCCGTCCCCGGACCGGCGCAGGTGGAAGACCTCGGAGGGACTCGTGGGGTTGGCCCTGAGCGGGAAGCGGGAGATGGACTGGAAGCCGCTCTCGGGGTGGTATTCGAGGAGCTCGACGCCGTCCTTGGAGCCGGCCAGGACCCGGGATCCGATCGCCAGTACCGCGGTGAAGTCGCCCCCTGCGGTCTCCCCCTGGGCTTCGTAGGTGTGGAGGACCCGGACCGGGGGGCCGGCCTTGGTGACGGCCTGGGGGCGGGCCGAAGGCCCTCCCCCGCATCCGACCAGGAATAGGACGGGGATCGACGCCAGGATCAGGACGGCGAAGCTGCGGAAAGTCATGACCAGGGCGGCATCCTCTCGAGAGCCCGCGACGAGGTGGCCTCGATTCCCCAGACTACCGTAGACCCCCGAGGGTTCCCGAACCTTGCAACGCAGCGCATGGCTGGGTAGTCTGAAATAGGATTCTCGTCGTCCTCTTTTCTGTGCGCCGCGAGGGTGGGGACTATGATACATTCCTGCTTCGTCTCCGGGAGTCCGAGGGACCAGAGGAGTGTCTCCCTGAGACCTCCGTGGGTCCCCGTGGACGCCGAAAGGGCAGACCCGACATGAGCTTGGCGAGCCTCCTGAATCCGAATCCCACCTTCGAGGGAGGGGTCCACCCCGCCTACAACAAGGAGCTCACCTGCTACAAGCCGGTGGAGACCCTCCCGGTCTCCGCCATCACCGAGTGCTGGATCCCCTTCCAGATGCACATCGGGGCCCCCGCCAAGCCCTTGGTGAAGAAGGGCGACAAGGTCCGCCGGGGACAGATGATCGGATCCCCCCAGGGATTCGTTTCGGCGGCGGTCCACAGCCCGGTCTCCGGAAAGGTCCAGAAGCTCGAGCCCCGGCAGCACCCGCTCGGTCATCAGACCCTCTATGCCCTGATCCGCAACGACGGCACCGACGAGACGGCCCGGGAACTGGAACCGATCGCGGATCCCTGGAGCGCAGAGCCCAAGGCGATTCTGGAGCGGATCCAAATGGCCGGGATCGCGGGGATGGGAGGGGCCACCTTCCCGACCCACGTGAAGCTCTCGCTCCCTCCCGGGAGCCGGTGCGACACGCTGGTGATCAACGGGGCGGAGTGCGAACCGTACCTCACCTGCGACCACCGCCTCATGGTCGAGTCGGCGGACGAGCTGGTGGAGGCGACCAACTTCCTCAAGCACTTCCTCGGTGCCCGGCGGGCCGTGATCGGCACCGAGGACAACAAGATGGACGCGGTGGCACTGCTCGAAGCCGCCTGCCGTCGCTACGACGACCTCTCGGTGGCGGTCGCCCAGACCAAGTACCCCCAGGGAGCCGAGCATTCGGTGATCCGGATCGCCACCGGCATCGAGGTCGGACCCGGGAAGCTGCCCATCCACTACGGCGTGGTCTGCACCAACGTCGCCACCGCGGTCGCCATCTGGAGGGCGCTCCGGCTCGGGGAGCCCCTGACCGACCGGATCATGACGGTCACCGGGGACTGCGTCGCCAACCCCCGCAACCTCAAGGTGCGCATGGGGGTCCTGCTCAAGGACATCATCGAGTACATGGGCGGGTTCACCCGGCCGATCGGCAAGGTGGTCGCCGGAGGCCCCATGATGGGGATCGCCCAGAAGAGCCTCGAGATCCCGATCCTCAAGGGGTCCGGAGGACTCCTCCTGCTCGCCGACGAGGCAGTCCGGATGGGCGAATTCGAGGAGTGCATCAAGTGCGCCAAGTGCGTCGATGCCTGCTACATGAGCCTGCTGCCCGACGCCATGTCGAGATTCACCGAGTTCCACGACTTCGAGTCCGCCGAGGCCTACAACGTCATGGACTGCAAGGAGTGCGGGGCCTGTTCCTACGTCTGCCCCGCCCACCGCCCCCTGGTCCAGTGGTTCAAGCACGCCAAGGGGCACATCCTGAAGCAGCGTCGGGTGGCCCAGGAGGAGGCGAAGCGGCGAGCCGAGCAGAAGGCTGCCGAAGAGAAGCAGAAGGCGGCCACCGCCGCTGCCTGACGGTCGGGCGGGACATCCGGGGTAAGGAAAGCGAATGGCCAAGAGCATAACCATCGAGGGTCCCGAGCTCATCGTCTCGGTGAACCCGCACGTGCACACCGGCGAGTCCATCCGCTCGACGATGCTCGATGTGATCGTGGCCCTCCTGCCGGCGACCGCGCTCGGCATCTACAGCTTCGGCCTCAGGGGCGTCCTGCTGCTGGCCGTGAGCATCGGCGCCGCGGTCCTGGCGGAAGAGATCTGTACCCGTCTGCGAGGCGTCCCGAGCACCGTCGACGACCTCTCGGCAGCCCTGACCGGCCTGTTCCTGGGCCTGGTCTGTCCCGTGAACATGCCTCTCTGGATGGCTGCCGCGGGCAGCGTGTTCGCGATCGTGATCGCCAAGCAGATCTATGGCGGAGTAGGTCGTAACCCCTACAACCCGGCCCTCGCCGGTCGGGCCTACCTGCTGGTGGCCTATCCGGCGGCTCTCACCACCTGGGTGGGACTGGACAAGCTCCACGCCTCGATGTCGACCTGGATGGCCCCGATCTACGCCCTCGATGGTCTGACCGCCGCGACCCCCCTGGGCGTCCTCAAGGAGGAGTACATCAAGACCGGTCGATGGGCCGAGGCGGCCGCCAGGATCCAGCAGGAAGGCTGGATGCTGAAGGGCTTCCTCGGATTCGGGCCCGAGTACGGGATCGCCGGGAGCCTGGGCGAGACCAGTGCTCTGGCTCTGCTGCTGGGCGCCCTCTACCTGCTGTCGAAGTCCCACGTGACCTGGCACATCCCGGTCGGGTGCCTGGGGGGCATGTTCGGGACCGGGCTCCTGGTCTACGGGACGCCCTTGGCGGGACCTGCCTGGACCCTCTCGCTGTTCGGTCTGCTCTCGGGCGGTGCCATCCTCGGTGCCTTCTACATGGCGACCGACATGGTGACCTCGCCGACGACCCGCAACGGCCGCCTCTACTTCGGGATCGGGGTCGGCATCCTGACCGTCCTCATCCGCAGGTTCGGGGCGTATCCGGAAGGGATGAGCTTCGCGGTCCTCCTGATGAACAACCTGACCCCGCTCATCGACCACTGGACGCTGCCCTACGTGTTCGGGCAGACCGAGAGGAAGAAGTAGCCATGGCCGCAGATTCCATCGGGCCAGGAAGGCTCGGAGGCGTCCTGTTCGCGGTCTGCTTCGGATCCGCGGTCCTGCTGGTGGGGGTCGACAGCCAGACCCGGCCGACCATCGATCGGAACCAGGCAGAGAAAACCCGGCGGGCACGCCTGGGGGCACTGCCTTCGGGGACCGTCAAGGTGGACCAGGACTCCGAGGCGATCGTCCTCGATCTGTCCGCCGACTGGGCACAGAACGCCGCCGACCTCGCCAAGGTCCTGGACCGCCAGCAGGAGGAGCTCAAGAAGGTCACGGTGTTCCGGGGGTACGACCAGGCCGGAACGGTCACCGGCTACGCGGTGGTCTGCGAGCTCCCCGACGGGTACTCGGGTGACATCCGGTTCATCCTGGGAGTCCGCTTCGATGCCGCCTCCGATGGCTTCCAGGTGGCGGGGTCCAAGATCCTGGTCCACAAGGAGACGCCGGGGCTAGGAGCCAACATCCAGTTCGCCGACTATGCCGAGGTGCAGGCCGCCTCCAAGGAAGGTCGGGAGCCGATCCCGAACTTCCTGCGGCGGTTCATCGGCAGGGGCGCCGAGGCGGTGCGCCTCAAGAAGGACGGGTTCCCGGATGGGATCGACGCCATCACGGCTTCGACCATCACCTCCCGGGCCTACACCAACGCGGTGCGGAGGGTCCTGGAGCTGTTCGATCGCAACCGCGATCGGGTCCTGGGCGATCGGCAGGCCGCGATGCCGGCGAAGGTTCCGGCTCCCGAAGGGAGGGGATGATCCGTGGCAGGCAAGGAGAAGACCTTCAGCGAGGCCTTCCTGACCCCCCTGACGGGTGGTGAGAACCCGATTCTCACCCTGATGCTCGGCCTGTGTCCCACCATGGCGGTGACGACCAGCCTCAAGAATGGCTTCGCCATGGGGCTTGGCGTCATCTGGGTGCTCTTCAGCTCGAACCTGATGGTGAGCCTGGTGCGGAACGTGATCCCCAAGGACATCCGGATCCCGGCTTTCATCACCATCATCGCCACCAACGTCACCGTGGTCGACCTGGTGATGGCGGCGGTCACCCCCGAGATCCACGAAGCCATGGGGATCTTCCTGGCCCTGATCGTGGTGAACTGCATCATCCTGGGCAGGGCCGAGGGCTTCGCCTCGAAGAACAGCGTCCTGCCCTCGATCGGCGACGGTCTCGGCATGGGGGTGGGCTTCGCCCTCACGCTCTGTGTGCTCGGGGGAGTCCGGGAACTGCTCGGAACCGGGTCGCTCTGGGACGTGCCGGTCTCGGCCTGGCCGGGGATCGGCGGGATCCTCACCGGGATCAACGGGTGGATCGGGTTCGAGAGTTCCCTGGTCTTCGTGCTTCCCCCCGGCGGGTTCCTGATCCTGGGGCTCATGATGGCCTCCACCCGCCTGAACAAGCGGATGAGAGGGGACGGCTGACCATGGGCGGCAACTTCGATCCCGTTCATCTGTTCAAGATCTTCCTGGCTGCGGCCCTGGTCCAGAACTACGTGCTCGCCAAGTTCCTGGGTCTGTGTCCCTACTTCGGGGTCTCGAAGAAGGTCGAGACCGGAGTCGGCATGGGGCTGGCGGTCCTCTTCGTCATGAACCTGGCCTCGGTGGCCTGTTGGGCGGCCCAGAACTTCCTGCTGGCTCCGACCGACGTGAACCTGATCTTCCTGGCCACCGGCTATCGGCTGGATCTCCAGTTCCTCCAGACCGTGGTGTTCATCCTCATCATCGCGGTTCTGGTGCAGCTGGTGGAGATGTTCCTCAAGAAGGCGAACCCGGCCCTCTACGAGGCGCTCGGGGTGTACCTCCCGCTGATCACCACCAACTGCGCCATCCTGGGCGTGGTGCTGATCAACGTGAAGGCCAACTACAACGTCGCGGAGTGCATCGCCGAGTCGTTCGGAGGCGCCCTCGGGTTCACCTTGGCCCTGGTCCTCATGGGCGGGATCCGGGAGCGCCTGGATGTGACCTACGTCCCGGAATCGTTCCGGGGACCTCCGATCGCCTTCTGTACCGCCTCCCTCATGGCCCTCTCCTTCATGGGGTTCACCGGTATGCTCTGAGCGGCCGGGATCCGGCCTCGCCGGACCCGGCCCTTGGGATGTCCTGAAAGGAAACCTCGTCCCATGGATGCCACGCTGATGGTCCCGATCCTCTCGGTGGGCGGGCTCGGCCTGGGCTTCGGCCTGGTGCTGGCGGCCGCCGCCCGGGCGTTCTACGTGAAGATCGATCCCCGGGTCGAAGCGATCTGGGAGATCCTCCCCCATGTGGAGTGCGGTGCCTGCGGCTACGTCGGGTGCGCCCCCTATGCCAAGGCGATCGTCCAGACCGACGAGGCGATCACCAAGTGCGCCCCCGGCGGCGCCGCGGTGGTGGGCCTGATCTCGGAGATCATGGGAGTCGAGGCCTCCGCCGACGAGCCCAAGATCGCCCGCCTGAAGTGCCAGGGGTGCGAGGACCATTGCCCGACCGATTCGAACTACGTGGGTGCCATGGACTGCACCTCGGCCGCCCTGGCTGCCGGCGGATACAAGAAGTGCCCGCACAGCTGTCTGGGGATGGGCGACTGCGCCGTGGCCTGCCCCTTCGACGCCCTGTACATGGGTACCGACGGGCTCCCCAAGGTGATCGAGGAGAACTGCACCGGGTGCAACAACTGCGTGGTCGCCTGTCCCAAGGATCTCTTCGAGCTGGTCCCGATCAGCCGCCGCACCATCATCCGGTGCGAGAACAAGCAGAACGCCATCGAGAGCGGGAAGGTCTGCAGCACCGCCTGCATCGCCTGCAACAAGTGCGTGAAGGCCTGCGAGTACGACTGCATCGACATCGTCGACAACCTGGCCGTCATCCGCTACGAGGACTGCACCGACTGCGGGGCCTGTGCCCCGGTCTGTCCCACCAATGTGATCTACGACGGGGCCAAGGACATCCGGGAGTTGGCGCGCAAGGCGGCTTGAAGCCGGTTCGCACGACCCGGCTTGCGTATCGGGCTGCCCCTGGCGCACGCTGGGGAGGGGCGCGGATGCGAGAACCGTTCGCGATCAGCCCGACGAGGAGACGCCGTTGAACAGCAGCCGTCGTCGCACGTTCATCTCCAAGCCGAACTTCCAGCTGAAGCTGACCATCATCTTCATGCTGGTGGTGACCATCGTCGCCAACCTGGTCGGCGGGATCTGCTACCTGTTCATCAGCGATCAGGTCGCGAGCTATCTGCAGACCAACCCCGACGTGCTCCCGGGGCTCGACATGGCGATGGTGGCCCAATTCCTGATCCCCAAGATCCTGTTGGCCGAGGCCATCAGCCTCATGCTGGTCTTCATCCTCTCGATCCTGATCACCCATACCATCGCGGGTCCGGTCTATCGCCTGGAGAAGGTGGCGGCCGAGATCGCCGAGGGCAACCTGACGATCTCGACCCGCCTGCGGCCCAAGGACGAGCTGAAGGAACTGGCGGACGCCTTCAACGAGATGACCTCCCGACTGGCGGCTCGGCTCCGGGCGATCCGGCAGGCGGTCGACGAGGCCGAGGCCACCGGGGCCAAGGATCTCGCCGAGGTCCGGGCCTTGCTTTCGGAGTTCCGGCTTCCCGAGGACTCCGAGGGGTAGCGCGCGCAGTCCGGCCGGCCGGCAGGTCTGGACCGTCCGACCCTTTCCGCCGATGGTAGGGGCATGAGAAACGCGCTTCCCGGCCTTCCCACCCTCGAGGGAGACACGCGGCGCGAGGCCCTGGCCCTGCTGCGCGGGGCGGCCCTGGGCTTGGCGGTCGGTCTGGTCCTGGCCGTCGTCCAGGGATGCGGGAGCGACGCGGTCGGGGAGGAGGTCGGGATCGAGATCCGGTCCCGGGCCTCGACGACCGCGACCCCGACTGTGGCCCCGACGCCGACGAACTGACCGGACCTCCGCCCCTCCGGCATCCAGGCTTGCCTCTTCCGGCGTCGCCATGGTATTTCTTGGGGGCCTCGATCCTGTCGAGGAGCGACGCGGGGTGGAGCAGCCTGGTAGCTCGTCGGGCTCATAACCCGAAGGTCGCAGGTTCAAATCCTGCCCCCGCAACC
>CAYOHP010000109.1:0-20712 GCA_964403795.1 uncultured bacterium | reverse complement strand
GACGGAGGCGCTGAAGTCGGCGGAGGAGGGCTCCACCTCGAAGCGCTCCCCGCCCTCACGGGTGGCTCCCCTGGGTCCGGGGTGGGGAGCCAGGGACACGAAGGCGTCGAAGAAGGGCTCCACCCCGAAGTTGGTCAGCGCCGAGCCGAAGAAGACGGGCGTGACCTCGCCCCGGAGGAAGCGCTCCAGGGTGAACTCCGCCCCGGCCCCTTCGACCAGCTCCAGGTCGGCGGCCACCCGGGGATCGAGCGACGAGAGGTCGACCCGGCTCGCCTCCGACTTCTTGGCTCCTCCGGTGGTCCGCTCGAAACGGATCAGCTCCCGGTTGGCGAGGTCGATCACGCCCTCGAACTCCCGACCCGAACCGACCGGCCAGTTGCGGGGGCTCGACGCGATTCCGAGCACCTCCTCGACCTCGGAGAGCAGGTCGAGCGGCTCCTTGGCAGGCAGGTCCATCTTGTTCACGAAGGTCATCACCGGGATGCCGCGCAGCTTGCAGACCGCGAACAGCTTGCGGGTCTGGGTCTCCACGCCCTTGGCCGCATCGAGCACCATGACCGCGCAGTCGGCCGCGGTCAGGGTCCGGTAGGTGTCCTCGCTGAAGTCCTGGTGGCCCGGGGTGTCGAGGACGTTGATGAGTGCATCCTTGTAGGGGAACTGCATGGCCGAAGCGGTGATCGAGATGCCCCGCTCCTGCTCCATCGCCATCCAGTCCGAGGCCGCGCCCTTGCGCCCCTTGCGGCCGCCGACCATTCCGGCGGTGCGGATCATCCCCGCGTAGAGGAGCAGCTTCTCGGTGAGGGTGGTCTTGCCGGCGTCGGGATGGCTGATGATCGCGAAGGTCCGCCGCCGGCGGATCTCGCGTTCGAGCTCTTCGGGTTCTCGTTCACTCATCGGCCGAGAGGATACTCCACCCCGCACCGAACCCGGACGGGCGCCGTCATCAGGGGAAGAGGCCCTCGGGGCTGCCGCCTCACCTCGGGGCCGGACTCATCCCCTCCCGGATCGCGCCCGCGGCCCACCCCGGAGCCCGGCTCCAGAGCACCAGCGGCTTCTGGTCCCCGAGGCGCACCCCGGCCCGGGCTCGCACGTCGGACAGGACCTCGCCGGCCCGGCTCCCGACCAGGACCTCTGCGGGGCCGAGCTGGCCGAGCCGCCGGGCCAGCCGGTAGTGGTGGATGCCCTCCAGGACCCCGTCGAGTTCGGCGGCCGGGGACGCGGAGGATCCGTCCCAGCGATCCGTGACCAGGAGGTAGCGGGCCGGGTCCGATCCGGTGGCAGGCTCCGGGACCAGACATCGGACCGCCCCGAGTCCCGAGCCGAGGCTCCCGAGCGCCGCCGCCACCAGGCCCGGATCGAGCTTCTCGCCCACCAGGTCGGAGACGTCCCCTGCCCGACCCAGGAACTCGAGGCGGCAGGTGGCCCGGAACCGGGCCCCGGCTCGCACCCGGTCGCCGATCCGGTAGCGGAGGAAGCCACCCGGGACCGAAACCACCAGGGAGCCCTCCGTCCCCTCCTCGAGGTCCTCCAGGGGCACCACCGTCCCGTCGGGCGTCTCGATCTCCAGGACCACCCGGTCGACCAGGGGAACCGGCCCTCCGGCGGACTCGAGCGGCACCGTCACTGGAGCCTCGGTGGCGAGCAGGCCCTTGCCCTGGACCCGGACCCCGGGGAGCCGACGGCGGACCTCGGCGGCCAGGGGCGCGGCCGGACCCTCGTCCCAGCAGGACACGAATCGCAGCTCCGGCCAGACCGTCCGCCAGTCCGGCGCCCGCCCGCAGAGGGCCCCCCATCGACGGGCCGACAGCCGGGTGCCCAGGCACCTCCGCAGCCAGGTCCGCTCCTCCATCACCGCGTCGAGCGCCATGAGCAGATGGCTCGGGCTCCAGACCGAGACGAGTTCCAGGTCCTCGGCGGCCACCAGGGCCGCAGCCAAGCGGCGACGGTACTCGCCGGAGTCGGTCACCCGTTCCAGTCCGGGTCCGACCAGGAAGGGCGCCACGATCCACCGCATCCAGCCGCTCAGGTAGTCGGCATCGGTCGCCAGCGCCGCCCCCGGATCCGCCTGCGCCTCGCCCAGGCGCGGCGAGACCGAGAGCCAGATCCGGCCCCGGGAGAGCCGCGGACCCTCCGAGATCACGTCCGCCGCCCAGACCCGGAACATCCCCGCGAACACCTCGAGCAGGCGGCGGGTGTAGGGGATCGACTTCCTGGCCCCGCCGCTGCCCGAGGTGGGCTCCACGCACGCGACCGGACCAGGCCACAGCACCGAGGGCTCGCCCGCGATCGCCCGCTCCACCCAGGGTGCGAGGTCCGTCCAGTCCACGACGGGAAGGTCCGCCCATTTCCCGCCGGACCCGTCCGCCCATCCCGATCCGGGGCCGATCCCGACTCCGGTCGCCGACCTTGGCCCCAACCCCATCGATCGACCGTAGGCTGTCCCCTCCAGGGACGCCGCCAGCTCCCCGCGTACCCTTGCCTGGGCCTCCGCCGGTCGCTGGAGCCCGGCCACCAGGGCTCGCCGCGAGGGCTCGCAGGCCAGACCGAAGAGGCGGATCAGCCCCGACCGGCCCACGCCCACCGGACTCACGTCCCGTCGCGATCCGACCCCGGATCGTCGGCTGACCCCTTCGCCGACCCCGGATCCCCGGCATCGCCGGGCGGCTCCGACCCCGACCCTCCCCGGTCCGGCCGCCCTGGCCGCTCCCGCCGCAGCGGCGCGCCGGCCGCCACCTTCGTATTCGGGTAGAGATCGGTCCCCGCCTCCACCCAGGCCCCGGCCTCGATCTCGACCCCCGGTCCCAGGTGCGAGCCCGCCCCCACGAAAGCGCCCGCCCCGATGCGGATCTTCTTCACGAAGAGCATCAACCCCCTGCGGCAAGGCTTCACGACGTGGGGATAGACCCCGACCCGGTGTCCGATCACGGCCCCGTCCCCGATCACGACCATGCCGCGGTCGGCGATCTCGAACCCGGGGGTCCAGTAGACCCCGCTCCCCACTTCCGCGCCCCACAGCCGCAGCCAGGCCGAGAAGAGCCCCGGAACCAGCCGCAGCACCGCCTCCAGGCCCGGCAGCGCCACGTAGACCGCCTGGATCTGGTGGCTCCCCCACCAGGGCGAGTAGTCCTTCCCGGTCACGGTGCTCACGCCCTCCCGCACCGGGAAGAACCTCTGGTGGATCCGGTGGGCCACCACCGGCAGCCCGTAGAGGGCGAACAGCAGACCCGCTACCGACGGCAGACCGGGCCGGGCCGCCAGGCCCACGATCGACAGGCCCGCGCTCACCAGCACGCACGCCGGGAACAGCGCCATGACGCGCGAGAGTCGCGTCATGAAGCCGCTCCGGGAACGCGCAGCGCGGCCTCCCCGGCGCCTCTCCATGGCCAGAAGAGCTCGCCCGCCAGGCTGGGTCCGGGTGGCAGACCCAAGCGCTCCGGCCACTCCTGTGACGCGAACCAGGTCCCGTGCAGACGATCCCAGACCTTGAGGTTGGCGCCGTAGTTGCCCCGATCGGGTCCCGCGGCATGATGCCAGGCGTGGTCCAGCGGCAGGATCATCCAGGGCGACAACAGCGCATACACAGGCCCTCCCGGCCGGGGCCCCACCGCGCCGTGGCGCCAGAGATCGAGCGCCGAGGTCAGCGCCACCCCGAGGAGGTAGCCGCGGTCGGCCGCCAGCAGGTGCAGCAGCAGGGGATGGACCCAGAGGTAGACGATCAGGGCGCTGGCCCACAGGGTGTTGCGGGAGGTTCCCAGCATGTCGAACTGCGTCACCGTGTGATGGGCCCGGTGCACCGGCCACATCCCCGGGAGGTGCAGCCAGCGATGGTTCCAGTAGTAGAGGTAGTCCACCGCCACGAAGGCCAGCACGAACCCGAGCCAGTCGGGCGCGGCCACCACGCCCGCGAACCCGGGGAACGCCCATCCCCAGAGCCCGGCCACCAGCCCGACCTGGAGCACCGGGACCAGGACGCCCTGGACCGCCAGGCCCGAGAGGTCGAGCACCCAGTCGCGCTCCGACTTCGCCCGCCACCAGGCGACGAGGTCGCTCCGTCGGGCGAACGCCCCCAGGGCCACCGCGACCGCCAGCACCAGGACGGCGAGGCTCATACCCAGAACTCCAGCTCGGCGGACTTCTCGGGGAGTTCCCGCGGATCCCGCCCCTCGGCGATCCGGTCGCGGATCGACTCGACGAAGACGTGGATGGTGTCCGCCGGGGTGTTGGCGAATTTCCGCCCGTACTTGGCGATCACCTCGCCCTGGACGCCCAGCGCCACCACGTCCTGGTCGATGATGTACTGGGCGGTGAACCTCACGAACGGACGCGCCAGCTTGTTCCACCAGCCGTAGTCGAAGGTCACATCGGTGTAGACCAGCGTCGAGCCGTCCCCCTCGGGCACCGACTGGCTGGTGATGAAGAAGCGCCGGTGGGGACCGAAGTCGTACTCGACCGAGGTCACGTTGGGCATGTGGAAGCTGTCGGTGTGCTTCACCGGCCGGGAGGCAGGGTTCAGGAACCGCTGCCACCAGCCCAGGTTGGTGTCCTCGCCCCGGTACTCGACGAAGACCGAGCCTCCCCGCCGGGCCACCGTCATCTCCAGCCGCTGGCGCCTCGGCACCCGGAACACCCCGGGGTGGACGCTGGCGGTATGGGGGATGTCGATGAAGTTCTCGACGCAGTTGGTCACGTCGTTCCGGAACCGGTTGACGACCCGCACCGTCTCCCAGCCCTCGACACCGTAGTAGGGCATGGGGAAGGGCTCGAACTCCTCGCCGGGAGCCTCGACCAGGCGGACGTAGACGTAGCCGTCGGCCTCCCGGGTGGGATAGCGCACGGTGCGCCGGCTCTCGAGCGCCTTGAAGGCCTCGCCTTCGGCAGGGACCGCCACCACCCGGCCTTCCCCGTCGTAGCGCCAGCCGTGGTAGGGGCACTCCAGGCAGCCGTCCTTCACGGTTCCGAGCGACAACCGGCTCATCCGGTGCATGCAGCGGTCCTGCAGGGCCACCGCCGTCCCGTCGGCATCCCGGAACACCGCCAGCCACTCCCCGAGCACGGTCCGGCCCAGCACCCGGCCAGCCGCCAGCTCGCCCGAGAGGGCCACCACGTACCAGAAATCCTCGAAGCGCACGGTCACGACCCGCTCAGCCGGTCGGCTCGATCCGCCGGAGCGAGACGTCCGCGACCAGTCGGATCTGGCAAGCCAGGCGGGCCCCGGCCCGGCCGGGGACCATCAGGTCCAGCACCTCGACCTCCTCGGGCCCGGGACCGGGCACCTCGCCCCTGGCCTCGCACAGGCATGTCCCGCAGATCCCGGTCCGGCACCCGAAGAGCATCGGGGAGTTCTCGACGGTGAGCACGGCCGAGAGCTCGCTCTCCCGGGCCAGGACCAGCGGGGCGAATCCGGTCCCCGGGAAGCTCACCGTCACGGTGGCAGGGTCGACACCCTCACCCGGCACGAGGATCCCGCCGCGGTGCGAAGCGCTCGAACTCGCGTCGGCCCGCCTCCAGCCATCCCGGGAGGGTACTCCTCGCCATGAGCGTCATGTCCTTGTTGCTCTTCCAGGCGTAGTCGACCTTCTCCAGGTAGACCCGGTAGGAGGCCACCGCCTCCTCGTGGATCTTCACGGCCCGGTCCAGCCCTTCGCTCTCGCGGGTGAAGCAGGCCCGGATCATCTCCAGGGCCTCCTCGTGCCCCATGGCGAAGACCTTGGAGCGCAGCATCCGGTAGACGGGCTCGAAGCAGGCCGGGTCGTACCAGAAGATCCCCGGCACCGTGATCGACATGTGGAAATGGTCCTTCTGGCAGCCCCGCAGTCCCAGGTTGGCGACCGTGCTCTCGAACCAGGTCGGCGGCGGGAGGCAGCGCACCACCTCGTGGGCCAGCAGGGTGGACGAGTTGAAATGGAAGCTCTCGTCCATGAAGTGGTAGTAGCTGATCTTCGAGGGGACCGGGGCGTTGTCCTTGTCGGGGTGCTTCTGGGTCCAGGTCGAGAGCCGGTGCTGGATCATCTTCCCGTTCAGGGTCCGGAGCCCCCGCACCGTGAAGTACTGGCACGCCAGGAAGGCGTTGTCCGAGGCGATCAGTCCGAAGAGCTTGAGCTGCAACGTCTTCCACCAGCTCCGGAACCGATCGGTATCGGCGTGGACCATGGTCTCGGTGAAGGGTCCCCGCATCCGGTAGGAGAAGACCCGCTCCCCGAAGAGCTCGGCCTCCACCGCGTCCGAAACGGTGCGGAAGGCATGGATGTGGGCCCGCTCCTGGGCCGTCTCCAGGTCGAGCATGTCGCAGACGACCCGGAAGTCCTCGAGGGCGTAGAGGCCGGCGGCGCCCACCTGGTTGTACCAGATGGTGGCGATCTCGGCGGAGATGATCTGGGAGTAGTAGGCGACCCAGAACATGTGGTTCAGCACGATCCGCTGGTCGGCGGTGGCGCCGTCCCAGAGCGGCGTACCCCACAGGAGCGAGAGCTCCTCGGGGTTCCAGTACTCATGGCGGCAGGCGCGGTAGTCGAAGGCCGCGGCCGCGGCGTCGAGCAGGGCGGTGTGGTCCTGCTTCTTGTTGCGGGTGTAGTTGAGCTCGACCTTCTTGTAGATCGACTCGCTCTCCCGGAAGGAATTCCCCTTGGCTTCGACCAGCACGGCGTTCATGCGCAGGCCTCCATCGGCGCGGGTTCGAAATCCCCGCGCGCCTCGAGTTCGGCGACCACCGGTGCCGCCCCCTCGCCCCGCATCAGCGACCGGAGCAGGGCCAGGCGCTCCCGGGCATGGGCCTCGCCGCCGAGCTCCGTGAGCACGTCGATCCGTTCCGCCCGGGAGAGCCCGCCGACCGCCTCGGAGAGGGCTCCCACCACCCGCTGCGGTCCCACCCGGACCATGGAGAGGAACTCGTGCATGGCGAGGACCATGGCCGCCCGGCCCTCCCGCGAAACCTCGCTGCGTTCGAACAGCTCGAGCCCGGAACCGTGGTGGCGGGCCTCGTCCTTGAGGAAGCCGTGGAACACCGCCGAGAGCTGCGGATCCCGACAGCCCCGGGCGAGCGCCCCGTAGTGGGTGATGCCCCAGCCCTCGAGGACCACCTGCACCACGAACAGGAGCACCACCGGTTCCGCCGACTCGAGCAGGTCGGAGAGGAACCGCAGGAAGGCATCCTGCCCGGCATCGTCGCTGCCGGCCGCCGGATCCAGCCAGGGTCCGAGCCGAGCCAGGTGGGTCGCCTCGTCGGCCGCGAACATCCCGTAGAGCTGGCGCTCCTCCACGCTGGCGGCCGAGAGCGCCATGGCCGACATGTAGCCGACCCCGGCCCGCTCCACGAAGGCGGCCTCCCGCAGGAGTTCCCCCGCACAGGTCCGCAGCACCGCGTCCTGGATCTCCTCGCCGGCCTCCCGGAAGCGACGGCAGCGGTCGAGCCCGAAGAATCCGGCGGACCAGGGCGGCGGCCCTCCGGCAGCCGGGGCCGCGGCCACGCCGCGGTCGGCCAGCGCCCGATCGAGGACGCGCCGGAGCGGATCGGCGGCCTCGAGGTGGGGGAGCTCGCGTCCCGAGACCGGGGGGCGGCGCGTCATGCCTTCCCCCGGAAGATGCGGCCGTAGAGGAAGCGGTAGAGCGGCGCCCGGATCCTCTCCGGGACCAGCGACAGGGCCAGATGGGAGACCCAGGCGTCGCCGCCCACCCGGACCCGCATGCGGCGTGAAAGGCCGTCGCAGAAATCGGCCACCCGACGTCCCACCGTCTTGCTCATGTCCTTGGAACGCAGCGAGAGGTTCTGCTTCAGGCGGTGGTAGCCGCGGGTCTGGTCGGCGAAGGCCTCGCTCTTGCCCTCGCCCCAGACCACGCTGGTACCGAAGCCGGTCTTGGCGGCCCCGGGCTCGACCAGGGCCACGTGCACTCCATGGGGTGCGAGTTCGTAGTGGAGGCTCTCGGCCAGGCCTTCCATGGCCCACTTGCTCGAACAGTAGGCGGAGGTCAGGGGGAAGCCGTTGAAGCCGAAGGCCGAGGAGATGAAGACGACCGTGCCGCGCCGGGCCCGGATCGAGGGCAGGAGCGCCCGGGTGGTCAGCGCCGAGCCGAAGAAGTTCACCTCGAACTGGTCGCGGAGCTGTTCCTCGGTGAGGTCCTCGAGGGCGCCGAAGAGGCCGTAGCCGGCGTTGTTCACAAGGGCGTCGATCCCGCCCAGGGCCTCGACCCGGGCCACGATCGCGGCCCGGTCCTCCGGGGAGGTCACGTCGAAGGTGGCGCGGACCAGGCGGTCCCCCCAGGTCGGTTCCAGATCGCGGAGCTCGGGCCGGTCCTCGGAACGCCGCATGGTGGCGACCACCCGCCAGCCTCGGGCGAGCATCTCCTCGACGATCCCCCGACCGAAACCGGTGGAGGACCCGGTCACCAGCACGGTCCGCATGGCGCGGGACTCCTGACGCCCGGAGCTTACGGGCCCCCTATCCTAGTGACGCCGAAGCCATCCGGCAACCCGGGGGGCGAGCCATCGAGCCGGGATCCCGGCCCGGCGAGGACCCCGGGGACGGGTCGGGAACGGCGTCCGGGGTCAGGCCGAGGCCGGGGCCTCGGCGGCACCCCGGGCCCGCCAGGCCTGGACCACCAGGAACACCGCCAGGCACCCGAGCAGCCCGGCCACCCCCACGTTCACCCCGACCGCGATCACCGAGGACCCGGGGCCGGCAGCCTGGATGCGGGCGACCCCACCTCGCACGATCCCCGAAAGGGCCCAGAGGGTCATGGCGATCATGAACAGGGCGGGAACCAGGGTGGGCCAGACCGGCCGGCGTTCCATGGCCATCCAGCTGGTGATGGTGAGCAGGGTGAGTCCGGCGAGCAGCTGGTTCGAGGTCCCGAACAGCGCCCAGTAGTCCATGTAGGCGTTGGGGCGATCGGAACCCAGGAGCAGGACGGCAGCCGGGAGCAGGGTGGCCAGGGTCGCCGTGTACTTGGCGTTGGGTCCGTGCCAGTCGAAGACCTCCTGGAGCATGTAGCGCCCCAGCCGGGTGCACACGTCGAGGGTGTCGAACACGAAGGTCGAGAAGGCCATGGCCCCGAAGGTGGCGGCGAAGCGGGCGTGCTGCTCGCCGATCAGCACCGTGAGGAAGCGGCCGATGCCCTGGCCGTAGAGGGCGCCGGGAGCACCCCCGGAGCGCTCGGGCGGGAGCACCAGCAGGGTGCAGAGGGCGATCACCGCCACCAGCGCCTCGCCGATCATGGCTCCGTACCCGACCGGGCGGCAGTCCGCTTCGTTGGCGATCTGCTTGGAGGTGGTGCCGGAGCAGACCAGGCCGTGGAAGCCCGAGCAGGCTCCGCAGGCGATGGTGACGCACAGGGTGGGGAAGAGGAAGACCCAGGTCCCGTCGGGGCGGGCCACCGAGAAGCCCTTGAAGGCCGGCTGTTCCACCGGGAAGCCGCCCACCAGGATGCCCAGGGCCCCGACCGCCAGCACCAGCACCAGGAAGAGACCCCCGAGGTGTCCCCGGGGCTGCATCAGGAGCCACATGGGCGCCAACGAGGAGAAGTAGCAGTAGACCAGGATCGCCACAGCCCAGAACTTGCTGCGCAAGAGATCGGCGGCGGCCGGTTCGAGACCGCTTCCCAGGGGCAGCACGAAGAGGTCCGGGTACCAGGTCCCGAACCCGATGGCCAGGAAGGTGGCCGGGACGAAGATGGCCGTGGCCGGACCCAGGCCCAGCCCACGCCGCATGGCCACGCCCATGGCCACGGCCAGGACCAGGTACATGGTCGAGGCCCCCGCCACCGCCCCGCCCTGCTGGAAGACCACGTCCTCGGAGCCGCCCACGAAGCTGGCCCCCACGAAGGTCTTGGCGGTGATGTCGGTGAAGGCGACGATCACGTAGATGAGCGAGAGCCAGATGAAGGCCATGATGGCGAGCTGGGCGGGGCGCCCGTAGGTCGAACGCACGATCTCGGTGATCGAGCGGCCGCCGTTGCGGACCGAGGCGATCAGGGCCCCGAAGTCGTGGACCGCCCCCAGGAAGACCACCCCGAAGCCGATCCAGAGCAGGCAGGGCAGCCACCCGAAGTCGCGGCAGGCGAGGATCGGACCGGCGATCGGGCCCGCCGCCGCGATCGCCGAGAAGTGCTGGGAGAAGAGGTAGGCGGTCGGGGTGGGGAGGAAGTCCTCGCCGTCCTCGTCCCGCACCGCCGGCGTCACCGCCGAGGGGTCGAGCGCGAAGGCCGCGGCCAGCAGCCGGGAATAGACCAGGTAGCCGAGCCCCAGGAAGACCGTGGAGCCGATCAGGAGGAGGCGGACGCTCATGGGGTAGGGGAGTCTACCTCGGGGCGGGGGACGCGGGGCGGCGGGCCGGTCCCCGGGGAGCCGAGGACCCGGGATCCCGGGGGGACAGGCACCCCCGAAGCGCTACCGTGGGATCCGCGGCTCCCGGAGGCGGCGCGTCATGGCCGAGACCCTCGACAGACCGGACTTCCCCCCTTCCCTGGCCGGGCGGTTCCGGGTGGAGGGTCTGCTGGGCACGGGCGGCATGGGAAGGGTGTTCGCGGCCCGGGACCTCGAGTCGGGGAGACCCGTCGCCCTGAAGCTGCTGGCCGGGGTCCGGGACCGGCAGGTCCTGGCGAGGTTCCTGAAGGAGGCCGCGCTGCTGGCCCGGGTGGAACACCCCCATGTGGTGCGGCTCCTCGGATTCGGGGAGGCACCCGAGGGACCTTGGCTCTCGATGGAGAGGATCGAGGGCGAGGACCTGGCGACCCGGCTGTCGTCCGGCACGCCGGCAGGACGTGCCCTGGACTGGCTGCTCGGGATCGCGGGCGCCCTCGATGCGGTCCACGCCGCGGGATTGGTCCATCGGGACGTGAAACCGGGCAACGTGCGGATCACCCGCGAGGGGCGTGCCGTCCTGGTCGACTTCGGCCTGGCCGCCGAGACCGACGACTCCCGGACCCGGATCACCCAGGAAGGGGGCTTCGTCGGGACCTTCCCGTTCATCGCTCCGGAGTGCCTGCGGGGCGACCCGGCGACGCCCGCCGCCGACTGGTACGCGTGGGGAGTGATGCTCCACCTCGCCCTCGAAGGGCGCCATCCCTTCACCCAGGGGGATCTCACCGGATGGATCGCGGGGAGCCCGCTCCCCGCTCCGGTGGTCCGGGAGGTCGCGAGCTCCCCGAACCTGGCGGGCCTGGTCCTCCGCCAGCTCTCGACCCTGCCCGGCGAACGGCTGACCTCGCGCCGCGGGATCGAGGCCTACCTGGCGGGCTCTCCCCGGCCCGGCAGGACCCCGACGCCCCGGTCTCCGCCCCCGCCTGCCCCTTCACCGGGGCCCTCCGACCGGCTCGCCCGCGCCGGGGCGCTCGCCTCCGGGGCCCGGAGGGCGGTCCCGGGTCCGGTGGCCTCCAGTCCCGACGGAGCCCCGGCCGCCGGACCCACGGCCAGGATCGGCATCGTCCTCTCGCTGGCGACCCTGCTCGGGGCCGGGGCCTGGTGGGGACGGCCTTCGACCGACCCCGGCACACCATCGAGCCGGACCGGGGACGTCCTTCCCGGCCTTCCCCCGATGCGCCCCGACCCCCGCCTGCAGGATGCCCTGGAAGCGGAACTACGGACCTGGGAACCGGACCGTCGCGACCTGGCTCCGGGAGGCTGGGACGGGAGCCCCGAGGAGCGGATCCGGATCGCCGAGGCCTATAGCAACGGAACCGCCCCTCGGCGCTTCGCGGCCCTGCTGGGAGCGCTCTCGCCCTGGCTGGAGGCCACCGCCTCCGAATCGGCGCCTGCCGGACCCTGGATCAGCGAATCGGCTCGGCTCCTGGAGTCGGGTGTCTTCCCGGCCCTGGGCCTGGCCCTGCGCCAGCATGGGTTGGCCGCCCTGGTGGTGGCCTGGTCGACCCTCGGTCTGGTCGGCAGGGCGCCCCGGGAGATCCGGAAGGGCGGTTTCGACCCCGGCACCGTCTCGATGGCCAGGGAGGATCTGGACGGCCTCGCCGAGGGCACCCGGACCCGCCTGCCGCGCTTGCATCCCGAACTGGAGGTCCACGGGATGGTGCTCGAGGCGCTGCTCGGGGGCTTCGCGGGCCGAGGCGACGTCCTCACCCGGGTCGAGGAACTGGCGGCCAGGGCCCCCGGCACCACCGGGATCCTGGGTTACTGGACCCGGAGGGCTGCCTGCTCCCGGTTCCCTCGCCTGGGGAACGCCTTGCTCCCCGACTGCGCGGAACGCGCCGAGATCGTACGCAGGATCCTCGCCGAGGACTTCGAGCCGTCGCCCGACCTCGTCCGGGAGGCCCGCCTCGACCTGCGGGGCGAGCAGATCTTCTCCTACCTCTACGGACCTCCCCACTGCGAAGGTCGGCGCGGACCCACGGCCCTGGCGAGCCGGGCCGAGACGCTGCTCGCCGAGCTCGAGACCCGCTCCTCCGCCGGCCCCTCGCCCTCGATCCGGGGTTGGGTCACCTTGATGGAGGAGCACCTCTACTGGATCAGCCTCATGCACGGGGGTCCCGAGGACCTGGAGACCCTCCTGCGGCGCATCCAGGACCTCGGAACCCGCTGATCCGGTCCCCGGCTGGGCGGTGCCCGGGTCTCCCCTCACCCGGCCTTGCGGACCTCGATGCGCCGGGGACCCTCGGAGCCTCCGGTGACCCTGGGGAGCCGGACGGTGAGGATCCCGCGCTCCAGGGTCGCCCGGATGGCATCCCCGTCCACGTCCCGTGGCAGCCGGACCCTCCGCTCGAAGGCCGCGCCCCGGAGCCGGTGGACCCTGACCCCGCCCTCGTCCTTCTCCTCTTCCACCCGGAGGCCGCCCCGGACCACCAGATCCCTGCCTTCGACCACGACTTCGAGGTTCTCGGGCGCCAGACCGGGGAGTACGAGGTCGACCGTGTACTCGCCGGCGTGGCTCACCGGCCGGTCCTTTCGCCAGCGAGCCGGGAGCCAGCGCTTCCAGTCCAGGTTCCAGTTCCAAGGCATGAGTTTCCTGAGGGCTTCCATGGCCTTCCTCCCATCCCGACCGGGAGAAAGCAATCCCCGTACCATGCCCGCCCCCTTCTCTCCCCGCTCCCGGAGCCCATTCCCGGAGCCCCGCGGCGCCCCCGGGGAAGCGGGTGTCCGGCGGCGGACACCCCGGGTGTCCGGGGCAGGACGCGCCGGGCGGGTCAGGGCGCGGGCAGGGTACGAGCCCGCATGCCCGCCAGGACGGCCACGACCGCGTCCCGGCACTCCGAAGCTCCGGCGGTCCCCAGGACCTCCAGGGCGTCGTCGAGGTCGGGAGCCCAGTCGGCCGGTGGTTCCGGGGTCCTCGCGGCCAGGGTCCGGACCAGCCCGAGGAGATGCCGGCAGGTCGGCTCGAACCGGGGCGCCATACCGCAGATCGCCTGCTGCCGTCGGAGCATGCGCAGGCTCCCGACCACGATCCCGCGCTGGGTCCCGTCGAAGAAACCCTCGAACCCGGGTTCGACGGCCTCGAGCAGCGCCAGTCTCCGGGTCTCGAAGCGGGCGCACTCCGCCTTCCGGTCACCGGTTCCCCTCCGGGCCGCCTCCAGCTGGCCCAGGATCGCCTTCGCCGCCGCCTGCCACAGGTGCCCGGTCTCGAAACTCCTGGGGCCGCCTCGCAGGCCCTGCTCGGCCTGGAGGTAGAGGGCGTCGAAGTCCGCCTCCGGATCCGCGACCAGCAACCGGATCCGGACCCCGACCAGGAGGGGCGGGGCGGGATCCGAGAACCGCTGGGTCCGGAACACCTGCGAGAGTCGGCGGAACACGGTCCGACTGTGCTCGACCCGGAGCTCCGCCGCCTCCGCCCGGTCGCCGTCGGGCTCCCCGAGGCTCCGCTCCAGGAGGGTGGGATGGTCGATCCTCCCGAGCACCTCCTCGAGGAGGAAGAGGACCCTGCGTCCCAGGCCCTCCTCCACGGCGACACTCGCCAGGAGGGCTCGCTGCGCTCCCGGATCCGGATCCACCGCCGACAATCCGGCGAGCCAGCGATCGCAGGCTTCGAGGACCGGGAGGATCCGGGAGACCCAGGCCAGGTCGAGCTTGAGGAACTTGCCGCTCGCGCTCCCCTGACGTGCCTTGGCTGCCAGCCAGGGCACCTCCAGCTCCCGGACCGCCCTCTCGAGATCGAGGACCACCCGCGAGTTCGGGCCGGTCGGGTCCGGGCCCCCCACCGCCGCGCCCGGGATCCGATCGCCGGCCACCAGGGCCGGCGGTCCGCCCCTCGCTACTGCGGGTGGCGACTCCGGACCCGCGGTCAGCGCGGGAGGGTGACCCGGCCCACCCGGCTCGCGGGAGGACCAGGCCCCCAGCCGGGCCAGGGCTGACACCACCACCACCCAGGCCACCAGGACGGGAGCCCGGATCCAGCGACCGAACGCAGCCGACCCGGCGGCAGAAACGGGTTGCGACGACGACGCCCCCTCCGGGACCGGACCCTGCCCCCCACCCGCCGTCTCCCTGCCCGGAGCGGCCCGATCCGAGACTACCGTCGCCGCCGCGATCAGGGTCCGTCCCGGTCCGCTCGCCCGGCACGCCCGGTCCAGGGCGGTCCCGAACTCCCGACAGGAGCCGAAGCGATCGGCAGGCGAAAGGGCCAGGGCGCGACGGAGCGTCAAGGCCAGCTCGCGCTCCGGTCCCGCCTCGCCGGGGAGGGGCACCTCGGCCCCCCTCCCCTCCCGGACCCGCTCCAGGATCCCGGCCAACCCGACACCCAGGGGCAAGCCGCCGGTCCAGACCCGGTACAGGGTCGCCGCCAGGCCGTACTGGTCGGAAGCCGGACCGGCCGGGTCGCGCCCGGTGACGACCTCGGGGGCCATGTACTGGGGCGTCCCCAGCACCAGGCCCTCGGCGGTCCGGACCGTACGGCCCCCCGCCCGCCAGGCGATCCCGAGGTCGCAGAGCAGGGGCACCGCCCCGTCCCGGAGCAGCACGTTCCCGGGCTTCACGTCCCGGTGCACCAATCCGGCGTCGTGGACCGCCTGGAGCGCCCCGGCCAGGTCCCGGCCCCACCCGGCCAGGGTGCCGACCGGCAGCGCCTGGCCGCTCCCGATCCGGGTCTCCAGGTCCGGGCCGGGAACGTACTCGTAGACCAGCCAGGGCTCCCCGGCCGCCGAGACGCCGTAGTCGAGCACCTGGACGACGTGGGGATGCCGCACCGCGGCGGTGGCACGCGCCTCCCTTGCGAAACGCGCCCGGGCCTCCTCGTCGTCCAGGGGAGCCACGAGCAGCTTCACGGCGACGGGGCGGTCGAGCTCACGGTCCCGGCAGCGGAGCACTTCCCCGAAGCCGCCCCGGCCCAGCACCGCCTCGGGGACGTAGCGCGCCCTCAGCTCCTCGGGCAGCCTCACGGGACCGTCGGTGTCGCCCCGTGGCGGGTCCGTCGGACCATCAAGGGTCGAGCCCACCTCCGGTACCGCCGCGACCGCCTACTCGTGGTCGTCGACCCAGTCCTCGAGTTCCTCGGGCTCTCCCGCAGGCGCCGCGCCCCGGGCCGCGGGAGCCGACTCGGTGCGCACCGCCCGGACGCCCTTGGCGGGACGGTCGACCCCGAAGGACCGGATCTCCCCGGACGGATCGTGGGGCCGGATCGGCTCGCCCTTGGGCACGAAGCCGAGCAGCTGGAACCAGTACTGGTACTTGGAGAGGCTCTCGATCCCGCCGGCATCGGCCGGGATCAGATCCTTCTTCGTCTCGCCCTTCCGGTGGCGGACCCAGTCCCAGATCGGCTTCCGGCCGTCGCTCTCGATCACCAGGTTGTCGATCAGGGTGTTGTCGTCCACCAGGTCGTCGTTCCAGTCGGTCCGCCAGATCGGGATCGGCCAGCGCTTGCGGGCCCGGAAGATGCGTGCCGCCGACTGCGAGAAGCGGGCCCGGTCGGCGAACCCGTCCACCGGCTCGCCCCGCTTCTTCGCCAGCATGTCGGCATGGAAGAACAGCGAGTGGAGCAGGGCCCGGGCGTGGGGATGATGGGTGTTCAGGTTCCAGAACATGGCGGAGAAGTCCGGCAGGGTCGAACCCGAGTAGCTCTTGTCGTCGGCGGAGATCACGCCCACGTTGGGATCGACCGCCAGCACGAAGCCGAGCGAACTCGAGGTGAACGAGCCGTGGTGCCCGAAGAACAACACGTCGCTCTTCAGGATGTCGGTGCCCGACTCGGCCTTGATCTCGGCGGCCACGTCCATCATGTGGCGCTCGCCGCGCTTGCACGCCTCGGAGCGATCCTGGGGCGCCAGGTACTCGAGGAAGGCGTCCGAGCGCAGGATGAACCCGGCCAGGATGTGCGCCAGGTACGGGTCGACGTAGAAGATCCGCTCGGTCAGCTGCACCAGGTTGGTGATGGTCCAGACCGGGTTCGTGTAGTCGAGCAGGAACCGGTCCAGCTCGTCGCTCCAGAACAGCCGGGGCTTGCCGCCCTTCACCCACCCCGAGAACCGCCCCTTGAGCGAGGCCCGCTTCTGGCCGTTCTCCACCAGGGTGCGGTGGAAGCGGAACAGGCGCTCCTTCCAGGTCGGGTAGACGACCTTCCTCTCCCACTCGTCGCGGCGGTCCCAGGCGATCATCGACTCCTTGACGTCGCCCGGCGAGCCGATCGAGACCGCGGCGATGTCGCGGGCCCCGCCGGCACCCTCCACCGAGAAGCCCTCGGGAGTGAGCAGGTCGTAGGTCACGTACGAGTGGAAGGCCAGCCGTCGCACGTCCACCGAACCGAGCACGTAGGGCTCGACCATGGGCACCAGCGGGAGCTGCTCGGCGGCCGGCTTGTCCCGGCGCAGGTGGGCCAGCACCTCTTCCTTCGAGTAGGCGTCCTCGCCGTCGCCGGTGGAGAACACGTCCGCCAGCGAGTACAGCTTCGAGGGCTTCTTCTCCCGGCCCTCGGTGTCGCCCGGCACGATCACGCTGGCGTTGCCGTAGGCCACCCGGATGGTGACCGACCCGTCGTTCAGGTCGGCTTCCTTGTAGTAGGGGAAGGCCTCCTGGTACGGCCCCTTCTCCATCTTCTCCGGGTCGAGGGCCGCGATGGTGTCGCCGTGGAGCACCGTGAACCCCGCACCGGTCTTGCGGTCGAGGTCGAAGTGGGTCCCCACCGGGATCACGTCGACCTCGAGCGTCCCCTTGTAGAGCTCGGCCGGGACCAGCCCCTTGGCCTTGGCATGCCCGTTGCCGAGCAGGTGCTCGACCGGCCACTTCACGGTCTGGGCCACCTGGGCGGGGCCGAACGGCCACTTCACCCTTCCCTGGTGCTTCCTGGGATCGATCTTCTTCTTGAGGAACGCAGGCAGGTTCTTCTCCGCCAGGGCGTACTCGTCGTAGGCCTTCCCCTCCCGGGGGGCATCGAACCCGTTGGGATAGGGGAGCCCGACCACGTAGTAGTGGGCGTCCTTCCCGGCGGCCTTGGCGGCGGCGATCTCCTGGACCGCGGCCGCCTTGAAGCGGGACAGGTACTTCACGGCCGGGATCTGCTTCGACTCGATGACGTTGCGCACGTCGAACATGTCGAAGAGGGGCTTGGCGCCGTTGAAGTGGTCCTCGTGCGGATGGGACAGCACGAAGAAGTCGATCTCGTCGCCCGCGAAGTCGCCCTGGGCCGGCTTCAGACCCACCTGGGGCGAGACCAGGAAGGCGACCAGGTCGTTCTCGAGACCCGCGCCCGCGCCCTTGCCGGTGTCGTAGACGATGCGCCAGGGCCGTCCCCCGCCGGATCGCGGCAGCTCGCAGTAGACGCCGAGGCCGGTGCCCACATCGACCGTGAAGACCTTGAACTTGGGGTCCTCGGCCGCCGCCGATGCTGCCAGCGCCAGCGCGCCGATCCCGAGGACCGCCCCGAGGGCTTGTCTGCCGACCACGATCCCTCCTCCGCGGGGGATCTCAGCCGGAGCGCGATCCCTCCATGAGGACTACGGGCGGGATGGCCCGGAAGTTGCCTCGGGAGGCGCCTCCGGATACCGGAGGTCGAACTGGGGGCTCCCGGTGATCGGCCAGAGCACCAGGAAGTGGTGGACCAGGTCGGAGACCAGGAGCCCGATCCCGAGGACGACCGCCGCGCCCCGCAGTCGCCCCGGGGCGAGGCCGGGCGCCAGGGCGAGCAGCAGCGCTCCGACATAGCCATGGTGGATCCGCCAGCCGAAGGTGAGCCGGGCCATGAAGCCGGTGTCGCGGGTCGACTCCATCCCCAGGCCGAAGCGGAACCCCACGGTGACGAGTTCGATCAGGAGCGCCAGGCCCAGGCCGGCCAGGACGAGCTCGCGGGTCGAGGCCCCGGCGAACCATGCGAGACGCGGCTCCCCGCCTTCCCCCGTCAAGGGACGACCTGGTGCAACGCCTCGAACCGGTCCCGTCGGACGGAGTCGCCCTCGGGCAGGCCCAGGGTCGCCTCGGCCACCCCGACGAGATCCCGGAGGATCCGCTCCCCGCCCTCGGCGTCGGCCACCGCCACCAGCAGGTAACGCCGCCCTCCCGGTCCCCAGACCAGCACGCCCTCGGAGTTCCAGGTCTTCCAGCGGCCCGACTTGCGGTAGAGCGAGGCCTCGGGGGCGATCGCCGTCAGCGCCGCCACGAACCCGTCGGGGAGGCCGGGCTTCCCCATGTGGCCGAGCATCTCGGCGGAGCGGGCCCGGGTGACCAGCCGGCCGTGCGCCACCAGATGGAAGAAGCGGGCGATCTGGTGGGCGGTCCCGGCGTGGACCAGGCCCCGGAGCGGTTCCGGGATCCGGGTGCCCCCGCTCCCGTAGCGGGCGCCCAACCAGAAGCCGCCGCCCTTCTCGCGGTCGTAGAAACTCCAGGCCGGACTCTTGACCAACGCCACGATGCGGGCCACCCCCACCCGGTCGATCACGGCGCTGGCGGCGGGATTGGACGAGACCCGGATCATCGAGCCGAGCTGGGCCTGGAAGGCGGGGCTGTCGGAGAGGCTCCCGTCCTCCAGGGCGGCCTCGGCGCCGGCCAGGGCCAAGAGCTTCGACATGCTGGCGGTGTAGAGCATCACGTCGCCGTTGGCGGTGGCGTAGCGGGTGGCCTCGGGTCGGCGCAGGTCGGCGAGCGCCACCCCGAGCTTGCCGGCATCGAGCATGGCCCGGCGCCTGGGGTCGGCGCGCAGGCGCTGCACGAGGACCGCTTCGAAGCCCGGATCCCGGCACTCGTCCAGCGGCTTCCACTGGCTCTCGTCGAGTTCCAGGGGAAGGCTGGGAAGTGTCTCCCCGAGCGGCTCCGCAGGGAGCGACGTGGCCAGGAGTGCCCCGAGGGCCAGGGCCCGCAGGATGCTCGCGAGGTTCGCCATGGCGGCCGGACACTAGCACTCCAGGGCCAACCTGGAGCTCTATCCCCGTCGCTCTCCTATCGCGGCCCGCTGGCAGGGGCCGTGGGAGCGGGGCGCCCTCCCTTGCCCAGCTTGCCGAGGATGCCGCCCCCGGCGGGCTCGCCCAGCGACCAGGTCCGAGCCTCGCTCCGCATCGGGGTCCGGCCGCCGAACCGGACGTGGACCCGGTGGGTCTCCGGGTCCACCGACACGTCGACGTTGTCGAGCGGGCCTTCCTCCAGCCCTTCGATGGCCGGAGCGTAGCTGGTCCGCACCGAGCGGGCCGCCACCCGCCGGCCGCAGGTGTAGACGCCTCCTACGCTCACGTGCATCGCCGGGATCTGGCCCGGCCGGTCCACGCCGCTGAAGACCTCCTGCCAGCTGCCCCCCCGGTCCTGGATCCAGGGGATCCCGCCGTCCTTCTCGTAGGGAAAGCGCATGCGTCCGAGGACGGTCCAGGTGTCCCTTCGATGGTCGTAGATGCGCATCCGGTACCACACGCCCTTCAGGTCGAGGGCGTCGAGGTGGACGTGCACCGTGTAGGTGCCCACCTCCCAGTCGTAGCGGTTCCGCAGGCTGATGAAGTCGCCCTCGTAGCCCGCGGCCTCGGAGTAGCCGTTCTCGGGATCGAGGTCGAGATCCGAGGTGTCCTGGTTCCCGAACCGGCTCCAGATGGTGTTGGTGCGGATCCGACCGCCGTCCTCGCGGAACTGGAGGCCCAGGTATTGGCCCCAGGACCCGATCGCCGAGTCCCAGAGCTGCAGGTAGATGCCGGCCGGGCCCTTGGGTTCGGTGTGGATGGTGAAGTCGACCCAGATGTCGGCCATCGCCTGCATTCCCATGGTCCAGTTCTGGTAGGTCATCCCCTGGGGCATTTCGAGGTGCTCCCGGTTGCGGGAAGGCGGGGTGCCCTCCCGCGGGTCGAAGGGGAGATCCAGGCTCCCGGGTACCGGCCGGGTGCGGGTGACCCTCCGGAGTTCGCCTTCCGAGCCCAGGATCTCGATGGCCCGCTTGGTCTCGGCCTCGTTCCAGGTCGGGCGGGAGGGGTCGCGGTCGGGAACCGGCAGGCGCGCCAGCCAGAAGGCATCCCGTTTCCGGGGATCCCGGAGGAGCTCGACGACGTCCCCGACCGCCTCGCCCACCCGGCCGATGAAGCTGTCGCCACCCGCGTCGTCCTCGTCCTCGCCGGCCCGGCCCCCGGCAGCTCCCAGCAACGCCACGGCGACCGCGACTGCCATCCCCGAACGTACCCGCATCGCTCCGACACCCATCGCCCGCCTCCGTTCCTTCGCCGGTGCCCTCCGTGGCAGGCATCGTGCCAGAGCGCTCCGGAAGCGGAGCAACGGTGTGGCGAGGGAGGGCACGCCTGTCCGACCGGCTCCCTCCGGTCCGACCGGACGGGGTGGACCCTCTGCCGCGGTCCCGGGCCCCGGCCCCGGCCCCGGCCCGGGGGGGCCCCCCC
>CAYOHP010000108.1:19835-21147 GCA_964403795.1 uncultured bacterium | reverse complement strand
CGGCCTGATCTCGCTGACGCTCGCCGAGTCCCTGGCGCTGGCCGGGCACCAGGTCACGATCCACAACGACCCACTCCTGGAACTCACCCCGCTCCTGCCGGGGTGGCGCCTCGCACCCTGGCCCCATCCGGACCGGTTGGCCGGGAGGATCCGGGAGTTCGATGCGGTCCTGGCAATGGACTTCACGCCGATCGCGGCGGAGTACCCGGCCGAGGAGAACGTGGTCGTCCTCCAGGAGCGCGAGCTGGACAGGCGAAGGACGATGGTGGCGAACTTCCGGGCAGCCTGCGTGACCCGCCTGGGTCTGCCGCCTCCGCCTCCCCGCCCCTCGCTCCGGATCCCCGCCGCCTGGAGGTCCCGGGTGCGTGCCGAGCGGGTGGCCATGCATCCGCAGAGTTCGGAGCCCTTCCGGGACTGGCCGCGCCGCCGGTTCCGCTCCCTCCTCGGGAGCCTGTCCCGGGCCGGGTACTCGCCCTGCATCCTGGTGGCGCCCCGACAGCGGAAGGCCTGGATGGGGGAGCAAGCCGAGGTTCCCGCTTGCCCCACGCTCATGGATGCCGCCCGTCTGGTGTACGAGTCCGGCTACCTGGTCGGAGTCGACTCGGGACTCGGACATCTCGCCTCGGCGCTCGGCATCCCATGCCTCTCGATCCTGCCCAAGCTCGGCCAGGCCCGCCTCTGGCGGCCGGGCTGGGGAGGAAGGATCTCCCTGCCCCGGCTGCCGCGGTCATGGATCCGGGCCTTCGCCGGGCGGAACCCGGTACCCTCGTGGATCTGGGATCTGGTCTGGCCCCTGTACTTGCCGGCCGGCACCGTGCATCGGGACTTCGAGCGCCTGGTCCGTTCCTACCCGGTAGGCACCTGAGCCTCCGGTACCCCTGGGAGCACCGGGTTCTACAGGATGGGGCGCCCCTCCGGGGAGCGGTCCGCGTCGTCCCCGGGCTCCGACTCCCTCCCGGCGGCCAGGCTCACGATCCGCAGCAGCTTCTCGGCGTAGCGGGCGCTGTCGCAACGCGAGCGGAAACGGGCGCCCAGGAGCTCCGACCGGCGCCGGAGGTCGTCCGGGTCGGCGAGGGCTCGCTCCACGGTGGCGACGATCTCCGCGTCCGCCTGCTCCGGCCGGATCGCGACGAGCCCGTTCTCGAGGAGCGCGGTGGCCTCGGGAGGGGCGTTCCCCAGGGGTACCGCGCCCGAGAGGGCGACCTCGGCGTACTTCGCCACCAGGAAGCCGAGGCGGCTCGGCGTGACCAGGGCCAGGCGAGCCCGGCCGATCTCCCGGGAGAGATCCGCACCGCGGATCATGGGCCGGCGG
>CAYOHP010000108.1:0-19825 GCA_964403795.1 uncultured bacterium | reverse complement strand
AGGAAGCGCCAGAGGCTCCGCCAGACGCCGGTCTGGTAGCCGGGGTGCTCGAGGAGACGGACACGCCCGGGAAGCGCCTCGGTCAGGAGGCGCGCCACCCGGGTCCGGAAGGGGTAGACGTCCTCCGAGAGCCGGCCGTAGACGAGGACGTCGACCTGCTTTGCCGCGCACCGGTCCCGGAAGACCCCGGTGTCGAGGTGGTGCCGCAGGTAGAAGGAACGGGCAGGGTCCCAGCGCTCCCGGGCCAGTGGGCAGCAGTAGCGGTGGACGTAGAAGTCGTAGTCCCGATCGTCCTCCGGGGCGTACTGCACGTCGTTCCAGAACTTCCCGACCAGGAGGTGCGGGTGCGCCGCCACCTCGGGATGGGCGCGGTCCCAGGACGTCCACTCGTCGTTGAGGAGCGCGTCGAAGCTGCCCAGCCTGGCGCCGAGCCCGGCGGGCGGGATCCGGTCGGGGTCGAGGACCGTGAAGGCGGGATGCGATGCCACCCGGTCCATGAGATGGCAGTGGGTCAGGTCCATGCGGTCGGCGTAGGCAGCCCGAGGGCTCAGGACCGCGACCCGGAGGGGCTGTCGCCTCACTCCAGGACCTCGTAGTCGATCCGGTACTTCCGGATCAGCAGGCGCCCCGGGCCCCACCCTCGCCCCTTGGTCCAGGAGCCGGCGCAGAGGTGGCGCACCAGGCTGCCGGGGCGGAAGAGGCGCAGCGCCGCCCGGTGCGGTCCGAGCACCGCGCCGAAGGCCCCGGGACCGGTGTGGAAGAGGACCTGCTGGAGCTCGCCGAGGTGGCGATAGGGGCGCTCGGCGACCCGTCGGACCACCTCCTCGAGGACCTCCAGGAGCAGCGGGGATCGCGGGGGGAAGGCGAAGAAGAACTGGCCGAACTCGGGGAGCTGGCAGATCCCCCGGGCGACCTCGAGCCACCCGTCCCGCTCGATCTGGACCAGGGGACGATCGAGCCGCCGGAGCGCGATCGCCAGGCCCGGGAGGATCTCGCAGTCGAGGTCCAGGTAGAAGCCGCCGTGGTGGTAGACGACCATGTACCGCCACAGGTCGGCCTTCTCGACGATGGTCCCCAGGGACTCGAAGGTCGGGAGCCATTGGGGGAACTCCTCGGCCACGAATGAGGCCATGGCGTCGTCGTCGAAGTACTCGTGGGTGAACCCGTGCTCGGCGCAGAAGGCCCGGGTGGCCTCCACCAGGCGGGCCTCGAGGGGACGTCCCCTGAGGTCCGCAGGGCCGGTCTGGAACATCTTCCGTGGGATGGGGGCCATGGGGACCCCGGAGAGCCTACCAGAGTACCGGGTGGAGCCCGGCTCGGTCCTCGACCTCCAGGGTGACCGTCTCCGTCGGCTCCAGGTCGTCATGACCGGTGCCGTGCTCCCGGAGGCACCGGAGTCAGTGCCCGTGGATCCGGGCGTACTCCAGGTACCGGTAGCCGAAGCAGGCGACCAGGGCGCCGAGATCCTCGCAGACATCGCCGGCGAGATCGACCAGGCGTACCCACCCCAGGTCGAGGTCCAGCACCCGCCGGATCGGCTTCCAGGCCAGGGTCTCGAACAGGCCGAGGAGCCTGGAGAGTGCGATGCCCGGGCCCGGGCGGCGACGGCCCATCACGAGGTCCCGGAAGTGCCCGGCGTTCCCGTAGCGGAATCGGCGACGCAGGTACCAGGACAGGCGGGCCCGCGAGGCCGGAACCGTCTCCGTGACCTTGGCGCCCGAGGCCCACAGGTTCACCGCACCTCGCTCCCTGGCCTGCTCGAAGAAGCAGGTATCCTCGCCCCCGGCCAGGTTGAACTCCTCCATGAACCTGAGTCCCCAGTCCCGGACGAGGCGGATCCGGAAGAGGACATTGTTGGTAGCGGCCAGCGAATCGTCGTCGTCCGGGAAGGGCCCGTCCGGGCGCACCGCGGTCGGATGGAGGTCGGGGAACCAGCCGGGGGCACCCTCGGGGAACTCCAGGTGGACCGGACCCACCACCACGTCCCCGGGATATCGGGCCAGGACCGAGATCCCGGCCGACAACCAGCCCGGAGAGACCACCGCGTCGTCATCGACGAAGCCGAGGACGTCGGCTTCGACCTCCAGGGCGTGCAGGATGGCACGGTTGCGCACCCGCACGAGGCCTGGTTCGGGAACGTGGACGTAGTCGAGGGGAAAGCCGGAGGCCGCGGCCCACCGGTCGCGAAGGACCCGGGCCTCGCCGCCGGGATTGTTGTCGATCACCAGGACCCGGAAATGGACTCCCGGAGGAACCTCGAGACGACAGACCGAGCCCAGGCACCTGTCGAGGAGCCGGGGTCGCATGCGGGTGCCGATCGCGAGCACGACCCGGTCGGCGCTGGGGGGTCTCTGGGTCTCTTGGATCACGGCAGGACGCGGACGGCCGGGAAGCCTAGCATGGGGAGTCCTGCAGGGAGGAACATGGCTCGGAGCAGGGAGGGTCTGCCCCCGGGTCAGGAGCCTGGACCGATCGCGGCCTCCCCGGTAGACCCGGATCCGTCTCCGGCGCCGGTGCCCTCGACCATCCCGGCCGTCACCATGGCCCGAAAGCGCGGGCAGGTCCGGAGCAGCTCGGCATAGGTGCCCGACGCCAGCACCCGTCCTTCCTCCAGGACGCAGATGCGATCGCAGCCGCGAACCGTCGAGAGCCGGTGGGCGATCACCAGGACGGTGACTCGGGTGCGCAGGCGACCCAAGGCCTCCAGGACCGCCTTCTCGGTCAGGGGATCGAGGGAACTCGTGGGCTCGTCCATCACCAGGAACTCTGGGGCGTCGTAGAGCGCCCGGGCCAAGGCGATGCGCTGGCGCTGTCCTCCCGAGAGGGACGCACCGCGCTCCTGGAGCCAGTGGCCGTACTCCCACTGCAGATCCTTCACGAACTCCCGGACCCCCGAGATCTCGCCCACGGTCTTGATCCTGGCCTCATCGACCTCGTCCTCCGGGATCCCGAGGGCGATGTTCTGGCGGATCGTCCCCTGGATCAGGAAGACCTCCTGGGGGACATAGCCGACCGAGTCGCGCCAGGCGGCGCGACGGTCCTCTCCGAGAGGGACCCCGTCCACCAGGACCTCCCCGGAAGTCGGCACCAACAGCCCGGCTGCGATCGCCGCCAGGGTGGACTTGCCGGCCCCGCTGGCGCCTACCAGGGCGAGCGAGGTCCCCACCGGGATCTCGAGGTCCACGCCCCTGAGGACCTCGCCGGGACGGGCCGCGTAGTCGAATCGGATCCCCTGGAGCCGCAGCGACGTGGCGAGGGGGATCCGGGCCCGGCGCTCCGGCGGCCTCCCGGCCCCGGAGGCCAGGAACCGATGGAAGCGGAGCAGCATGGGCACGGTGCCCTGCAGCTCGGAGGCCAGGGTGTGGAGGGTGCGGATCTCGGGCGCAATGCGGACCAGGGCGAGCACGAAGACGGAAGCCAAGGCCACCGCGCCCGGGTCCCCCCGCAGGATCAGCCCGAGCAGGACGATCAGGATCCCCAAACGGGCCGTGATCTCCGTGGCGGTCCCGGGGAGACTCGAGAGCAGCTCGGAGCGCAGCGACACCGCGGCCAGCCGCTCCTGCAGGTCGCCGACACGCCGCACGAAGCCGTCCGACCAGGGCGGCAATCTCGCCTCGCGGACCGCCGCGAGCGCCTCCACGACGGCCCTGGCCACCCGGTTGGCGAGCTCGAGCCGTTCCTCGCCGACGGCCTCGATCCGGGGCCGCACCACCCGGAAGACCCCTGCGAACATGGCCCCGATGACGCAGAGGCTCACCACGGCCACCCATGGATCCGCGACCACGATCCCGAGGAGGAGCGTGGCGGCCAGGAACCCCGCCGAGTAGATCCGGAACAGCGAGATCAGGTTCGTCTCCACCAGCCGGGGGACGACCTCCACGACCTCCCGGGTCAGTTCGGTGGTGTTCTTCTCGAGGAGCCACTGGTAGGGCTGGCAGAGATAGGCTTCCAGGAGTCGGACGGAGAGCCCGGTCCGCTCGTCGAAAGCGAACCGGGTGGCGTAGAGGGTGGCCCCGACCCGGAGCCCGGTGACCAGCAGGACCAGCACCGCGACCAGCGCCACCAGGGCGAGCAGCAGCTCGCGGCGAGCGTCCAGGCCGAGCCAGGTCCCGGCCGCCCCCAGCCAGGGGGAGCGCCCGAAGGCCTCGGCGTCGGTGGCCAGCAGGACCACCGGATACCAAGAGGCCAGTACCCCGGCCTCCACCAGTGCCACCACCGAGAGCACCGCCCAGACCCGGGCCAGGCGACGGCGGCTGGCGGGCGGGAGCGTCTCCAGGATCCTCCGGACCAGCTCCCTCAGGGACATGGCCGCCCCATGCCGGTAACGGCCTGCCCGGGTGCCACGCCGGCCTCCATGGGATCGTCCCGGCCGACCGCGACCATGGCCCGGAAGACCGGGGAGGACTTCTGGAGCTCGTTCCAGGTCCCGAGAGCGCGCACCCTGCCTTCCCCTACCAGGCAGATCAGGTCGGCCGTGGCCACCGACTCCAGGCGATGGGAGACCAGCACCACCAGACGGTCGGCGGACAGCCGGACGAGTTCCCGGAGGATGGCGGCCTCGGTCTCCGGATCCAGGGCGCTGGTGGCCTCGTCGAGCACCAGCAGCCCGGGATCGCGGTAGAGGGCACGGGCGATGCCGATCCGCTGGCGCTGGCCCCCCGAGATCGCCAGGCCCCGCTCGCCCACCACGGTCCGGTCGCCTTCCGGCAGGTCGGCCACGACCCCGGCGAGTCCGGCGGACTCGATCGCCCGGGCCACCGCTCCCTCGTCGAGGTCGGCCTCGTCCACCCCGAAGGCGACGTTCCCTCGGATCGTGTCCTGGCTCAGGAACACGGTCTGCGGGACGTAGCCCACGCCGGCTCGCCAGGCCGGCCGGGCGGCCGCGTCGAGTTCCCGGTCGTCGACCAGGAGGCGACCCCGGGTGGGCGCCAGGACCCCGGTCAGCAGGTCGGCCAGGGTCGTCTTGCCGCCCCCGGTAGGTCCCACCAGGGCGACGAAGCCGCGGGCCGGCAGTTCGAGGGTGACCTCGGAGAGCGCCTCCGGCCCGTCCGGTCGGTAGCGGAAGCCGACCGCCTCGAACCGGACGGAAGCCGTCGCCACCAGGCGACCCACGGGAGCGGGATCCGGATCGAGGGCCGCGGCCTCCCGGGCCTGGGCAGCCAGGCGGATCGAGACCGGCTCGACGTGGCGGAGTTCGAGCACCCCCCGGTAAAGCGCCTTGGCCTCGGGAATCAATCGGGCCAGGGCCACGGCCAGGAGACCGAGGTGCGCCTGGGAGCGGGGATCCCCGGAGGTCACCGCGTAGGCGCATCCGAGGAGGATGCCGAGCTGGGCCATCGAGAGCGCCAGCGGGGTAGGTCCCTCGTCGTAGAGCTGCCGGAGGCAGAGGATCTCGTTGAAGGCTGCCAGCCGTTCCCGGAAGCCGGCACCGGCCATGGCCCGCTCAGGCGGGCAGCGGGCCTCCTTGACCATGCCCAGTGCGTCACCGGCGGCCTGGGTCACCCGGTAGGCCTCCCCGTGGCTGGCCTGGGCCAGCTCGCGGAGCTTCCGCTGCACGAAGGCGTAGATCGCCGCGTAGACCGCCCCGGTGACGGCGCCGCTGGCCGCTGCCAGCCATGGGTCGGTGGCCAGGATCCCGACCAGGATGGAGCCCGCCACCAGCGACGAGGACGCGATGCGGAAGAGCGCTCCCAGCCCGATATCGACGAAGTGGTCGACATGGGCGACGGCGTCGCGCCCCATCTCCGCGGAACTCCTGCGGATCAGGTCCGGATGGGGAAGGCGGAGGAAGCGTCCGAGCACCAGCAGGGAGAGCCGTCGTTTCTCCCCCCATCCGAACCGGGTCGTCTGGACCTCGGTGACCAGGTTCAGGCCGGCGCTGGCCACCAGCACCCCGATCACCACCGCTCCCAGGCAGACCTGGAAGTCGGGTACCGCCCCGGACCCTGACCAGGCGTAGAGGCGGGCGACGATCCCTGGGTCGTGCACCGAGGCGGGGTCGAGGAGCACGCGGAGGAACGGGTACCAGACCGCGATCGCCAGGAGATCGCCGGCGCCCGCCAAGGCCACCAGCCCCCCGGTCGCCAGGAAGGAGCGGCGCCGGGCAGGCGGGAGCACTCCCCAGGCTCGGCGGAGGGCCTCGACGATCACCACGTTGGATTGGCCTCCCGCGCCCGACTTCTACCATGGCGGGGATCCGGCCGACCAAGCCCAGGGCGCGGCGTGGACCTCCACGAGCCCCCTCTGGTAGCTTCCGGAGCGACCCGTGGCGAGCGATGCCGTGACCAGCGTGCTTTTGTCGATCCCGACCTGCGGTCGACCCTGGTTCCTCCGCGACTGCCTGGCGTCGGTCTCCAAGCTGGCGGTCCCGGAGGGGGTGCGGTTCGAGGTCCTGCTCCTGGACAATAACCCCGACGGGTCGGCCGCCCCGATCCATGCGGAGGCCGCCTCCCGCATGCCCTTCCCCCTGCACTACGCCAGGGTTCCCCAACGGGGCGTGGTGCATGTACGCAACCGCGCCATCGAAGAGGCCGTGGCCCGGGGCGTCGATGCCCTGGCGTTCTTCGACGACGACGACGTGGTGGCGACCGGCTGGCTGGCGGAATCGCTCCGGGTCCTGGAGACCTGCCGGGCGGATGTGGTCACCGGCCCGGCCCACCTCATGTTTCCCGAGGGCTGTGCCCGCTGGTGCCGGGAGTTCTGGGCGGCTCCCCGGATCCCGACAGGGGTCCTGGCCTTCGAGGGGTACCACTGCCTGGCGGCCACCCGGAACGTGGTCTTCCGGGCCCGGCTGGTCCGGGATTGGGGCCTCCGGTTCCGCACCGAGTTCAACCTCTCCGGAGGCGAGGACACGTACTTCTTCGAGGAGGCCCGCAGGCGGGGGGCCGTCACCGCATGGGCCGCGGACGCCCCGGTCTACGAGCACTTCCCGGCCAGCCGGGCCACCTTCCGCTGGTTCCTGCAGCGCCGCTTCCGCCACGGGTTCAACCGCCCGGTCTTCGAGCGCATGCTGGGGATCGCCGGATCCCGGGGGGCCCAGGTGCTGGACCGCTCGCGACAGGTCCTCAGGACCTGGATCGGCGACCCGGCAGGGAGGGTCTGGTCCGGGCGCTTCGACACCATGAGCTGGATCCATACCTTCGGGGACATGGCCGACACCCTGGGGGCCCTCATGGCCAGCCTGGGGTACGACCACTCGGAGTACCACCAGATCCACGGGCGATAATGGGTGGCGCCGGCTACCCGGTCCCGGGCCCGGACCTGGATCGCGCAAAGGCCCGCCCGTGGCCCCTGCATGTGGGCGGAACCCGTCGTCCTGGCTAGGGCCGGGAGCTGCATGGCACGCTAGGCCAGGGTCCTCGCGCCCGGGCGTCTCCGCGTCCCGGCGGGAGGGCACAACCGGTCCGCGGCCGGCGAAGGATCCGAAGAGCCCGGTGGAGATCGACAACGAGGATTACAAGCTGATCCGGCAGTGCCTCCAAGGCCGCAAGGAGGCCTTCGGGGGTCTCGTCGACAAGTACCATCGCCGGGTCTACAACCTCGCCTTCCGCCTCACCTCGAACCCGGAACGGGCCAAGGACATCGCCCAGGACGCCTTCATCCGGGTCTACCGCTCGCTCGACAAGTACAACCCCAAGTTCAAGTTCTCGTCCTGGCTGCTGAAGACGGTCTCCAACCTCTGCATCGACTACCACCGCTCCAAACCCGCCCAGGCCGCCAGCCTCGAGACCATCATGGCCACCGGGGCCGAGGGGGCCCTGCTCGACGAGGGCTCGACCGGGGCCTCGACCGAGGAGGAGCTCGAGGAGCGGCTGGAGTCGACCGAGCTCCAGGGCGTGATCCGGGAGGGGATCGACCTCCTGCCCATCGACTACAAGGCCGTGGTGGTGCTGCGCCACATCCAGAACTTCTCCTACAAGGAGATCTCGGGGATCCTGAACCTGCCCATGGGCACCATCAAGGCCCGCATCTTCAGGGCCAGGAAGCTCATGAAGACCTTCCTCGAGACCCGGCTGCGTCAGGATGGCTGAACCCGGCTCCAGGAGCGGGTTCGGACCGGGAGAAGGAATCCCTGGCCCGGGAGGAAACCTCGGGGCGACACGGCCGTAGTACGGGAAGACGACGGTCCCCCTCACGCCGAGGGGCCGCGGAGACCAGGTAGCGGAAGTCAATGGCCTGCGAGACCTTCGAGCGAAGACTGCACGAGTACTTCGACCGGGAGCTGGACGCCTCGGGCCGGGATCTCCTGATGGAGCACCTGCGCGACTGCGGCAGCTGCCGGTGGGATTTCAAGCTCTACCGGAAGATGTTCCAGACCATGGAGCAGATGGAAGTGGAGAGCCCGGCGGGGCTGTCCGGCTCCATCATGGAGGCGATCCGCAAGATCTCCTTCGTGACCCTGCTCGGTCCGAGGAAGCTGGGCTTCTTCGCCTCCCCGGCCAGCTACGGGCTGGCGGCGGCGGCGGTCTTCCTGGTGGCGGTGGTGGTGGGCTGGCACTCCCAGGTCCCCGACCCCCTGCGCGCCCCGGTCACCGCCCGCATGGTGAACCCGGGCCCGGTCGCCACGGCCCTGGCCCCTCCCCCGGTGGAGCTGGCCGCGGCTCCCGGCGTCGCCGAGACCGAGGCCACCATCCGGGTGATCCCGGAGGGTCGGGTCGAGGTCATGCGCAAAGGCAACCTGGCCTGGGAGGCGATCCGCCCCGGGGACCGGGTCGGCTACGAGGACCGGATCCGCACCGCTTCGGAAGCTTCGGCACGACTCGAGTACCCCGACCGCACCTACGTCCGGATCAAGAGCCAGAGTCTGGTGCAGATCCTCGACCAGGCGCTCCGGGTCTACCAGGGCGACACATGGATCAAGGTCGAGAAGAAGGGCAGCCGTTTCGAGGCCCGTACACCCAATGCCGTAGCCTCGGTGCGAGGGACCATCTTCGCGGTCAAGGTCGACCGGGCCCCCCTGGACCGGGCCGAGATCCTCCGGATCGCCGAGCAGGGCGCCACCGACGGCACCCTGGGTACCGCCGGCACCAATGCCCCCCTCTCGGCCACCGGCACCCCCCTCACCCTGGCCCACCACCTGCGGGCCACCCTGCTCAAGGGCTTCAAGACCGAGGTCTCGGTCTTCGAGTCGGTGGTGGCGGTCAGCCCCGTGGATCCCCGCTCCGGCGTCACCCTCTCCGAGGTGCTCCTCAAGCAGGGCCAGGCCACCAGCGTGGCCGGGACCGAGCTGGCGGCCGTCCGCCCGCTCGAGGCCCGGGAGTACTACGCCTGGAACCTGCCGCCCCCTGCCGACGTGCTGGCCCGCGGCGAAGCCGTACCGATGCCCGGTGCCTCCTCGACCGTGACCGGCGACGGGGTCCTGGCTCCCGCGACCGGCGAGCGCCCGGCGCTCCCGGTCGGGACCTCGACGACCCCGATCGACGGGGCCGCCTCCGAGGCTGCCGGCCGGCCCGGCGAGGGTTCGGTCGGGTTCGAGTCCCTGCGGGATCGCTAGGAGCCTGTCGGCGTAACCGACTGCATTCGGCCGACCAGGCATCCCCGCCTGCGGCAGCGCTCTCCTCGCAAGCAGGATCCGCTGCTCGCTTCGTCGATCGCCTTGCAGGCGGGGCGCCTGCTCGCCCTCGGTGCGACGTCCGTTACGCCCACAGGCTCCTAGCCTCGAAACCCGGCACGGAGAGCCGCTCCCGGCCTTCCCTCGCCCCTTGCCACCCTTCCGCGGGATCGGTAAGCTGACGGAAGTGCCGATGCAACGACCAAGATCGCGCCACGGCAGCGTGGCGATGATCGCCCTCTCGATCCTGTTCGTCCTCGGGGTGGTCGTCGGAGCGATCCAGTTCAGCCTGCAGTCGTCGCACAAGCAGTTCCACCACGCCTACTACAACGAGAAGTCGCTGGCCCTGATCGACGGCGTGAATGCCATCGCCCGGGGCAAGGCCCAGGACCGCCTGGTCGAGATCATCGAGGCCCAGGGCAAGAAGGTCGACATCACCGAGGACGTGGTGGCGCTGGCCCGGGCGCTCCACCTGTGGCGCAAGGGCTCGGAGTGGGAGCCCACCATCGAGGTCAGCGCCCGGGTCGACCCCCAGAAGCTGAAGTACTTCGCGGCCGACGACGGCTCGAAGTACCAGTCGATCCAGGAGTCGGTGGGGAGCGAGGCCGGAGGCCTCTTCGCCAAGGGCAACGAGGTCGAGGGGCTGGTCGAGATCGAGACCCGGGTCGGGTTCTCGTTGCCCGGGACGCTCTCCTTCATCGTCCCCAAGCGCACCGTCCAGACCGAGTACGAGTTCAAGCGGATCCTGCGTACTCCCCGGTTCTTCCGACAGTTCGCCCTCTACGTGAAGGAGGCCGGCAAGGAGGGCGAGAAGTTCGACGAGTTCGCCGGCCGGGTCGGCTACAACCGGGTGGCGAACGACATGCGGGGCTTCGGGGGCGGAGGCGCCATCTTCATCTCCCCGGGCGGGGGCGTGATGGGCCAGGGTTTGCCGAAGGCCGAGGGCAATCCCTTCCAGAACCAGATCGGCTACCTCTACCTGGGCGGCGAGGACCCGGTGTACCTGAACTTGGCGGCCGGCAACGACGACGCCGAGTTCTCGGAGAGCTTCCAGCTCTACCAGGGCGCCACCACCAACTTCTACAAGGTCTGGGACACCGATTTCTCGAGCTTCATGGAGGAGGCCAAGAAGGTCGCCGACGGCAGCTCGCAGGGGGGCGGCGGGTTCTTCTCCCGGGCCTGGACATGGCTCAAGAACAAGCTGTCGAACGCCTTGGAGACCCTGCAGAAGATGATCAAGGTGCTCGACCAGCTCGACGAGCTGGAGGTCAAGAAGACCTTCCCGGGGGTGAAGAGCTCCGGGCTGCCGCTCTACTACTTCGTGCGCAAGGACTACGGCTACGCCAAGGAATGGGGCCAGCCCCAGTACGCCAAGTTCGGGTTCGGCCTCGAAGGCGGGCAGGACGTCTACAGCTCGGGCCTCAAGCTCTTCGGGGTGAAGAACGGCCAGCAGTTCCAGCGCAGCGGGCAGTCCGGGGACGCCAGCTTCTCCTGGAACGGGAGTTCGGCGGGGGCCAGCCTGGTGCTCGGCAAGGTGTACCGGAGGGTGCTCTCGCTGGGCGGCTACAAGCAGCGCCGGGGGGACGACGATCCCTCGACCGGCCAGAGCTTCGAGGTGCAGGCCGGGCCCATCGAGTACTTCAAGAGCTGGAAGGAGCTGGTGAAGAAGAAGCACTTCCCTCTGTCGGGAGGGGGCGCTCCGCCCGAGGCCGAACAGCCGATCTGGGTCTGGGATGCCCGGGTCGACTGGAACCGCCACGAGAAGGCGGTCAACGGCACCTGGTACCCGATCTCGGGATGGGGCCTGGCGGGGCGACTGCTCCCGGCCATGAGCCGCTTCTGGGTGAACGAGGACCAGGACAAGGTCTCGAAGCTCTTCGAGCACTCGCTCATGCCGCCCCGGGAGCTCTCCAAGGACGCCACCCCCGAGGACGTGAAGGCCGCCGCCGAGGCCGCCTCCAAGGCCCGGGGCCTGCAGGACTTCCCGGACCGGATCCAGGGCGGGATCTCGCCCATGATCCTGACCCTCTACAAGAAGGGCTTCTTCGCCGCCGGACGCAACGGCGGCCCCTGGATCGACGCCCAGGGCGCGCCGTACTTCGAGGAGCTGCTCCGCTGCTTCGCCTACGCCAGCTACCTCACCCCCGAGGAGATGGAGAAGGCGGTCCGGAGCGGCGACCCCGGCATGCTGCGGGACGCCGGCACCCGGGCCGGCGAGAACTTCACCGAGGAGGACGTGAGGGGCGCTCTGCTCGCCGGGCACGCCGTGTGGTCGATGCTGAAGAACGACCCGAGCTCGGTGGAGATGCCCTCCGAGGCGATCGCCTCGGCCTACCCGGGGCCGAGCCCGGGAGCTCCCTCCAAGGGCGACTACTGGGCCCAGACCGGGGAGACCGACGCCGCCGACAAGGGCCGCTACCCGTTCTCGCTGCCGGATCCCTGGTCCAACGAGAGCGCTTCCTCGGGCTCGGGAACGGGCGGGGGGAGCGGGTCCGGGGGGACCGGTGCGGGGGGCGCGGCACAGGCCTTCCCCAAGAACTTCCAGAAGGCCTTCGAGGCGGAGTACGGCGGCAAGGAGGACGACGTCTTCGACGCCTACCTGCGCCCGGTGATGACCAACCCCGCCCGGGTCCAGCCCTACAACTACTCGATGCGCTACATGTTCGACGAGCTGAAGGAGCTCTTCGGCAAGGGCGAGGCGGAGCGGGCGGAACTCCTGGCCCAGAGCGTGGCCCCCGAGGTGCGGGAGGGCATCGGTTACCGGGTGAAGGGCCAGAACGACTGGCTCGCCGAGGTCGACGACGTGGAGGGCAAGAAGTTCGACCGGGCCCTGGACGACGAGCTGCTGAAGAAGATCCACACCGCCCGCAAGGGCGACGCCTACCTGAAGAAGGGCTTCTTCTTCATGGACGAGTACGGGCCGGCCACCGACTCGCCGGCAAAGGCCCAGATCGACGAGCCCTACCACCGGGGCGCCCGCTATTGCTGGGACGGGCTCACCGACGAGGAGTTCCGGGACCGCTTCGGGCCGAGCGCCTCCACCGCCACCTCGGGCGGGATCCGGACGGTGAACTTCGGGAACGTGGTGCGCACCGCGGGGGACTGCACGGTGTTCGCCGACGGCGCCACCTTCGTGCGGGGCGGCGGGGTGCTGGTGGTGCCGGGGACGGTCACCATCGGCGGCAGCGTGGCCTCCGACAAGCCTCTCACCATCGTGGCCGACAAGGTGGTGTTCCGGGGGGACATCGAGACCGTCAAGGCGATGATCGTGGCCAAGGACGTGGAGTTCGGGAGCAGCTCCTTCGTGCTCTCGGGGGCGCTCGCCACCGGCAAGTGGAACGCCGAGACGGAGCCGAGGTCGGGCCGGATCCTGGTGGCGTACGACAGCGCCCTGAAGAGCGCCGAGAGCTTCGTGCATGTGATCGAGCCGCGGATCCACCGCATGTCGATCATGTCGGGGGAGGGTGATCCTTGATCCCCCGAGCCCGAGCCCGAGCCCGACCGCGACGCGGCTTCACCTTCACCGAGATCCTGATCGCGATCGCGGTCTTGACGTTCGGGATCATCCCGCTGGTGTGGGCGATCATGGGCGGCACCACCCAGACCCGGATCTCGCTGCGCCAGGTGCAGGCCGCCAACCACGCCTCGAACCTGCTGGAGGCGCTCCGGACCTTCGGGTTCCGGAACGTGATGCGGCTGCCGAGCACCATGGTGCAGCTCCGGGGCAGCGACAATCGCTGGGCCGCCTACAACTCGTCGATGGGGTTGGAACTCGACCTGCTCACGGAGCCGGCCGTGGCCGTCCCCACGGCTCCCGGCACCGGTGCCCCCTCCATGCCGGCCGGCCCCACGCCCGCGACCGTGGGCGACCCCGCGGCGTTCGCCGAGTTCGAGGGCCGCTACTTCAAGGAGCCGCTGGTGGTGCCGCCCCTGGAGGACGTCTTCACCCGCTACTACCACCTGGTGCGCAGCGCCGACGGTCAGTACGTCACGGTGGTGGTGCGGGTCGAATGGCCGGTCCATCAGGTGAACCGCTCGACCGGGGACTCCCGGACCGTGCCGCGCAGCGTCGAGCTCCGCACCGTGCTGGCGGACCCCTACCGGGGAGGTTCGGGGTGAAGCGCCGGGGCGTGACCATCCTCGAGATCCTGATCGCGGCCGCGGTCTCGACCGTCCTGATCATCGTGCTCTACCGCCTGCTCCTCTCCCAGACCCGGATCTCGGAGAAGATGCTCGACACCCTGGGATACCTGAGGGACGCCAGCCTGCTCATGGAGCATGTGAAACGCGACATCCGGAGCGCCAGCCGCAACAGCCCCCGGGAGACGATCATGGGCACTTCGCCCCGGATCCTCACCTACAACACCAGCGGGGTGGAGACCGACATCAAGTACGAATTCGACAAGGAGAAGCGCCTGGTGACCCGGCGGGGGGACGACGGACGGATCACCACCTTCGGACTGGGGCGCACCTCGGGTGCAGGCCACATCACCGAATTCGAGGTGAAGCCGGTCGAGGGCAAGGGCAACGAGAGCTTCTTCCAGGTGGTGGTCGGGTTCGCCTCGCCCCAGAGGGTCGACCAGGAGGAGCGGGGCGAGGTCGATGCCGCCAGCCGCCCCCGGCACCACCGGGTCCAGGCGCTGGTCAACCGGCGGACCCCCAGCGAGACCGACGACAAGTGGAAGGCAGCGTTCCGGTAGGCGTCTGCCCACCGGGGCGAAGACGACGCGGTTCCCAGGGCTGGAGCCAGCCTCCGGACGGCCGGTCTGCTACCATGCGGTCCCAGTCGACGGTGAAGGATCCCGCCATGCGCTGCCTCCCTGCCGCCTTGATCGCACTCTCCTTGCTGCTCGGTGCCACGGCCCGGGCGACCGCCTCGGGCCTGAAGAGCGACGAGGAGATCCTGTTCTTCCGGACCGGGGCCGCCCTGGATCCGGGTGCCGGCTCCTGGACCATGCCGGTTCGGGGCTGGGTCTTCGAGCCGGAGCGGAACTCGCTCAAGCGCCGCCTGCTCCTGAAGGCCCTCGTCAAGACCCTGGGCCTGCCGCCGGGTTCGGACGTGGACGCCATCTTCCGGGCCCGGGCCGAGATGTTCCTGGTCGACAGCGAGAGCCGCAAGGACATCACCGTCCGGGTGGGGGGGAAGGACTTCGATCTGCCCCGCACCGCCTCGGACGGGGTCCTGGCCGCCGAGCTGTCCCTGGCGTCCACCGCCCAGCCCCCGGGGGGAGGAGACGGCACCCTGCGCTACGCCGCGGTCCTCCCGGACGGGGACGACCGGCGCTTCGAGGGCACCATCCGCCTGGTCCCGCCCGAGGGACTGGGCGTGATCTCTGACATCGACGACACCCTCAAGGTGACCCATGTCCTCGATCGCAAGGAGATGCTGCGGAACACCTTCCTGCGCCCGTTCGCGGCGGTGCCGGGCATGGCGGCGCGCTACGCCCAGTGGGCCGCGGCCGGGGCCGCCTTCCACTACGTCTCGGGATCCCCCATGCACCTCTACCCGAGCCTGGTCGGCTGGATGGACGAGACCGGGTTCCCCCAGGGAGGCATGCACCTCCGGAACTTCTGGGGGGACACCGAGGAGGCGGCCGGCGTGGCCGAATCGAGCGCCGAGCACAAGCCCAAGGCCATCGGGGCGATCCTCCGGCTGCATCCCCGCCGCCGCTTCGTGCTGGTGGGGGACTCGGGCGAGCATGATCCCGAGATCTATGCCGAGGTGGCCCGGGCCAATCCGGGCCGGATCGCCCGCATCCTGATCCGCAAGGCCCCCGGCGCCGACGAGTCGGCCGAACGCTACCAGGCCGCCTTCCAGGGCCTGCCCGGGGACCTCTGGAAGGTCTTCGGCGACGAGGGCATTCCCGACCTGAGGTAGCCGGGGGGCGGCTGCGGCCCGGTCCCGGCACGGCTCGGCTCCGCTCGGCAGGGGTATCCCTCGCCCGCCTCCGAGGAGGACCCGCGGGGTCCTGTCCGGGTCAGCGGTTGGCGTCGACCAGCTCCCGCCAGGTGCGGTGGTGGGTGAAGCGGAGCGCGCCCCCCGAGGTGCGCACCGCGGCAGTGTGCCGGGCGCAGACCGGGAACTCGAGGGTGGCGGTCGTGATCTCCTGGAAGGCTCCGGCCAGGTGCTCGGCGGTCACCGAGGCCGGGGCGAGGCGGACGACTTCGGTGGCCGGGGCGTCGCAGGCAGAGCAGCGACCGCCCCAGGGGAAGAGCACCGGTGCCCCCGGCAGGCCGAGAGTACCCAGGGTGAGTTCGAAGCCGAGCCCGCTGGTCTCGTGGTCGCCCTCGATCCGGTGCAGGCGGTCCCCGACGACCTTGAACCAGACGAAGCAGTCGGGGCAGAACGCCACGTCGTCCTGGAACCGGAGCTCCCGGTCGCAGACCGGACACCGCGAGACCCGGGAGGTCGCGAGGGTGAAGCGCCACACCCCGTAGAGGGCCAGCCAGAGCACGGGGACGAGCAGAGGGAGCTGGTTCGCCCACAGCACCCCGGAGAGGAACAGGCCCGTGACCACCGCCGAGCATCCCACCTGCTCGGCCTCGAAACGGTCCGATTCCACCATCGGTGCGGGCTTCGCTTCGGGGGCTGCGGGACGGTTCTCCACCCCGGGGAAGTTACCACGGGCGCGTGTACAGTGCCCCCATGGCCAAGCGCTCCGGGAAATCGTCGGCCCGCTCCCCTGCCGCCGCCGCCGGTTCCGGCCGGGGCGACCCGGACTGGCCGCGGGTGCTGGTCACCGGCGGCGCCGGGTTCATCGGCTCGCACACCGTGGTGGCCCTGCGGGAGGCCTGCTTCGAGCCGGTGATCGTGGACGATTTCCGGAACTCGGAGCCGGCCGTGCTCGACCGCCTCGAGGAGCTGACCGGGACGCGCTTCCGGCACTTCGCGGTCGATTGCGGCGATGCCCGGAAGATGCGGCAGGTGGTCGAGAAGTGCGGCCCCTTCGCCGGGATCATCCACTTCGCGGCCGCCAAGTCGGTGAGCGAATCGGTGCGCGACCCGCTCAAGTACTACCGGGACAACCTGGGTTCGATGGTCACCGTGCTCGACCTGGCCCGGAGCCAGGGGATCCGCAGCTTCGTCTTCTCGTCGTCATGCACGGTCTACGGGGAGCCCGACACCCTGCCGGTGACCGAGGAGACCCCCACCCGTCCTGCCGAGTCGCCGTACGGATTCTCGAAGCAGGCCAGCGAGCAGATGATCCGGGACGCGGTCCGGGCCGGGTTCCCGGTCGACTTCGTGACGCTGCGCTACTTCAACCCGATCGGGGCCCATCCCAGCGGGAAGATCGGCGAGCTCCCGCTCGGGGTCCCCGAGAACCTGGTGCCCTACATCACCCAGACCGCGGCAGGGCTCCGGCCCGAGCTCACGGTCTTCGGCAACGACTATCCCACTCCCGACGGCTCCTGCATCCGCGACTACATCCACGTGATGGACCTGGCCGAGGCCCATGTGGCCGCGCTGTTCTGGGTGCGCCGCGAGCGCGGCAACGGGCCTGGCTCGAACGAGGTCTTCAACGTCGGGACCGGCAAGGGCGTCTCGGTGCTGGAGGCGATCGCTGCCTTCGAGCGGGCCTCGGGGAAGCCGTTGGCCTACCGCATCGGAGCCCGGCGCCCCGGCGACATCGTGAAGATCTGGGCCGGGGTCGGGAAGGCCCAGAGCACCCTGGGGTGGCGGGCCAAGCGCAGCCTGGACGAGTCGATGCGGGACGCCTGGAACTGGCAGCAGGGCCTGGCGGGACGCAGCCCAACGGCGTCGTCCCGCAAGGCCCGCTGACGCGGGAAGCCGGGCCGCCAAGGCCCGGCGTCCCACGCCGTCGCAGACTCCCCCTACCGGGGACTCCCGCTACCGGAGGAAGGACACCGCCGCGGTCGGGGGAGCACCCACGACCAGGGCGTGGACGTTCGACTCGGAGGCATCCTCCGGCGAGGTCTCGTACATGCCCCGGGTATCCTCGGCCTTCAGGTAGTACTCGATCCGGGTACCGGCGGCCTGGGGCGGGATCTCGGCGGTGTAGACGCCGGTCACGGCCGCCTCGGTGGCGAGACCCAGGCGCTGGAACTCGCCCTGGTTCCCGGCCCGCCAGTACACCGCCACGCTGCCCTCGGCGACCGGGTAATGGGCTGCCAGCTTGGCCTCGATCGCCACCGGGGCGCCCGGCGCCACGCTGGCCAGCGGGGCGTGGTCGATCACGAACGGGTCGCCGTTGGCCTCGTGCGAGATGCAGTGCAGGGCACCGTTGGAGCCGATCGGGGCGTTGGAGTCGACCCCCACCACCTCGTAGCCGGGGAGCAACGAGCGGTAGACCTCGAGGGCCGCCTCGTCGGTCGCCTTCCCGTAGACCGGGACGATGACCTTCCCGTTGGCCATCACCGAGTTGGTGTGGGTGTAGCTGTTGCCGTCGTAGCGGGGCATCGGGATCCGGAACACCCGGAAGGGCTCGCCGGCGCCGTTGGTCTCGCCCTTGAGCTTCTCGGCGTTGCGGTTCAGGAGTTCGAAGTTCCCGGCCGCTCCGTCGGAGGGCTTGGCGTACTCGCCCACGATCACGGTGGTCGGATTGAGCAGCTTGCAGAACATGTCGACGTGGCCGGTCCCGTCCTCGAACATCTGCTCGAGCACGATCACCTTGGTGACCCCGAAGTAGTCCTTCATGTACTGCTTCAACTGGTCCATGGTGAGGTCGGGGTCGCTGCCGTGCTGGCCATCGAAGACCATGTCGGTCAGGATCACGCCGCCCTGGCCGTCGAAGATGATGTTGCCGCCGGGCAGGATCAGTCCGGCCTTGTGGACCGCGGTCTGGAGCTGGGGCCCGAGCTTCGAGGGGAGCGCGTCGTCCCGCGGCCGGGGCCGGTTGTAGACCAGGTCCACGATCTGCAGGTCGCCATCCTTGGTGTGCACGAAGTTGGGGCCGTAGTCCCGGATCCACACCGCATCGAAGGACGAGCGCAGGAAGCGCACCTTCGCCATGTCGACCCCGGCCTGCTGGAGCTGGCGCTTGGCGCGGGCCTCGTCGGAGTCGCCCTGCACCACGACATAGGCCTTGGCGTGGGTGACGATCTCCTTGACCATGGCGGTCAGCGTCGAGGTGAACTGGGTCCAGGCCACCATGATCCCGTCGACCGGCTCGAACTCGCCGGGGGCGGCCATGATGTCCTTGGGAGCCCGGGTGGTCTCCTGGCTGCGCTTGTCGCGCAGGTACTCGTCCCGGTGGTCGCGCAGGTAGGCGCGCTCCTCGGGGGTCAGACCCTGGGTGGGCCCCGGGGTGTCGGCGGCGACCGCGTGCGGCACCACCAGGCAAGCGGCAAGTAGCGACCCGAGCAGACGGCTGAGCATCGAAATCCTCGCTCCTCTGCCCGCCGACCCCCCTGTCGGGCCAACGAGCGGGGGAATATAGCCGCCTCCCTGCAGGGTGGGAACCCCCCCGGTGAAGAATCCGGTGATACCCTCGGTCGCATGGCCGGGGACGCCCATCGCGGAGACCTGGGAGTCGCCCCGGGATGCCGCCTCCCCGCCGGGCTGGCGGAGCGTTTCGAGCCCCTGGGGCTGCTGGGTGCCGGGGCCTTCGGCCGGGTCGTGAAGGCCCGTGACCTGGAGCTCGACCGGCCGGTGGCCATCAAGCTGCTCCACCAGGCGGGAGACCGCGAGGCCGCCCGATTCCAGCGAGAAGCCAGGTCGCTCGCCGAACTCCGGCACCAGAATCTGGTAGCCGTCTACCAGCAGGGCGAGGCCGAGGGGATTCCCTACCTGGTGATGGAGTACCTCGAAGGTCGCAACCTGGCCCAGCTCGACGACCCCGGGCTCGGGTTCGCGGCTCTCGTCCAGGCGGCCCTGGGCCTCGACCACCTCCACGCCCACGGGCTCGTGCACCGCGACGTGAAGCCGGCCAACGTGGTGCGTACCGAGGACGGCCGGGCCGTACTGCTCGATCTGGGGCTGGTGCTCGACACCGACGTCGCCCGCACCCGGCTGACCGAGACCCGGGCGCTCACCGGGACGCTCGCCTACCTGGCCCCCGAGTGCCTGGCCGGCCGTGAAGCCACACCCTCCTCCGACGCCTACTCGCTGGGGGCCTCGGGCTTCCGCATCCTGGAGGGACGGGACCCCTTCGAGGCCCACCACCTGCTCGGGTTCCTGGCCGGGAACCCGCTCCCAAAGCCGGGCTTCGAGAAGGCCGAGGGCCGCACCAAGGATCTGGTGGCGGCCCTCATGGATCCCGCCCCGGGTCGTCGCCCGGTGGGGGCCGCGGCCCGGGACCGGCTGCTCGCACCGGT